>NZ_JALQDC010000003.1:0-728633 GCF_023631445.1 Caballeronia sp. GAWG1-5s-s | reverse complement strand
GCAGCTTGTTTTTTTTATATGCGACGGGCGCCTGGGGGGGGGGGCGCAGGGGGTGGGGGGGTGGGGGGGGCGGGGCGCCCCGCGCATCGACCAATTCTCTCAAGGACTGCGTGCCCGCTGCCTTCGTCAGCGTCTTCACGAGCGCCGCGTACTCGGAAAAGGCCGCGCTCTTCACGAGCCGGCGGCTCTTCAGACGTTCCTTCTTGTAGGCGACGGCGAGCAGTTCCTCGAATTCGATCATGGGCGGCATGAAGGATGAACGAGCCCGCAGCTTAGCAGAACGCGGCGGGCGCACGGGCGCAGGAATTGCTTGTCGAGAGGAGCCCGAACAAAATCGATGCAGCAAACCGGGCAACGATGAACGGTGAGCCAGAGACACGCCTGAACATCAAGGAAACGCCAAGGAGCAGATCATGATCCGACCGATGGAGGAATCGTCCGGTGGTGCAAAGATCATCGGCAAGGGCGCCGCGACGGCCGCGGGTCCCGGCCCCGACGTCATGGCGGCGAGCACGCTGGATGGCAACGCGGTGCTGAGCAGCGACGGGCACGACGTCGGCTCGCTCAAGGAAATCATGCTGGATGTGACGAGCGGCCGCGTGGCGTACGCGGTGCTGTCGAGCGGCGGCTTTCTCGGCATCGGCGACAAGCTGCTGGCCGTGCCGTGGAGCGCGCTGACGCTCGACACGGACAACCGCTGCTTTCGCCTCGCCGCGACGGCGGACCAGGTGCGCAATTCGCCGGGATTCGACAAGGACGCGTGGCCGTCGATGGCCGATCCGGTCTGGGCGAGCTCGGTGCATCAGCACTATGGCCGCGAGCCGTACTGGTCGAGCGGTTCCAGCGGCCCCAGCGCGCCGAGCACAAACGACGTCACCGACACCGGCGCGATTCCGCCCGGCGGCGTCGACGCGCCGGAAGCCGGCGGCGTCAAGCTGTAGCGAAGCGCGCGCCGGACGGCGCGCGAGCGGCAATCAGTCGAGCGGACGCTCGCCGAGCGGCAAGTCGACGTCTTGCGCGTCGTCGCCCATGAGCACGCGCAGGACGTCGGTTGCGAACTCTTCCACCGCGAAATGCCACTCGAGCGAGCCAACGGGGAAATCGTTCGGGCTGCACTTGCCCTGCGCGCGACGGATCGCGCCGACGGACAGACTCAGCGCGCGCGCGTGCTGGAAGTGCGGATCGTTTGAATCGAGAAACGGCAATTGATCTTTATCCATGACACCCTTCTGGCCCCGGCCGCTGACACATAACAACGATATCGGCCGGAACCGGAAATTCTTTAGTACCGGCTTTGTTTAAATGCTTGCCGCCCGCCCCGCGGCGAGAACGAGCGGAGAAAATGCTTATGCAGCCCTATCGGAACGTCGCGGGCAATTCCGGCGTGTCGGCATACGAGATCCTGCGCGACGGCATTCGCGTGCGCTTCGCCGACGGGCGGACGTATCTCTACACCTACCGCGAGTCGGGCCGCGCGCACGTCGAGCAAATGAAGCGGCATGCGCGCGCCGGTCGCGGGCTCAGCAGCTACATTTCGCAGACTCGCGTTCCGTACGCCGACAAGGACGCGCGGAAAGACGCTTGACGGCGCGAGCGCGCCCGAGATTCTGCCTCAACGCCCCGATGGCAGATGTGGCACCGTTTCGTTGCTGGTCGCGGCGAGCTGATGCATTTGCCGTTGCAGCTTGTTCAGTTGCGCCTGAGCGGCCACGCGCCGCGCTTCCAGTTGCGCAAGATCCTTGCGCACCTCTTGTTGCCTGAGCGCAACTTCCTGGTCCTGCGTACTGCCGCGCTGCAGATCCACGCGGGAACGCTCGACCTGCGCCTCCGATTCGGCAATCAGCCGTGCGAACTGCTCGTTTTGCGCCTGCAAGTGCGCGCGCCGCAATTCCGCTTCCGCGAGCCGCACCGCCTGCTCGACGAAATGACGGAATGCGGGCTCGGCGGCGTCGATATCGCCGGCTTTCAGCACGCGCCATACGGCGTCCTCATGATAGAGCACGGCATAGTAAGTGAGATCGCGCGGATAGAAAAGCAGGCTCGCACTATACGCGAAACTTTGAAATGTCCGGAAAACGGTGAGCGTGGATTGCTGGATCAGCCACTCGACTTCGGCAATCTGCGCCGCCTGTAAAGCGTGCGTGGCGAACGGCGCCGACGCGTTGGCCGGGCGCAGCGGCGTGACGCGGGTGCCGGTAGAGGGCGCGGCGGGTTCGGATTCTTCGGACGACTCCGGTGCGTCGACCTTGTTTTGCGCAGCGAAGCGAACCGGAGCATTCCCCTTCTGGCGGAGAAGGAACGACGGCGCGTTATCGAGCAATGTGCCGCGTCTGCTCAGCAGGCTTTTCACGATGACTCCATAGTTGGCTTACGGCTGCGCTTCTAATGTTCCCCGATGAGCCCTGGCTGCGTTATGCGGCTCGCATATTCTAAATATTCGCGCTGATTATTGTGGATGACGAACAAGCGGCCATGAGAATCGAACGAACTTTCGGCTGATGAAATCCAGTATAGGCGAGGGATTTTCAGTTGCAATCGAACCTATGCAGCAAATGAAAAACCGTGGCATGGCATGCGCTAATTCGTGCGTGACCCGGGCTTTCGTTTCGCGCGCACAAAACATTACATGTGCCGGTAGACGGCCTGTATTCCGCTCATGCGCAAACTGGCGAGTTGCGCCGAGCGCGCTCTCGACATCAGCGCCACCATTCGCATGATCCGGATGCCCTGAATGCCGCACGCGATGCCGGGGGTATCGGCAAGCCGCGATTCGAGATTCTTCATGCGCCCGTAGAGATTGACGATCGGCTCGGCCGGCGTTTCCGCTCGAATCGCGTAGTTCGCGTCGCCATTTGTCACGACGGGCGTGCACAGCCGGTCGGGGCCAGCCTGACCGTCGACGAAGGAATCGGCGAGCATCTCGGGCGCTTCGAAATGCAAGCGTCCTTCATTGCGATCCCGAAAATATTCATAAACCGCGTCGAGATGCGCGGTGGAAGTCTGCTCGATTCGCCGCGCCGTTGCCGCACACCGATGCAGTTTCCAGTTTTCCTGCTGACTCACAGCGGCTATCAGATCGGCGATGCGCGTTCTCAATTCCTTTTCGCGTTTTTCGATGAGAGCGTCGAGCATTTTCGCTTCGTCGCTATTGCGATCCGGCAAGCTTTCGCGCCATGCCAATAAATCGTTCAGTGTGACCGACATGAAACACTCCGTTGCATTGGGCTCATTGAATCGAATCCGGGCGGCTCAAATTCGTTTGGAGCGCGAATTGTAATGAATCGGCATCTGTTTGGCAGCGCCATATTTATCGTAGATGGTTTTGAGATAACCGGCATATTTCGTCTGTTGAGCGCGGCACAGCCGATGCTAGAACGCTTGCAAGGCGCGCCTTGCGCCTGGAACCAGGAGACAGCCATGAAAGCGACCGCAGCGATAGCAGGCGCCCTCCTCGCGCTTGCCAGCACCGCCTCACTCGCGCAAGAAATGACGCGCGACCAGATGAACCAACGCCCGCAAACACAGCAGCAGGGGCAAAACGCCTCGCCGGGCGGCGCAAACGATGCGGCGCAGGGCGGCGCGCCTTCCGGCACGTCCGGAAGCGGCACGCTGATGCAAAAGCGCGAGCAAGGCATGTCGCCGGATACGTCGCAACCGCCGGCGCGTGGCTCCAAGTCCACCGGGACGATGAAGCAATAACGCGCGCGCCGTTCTACCACGCCCGCGCAGCGACGCCGGACGGCGAACCGGCGTCGCTGCGCGCCCGTTAGGGTGCCGAATCTTTGACTCATCGACGGAAAACGTAAAGGATCGTTGCCGACTGCGCGAATAGGAAAAGTCCTGCTGTATTTTGTCCGGCGAGCCGATTTAATGCCGCATTCTTCTGCACAATTGAGGCTCGCATCATGAAAGACCTGCACATTTCCGTCGACGCGAACGGCCGCGCAACGCTGTCGCACTCCATGCACATCAAGGAGCACTGCCTGAACCGTGCGCGTCTTTTGACGTCGCTCGTCAATATCGTCGCGGCCCCCGGCGGCTTTGAGCACTTCTGTTCATACCCGGAGTCGATGCGCCGCGACATTCTGAGTCTTCTGCACTCGGTCGCCGAAGAACAGATTCCGCTCATCTCGGCACTCGAAGAACACACCACGCGCGCGTCGTACGACCGCGGCGTCCAGGCCGCGCGCGAGTTCCTCGTCCAGGAGCAGGCAGCCCATTCCGCGCTGCACTTCGACGCCGAAAACCACCAGCCGGAACAGATGGTCATCGCGCATTGAGCGACGCGTTCGTCGCGTCGAACGCGCTATTCAATCGGTGATGAATCGAGCCGCATGCTCCATGTCGTGCGGCTTTCACCGGTTCGCGCTTGGAAATCGAAAACGACAAGAAGAAACATCATGCTCGCACGAAAAGCCTGCTTCGCTCTGCTGCTTCCCTTCACGGTTCTGACGTTGATCACGCCCGCACTTGCCAAGTACACCGAAGAGTGGCTGGGAAGCGAGACCGTCACGCGCTCGCAGGCCGGGCCGCGCGCCAGCGAGAAAGCGGCGTCCGCGTCGAGCGCGGCAGCGTCGCGTGCGCCTTCGCAGCCGGGCCGGCCGAAATCGCCGCAGACTGCTTCACTGTTCGACAAGGATCCGATTGCCGCTTATGCCGACGATCCGATCGCGGAGTTCGCGCGTCCTCGGTCCAAGCGCAATCACCTTTGAAGTTGCAACGAGAAAGCGCGAATCGTCCGATCCTCCCCGGTCGCGCGCCCGGCTAAGCTTGCGCGCTGTCGCAGGAGGCGCGCTGCCATCGCCCGCCCTGCCATGTGCGCGACGGTTTGCGCATTATCTGAGGCGCGGACGTGCGGGCAGGCGACCTCTTGCGACGCTCTATTACTGCAACAGCGCGACCAGCGATGAACGCAAAAAGTTGCCCGCGACCAGCAATGAACAGCTGGATCGCGGGCTTTCTTTGTGGCGCGCGGTTTAGCCGATGAGATCGGCCGGCAACTTCCCGCCGTTCGCGGCGAGCGCCTGCATCAATTGCTTGTGCAGCCAGATGTTCATCGCAGCCGAGTCGTTCATGTCGCCGCTGTACTTGAGTTCCGTGGCGAGTTGCTTGCGATGATCGAGACTGCTGTCGACGTCGAGCAGCTTCATCATGTCGACGATTGAGACGCGCCAGTTCAACTGCTGGCTGCTCTCGCTCGCCAGTTGATCCATCACGGCGGCGACGTCGATGTCGGACAGCGGCGCGGGAGCGGCGGCTGCTTCGACGCTTGGCTGCGGCGCGGGGTCCGGCGCGGCCACCGGTGCCGGGTCGGCGGGTTTCGCCTTGTGGAAGATCTTGCCTACGATGTCACCGAAGATGCTCATGTTTGTGTCCTTTGCGAGTTAGCTACGGAAGTGCCGGCGGCTCGCCGGTCAGCGACAGCACGCGACGATGGCTGCCGGGGCTTAAACGCCGGGCACTCTGGAGAGTTGACTCGTTGGGACAAAACGGGGCGGATTTTGATGAATAGTTGCAGTGGTGGTTAGGAGTGCCGTTGATGCTGGAGGCGCGTATGCGTCGCTCCATGACCAGGGCTGTTCTTTTGTGCCGGGACCGTTGCAACCATGCTTGCGAGGCCGATACGCCCTTGCCCAGCATCGACAAAAACAAAAATCCCGCAAGCCGATGAGCTATGCGGGATTCGGGAATCGTTCTGGCGGAGAGAGGGGGATTCGAACCCCCGATAGGTTTTACCCTATACACGCTTTCCAGGCGTGCGACTTAAACCACTCATCCATCTCTCCGGAAGACTGCGATTATACCAAGTTCCCGCCGCCCGCCTAGCCCCTACGGGTGACGAATGTAGTCGACGAGCGCGCGCGTGTACTCATCCGGCTTGCGGTCGAAGAGACTCACCGCAATCGCCACCGCGAAGCCGGCCGGCACGCCGAACACGCCCGAGCTGATCGGCTCGATGCCGAACCAGCGCGGCCCGTCGAAGCCCGTCAGGTGCGTGAAGAACGGATACGTCGACACGATGTAGTACACGCACACGATCAGCCCCGCGATCATCCCCGCGACGACGCCCCGCTGCGTCGTGCGCTTCCAGAACACGCCGAGCACCAGCGCCGGAAAAAGACTCGACGCCGCCAGCGAAAACGCCGCGCCCACGAGAAACAGGATGTTGCCCGCATTCAGCGACGCGACGTACGACGCAAGCAGCGCAACACCGAGCAGCAGTATTTTCGAAATCGTGACGCGCCGCTGGCTCGTCGCGCGGCGGTCCACCATGCAGTAATACACGTCGTGCGACAGCGCGTTCGCGATCGTGAGCAGCAGGCCATCCGCCGTCGAAAGCGCTGCGGCCAGCGCGCCCGCCGCAATCAGTCCGGACATCACGTAAGGCAAGTCCGCGATCTCGGGCGCGGCGAGCACCACCATGTCCGGCTGCATCTGAATGCCGGCCCAGCGCACGACGCCATCGCCGTTGATATCGCCGATACGGATCAGGTACGGCTCGATGTGCCGCCACTGCGTCACCCATTGCGGCAGCTCCGCGAAGCGATGTCCGACGAGCCCCGTCAGAATCTCATGCTTGATCAGCACGGCAAGCACCGGCACGGTCAGATAGAACAGCGCGACGAAAAAGAGCGTCCAGCCGACCGAGCGCCGCGCCGATGCCACGGACGTAGTCGTGTTATAGCGCGTGAGAATGTGCGGCAAGCTCGCCGTGCCGATCGACAAGCACAGGATGAGCGAAAGAAAGTTCAGCCGGTGCGCCCGCGCGCTGCCCTGCTCCGCCGTGCCGGACGAAGACGCGAACGCATCGGTCAGCGGCACGGGGGCGACAACGCGCTCGCTCAGCGCATCGCGTTCGCGCGACCACTTCGCCTGCGCATCGGCGGGATCGCGTGGAAACGACGCGAGTTCGCGCTCGCGTTCGCTGATCTCCCGCAGCGGGCCGTTGTGCCGGCGCAGATCGGCGATTTCGGCGACGAGCCGCGCGTGCTCGTCGAAGAACGATCGCGGCAGCGCATCGATACGTTCCTGCGCGCGCGCCGCCTGACGCGCGAGATCCGCGCGGGCGCGCGCTTCGTCGGGCGACACGGCGAGCGCGCGTTCGAGCGTCTCGACGCGTTCCATCACGCGGCCATAGTTGAACTGCGGAAACCAGCCGAGCCCGTCGCGATGCGCGATCATCGAGACGGGAATCAGCATCGCGCTGATCAGGATGATGTATTGCGCCACCTGCGTCCACGTCACCGCGCGCATGCCGCCCAGAAACGAGCACACGAGAATGCCCGCGAGCCCGCAGAAGATGCCGATAGAAAACTCGATGCCGATGAAGCGCGACGCGATCAGCCCGATGCCCTGAATCTGCGCGACCAGATAGACGAACGAGCACAGGATCGCGGCGATGGCGGCGAGTCCGCGCACGAGGTTGCTCGAGAAGCGCGTGCCGAGAAAATCGGGAATCGTGTAGCGCGCGAGCTTGCGCACGTACGGCGCGAGCAGGAACGCCACGAGGCAATAGCCGCCGGTCCAGCCCATCATGTAGGCGAGGCCGTCGTAGCCGCTCGCATAGATGGAGCCGGCCAGTCCGATGAACGAAGCCGCCGACAGCCAGTCCGCCGCCGTCGCCATGCCGTTGAACGCGGATGGCACGCGCCGTCCGGCCACATAGTATTCGACGAGATCGGACGTGCGCGAGAGCAGGCCGATGACCGCATACACGGCAATCGGCACGAACAGGAACACATAGCCGACCCACATGCCCGCGCCGACCGTGCGCTCGATACGCTCCATCACGAAGATGAACAGCAGAAAGCCGAGCGTATAGAGCGCGTAGGTGACGATGAGCCGGTTGGTGAGCTTCATCGCGGGGCGTCGTCCTGCTCGCCGTCGTGCGCGCTGGCTTCTTCGACGGCGCGCGCGAGCCGCGCATCGGCGAGTTGCATCAGCACGATATAGACGGCGATCAGCGTCACGTAAACGAGAATCGCGCCCTGCGCGCCGAAGAAGAACGGCAGCGGAAACCCGGCGATGCGCACGTGCTGCAGACGCTCCGCGAAAAGCGGCACGCAGAACGACACGACGAATCCGACGGCCAGCAGCACCGCGATCAGCGCGACATTGAAGCGCCAGTACGCGCGATGCGCGCGCGCCGCGGCCGCCGGGACGCGCGGCGGCGGGGCAAGCGTGGGATTGAGCGGATCGGCGGGCGTGACCATGCGGTTATGTACCAAAACCGCGTGGCATCGGCAATCGGGATCGACCGCCGCTTATCGGGCGGCGGTCGCTTGCGGCAGGCTCAGCGTGCTTCGCCCAGTTGATCGAGAATCGCGGGATTCTCGAGCGTGGACACGTCCTGCGTGATCTCCTCGCCCTTCGCGAGCGAGCGCAAGAGACGCCGCATGATCTTGCCCGAGCGCGTCTTCGGCAAATTCTCGCCGAAGCGGATGTCCTTCGGCTTCGCGATCGGCCCGATCTCCTTCGCGACCCACGCGCGCAGCTCGTTGGCGACCTGCTTCGCTTCGTCGCCTTCCGGACGCGCGCGCTTGAGCACGACGAACGCGACCACGGCTTCGCCAGTCGTGTCGTCGGGACGTCCGACCACGGCCGCTTCCGCGACCATCGGATTCGCGACCAGCGCCGACTCGATCTCCATCGTGCCCAGACGATGACCGGACACGTTGAGCACGTCGTCGATGCGGCCCATGATCGTGAAGTAGCCGGTCTCCTTGTCGCGGACCGCGCCGTCGCCGGCGAGATACAGCTTGCCACCGAGTTCTTCCGGGAAGTAGCTCGTCTTGTAGCGGTTCGGATCGCCCCAGACGTTGCGCAGCATCGACGGCCACGGGCGCTTCACGACCAGAATGCCGCCCTGCCCGTTCGGCACGTCCTGGCCGGTTTCATCGACGATCGCGGCCATGATGCCCGGCAGCGGCAGCGTGCACGATCCCGGCACGAGCGGCGTGGCGCCCGGCAGCGGCGTGATCATGTGGCCGCCCGTTTCCGTCTGCCACCATGTATCGACAATCGGACACTGCGCGCCGCCGACGTTCTCGTGGTACCACATCCACGCTTCCGGATTGATCGGCTCGCCGACCGTGCCGAGAATGCGCAGCGTCGAGAGATCGTAGCTCTTCGGATGCACCTTCGCGTCTGCTTCCGACGCCTTGATGAGCGAGCGGATGGCCGTCGGCGCGGTATAAAAGATGGTGACCTTGTGACGCTGAATCATGTCCCAGAAGCGGCCCGCGTTCGGGTACGTCGGCACGCCTTCGAACATGATCTGCGTTGCGCCGATGGCGAGCGGCCCGTACGCGATATAGCTGTGTCCCGTGATCCAGCCGATGTCGGCGGTGCACCAGAAGATGTCGCCGGGCTTCATGTCGAAGGTCCACTTCATCGTCTGCGCGGCCCACAGCAGAATGCCCGCCGTACTGTGCTGCACGCCCTTCGGCTTGCCCGTCGAGCCGGACGTGTACAGGATGAAGAGCGGATGTTCCGCGCTCACCCACTCGGGCTCGCACTGCGCCGCTTCGTTCTCGACGATCTCATGCAGCCACACGTCGCGCCCTTCGTTCCACGCGATCTTGCCGCCCGTGCGCCGATACACGATGACGTCCTTCACCGCGTCGCAGCCGCCGGCCGCGAGCGCTTCGTCGGCGATGCTCTTGAGCGGCAGCGCCTTGCCGCCGCGCATCTGCTCGTCGGCGGTGATGAGCGCGACCGCGCCGACATCGACGAGCCGCTCGTTCAGCGACTTCGACGAGAAGCCGCCGAACACGACCGAATGCGTCGCGCCGATGCGCGCGCACGCCTGCATCGCGACGACGCCCTCAACGGACATCGGCAGATAGATCACGACGCGGTCGCCCTTCTTCACGCCGCGCTTCTTGAGCGCGTTGGCGAGGCGGCACACGCGTTCGAGCAGATCCTGATACGTGACGTTGGTCACGGTGCCGTCGTCGGCTTCGAAGATAATCGCGTTCTCGTTGCCGCGCCCCGCTTCGACGTGCCGGTCGAGACAGTTATACGATGCGTTTAGCTCGCCATCCGCGAACCACGTATAGAACGGCGCGTTGCTTTCGTCGAGCACGTTCGAGAACGGCTTGCGCCATGAGAGCGTTTCCCGCGCGAGCCGCGCCCAGAAGCCTTCGTAGTCGCGCTCCGCTTCGGCGACGAGCGCCTTGTACGCGTCCATGCCCGAAATCGCCGCGCCGGACGAAGCCTTGGCTGACGGCGGAAACACACGTTTTTCCTGAAGAACCGATTCGATCGCAGACATCGACAACCCCTCCGATGGTGATTCCAAAAGCCGGCGGCGCGCTCGACGCTTAAGGCGGGCACGCCGCATGTTATTGAGGTTCGAAAGCGTCACGCGCACGGGCGTTTTCGCCGAACCCTGTCTCCTGTCGACCGGCTCCGCCGTCTCGCGGATTGCCGGCCACTTGCAACCTTGCCAGCGCGCTTCGTTTGCGAAACGCGCTTGCCGACTCATTGCAGCCTGCATGAAGATCAAGATATGCCGCGCAACTTACCCGCTTCTTACGCGGCCGACGGCTGCGGCACGGGGTATACACGGAGTCGGCGCGGCTTCTACAATGCGTCCCCACAATCCTAACTGAACTCGCCGCGCGCTTGTCGTGCGCTCGACGCCGAAATCACAGCTTGAATCGCTACGCCCTCTATCTCATCGCGTCGATGCTGCTCGTCGGAAGCAACGTCGGCATCGGCAAGTCGATCGTCGCGTCCGTGCCGGTGCCGCTCTTCGCGCTGCTGCGCTTCGTCATCGCGCTGGCGGTGCTGTGGCCGCTGTTGCGTCCGTCGAAGATGAAGCGCGTGGCGCGCGCCGAGTGGATCAACCTCTTTCTGCAGGCGCTCTTCGGCACGTTCGGCTTTACGCTGCTGATGCTCAACGGCGTCGCGCGCACGAGCGCGGTCGCGGCGGGCGTCATCACGAGCACCATGCCCGCCGTCGTCGCGCTGTTCGCGTGGCTCTTTCTCAGGGAGAAGCCGGGCGGACGAGCGTTCGCTTCCATCGCGCTGGCGGTCGTGGGCGTCGTCGTCATCAACGTCGCCCAGAGCGGCGGCGGCGATCACAGCGGCGGCTCGCTCGCGGGCAATCTGATGGTGGTCGGCGCGGTCTGCTGCGAATCGCTGTACGTGATCCTTTCGCGGCGGCTGACGCAGACGCTGCCCGCCATCGACATCTGCGCGTACACGCACGGCTTAGGCTTTCTGCTGATGCTGCCGCTCGGCCTGCCGACCGCGCTCGCGTTCGACTGGCGCGGCGTCGACGGAATCACGTGGGCGCTCGTCGGATGGTATGCGCTTTCGGCGAGCGTCTTCTCCTTCTGGCTCTGGATGAAAGGCATCCGACACGTCGCCGGCAGCCTCGCGGGCGTCTTCTCCGCTGTCCTGCCGATCGCGGCGGCGCTCTACGGCATCGCGTTCCTCGGCGAGCG
Organism: Caballeronia sp. GAWG1-5s-s; assembly: GCF_023631445.1. Classification (NCBI taxonomy): domain Bacteria; kingdom Pseudomonadati; phylum Pseudomonadota; class Betaproteobacteria; order Burkholderiales; family Burkholderiaceae; genus Caballeronia; species Caballeronia sp. GAWG1-5s-s. Next base: position 717,177 of record NZ_JALQDC010000003.1, on the reverse strand, counting down.
GCCGACGCTCGCGCATGGCGTCGCGCTCGCGTGCGTGATGGCGGGCATCGTCCTCGCAAGCCTGAAGCGCCGCGCGCCCGTGGCGCGTGACGAGCGTGGGAGCCGCGAAAGCAACGTGTAGCGGCACGTTGGTGGCACGTAGGCGCGCATTCCATCCGATTGGCACAACAGTGCTTGCCGCTGCGTTCCCGCAGGCCCGCGCGGCGACACGCTACAATACCGGTCTTTCCCGGACGGGCCACGAACCGCCCGTTTCACGTTCCCAGCACTTCGATATCCGCCGCCCGACCGACACGCCGCCCATGTCCGCTCAGAAGCACTTCCCCGACTCGCCCGCTCGCCCCGGCCCGATGAAGGCGCTGCCCAGATTCATCTTCATGAGCCGCTGGCTTCAGGTGCCGCTCTATCTCGGACTCATCATCGCGCAGGGCGTCTACGTCGTCCTGTTCCTGAAGGAAGTCTGGCACCTCGTCACGCACGCAATGACGCTCGACGAAACCAACGTCATGCTGGTCGTGCTCGGCCTGATCGACGTGGTGATGATCTCGAACCTGCTCATCATGGTGATCGTCGGCGGATACGAAACGTTCGTGTCGCGTCTCGGCGTGGAAGGCCATCCCGACGAACCCGAGTGGCTCGATCACGTCAACGCGGGCGTGCTGAAAGTGAAGCTCTCGATGGCGCTCATCAGCATCTCGTCGATTCATCTGCTGAAGACCTTCATCAATCCGGATCAGCACACGTTCCATACGGTGCTGTGGCAAGTCGTGATTCACGTGGCGTTTCTCGTGTCCGCGCTCGTCATGGCCTATGTCGACCGGTTGACCACGCATACGCATCCGCGGCATTTTCACAGCGTCGCCCCAACGAACATCAACGCGTCGCCCCGAAGCGCGATAGCCCGCAGCGCAGTCGAATAGAGCGTCGAACAGAACGCACGCAGTCTTTCGTCCCCAGAGCCCAAGCCATGACCGTCATCAAGCAAGAAGACCTGATCCAGAGCATCGCCGATTCTCTGCAGTACATCAGCTACTACCATCCGCTCGACTATATTCAGGCGCTCGGCCGCGCCTATGAGCTGGAGCAAAGCCCCGCCGCGAAGGACGCCATCGCGCAGATCCTGACCAACAGCCGCATGTGCGCCGAAGGCAAGCGCCCGATCTGTCAGGACACGGGCATCGTCACGGTGTTCGTGAAGGTGGGCATGGACGTGCGATGGGACGGCGCGACGATGTCGGTCACCGACATGATCAACGAAGGCGTGCGCCGCGGCTATCTGAATCCGGACAACGTGCTGCGCGCGTCGATCGTGAGCCCGCCCGAAGGCGCGCGCAAGAACACGAAGGACAACACGCCGGCCGTGATCCACTACGAGATCGTGCCGGGCGACAAGGTCGACGTTCAGGTCGCGGCGAAGGGCGGCGGCTCGGAGAACAAGTCGAAATTCGCGATGCTCAATCCGTCGGATTCGATCGTCGACTGGGTGCTCAAGACCGTGCCGACGATGGGCGCCGGCTGGTGCCCGCCGGGCATGCTCGGCATCGGCATCGGCGGCACGGCGGAAAAGGCGATGGTGATGGCGAAGGAATCGCTGATGGACCCCATCGACATTCAGGACATCATCGCGCGCGGGCCGCAGGACTGGATCGAAGAACTGCGCGTCGAACTGCATGAGAAGGTGAACGCGCTCGGTATCGGCGCGCAGGGTCTCGGCGGCTTGTCGACCGTGCTCGACGTCAAGATCATGGCCGCGCCGACGCACGCGGCGAGCAAGCCCATCGCGATCATCCCGAACTGCGCGGCGACGCGCCACGCGCACTTCACGCTCGACGGCTCGGGCGCAGCCAAGCTCGACGCCCCGCCGCTCGACGCATGGCCGAAGGTCACGTGGCAGCCGAACACGGAGACGAGCAAGCGCGTCGACCTCAACACGCTGACGCCGGAAGAAGTCGCGTCGTGGAAGCCGGGCCAGACGCTCTTGCTCTCGGGCAAGATGCTGACGGGCCGCGACGCCGCGCACAAGCGCATCGCCGACATGCTCGCGAAGGGCGAGAAGCTGCCGGTCGATTTCACGAACCGCGTGATCTACTACGTCGGCCCGGTCGATCCGGTGCGCGACGAAGCGGTCGGCCCGGCAGGCCCGACGACGGCCACGCGCATGGACAAGTTCACGGAAATGATGCTCGCCCAGACCGGCCTCATCTCGATGATCGGCAAGGCCGAGCGCGGTCCGGTCGCCATCGAGGCGATTAAGAAGCACAAGGCCGCGTATCTGATGGCGGTCGGCGGCGCGGCGTATCTCGTGTCGAAGGCGATCCGCGAGGCCAAGGTGCTCGCGTTCGAAGACCTCGGCATGGAAGCCATCTACGAGTTCGACGTGAAGGACATGCCGGTGACGGTCGCGGTCGATTCGAACGGAACGTCGGTCCACAAGACCGGCCCCGCCGAATGGCAGGCGAAGATCGGCAAGATTCCGGTCGCGACGGCGTAAGCACGAGACGCGGACCGCGTCGCGCACGACCTGCGCGGCGCGGCCGGAAAGCCGGGCCGCGCGCCCGGCTTTTCTTTGCAAGCCGCATTCGCCGATAGAGCGTTCCATTCTCCATGTCGACCGCGACAAAAAATTCCCTCTCAACCTTGGCAGGCCCCAGTCACAAGGTTTATCTTTCCCCCATGCTCACACGCCCGGCACAAGGACACCTATGAAAGGCGACGCGAAAGTCATCGAATATCTGAACGCGCAGCTGAAGAACGAGCTGACCGCGATCAATCAATACTTCCTCCACGCCCGGATGTACAAGCACTGGGGCCTCGAGCAACTGAACAAGCACGAATACGACGAGTCCATCGGCGAGATGAAGCACGCCGACTGGCTGATCCAGCGCGTGTTCATGCTCGACGGCTTGCCGAACCTGCAGGACCTGCACAAGCTCCTGATCGGCGAAGAGACCAAGGAAATCATCGAGTGCGATCTGAAGCTCGAACAGATCTCGCAGTCCACCTGCAAGGAAGCTATCGCGTATTGCGAGTCCGTGCGGGACTACGTTTCGCGCGATATCTTCGACAAGATTCTGAACGACACCGAAGAGCATATCGACTGGCTCGAAACGCAACTGGATCTGATCGACAAGGTCGGCATCCAGAACTATCAGCAGAGCATGATGGGCGAGCAATAAGCCGTATTAGCCGTATTAACCGATGTCCGCTGTCGTCGCATCCTCCCTCGCCACGAACGCGCGCGCGCCGGCCGGCGCAGACGCACCCGTCGGCATCTTCGATTCCGGTCTGGGCGGTCTGTCCGTGTTGCGCGCGGTGCGCGCGCTGCTGCCGCACGAGCGGCTGATCTACGTGGCGGATTCGCTGCACGCGCCCTACGGCGAGCGGGACGACGCGTTCATCACCGGGCGCACCACGGCCATCGGCGAATGGCTCGTCGGACAGGGCGTGAAGGCGCTCGTCGTCGCATGCAACACGGCGACCGCGCGATCCATCGCGCACGTCCGCGAGCGGCTCTCGATTCCGCTCGTCGGTGTCGAGCCCGGCGTGAAGCCGGCCGCGGCGGTGTCAAAAACCGGCGTGGTCGGCGTGCTCGCCACGCAGGCGACGCTGCGAAGCGCGCGCTTTCAGTCGCTTCTTGACCGCTATGCCGGCAATTGCCGCTTCATCTGCCAGCCGGGGCACGGGCTGGTGCAGGCGGTGGAGCGGTGCGACACGTCATCGCCCGAACTCATGGCGCTGCTCGAAAGCTATCTCAGACCGATGCTCGACGCGGGCGCCGACACCCTCGTGCTCGGCTGCACGCACTACCCTTTTCTCGACCGCGCCATTCGAGAGATCGCGGGCGAGCGGCTGCATATCGTCGATACGAGCGTCGCGGTCGCGCGGCAACTCGAACGTCTGCTCGACGCGAGCGGACTCCGCAACGCCGATGCGTCGGTCGCAGCGACCCCGCTTTTCTATTCCACTGCCGACGGCGAACCGCAGCGGCAACTCGCCGCCTCGTTGCTGCAAATTCAGGCGAATGTGCGGCACGTCGATATTCCGACCGCTTAATCACCACACCGCGCGAGGGGTTCTTCCCTCGCCTCGCCGTCGCAGGTGGCTGCACCGCCCCGCCCCGCAAGGCTCCGCCAGAAAATCCGGCTGGCTCACGCACGCGGTTACAAAAATCGTCGCTCCTCGCTTGCCAAGCACGCGACACTGAATGATAATAATTCGCATTAACGGAAGCTATCGCGAACCATCATGATCGTCTGTGTCTGCAAGTCAGTGTCCGACAGAAAGATTCGCGCCGCCATCGCGGAGGGCGTCGATACGTTCGACGAGCTCCAGTTCGATCTCGGCGTCGCCATGTGCTGCGGGAAATGCGAAGAGAGCGTGCGCGATGTAATGGCGCAAAGCGGCGTCTGCGCCTCGCACTGCGGCGTGCAGGCAGCGCCGGTCACGTTCTACGAACGCCAGGCGGCCTGACACTTGCGCCATTCGGTCCTTCCGCGCCGGTAGTCAACCGGAGTACCTTCTGCAAGCCGTTCGGTCCGCGCCGGAGAGAACGATGGAATTGCTGATCGGTTTCGTGGCTACGCTGTTCATTTCGCTGCTGATATTTCGTCGATGACTTTGCCCTTCGTCTACGGGCCAGCTTATGTTCGCGATGTCAGTGTCAGGAGCCGTCAGGCAAGCAGACTCTCGAATAACGCCTAAGAATGCAGTCCCCGACCACGTCTCCTGCCGACTTTTCGCTTGCGCCGTCATCGCGCATCAATCCCCGCGTGGTCGCCGCGTGCTCGCTGGTGCTTGCGATTCATGCGGCGCTCCTCGGCGTCGCGCTGACGATGCGGCATGAAGCGCCGCCGCGCCCCGTCGAAGCCAAGGCGATCACCGCGCAGCTGATTAGCGAGACGCCGCAGCCCGCGCCCCAGCCGGTCGCCGTCCAGTCCCCGCCGACGCCCCAGCCGCCCAAACCCGTTCCGCAGCCGCCGAAACCCGTTCCGCAGCCGAAGATCAAGCCTAAAGCCGAGCCGAAGCCCGCGCCGATGCCGGTCACGCCGGCGCCGTCGCCGATTGCGGCGCCCGCGCCCGAGCCCACGCCGCCGGCTCCTCCCGCTCCGCCGCCGCCCGCCCCCGCGCCGGCCGCACCGGCGCCGGCCGCGCCCGCCGCGCCCGCCATCGGAAAGCCGACGATGGACCTCGCCGCGCCGAAGAACGTCGCGCGCCTGTCGTGCAATATCGCGCAGCCGGACTATCCTGCCATGTCGCGCCGCCGGGGCGAGACGGGTACGGCGCTGGTCAAGCTGACCGTCGGCCTGTCGGGCAAGATCGAAAACGTGACGCTGCAAAAAAGCAGCGGCTCCTCGCGCCTCGACGACGCCGCGCTCGACGCCGTTCGTTCCAGCGCGTGCACGCCCTACAAGGAGAACGGCGAGGCGATCCGCGCCACGGCCACCGTCCCGTTCGTCTTCAGCCTGAACGACTGACCGGTTTTTTCGAAACAAGGAAACAGCAATGCAAAACTACGGAATTGCGCACGTCTGGGCGCAGGGCGATTTCGTGACGCGCGGCATCGCGCTCGCGCTCGTCATCATGTCGGTGCTCTCCTGGACGGTGATCGTCGTGAAGGCGTGGAACGTCGTGCGGCTCAAGCGCCTGACGAAGAACGCGGAGCAGGCGTTCTGGCACTCGGACGATTTCAACGACGGCATCCAGAAGCTGGGCGCGCAGTCGTCGAGCGCAGCGGACAACCCGTTCCTCGCGCTCGCGCTCGCCGGCCAGGAAGCGGCGGACCACCACCACCAGACGCAGCCGCATCTGCACGATCGCATGGATGTCTCCGACTGGATCACGCGCTGCCTGAAGGACGTGATGGACGAAAGCGTCGGCCGCATGCAGGCGGGGCTCGCGGTGCTGGCGTCGATCGGCAGCACGTCGCCGTTCGTCGGACTGTTCGGCACGGTGTGGGGCATTTATCACGCGCTCCTGACCATCGGCGCGACGGGGCAAACGTCGATCGATCAGGTCGCCGGCCCGGTCGGCGAATCGCTCATCATGACCGCGTTCGGCCTCTTCGTCGCGATCCCGGCGGTGCTCGGCTACAACGCCCTCACCCGCGCGAACAAGAGCATCGTGACCAAGCTGAACCGCTTCGCGCACGGCCTCCACGCGTTCTTCGTCACGGGCTCGAAGCTGTCGTCGACCAAGCGCGCGACGACTGGGCAATCCGACAGCCTGCGTCTTGCGACGCGCGCAAGCTAAGCGGAGGTTCGCATGGCCATGAGCCCTTTCGCCGGCGACGAAGACGACGGCATGATGAGCGAGATCAACATGACGCCGCTCGTCGACGTCATGCTCGTTCTCCTCATCATTTTTCTGGTGACCATTCCCGCGATGCATCACGCGGTCAAGATCGACTTGCCGCACGCGAGCAGCCAGCCGCAGGACGAAAAGCCCGCGCATGTGGACGTCGCGATTCAGGCCGACGGCACGATTCTCTGGAACGACCAGAAGATCGACGACGCAGCGCTCGACGCGCGTATCGCGCAGGCGTCGAAAGAAACGCCGCAGCCGGAACTGCACTTGCGCGCGGATCGCAAGGTGCCGTATGAGCGCGTCGCCGATGTGATGTCCGCCGCGCAGGCGGGCGGCTTGTCGAAGATCGGTTTCGTGACGCAGCCGAAAAGCGCCAAGTAAGCGGCCGGCAACGCGCGACAAAGCAAAAGGCCTTCATCGTCGGATGAAGGCCTTTTTTCTTGCGCACTCGGCGCATTCGGGCGAGACGATTACTTCGGGCTCGAATACCCTGAGCCGCCAGAACCGTCACATGCGGCAGCCGTGGTCGACACGGACAGCGCGATCAGCCCTATCAGGCTAACTATCAGAGTAGCCGTCAGTTTTCGCATAAGAAGCTCCTTAGCGAAAGAGACCTCAATATAACGCCGCCGATTTTGCCGTACAAGATTCCGCGCGATTGAATCTCTGCATCGCAAACGCGTGCTTCAATGTCTGAAGCGATGCTAAACCGTCTCCTGCTCGGCAGGCTCGATGACCGGACATTCGCCGGGAAAGCGCTTGCCGTCGTCGATGCATTCGACGAGAAAATCGACGAACGCGCGAATAGCCGGGACCATGCCCTGCCGCGACAGGAACACGGCGTAGAGCTGCGGCGTCGGAAAGGTCCAGCCGGGCATCACGGGCGAGAGCTGCCCGCTTCTAAGCGGCGCGCCGTACATCATCTCGGGCAACGCCGCGATGCCGACGCCGCGCATGACGGCTTCGCGAATCATCGAGAGGTCGGCCGTCACGAGCCGCGGTTCGTGCTCGAACTCGTGACGCGTGCCGTCGGGCGCGATGAGGCGATACACGTGCCGCCCGTCCGCCGATGGCATGTCGAGCGTGTCGTATTGCGCGAGGTCCGCGACGCTCATCGGCGGCGCATTGGGCTTGAGCAGCGAGGGCGCGGCAACCAGCATCTGCTGCGTGCGCCACAGCGGCCGCGCAACGACGTTCGAGCTCGCGGGCGGCTCGGAGCGCACGCGCAGCGCGACGTCGATGGCGTCCTCGAAGAGATCCACGACGCGGTTCGTCACGCGCAACACGACGCGCACTTCCGGGTAGCGATGCATGAAGTCGGGCATGACGGCCGCGAGGAAGGTCTGCGCGATGGTCACGGGCACGCTCACGCGCACGGTGCCGCGCGGCGAATCGCGCAGGCTCTGCACCACATTGACGGCGGCCTGCGCCTCGGCGAGCATCGCCTGGCAGTGCTGGTAGAACAGTTGTCCTGCTTCGGTGAGCGCGAGCTTGCGCGTGGAACGCTGCAAGAGCCGCACGCCGAGCGATGCCTCCAGTTCCGACACGCGCCGCGACAGCCGCGACTTCGAAATGCCCAGCACGCGCTCGGCCGCGGAAAAACCGCCGTGTTCGACGACGTGCGAGAAGTACATCAGATCGTTGAGATCGTGCGAGTCGGATGTCATGGCGTGTGCGGCTCTGGCTGTTGTCGCCGGCGCGAGGCCGGTTTGTTTATCGCAGCAGGACAATCCATTGCGCTGCGGCGTCTTTTACCCACAAATACGGCTCATATAATAGCTTCGTGTTTCACATTTATCGCTATTCCCCTAATGGCGAAGCGAGGCAAAACATTATGAGCCGCACCATTTCGAGCATCATTCCCGCCATGCGCACCGTCGAAGGCGGCGGATTCGTCGTGCACCGCCCGTTTCCGACGCGCCTCCTGATGGACTTCGATCCGTTCCTGCTGCTCGACGAGATGGGCCCGGTCGACTACGCGCCCGGCGAGGCGAAAGGCGCGCCGGATCACCCGCATCGCGGCTTCGAAACGGTGACGTACATGCTCGAAGGCGAGTTCGGCCACAAGGATTCGGCCGGGCATTCCGGCACGCTGCGTCCGGGCGACGTGCAATGGATGACCGCCGGCGCGGGCGTCGTGCATAGCGAAATGCCGGGCGAAGCGTTCACTGAGCGCGGCGGCCGCGTGCACGGCCTGCAACTGTGGGTGAACCTGCCGAAACGCGACAAGATGATCGCGCCGCATTATCAGGAGATCCCGTCCGAGCGCATTCCCGTGGCGACGAGCGAGGACGGCAAGGTGCGCGTGAAGGTGATCGCGGGCGAAGCGCTCGGCGTGAAGGCCGCGATCGAAACGCGCACGCCCATCCTGTACCAGCACTTCTCGCTGCAACCGGGCGCCACCATCGAGCATCGCGTGCCGCCCGATTTCCGCGTGTTCGCGTACGGCCTCTCGGGCACCGCGCTGTACGGTCCGCAGCGCCAGCCGGTGCGCGCGCAGCAGATGATCATCTTCCGCGACGATGCCGATACGCTCACGCTCGCCGCAGGAGACGAGCCCGCCGAAGTGCTGCTGTTCGGCGGCGTGCCGCTGAAGGAGCCGGTCGTGCGCTACGGCCCGTTCGTGATGAACACGGAAGACGAGATTCGCCAGGCCGTGATCGACTTTCAGGCGGGCCGCATGGGCGCGATCGCGCACTGAGCGGGCGTATCGTAGTGTTGAAATAATGCGCGACGGCGCGGCAAGAACGGGTACATTGCGTCACAATGACCGTTCGGCCGGCGCCGTTTTTTCGCGCTCGTCTGTCGTCACGCTGTCCGCCCGTCATCGATAAATCCGAGGAAACGCGCATGTCCGCTCCCGTCGTGACCGCCACCATCGGCAGCGCCGATTACGAAACCCGCCTCGAAGACGGCACCCATACGTGGTTCGCCGACGAGCCGGCCAGTCTCGGCGGCGCGGATTCGGCGCCGCAGCCTTCGTCGCTCCTCCTGTCGAGCCTCGGCGCATGCACGTCCATCACGCTGCGCATGTACGCGAAGCGCAAGGGCTGGCCGCTCACGTCGCTGCGCGTCGAGCTGTCGATGAACACCACGGCGGAGGGCACCGTGATCGTCCGCCGCATCTCGCTCAACGGCCCGCTCGACGAAACGCAACGGGAACGTCTCTTGCAAATTGCCAATGCCTGCCCGATGCACAAGGTTCTCGTCGGTGCCATTCGCATCGACTCGGGGCTCGTTCCCGCCGAACCGGTGTGACCGGGCGTCACGAACGTCCAAGGAAACGTCGTCTTGAATTTCGAACACCTGATCCAGATTAACGATCCGACGAACCCGCTCGTCGACTCGCTGACGCGCGAGCAACTGTGGGAAGGCCTCGTGCTGCGCGCGGAGCAGCCGCAGCTTTTCGTGCTGGGCCTCGATAGTTGCGCAATCCTCTTCCGCGAAGGCGATGTGATGGAGCGCGAGCTGCACTACGGTCAGGCCGTGGTGCGAGACCGCGTGACGCTCGATCCGCACAACAGCGTGCGCTACGACATCCTGCCGACTGCGGAGCACGTCGGCGGCTCGCTCACGATGGCTATCGAGCAGCCCGACGCCATGCAGCTCTTCCTGCGCTTCACCTACAGCACGACGCTGCCCGAGAGCGAGAACTCCACGCCCGACGAACGGCAGACGCAGGAGATCGTGAAATCGGCGTATCGCGAGTCGGATATCGACACCGTGCGGCTCATTCGCCAGTACGCGCACGGGCGCACGGGCGAGAGTCCGCTGCACTGACGCGCGACGGATGAAGCGCGGCTATCGGAAGCCGCGTTCTCATCGGAAAGCCTTAGTTGCAAATAGGAATAGTTATCATTTACTATGGATCCAACAAATCAACGACGGCACTTTCCGACCGACACACGAACATGACCGACACGCCGCGATCCACCACGCTCAGGCTGCGCCGCCCGCTTGCTCGCGACGCGGCCATCACTCGCCCGAAGGCTCCGGCAGAAGCCACGGAGCGCGTGTCGGCGAACGATGCCAACGGCGAACGGTCGCTGCGCAGCGACGCGCTGCTGCAAGGCCGCAGCCATGTCGCCATCGTGCATAACGGGGAAACGTACCAATTGCGCGCGACGCGTCTGGGCAAGCTCATCCTGACGAAGTAGCGCGAAAGAACAGCAGGACGTACCGGGTATTGTGGGGACCACCTCGCCAAGAGGTGTTTGGCCTTAGCCAGCAAGGACGACTTGCACGCGAGAATTCAGACCCCTTCGTGCAAACATCAGCCAGTCGTCGGTAGCCAGCGAAGCCGTTTTTTTGCCGCACGCGAACGCTCGAACAAACGGCGCGCTCTCTCGCGAGAGCGCGCCGTTTTTCCATCTGCGATCAGCCGTGAATTCAGACGTTCTCGATCCCCAACGCCGCGATACCCGCGCGCGCAATCTGCGCGTCCTGATCCGACTTCACGCCCGAGACGCCGACCGCCCCGACGATATCCGTGCCGACGAAAATCGGCACGCCGCCTTCGAGCATCGCGGTCATCGGCGCGGAGAGGAACGCGGTGCGCCCCTGCTTGATGGTGTCTTCGTAGACCTTCGTCTCACGGCGGCCGAGCACGGCCGTGCGCGCCTTGCCCGTCGCCATTTCGACCGTGCTCGCGCCCGCTCCTTCCAGCCGATGCAGATGCAGCAGATGCCCGCCGTCATCGACGATGGCGATGGTCACGTTCCAGTTGTGATGCTTCGCGTGCGCCTCGGCGGCGGCGGCCATGGCTAACACGTCATCGTCGGTCAGTGCGGGTTTGGTTCTCACTTGGCGCGCCCTCGCGTGCTGGCGTTATCGGGAAAAGCCCCAGAACATCAGGTACCAGGCGCTGTCCACCACGGCCAGCGCCGCGATCAACGATATCATCGAAAGCAGCCGGGGACCAGGCGTCGACGCATAGCGCCCGGTCACGCGCCACGCGAGCCACGCGCTCCACACATTCGCGATGGCCAGCAGCGCGAGCCGCAGGTCCGCAACCCACCACAGCGGCACGTGCTCGGCGCGCAGAAGCGAAACCGTCGTCGCCGAGAGACCGAGGAACACGCCGACGCCCGCGATCGGAATCAGCGCGAGCGTCAGATGATGCACGCGCGTCGCGTTCAGCTTCCCGAGCATGCGCGCGCCCAATGCGATGAGCGCGAGCAACGTCGTGCCGTAGACGAGCGCCGTCGCGAGGATGTAGCCGATGACCATCGTGCCGTCGAGCCACGAAAAGACGTCGTTCTGATCCGGATAATGCGTGAACAGGAACCACGGCGCGTTGGTGTCGAGCGGCCAGAGGATGTTGTGATCGATCAGCCAGCCCGCGAAAAACTGCTTGAGATCGACGAACCACGTGCTTACCGTCCAGTGGAACGCGCCGATGGCAATGCCGAGCAGGCCGTAGAGAATCAGCGCCGTGTCCCAAGGATTCGCCGCCTTGTCGCCGAGCTTCACGACTTCCTCGGCGGGCGAGCGCCACGTCAGCGCGATCGCATCGCGATGGCCGCTGCAACGGCCGCACATGTGGCAGTCCGCGGCGCCCTTCATATTGCGCAGCGGCACGAGCGGCGCGCAGTTGATCGGAATGACGCGATGCCCGTGTTCGCCCTGCTTGTAAGAGCGGCGCCACGCGTCTTCGCTGACCTTGTAGTGGAACGGCGCGAGACGCGCGAGCAGCGAGAACACACCGTTGACCGGACACAGATACTTGCACCACACGCGCTTTTCGCGGCCGTACAGCAGGCCGATGATGATCGCCGCGACCGTCGATCCGCCGAGCACGAGCAGCACGGCCTTCGGATATTGATAGACGCTGACCATCTGGCCGTAGATGGTCGTGAGTCCGAACGCGACGAACGGCCAGCCGCCCCAGCGCATCCAGTGCGGAATCGCGCGCCCGCGGCCGAAGCGGCTCGCGAACTCGGTCAACGCGCCTTCGGGACACAGCACGCCGCACCACACGCGGCCGAGCATGACCATCGACAGCAGCACGAACGGCCACCAGATGCCCCAGAACACGAACTGCGCCGCGAGCGTCAGGTTGTTCCAGAGATGCGCGGAGCCGTCGGGCAGCGGAAGCACGGCCGGAACGATAATCAGAAACGCATACACGGCAACGACGACCCACTGAATTGCGCGGATCACGCTGCCGTGCCGTTGCATCCAGTGGCCGGCTTGCTGGAGCCGGCTCTGGGCTTGCGTATCGGGTTGCACGCTTTGTTGCATCGAGGAGCTCATGCCGGGCGTCCGGCCGCCTTCTGTTTCTGCGCCATCTGGCTATTCGAGCGGCGCAACAGGAGATAGATCACGATCCAGTACACCGCATACGCGACGATGTTCATCCCCGCCGGATGCGCGCGATACCCCGTGAGCGTCGCGACGAGCGAGCCGAAGGTGCTGGAGTCGTCGAGAATGGCCGACGTGTTCCACATCTGATTGACGATGACGGGCAGCACTTCCATGTCGATCAGCTTGTCGACGCCCGTCTCGAAGAGACCCGCCGCGAGGAACAGCAGCATGATCTCGGTCACGCGGAAGAATGCGCGCCACGAGAACACCTTGCCGCCGAGCTGAAGCACGTAGAAGGTGAGGAGCGCGAGCCCGAACCCGATGATGATGGCCGCATACTGCGAAGCCGCGACGTGCCCGGTTTGCCCGAAGCCGACGCCGTACAGGAACACGGCCGTTTCGCTGCCTTCACGCGCGATGGCGAGCGCGACGAGCAGCGCGATGCCCCACCAGTGGCCGTCCTGCGTGGTCTTTTGCAGCGACGTTTCCATGTCGCGTTTCAACGTGCGGCCGTGGCGCTTCATCCACAGCACCATCTGCACGATCAGCACGCACGCGATGAGCACCATCGCCGTCTGAAAGTAGTCTTGAGCATTGCCGGAGAGGACTTCGGTGAAGCCGATCAACGCTGCCCCGAGACCGACCGCCGCGAGCAAGCCCGCCACGACGCCGAACCACAGATAAGGCAGGCCGCGACGCGCCTGATGATCGCCGTTCTTGAGCCACGCGTACAGAATGCCGACGACGAGAAGCGCCTCGACGCTTTCCCGCCACACGATGAAAAGTACCTGCCCCATATCGAAACTCCCTGCCCGTTCTGCTGTATCGGCCGCGCGACGCCCCTGCTGAAGCGCCGCGCGGCTCAATCATCACTTCGCGACGATCACGCCTTGCGCCGTCTGATGAAAATCGTCGAAGAACTTGTACTCGCCCGGATCCAGCGGCGCGATTACCACGAACGAATCCGCGCCCGGCGCCAGCACTTTCTCTTTACGCAACTGCACGCTTTCGAACTCGGCCGCGCCCTTGCCCACGTTATGCACTTCGATCTTGATGCGCTGTCCCGCCGGCACCTCGATGCGCGCCGGGTTCAGCTTGCCGTCGTTCATTTCCAGCTTGAACGTCGGCAGATCGGCCGCGCTCGCCGTGCCGGCCAGCACGGACAACGCGAGCGCCACTGCCTGAATTTTCGAGTTCATTCTTTCTTCCCGAAGATGCACGCGCCCGCTTCATGCGACACGCCGGACGCGCAAAGCGAGCGAACTGCTCAAACCTGCTTAATAGCCGCCCTTCTTGCCGATGCCCGCGAACGGGAAGTCGTACTCCACCGTGAACGGCTTGAACCACGCGCCGACGCCCGTTTCCTTGTCGGTGTGACGCCCGAACGCCATGTGGCCCGTCTCCGACGGCGGCGCAATATGCAGCTTCAGGTGATACTTGCCCGGCCCGAACAGCTTGACGTTGTCGCCGTAGTGCGGGCCGTCGCTCGCGACCATCGGCATCAGGTCGCCCTTGATCGTCTGCGTCGTGCCGACCTTGCTCAGTTCGTACGTGACGTTGAGGTACGGCATCCAGTCGCCTTCCGCAAAACCCGTCGGATTGTTCTTGACCGCGTGAATGTCGGCTTCCAGATGGATGTCCGAATCCGATGCCTTGCGCATCATGCCTTCGGGCGCCATTGTGATCGGCTGAAGGTAGACGGCCCCCGTTTCCATGCCGCCTTCGATGTGCTGCTTGCCGATCGGATATTCGGCAGCCGAGGCCGCCATCATCGCCGTGAGACCAGCGGCGGCAACGAGGCCGCGCGTCAACGTTGAAACCATCAAACACACTCCTTTCTTGTTATCGGTCGGCGCGTGCGGCGTTGCTTCGCGCTGCCATGCCACGAGACGGCCGCATCGCCGTTTTTCCGTGCCCGGCCGGGCTGCGGCGTAACGTTAATGCGAACCATTCTCAATGTTTGTCAGTTTAGCATCGTTTGATGCGGCGAACAATTTGACGGAGTGAATGAGACTAATGCTGGTAAGGGTTTTCGGCTGTCGGGCGGCTTTCACGGACGGTCGCGATAGTCATGGAAGGCGGCGATTCCAGCCTCGCCGCCTTCCCCGACGCTCATTTGCCGCCGATTCCGCTCACGTGATCGCCCACGTTCGCGCCGAACACGCGCTGACGCAGGAGCGCCAATTGGTCGCGGGTCTGCGCCGCCTTTTCGAATTCGAGGTTCTTGGCGTGATCCATCATCTGCTTTTCGAGGCGCTTGATTTCCTTCGCGATCTGCTTCTCGCTCATGTCCTCGAACTTGGCGCGCGCCTGCGCTTCCTTCAGCTCGGCGCGCGCTTCGTCGGCGCTGTACACGCCGTCGATGATGTCCTTGATGCGCTTCTCGACGCCGCGCGGCGTGATGCCCATCGCCTGGTTATGCGCGATCTGCTTCGCGCGCCGCCGCTCGGTTTCGTCGATGGCGCGCTTCATCGAGTCGGTCATGTTGTCGGCATAGAGAATCGCCTTGCCGTTCACGTTCCGCGCGGCGCGGCCGATGGTCTGGATCAGCGAACGCTCGGCGCGCAAGAAGCCTTCCTTGTCGGCGTCGAGAATCGCGACGAGCGACACTTCCGGAATATCCAGCCCTTCGCGCAGCAAGTTGATGCCGACGAGCACATCGAAGGTGCCGAGCCGCAAATCGCGGATGATCTCGACGCGCTCGACCGTGTCGATGTCGCTATGCAGATAGCGCACCTTCACGCCGTGGTCCGAGAGGAATTCGGTCAGCTGTTCCGCCATGCGCTTGGTCAGCACGGTGACGAGCACGCGCTCCTGCGCGGCCACGCGCGCGTTGATCTCCGAAAGCACGTCGTCCACCTGCGAGCGCGCGGGCCGCACTTCGATTTCCGGATCGACGAGGCCCGTCGGGCGCACGAGCTGTTCGGCGACCTGCCCCGCCTTCTTCTGCTCGTAGTCGGCGGGCGTCGCCGAGACGAAGATCGCCTGACGCATCTTGCGCTCGAACTCGTTGAACTTGAGCGGCCGGTTATCGAGCGCGGACGGCATACGGAAGCCGTAATCGACGAGATTCTCCTTGCGCGCGCGGTCGCCGTTGTACATGCCGTTCAACTGGCCGATCAGCACGTGCGACTCGTCCAAAAGCATCAGCGCGTCGGGCGGCAAGTAATCGACGAGCGTCGGCGGCGGCTCGCCGGGCGCGGCGCCCGAGAAGTGCCGCGAATAGTTCTCGATGCCCTTGCAGAACCCGAGCTCCTGAAGCATTTCCAGGTCGAAACGCGTGCGCTGTTCGAGCCGCTGCGCCTCGACGAGCTTGCCCTCGCGGTGGAAGAACTCCAGCCGGTCGCGCAGTTCTTCCTTGATCGTCTCGATGGCGCGCATCACGGTGTCGCGCGGCGTCACGTAATGCGACGACGGATACACGGTGAAGCGCGGAATCTTGTTTCGCACGCGGCCGGTGAGCGGATCGAAGAGCTGCATCGCCTCGATCTCGTCGTCGAACAGCTCGACGCGGACCGCCATTTCCGCGTGTTCCGCCGGGAAGATGTCGATGGTGTCGCCGCGCACGCGGAACGTGCCGCGCTGAAAGTCGGCTTCGTTGCGGTTGTACTGCATCGCGATCAGCCGCGCGATGATGTCGCGCTGGCCGAGCTTGTCGCCCGTGCGCAGCGTCAAAATCATCTTGTGATATTCGGACGGATTGCCGATACCGTAGATCGCCGACACCGTCGCCACGATCACCACGTCGCGCCGCTCCAACAGGCTCTTGGTGGCCGAGAGCCGCATCTGTTCGATGTGCTCGTTGATCGACGAATCTTTCTCGATGAAAAGATCGCGCTGCGGCACGTACGCTTCCGGCTGGTAATAGTCGTAGTACGAGACGAAGTACTCGACCGCGTTGCGCGGGAAGAACTCGCGGAATTCCGCATACAACTGCGCGGCGAGCGTCTTGTTCGGCGCGAACACGATGGCCGGCCGGCCGAGCCGCGCGATGACGTTGGCCATCGTGAAGGTCTTGCCGGAGCCCGTGACGCCGAGCAGCGTCTGGAACGAGAGGCCGTCCTCGACGCCTTCGACGAGCGTCGCGATGGCGTCGGGCTGGTCGCCGGCGGGCGGATACGGTTGATAGAGCTGAAACGGCGAGCCGTCGAAGGTGACGAACTTCGACTCGTCTAGTGCGTCGGGCGCTTCGATGAGGGTATCGGACATGGGAAACGGAGTCTTCGCCGGGACAAACACTTATTCTAGCGGCTGCCGCAAAACTGGCGCTGCGCCCGGACGGGTGCGAAAAGGGCGTCGGAATGACGCGCATGAAAATGCACATTGGGCTCGTCCGGGCGATCTCAAGCGCTTTCTCGGCGCTCGCCGGGCGCCTTGCGGCCGAACCGGTAAAAAGCACGCGCGTTCTCGCCACTGCGCGCCGAAAAGATGCGACGGATTCGATACAATGTGCGACTGGGCTGAACGGCGCGCGAGCGTTTTCTGAACCGCGCACCGCCGTCGATGCCCACGCGCCGCATTCGTCGCCGCGCGACCGCCGTCCGCATTTGCCGCAGCCTGTCCTTTCCACACTGCCGATAGATCATGTCCCTTTTTTCTGCCGTCGAACTCGCCCCCCGCGACCCGATTCTGGGCCTCAACGAAGCCTTCAACGCCGATCCGCGCCCGACCAAAGTCAATCTCGGCGTCGGCGTGTACACGAATGAAGAAGGCAAGATTCCGCTGCTGCGCGCCGTGCGCGAGGCGGAAAAAGCTCGCGTCGAGGCTGCGCTGCCGCGTGGTTATCTGCCGATCGACGGCATCGCCGCGTATGACGCCGCCGTGCAGTCGCTCTTGCTCGGCAAGGAATCGCCGCTGATCGCAGACGGCCGCGTCGTCACGGCGCAGGCGCTCGGCGGCACGGGCGCGCTGAAGATCGGCGCGGACTTTCTGAAGCGCATGAACCCGAACGCGATCGTCGCGATCAGCGATCCGAGCTGGGAAAACCATCGCGCGCTGTTCGAAGGCGCGGGCTTCGAGGTCGTCAACTATCCGTACTACGACGCCGCGACGCACGGCGTGAACTTCGAAGGCATGCTGGCCGCGCTCAACGGCTATGCGGCGGGCACGATCGTCGTGCTGCACGCGTGCTGCCATAACCCGACGGGCGTCGATCTGACCGACGCGCAGTGGGCGCAGGTCGTCGACGTGGTGAAGGCGCGCAATCTCGTGCCGTTCCTCGATATTGCGTATCAGGGTTTCGGCGAGAGCATCGAGGCGGATGCCGCCGCCGTGCGCCTGTTCGCCGCGGCCGGACTGAACGTGTTCGTGTCGTCGTCGTTCTCGAAGTCGTTCTCGCTGTACGGCGAGCGCGTCGGCGCATTGAGCATCATCACCGCGAGCAAGGAAGAATCGGCGCGCGTGCTGTCGCAACTGAAGCGCGTGATCCGCACCAACTATTCGAACCCGCCGACTCACGGCGGCTCGATCGTCGCGGCCGTGCTGGCATCGCCCGAACTGCGTGCGACGTGGGAGCAGGAACTCGGCGAGATGCGCGATCGCATTCGCGCGATGCGCAACGGCCTCGTGCAGCGCCTGAAGGCGGCTGGCGTGGACCGTGACTTCTCGTTCGTCGACAAGCAGCGCGGCATGTTCTCGTACTCGGGGCTGACGGCCGCCCAGGTCGACCGCCTGCGCGAAGAGTTCGGCATCTACGCGGTGAGCACGGGTCGCATCTGCGTGGCTGCGCTGAACACGCGCAATCTCGATGTCGTCGCCAACGCGGTCGCCAGCGTGCTGAAGTAAGCGGCGTTATCGCGCGATCGCTCAAAACACAAATGGCGTCTTTCGCATGAAAGACGCCATTTTTTGTGCGCCGCGTGGACGGCCAGAGTGGCCGGAGCGGTCAGAGCGCGCGGGAAGCCGGGCCGACAGCGGGCGCCGCTTCGTCCGATTCGACAAGACCGTAGGAAATCGCGCGGGCCAATTCGGCGCTCACGCTCGCGACGCCCGGTTGCTTATGACGCACGGCGGCGGACTCGCGCTCCTGCGCGTGCATGCATACGGTCAGCGCGGCGAGCAACAACACCGCGAGAGGCCAGTAGGTCGATATTTTCTTTCTCATGGGACTACCTTCATTGGATGCCGGAGCGGGCAGATCGCCCACTTATCGACGCTGCGAATGGTACGGAATCGTCCATCTCTTAAAAAGCCGGCTATGAGCGAAAGTCCGTTGCGCGAAGGACAACAAGCAAGGCGCCGGCCCGACGCTTCGCCCGACGAAAAAGTGCAACGGCCGTCATAAAACCTTACAAAGTTCTTAGGGACATTGGCGTCAAGCTGATGTCTCATGAAACATGCTTGCAACGAAACGCTCAACGGTCATGAAAGTCGCTGGATTGCTTGTTTTCTCGTCTGCGCTGCTGCTCGGCGGCTGCGCAGCCTATCCTGACGGTCCCGCGTATGGCGGCTATCCCGCCCCGTACTACGGCGATCCGGGTTATGACGCGTACGGATACGGCGGCCCGGTGGTGCAGCCGGGCGTCGTGGTTCAGGGCGGCTACTACGGCGGCGGCGGCTATTACCGCGGCCCCGGACGCTATTGGGACGACGGCCCCGGCTGGCGCCACGCCCCTCCGCGCGGATGGAACGACGGCGGCCGCCACCACGGCGGTCCGCCGCCGGGTCACGAGGGACAGGCCGCCGGCGGTCCGCCCCAGCACGGCGGCGGTGGCAATCCCCAGGCGGGCGGCGCTCCGCATGGCGGCGGCGGTGGCCCGTTGCCGCAGGCAGTCGGCGGCGCGCGGCCACGGCCGCCACAACCCGCGCCTGCGGGCGGCCACGGCGAGCCCGGTCGAGGCGCAGCCGATCAACGCGGCTTCCTCGGGCGCATCGGCGGCTAGCGGGCACTGACCAAGCGCGAAATCGAAAAGGCCGCGCCGGTTCACGCGATCCGGCGCGGCCTTCTCTTTCGTGCGATGAGTCGATCGATTAGCCGATGTGCGACCGCTGCGCCTTATACAGCTCGCGGAACGTGCGGCCGACTGGCGCGGGCATATCGCGCGTGGCGGTCCACCCCGCGCCGAACGGCAAACGCGAGATCGCCTTCCGGCTGCCGCCCGCGCGTTCCAGCACGCGCACCATCAGTTTGGTCAGCAGCGCATACGCAGCAGGCCGCATCGCCAGATAACCCCACGCCGCGAGCGCCGCGCGTTCGGTCCACGGCCGCAGCCGCCGCTCCATCTGCTTTTCGCGCAACTTCCGAAGCAGGTCCGAGATCGGAATGCCCACCGGGCACACGCTGTTGCATTCGCCGCAGAGCGTCGCGGCTTGCGGCAGGTCCAGCGCCTTGTCGATGCCCACATACGCCGGCGTGAGCACCGACCCCATCGGCCCGGGATACACCCAGCCGTACGCGTGTCCCCCGACCTTCTGATAGACCGGGCAATGATTCATGCACGCGCCGCAGCGAATGCAGCGCAGCATCTCCTGGAAGTCGCCGCCGATGAGTCCCGTGCGCCCGCCGTCGACGAGCACGAAATACATATGCTCCGGCCCGTCCGTCTCGCCGGGCGCGCGCGGGCCGGTCAGCAGCGAGAAATAGTTCGAGATGGTCTGGCCGGTCGCCGAACGCGGCAGCAAGCGCAGGGCCGTGGCGAGATCTTCGAGCGTCGGCAGAATCTTTTCGATGCCCGTTACCGCGACGTGCACGCGCGGCATGACGGTGCACATGCCTTCGTTGCCTTCGTTCGTCACGACCGCGACCGATCCCGTCTCCGCGATCAGGAAGTTGCCGCCCGTCACGCCCATGTCCGCGGTCATGAAATGCGGCCGCAGCACTTCGCGCGCCTCGCGCGTCATCGCGGGTATCTCGGTCTGCCGCGGCCGCCCGTGCGTCTTCGCGAACAGGTCGGCGATCTCGTCCTTATCCTTGTGCACCACCGGCGCGATGATGTGGCTCGGCGGCTCGTTGTCGTTGATCTGCAGGATATATTCGCCGAGATCCGTCTCGATGGACTGCACGCCCATCTCGCCGAGCACGCGGTTGAGCTGCATCTCCTCGGACACCATCGACTTCGTCTTGATGACCTTCTTCACGCCATGCTCCCGCGCGATGTCGGCGACAAGACGCGCCGCGTCCGCCGTCGATTCGGCGTAGAGCACCGTCGCGCCGCGCCGTGTCGCCTCGCGCTCGAAGGTTTCGAGCCACACGTCGAGGTTCTCGAGCGCACGGTTGCGCCGTTCCTTGAGCGCCGCCCGCGTCGCGTCGAAGTCGATGTCGCGCACGGCGCTCGCCCGCGCGCTGACGAACTTGGTCGAGAGCTTGGTGAGATTTCGCTGAAGCCGCTCGTCGGCAAGCTTGCTGCCGGCGCGCGCCTTGAAGTGCATCGTCTGTACTTGCATGTGTCTGGCTCTCAGGTGAGGCGCTGCGCGTCGCCGGCGAGCACCTGCGCGATATGCAGCACGCGCGTCGTGGTGTCGCCGGTGCGGCGCAGGCGGCCTTCGATGTTGAGCATGCAGCCGAGGTCGCCGAGCACGACCGCCTCCGCCCCGCTCGCCTTGATGTTCGCGCATTTCTCGTCGACGATCGCGGTCGAAATGTCGCCGTACTTCACCGCGAAGGTGCCGCCGAAGCCGCAGCAATGCTCGCAGCCGGCCATCTCTTTCACCGGCACGCCGGCCTGCGCGAGCAGTTCGCGCGGCTGCGACTTCACGCCGAGTTCACGCAAGCCCGAGCAGGCATCGTGATACGTGACGATGCCGTCGAAGACGCCCGATTCCATGCGCGCATTCGCGACCGTCACGAGAAAATCGGTCAGTTCGAACACGCGCGGCTGCAAGCGCGAATAGCGGTTCATGAGTTCGGGATCGTCGCGGAACAGGTCGCCGTAGTGCGCGCGGATGGTGCCGCCGCACGACCCCGACGGCACCACGACGTAGTCGAACTGCTCGAATTCGCGCAGGGTTTTCTCGGCCAGATCGCGGGCGAGGCGGCGGTCGCCGGAGTTGTAGGCAGGCTGACCGCAGCACGTCTGCGCCGGCGGCACGCTCACCTCGAAGCCCGCGCGCTCGATCAGCTTGATCACGGAAAAACCGATCTCCGGCCGCATCATATCGATGAGACACGTCACGAATAACCCGACCCGCATGGCGTTTCCTTGTTTGAGTGGATGCGAAAGCGCGGCCATTATCCGCGATGGTCGGCTGTTTCCGAATGCGCCGTCTTTTCACATTATGAGATACAATCGATCTTCCGCTGTTTGACGCATCAACCGATTCAAACGATGAGCGATACGAACCCGGAATCAAAAACCTCCATTCAGGTCATCGAGCGCATGATGAGCCTGTTGGACGCCCTCGCCGATCATACCGATCCGGTCAGCCTGAAGGAACTCTCGCACAACACGGGGCTCCACCCTTCCACCGCGCACCGCATCCTGAACGACATGGTGCTGTGCCGGCTGGTCGACCGCTCCGATCCTGGCACCTACCGGCTCGGCATGCGCCTGCTCGAACTCGGCAATCTCGTGAAAGCGCGGCTTTCCGTGCGCGAAGCGGCCATGTCGCCGATGCGCGAGTTGCACCGTCAGACGGGGCAGACCGTGAATCTCTCCGTCCGTCAGGGCGATGAGATCGTGTATATCGAGCGTGCGTATTCGGAGCGCTCGGGCATGCAGGTGGTTCGCGCGATCGGCGGGCGCGCGCCGCTGCATCTGACGTCGGTCGGCAAGCTCTTTCTCGCCGCCGACGAAGCCGCCCGCGTGCGCGCCTACGCAATGCGCACGGGCCTGTCGGGACACACGCAGAACAGCATCACGGATCTCGCCAAGCTCGAACGCGAGCTGTCGTTCGTGCGGCAGCAATCGTGCGCGCGCGACAACGAGGAACTCGAACTGGGCGTGCGCTGCATCGCGGCAGGCATCTATGACGACACCGGACGGCTCGTCGCGGGGCTGTCGCTGTCCGCGCCGGCCGACCGGCTTCAGGACGCCTGGCTCAAGCAACTGAGCCATACCGCGCTGGAGATTTCGCGGTCGCTCGGCTATCAGGAGCAACAACCGGGCGAGGCGCATCAGTCGCAGCGCTGATCGCGCGATCGAACGAAAAAGCCGGATTCGTCTCTCGACGAATCCGGCTTTTCTTTGGCCGCTGACTGCGCTGACCGCTCAGTGCGCTTACGCGATCACGGGTTCGCGCCGCCGCCCATGTCCGCGCTCATGATGCGCGGCTCGCCGAGCGTATCGAGATACGTGCGCAGACGCGTTGCATCGGCAAAACGCGAGTACTTCCCGTACGAATCGAGCAGCACCATGATGACAGGGCGCCCGTGCACGTTCGCCTGCATCACGAGGCACTCGCCCGCTTCGTTGATGAAGCCCGTTTTCTGCAAGCCGATATCCCACGACGCGTTGCGCACCAGCGCGTTCGTGCTGTTGTACGCGAGCGTGCGCTTGCCGGTGAAGACGTCGTAGCTGCGGTCCGTGGAGAACTTGCGGATTAGCGGATACTGGTACGCCGCGTTCACCATCTTGACGAGGTCGCGCGCGCTCGACACGTTGAGGCTCGTGAGTCCGGTGGAATTCTCGAAGTGCGTGTCGGTCATGCCGAGCGACTTCGCCTTCGCGTTCATCGCCGCGATGAACGCGGGACGCCCGCCGGGGTAGTAGCGCGACAGCGCGGCCGCGGCGCGGTTTTCAGACGCCATCAGCGCGATGTGCAGCATGTCTTCGCGATTCAGCACCGAGCCGACGGAAAGCCGCGAGCCCGTGTACTTCTCGTAATCGCGGTCCTCGTCCGTCACCGTGATTTCGTCGGTGAGCGGCATGTGCGAATCGAGCACGACCATGGCGGTCATCAGCTTCGTGATCGACGCGATGGGCACGACGGCGCGCGAGTTCTTGTCGAAGAGCGTCTCGGACGTGTCCTGGTCGACCACGTAGGCCACGCTCGAACGCAGCGCGAGACTATCCGCCGTGTCGTGCAGGCCGAACGCCTGACCGACCGACGTGGCGCGCGGCTGATACGCCACGGCATGCACGGCAGACCGGCGCGCGTGCGGATCCATCCGGTAGTTCACGCGATGCTTGCGCGAGACCTTCGGCGCGTCGTCGTCATCGCCGGCTGCGGCGACTTTCGCGGCGCGCGCCGACTTGCCCGCCTTCGCGACGCGAGCGCGGCCAGCGGTCTTTTCTTCGGTAGCGGACTTCTTGTGATGGGTGACGGTGGCGGATTTGGCGAGGGCTTCAGCCGGAGCCGCTGCAAACGATGTCGCTACAGCCAGTGATACGGCGAAAGACAAAGCTGAGCGCAATGCCACGCCGTGCACCACCTTTAGCGACGAAAACATTTCGGTTTTCATTAGTGTTCTGTTGGGCGGCTGAGAGTACCGCCAAGTGTAGTGAAGCTGCGAAATTTAAGCAATATTAAGCACTTATCGACGCTCGTTAAACTGAGTTGTAAGCGTTGATTGCTTGTTTCTGACACATCGCGAAACGCGATCGGAAAAAACGATCGCTTTCTGCAGACCGAATGCCGCTGAGAACGCGCTTTTATACGACACGACTCACGCGTTATCGGCAAATTCTTCTGAAACTTGAGTGCTGGACTGATGAATGGGCGCAGCGGTGGCGTCGCCAATGGATGCGCGTCGGATCAACAGTCGAAATGTTAACGTTTCTTCAACAATTTGGTGTACGGCGACATCCTAAAAATAGGACGGATGCACGAATCGTCCTATTCAGCCGCGACGCGTGGCGCGCACCGGCGTCGCTCACGCACCGCTCCGAGCGTTCCGATGCGGTGCAGGGGTTTCCCGCAGCGCCGGTCACCGTGCCAACGTCGATTACTTAAGTCCATGATTCACAACGTCTTCGCAACGATTGTGCAATGCACAAAAACTGCTTGACATCACTAAGAATATCTCTAAAATGGGCTTCATGTTGCGACGCACCAATAGAAGTAGCACCAACTAGCAGCACTTCGCTGCATCCACCAAGCCACGACCCGCCATGATGGGTCGGCAATCAGGAGCCTGAGATGACCCTACTGACCCCCGAACAAATCGCCGCTGCACAGAAAGCCAACTTCGACACGCTGTTCGGTCTGACGAACAAAGCGTTCGAAGGCGTGGAAAAGCTCGTCGAGCTGAACCTGCAAGTCGTCAAGTCGACGCTCGCCGAAGGCCAGGAAAACGCCCAGCGCGCGCTGTCCGTGAAGGACGCGCAAGAACTGCTCGCGCTGCAAGCCAGCCTGACGCAGCCGGTTGCCGAGAAGGTGCTGTCGTACGGCCGTCACCTGTATGAAATCGCGTCGGCCACGCAAGCCGAGTTCGCCCGTGTTGCCGAAGCGCAATACGAAGAGCAGAACCGCAAGGTGCAGGCACTCGTCGACAACGTCGCGAAGAACGCGCCCGCTGGTTCCGAAACGGCCGTCGCCGTGATGAAGTCGGCTATCACCGCCGCCAACACGACGTACGAAACGGTTCACAAGGCAACGAAGCAAGCTGTCGAAATCGCCGAGAGCAACTTCAACGCAGCCGCCACGGCCGCGACGAAGGCTGCCACGCAAGCGACCGAGCAAGCTGCCCGCGCTGCAAAGCGCCCGACGGTCGCCTAAGTTCGAATCGACTGTTCGTGCTGTAAGCGTTGTACGAAAAACCCGGCTGCGGCCGGGTTTTTCTTTGCCCCGACGACTCGTCACGCCAAATAAAAAGGCGCGTTCCCGCCAAGGGAACGCGCCTTTCTCACATCTGACCGCGGATTGCCTTACTTCTTGCGCTGCGGCGGCAGGTCCGTACAGACGCCCTCGTAAAGCTCGGCCGCCATGCCGATCGACTCGCCGAGCGTCGGGTGCGGGTGAATCGTGCGGCCGATATCGGTCGCATCCGCGCCCATTTCGATCGCGAGGCACACTTCGCTGATCAGATCGCCCGCGTTAAGGCCGACGATGCCGCCGCCGATCACGCGATGGGTTTCTTCGTCGAAAATCAGCTTGGTGAAGCCCTCGTCGCGGCCATTGGCGATCGCGCGGCCCGACGCGGCCCACGGAAACACCGCTTTGCCGTACTTGATGCCTTCGGCCTTGCACTGGTCCTCGGTCTTGCCTGCCCACGCGACTTCCGGATCGGTGTACGCCACCGACGGAATCTGCATCGCGTCGAAGTACGCCTTCTCGCCGTGCGCCGCTTCCGCCGCGACGTGGCCCTCGTGCACGGCCTTGTGCGCGAGCATCGGCTGGCCGACGAGATCGCCGATTGCGAAGATGTGCTCGACGTTGGTGCGCATCTGCTTGTCGACGTTGATGAAGCCGCGCTCCGTCACCGCGACGCCCGCCTTGTCCGCGCCGATCTTGCCGCCGTTCGGCGTGCGGCCGACCGACAACAGCACGAGGTCGTAGCGTTGCGGCTCCGCCGGCGCCTTCTCGCCTTCGAAGGTCACGTAGATGCCGTCTTCTTTCGCTTCGGCCTTCGTGGTCTTCGTCTTCAGCATGACGTTGGCGAAACGCTTGGCGTTGAACTTCTCCCACACCTTCACGAGATCGCGGTCCGCGCCCATCATCAGGCCGTCGAGCATTTCGACGACATCGATCTCTGCGCCGAGCGTCGAATAGACGGTCGCCATTTCCAGACCGATGATGCCGCCGCCCACCACCAGCATGCGCTTCGGCAACTGACGCAACTCCAGCGCGCCGGTGGAATCGACCACGCGCGGGTCGTCCGGGAAGAACGGCAGCTTCACCGCCTGCGAGCCCGCCGCGATGATCGCCTTCTGGAACTTGACGACCTTCTTGCCGTCCGCGCCCTGCACTTCCATGTGATGCGGATCGACGAACGTGCCGACGCCCGTCACCACCTGCACCTTGCGCGCCTTCGCCATGCCCGCGAGTCCGCCCGTCAGCTTCTTCACGACGCCTTCCTTGAAGCCGCGCAGCTTGTCGAGGTCGATGGTCGGCTTGCCGAAGCTGATGCCGTGTTCGGCGAGCTCGTGTGTTTCATCCATGACGAGCGCGGTGTGCAGCAGCGCCTTCGACGGAATGCAGCCCACGTTCAGGCACACGCCGCCGAGCGTCGAATAACGTTCGACGAGCACGGTCTTCATGCCGAGATCGGCGGAACGGAACGCCGCCGAATAGCCGCCGGGGCCGGCGCCGAGCACGAGCATCTCGCACTCGATATCGGCCGAGCCCGAATAGCTGCCCGCTTGCGGCGCGGGCGCGGCGGTCGCCTTCTCGGCCGGTTGCGGCGCGGCGGCCGCGGGGTTCGTCGGCACGTAGGTCGTGCCGCCGCCCTGGCCTTCGAGCGTCAGGATGAGCGTGCCTTCCGAGACGTTATCGCCCACCTTCACCTTCAGTTCCTTCACGGTGCCGGCTGCGGGCGAAGGCACGTCCATCGTCGCCTTGTCGGATTCCAGCGTGATGAGCGACTGTTCCTTTTCGACCGTATCGCCCGGCTTCACGTGGATTTCGATAATCGGAATGTCCGTGAAGTCGCCGATATCCGGCACCTTCACCTCCTGCGTGCCGCCGCCCGAAGCAGCGGGCGCAGCGGGAGCGGGCTGGGCCGTCGACGCTTCCTTCGGCGCGCCGCCGGCAGGCGCGCCCGATCCGGCCGCCGCGCCTTCGGTTTCGACCATCGCGATGACCGAGCCCTGCGAAACCTTGTCGCCCTGCTTGACCTTCACTTCCTTGATGGTGCCTGCCACGTCGGCGGGCACTTCCATCGTCGCCTTGTCGGTTTCGAGCGTGATGACGCCCTGTTCCTTTTCGATGACGTCGCCGGGCTGAATATTGACTTCGATGACATCGACATCGGAGAAGTCGCCGATGTCGGGTACTTTTAGTTCGACGAGACTCATGGTGTCCCCTAAGAGAAGAGCGGATGGAACCGGAACGCGCTTGGCAGCGCGCGCGGTTCCGCCGTCGGCTGGGCCGCGCGTTCGGACAGGCAAGCCCGAACGCGCGCCGCGATCAAAGAATCACGCGACGGAAATCCGCCAGAATCGCCGACAGATACGCGTTGAAGCGCGCGGCTTCCGCGCCGTCGATCACGCGATGGTCGTACGACAGCGAGAGCGGCAGCGTGAGACGCGGCACGAACTGCTTGCCGTCCCACACGGGCTTTTGCTGGCCGCGCGACAACCCGAGGATCGCCACTTCCGGCGCGTTGATGATCGGCGTGAAGTGCGTGCCGCCGATGCCGCCCAGCGACGAGATCGAGAAGCAGCCGCCCTGCATCTGGTCCGGCTTCAGCTTGCCTTCGCGGGCGAGCTTCGACAACTCCGCCATTTCCTTCGCGATATCGACCAGGCCCTTCTTGTCCGCATCGCGGATCACGGGGACGACGAGGCCGTTCGGCGTGTCGGCCGCGAAACCGATGTGGTAGTACTTCTTGAAGACGAGGTTGTCGCCGTCGAGGCTCGCGTTGAAGGTCGGGAACTTCTTCAGCGCCGCGACCACGGCCTTGATGACGAACGCGAGCATCGTGAACTTCACGCCCGCTTTCTCGTGTTCCTTGTTCAGCTTGACGCGCAGCTCTTCCAGCTCGGTGATGTCCGCTTCGTCGTTGTTCGTGACGTGCGGGATCATGACCCAGTTCCGATGCAGGTTCGCGCCCGAGATCTTCTTGATGCGCGAAAGCGGTTTCGGGTCGACCGGACCGAACTTCGTGAAATCGACCTTCGGCCACGGCAGCAGTCCCAACTCGCCGCCGCCACCGCCCGCCGGCGCGGCTGCCGCGGCGGGCGCCTTGGCCTGCCCCGTCATCACGCCCTTCACGAATGCGGTGACGTCCTGCTGCGTGATTCGACCCTTCGGACCGGTGCCGTTCACCCGCGTCACGTCCACGCCGAGTTCACGCGCGAACTTGCGCACCGAAGGCGACGCGTGGCTCGACGTACGCGTGCCGTCGCCCGCGGGCATCACGGGCGCTTGCGCGAGCGCGGACGGCGCTTCCTTCGCGGGCGCGGGCTTCGCGGGCGCATCGGGCGGCGCTGGGGCGGGCGTCGGGGCTTCCTGCTTCGGCGCCGCTGCCGCTGGCGCCGCGGCAGCCCCGCCTTCGCCGCCTTCGAGCACGAGAATCAGCGATCCTTCGGACACCGTATCGCCGATCTTCACCTTCAGTTCCTTGACCGTGCCCGCAGCCGGGCTCGGCACGTCCATCGTCGCCTTATCCGATTCGAGCGTGACGAGCGACTGTTCCTTCTCGACCTTGTCCCCGACCTTGACGGCGATCTCGATGATCGGAATGTCCGTGAAGTCGCCGATATCCGGCACCTTCACTTCCACCGAGCCGCCGCCGCCCGAAGCCTGCGCGGGCTGCGAGTGCGTCTGCGTTTGCGCGGGCGCCTCTTCTTTCGCAGGCGCGGCAGGCGCGGCAGACGCAGCGTTCGCGCCGCCTTCCAGCACGACGATGAGCGTGCCTTCGGAGACGTTGTCGCCCACCTTGACCTTGACTTCCTTCACCGTGCCCGCCGACGAGCTGGGCACGTCCATCGTGGCCTTGTCGGATTCGAGCGTGACGAGGGATTGTTCCTGCTCAACGACATCGCCCGGCTTGACCAGCACTTCGATCACCGGAATGTCCTTGAAATCGCCGATGTCCGGCACTTTGACTTCGATCGCTTGACTCATTATTAGTGTCTCCTGGGTTGCACGCGGCCTCTTTCCGCTTCGGAAAGAGGCCGCGTCACAACGCTCGGGGGCGATGCCTTTAGACGGTCATCGGGTTGGGTTTGGCCGGGTCGAGGTTGTACTTCTTGATCGCCTCAGCGACGACGTTACGCTCGATCGTGCCTTCGTCGGCAAGCGCGTTGAGCGCCGCCAGCGTGACCCAGTAGCGGTCGACTTCGAAGAAGTGGCGCAGCGCCTCGCGCGTATCCGAGCGGCCGTAGCCGTCGGTGCCGAGCACCACGAACTTGTTCGGCACATAGCCGCGAATCTGGTCGACGAGCGCGCGGATGTAGTCCGTCGATGCGATCACCGGGCCCTGCGCGTCCTTCAGCAGCTTCGTCACGTGCGGCACGCGCTTCTCTTCGGTCGGATGCAGCAGGTTGTAGCGCTCGCACGCCTGGCCTTCGCGGGCCAGTTCCGTGAAGCTCGGCACGCTCCAGAGATCGGCGGACACGCCCCAGTCGTTCTTCAGCAGATCGGCGGCGGCGATCACTTCGTTGAAGATCGTGCCCGCGCCCATCAGCTGCACGTGCGCCTTGCCCGCGCTCTCGGCCTTCTTGAACGAGTACATGCCCTTGATGATGTCGGCCGCGACCGACTCGCCTTGCGGAATCGCCGGATGCTCGTAGTTCTCGTTCATCACGGTGATGTAGTAGTACACGTCCTCCTGCTCCTGCACCATGCGGCGCAGGCCGTCCTGCATGATGACCGCGAGTTCGTAGCCGAAGGTCGGGTCGTAGCTCACGCAGTTAGGAATCGACGCCGCCCACAGCAGCGAGTGGCCGTCTTCGTGCTGCAGGCCTTCGCCGTTGAGCGTCGTGCGGCCCGCGGTGCCGCCCAGGAGGAAGCCACGCGAACGCATGTCGCCCGCGGCCCACGCCAGGTCGCCGATGCGCTGGAAGCCGAACATCGAATAGAAGATGTAGAACGGGATCATGATCTCGCCGTGCGTCGAGTACGACGTCGCGGCCGCGATCCAGTCACACATGCCACCGGCTTCGTTGATGCCTTCCTGCAGGATCTGACCCGTCTCCGATTCCTTGTAGAACATCAGCTGGTCGGAGTCTTCCGGAATGTACTTCTGACCGTCCTGATTCCAGATGCCGATCTGGCGGAAGAGGCCTTCCATGCCGAAGGTGCGCGATTCGTCGGGCACGATCGGCACGACGCGCTTGCCGATGGCCTTGTCCTTCAGCAGGATGTTCAGCACGCGCACGAAGGCCATCGTCGTGGAGATTTCGCGGCCTTCGCCCGTGCCCTTCAGGAGCGGTTCGAACGCGGAGAGCGCCGGCACCGGCAGCGATTCCGCCTTTTGGCGGCGCGCCGGCAGATAGCCGCCCAGATCCATGCGCTTCTGGCGCATGTATTCGAGTTCCTTCGAGCCTTCCTCGAACGTGAGGTACGGCACGTCGACGATCTGCTCGTCGCTGATCGGCAGGCGGAACTGGTCGCGGAATTTCTTCAGTGTCTCGATCGGCAGCTTCTTCTGCTGGTGCGTGATGTTCATCGCCTGACCGTGCTCGCCCATGCCGTAGCCCTTGATGGTCTTGGCGAGGATGACGGTCGGCGCGCCCTTCGTCTTCGTGGCGGCGTCGAACGCGGCGTAGATCTTGTGCGGATCGTGACCGCCGCGGTTCAGGTTCCAGATGTCTTCATCGGACCAGTCGGCGACGAGCGCCTTGAGTTCCGGCGTGTTGAAGAAGTGCTCGCGCACGAACGCGCCCGACTCCGACTTGTACGTCTGGTATTCGCCGTCGACCACTTCCATCATGCGGCGCATCAGCGCGCCGGTCTTGTCGCGGGCAAAGAGCGCGTCCCAGCGGCTGCCCCAGATCACCTTGATGACGTTCCAGCCCGCGCCGCGGAATTCGCTCTCCAGTTCCTGGATGATCTTGCCGTTGCCGCGCACCGGGCCGTCCAGACGCTGCAGGTTGCAGTTGATGACGAACACGAGGTTGTCGAGACGCTCGCGGCCGGCCATGCCGATCGCGCCGAGCGATTCCGGCTCGTCCGTCTCGCCGTCGCCGAGGAACGCCCAGACCTTGCGGCCTTCCGTCTTCGCGATGCCGCGCGCCTGCATGTACTTCATGAAGCGCGCCTGATAGATCGCCATGATCGGGCCGAGACCCATCGAGACGGTCGGGAACTGCCAGAAGTCCGGCATCAGCCACGGGTGCGGATACGACGAGATGCCCTCGCCGCCCACTTCCTGGCGGAAATTGTCCAGTTGCTTCTCGGTCAGGCGGCCGAGCAGGAAGGCGCGCGAATAGACGCCCGGCGACGAGTGACCCTGGACGAACACGAGGTCGCCGCCGTGTTCCTTGGACGGTGCGTGCCAGAAGTGATTGAAGCCGACGTCATAGAGCGTCGCGGCCGACGCGAACGAAGCGATGTGCCCGCCGACGTTCGTG
The DNA here is from genome assembly GCF_023631445.1 of Caballeronia sp. GAWG1-5s-s. Classification (NCBI taxonomy): domain Bacteria; kingdom Pseudomonadati; phylum Pseudomonadota; class Betaproteobacteria; order Burkholderiales; family Burkholderiaceae; genus Caballeronia; species Caballeronia sp. GAWG1-5s-s. The sequence goes on along the minus strand of NZ_JALQDC010000003.1, from coordinate 685,513 downwards.
TCCTTGCCCGCGCGCAGCACCATGGCGATGGCGTTCCAGCGCGTGTACGAACGAATGCGGTGCTCGACGTCCTGGTCGCCCGGGATCTTTGCCTGCGACGCGACCGGAATCGTGTTGATGTACGGGGTGTTGGCCGAAAACGGCAGGTGTTCGCCGTGCACGCGAGCGAACTCGATCTGTTTCTCGATCAGGTAATGCGCGCGGTCAGGGCCGACCGCCGAAATCACGCCATCCAGTGCTTCGAGCCATTCGGCGGTTTCTTGCGGATCGTCGTCCTTGGCATTGGCGACATATTTGAGAACTTCGTCGGGTACAGCGGACATGCTCGTCTCCTGATGTGAGGAACGCTCTAAGAACAGCCGAAAAACACACGCCCGCACGGACTCGGGCACTGGCCGCGTGCCGGCATTCTAAAGAGGGTCCAGACCTAGTAGCAAGGAATTTTTCGAATCATGGGAGCGGATCTCATGATGTGAAAAAATGCTGCAATGCACCGTCCCATATGGTTTTTCTGTTCAGACGTTTCTCCTCCTTTTCCCGCAAATGAGCCGTCTTTACCGTCTTTTTACGCCAATTAACAATCGGGTGCTGCGTTACAATCGCTTCCATGTTGACTGACCGGCTGATCAAACGCTCGGCGCGCGTCGGTAAGAAACCGACCGACTCGTCGCCCTCCCGCTGGCACCACGGCCCGTGGTGGTCGAACTCCTATTTACTCACGCCGCTCATCTCCATCATCGTTTTTTTGGTGGTGATGAGTCTGATTCTCTGGAGCCTGAACCGGCGCGAGCAGCAGCAGCAGGAAGACACGCTGTACCGCAACGTCGCGTGGGCGCAGCAGCAAATCCGTCTTGCCATGACGGGTGCGCAAGAACAAATCCAGGCCCTCGCGCGCGACATCGCGGCCGGCCACGGCGACTCGCAAAACTTCCAGACGGCGTCCACCGACATCATGCAGGGGCATCCCGAGATCCTCTACATGAACTGGTACACGAGCGAGCACAAGCCGCGCTGGCCCAATACGCCGCTGCCGGTGCTCGGCTCGCGCCTCGCGAAGCCGAACGACACGCAAATGGACGAGGCCGTGCAGGCAGCGTTCGACGAAGCGCGCACCACGCGCCGCCAGGTCTACTCGCCGCTTCTCTACGACGACCTCGGCAACGGTTACATCACGCTGCAAACGCCCGTGTTTCGCGACCGCGAATTCCTCGGCTCCATCGCGGCGGTGTTTTCGATCGAAGGCATTCTGAAGCGCGACATTCCGAGCGAACTGTCGGCGAAGTACAAAATCTCGATCACCGATCTGAACAATCGCGAGCTCGCGACCACGTCGAGCCGGCCGCGCCTGCCGCGCGACATGTTCTACGACCTGCCGCTCGACCCGCCCGGACAGGGCCTGTCGGTGCGCGTCTATTCGTATCCGCAGCTCACGAACTTCACCAATAACACGCTGGTGTGGCTCGTCGCGGGCTTGTCGTGCTTCGTGCTGTGGAGCCTCTGGAGCCTGTGGAAGCACACGCGCCAGCGCTTCGAGGCGCAGCAGGCGCTCTACGCCGAAGCCTTCTTCCGCCGCGCGATGGAAAACTCGGTGCTGATCGGCATGCGCGTGCTCGATATGCACGGCCGCATCACGCACGTGAATCCCGCGTTCTGCCGCATGACGGGCTGGGACGAAAGCGATCTCGTCGGCAAGAACGCGCCGTTTCCGTACTGGCCGCGCGACGCGTACCCCGAAATGCAGCGCCAGCTCGACATGACGCTGCGCGGCAAGGCGCCGTCGTCCGGCTTCGAACTGCGCGTGCGCCGCAAGGACGGCTCGTTCTTCCACGCGCGGCTCTACGTGTCCCCGCTCATCGACAGTTCCGGCCGTCAGACGGGCTGGATGTCGTCGATGACGGACATCACCGAACCCAAGCGCGCCCGCGAGGAACTCGCCGCCGCGCACGAACGCTTCACCACCGTCCTCGAAAGCCTCGACGCGGCCGTGTCCGTGCTCGCCGCCGACGAAGCCGAACTGCTGTTCGCGAACCGCTACTACCGTCACCTGTTCGGCATTCGCCCGGACGGGCATCTGCAACTGGCGGGCGCGGCCTTCGACGGCAACGCGCAAAGCTCGTCCGACACGCTCGACATGATCGACACCTACGCGGGCCTGCCCGCCGCCGCGCTCACCGAAAGCTCGGCGGACGCGCAGGAGGTCTACGTCGAGGGCATCCAGAAGTGGTTCGAAGTGCGCCGCCAGTACATTCAGTGGGTGGACGGCCACCTCGCGCAGATGCAGATCGCGACCGACATCACCCAGCGCAAGCAGGCGCAGGAACTGGCGCATCAGCAGGAAGAGAAGCTCCAGTTCACGAGCCGCCTGATGACCATGGGCGAGATGGCGTCGTCGCTCGCGCACGAGTTGAACCAGCCGCTCGCCGCGATCAACAACTATTGCTCGGGCTGCGTCGCGCTCGTGAAGTCCGGCCGGATGACGCAGGGAACGCTGCTTCCGGTGCTGGAGAAGACCGCGCAGCAGGCGGTGCGCGCGGGCATGATCATCAAGCGCATCCGCGAGTTCGTGAAGCGCAGCGAGCCGAAGCGCCAGGCGACGCGCGTCGCGGATATCGTCGCGGACGCGGTCGGTCTCGCGGAGATCGAAGCGCGCAAGCGCAAGATCCGCATCGTCACCGAGATCCGCTCGCGCATGCCGGTGATCTACGTCGATCCGGTTTTGATCGAACAAGTGTTGGTCAACCTGTTGAAAAACGCGGCCGAAGCAATGCATGATGCAAAGCCGAACGCCGTCGATCCGGTGATACGCGTGGTCGTACAGCGAACCGATGGCGGTTTCGTGTGCATCAGCGTGGTGGATCAGGGTCCGGGCGTCGACGAAGCCACGGCCGAGCGTCTGTTCGAGCCGTTCTACAGCACGAAATCCGACGGCATGGGCATGGGCCTGAATATTTGCCGCTCGATCATCGAATCGCATCGCGGGCGGCTGTGGGTGGTGAACAACGTCGAGGCGGACGGCCACGTGACCGGCGCGACCTTCCACTGCAGCCTGCCGATCGGCGAAGCGGACGGATCAACGGGACCGGGCGCCGACGCGCGCGACGAACATACCAATACGAGACAACATACCGTTACGGGAGAACTATGAGCAGTCCAGTCACCACTCAGGAAACCGTCTTTGTCGTCGACGATGACGAGGCCGTGCGTGATTCTTTGCGCTGGCTGCTCGAAGCCAACGGCTATCGCGTGCAGTGCTTCTCCAGCGCCGAATCGTTCCTCGACGTTTATCTGCCGATCGCGCATTCCGGCGCCATCGCCTGCCTGATTCTCGACGTGCGCATGGCCGGCATGACGGGGCTCGAATTGCAGGAAAAGCTGATCGCGGACAACTCCGTGCTGCCGATCATCTTCGTCACCGGTCACGGCGACGTGCCGATGGCCGTCTCGACCATGAAGAAAGGCGCGATGGATTTCATCGAGAAGCCGTTCGACGAGGCGGAACTGCGCAAGCTGGTCGAGCGCATGCTGGAAAAGGCGCGCAGCGAGAGCACGAGCGTCCAGCAGCAGCGCGCGGCCGCCGAGCGGCTCGGCAAGCTGACGGCGCGCGAGCATCAGGTGCTCGAGCGCATCATCGCGGGGCGTCTCAACAAGCAGATCGCGGACGACCTCGGCATCAGCATCAAGACGGTGGAAGCGCATCGCGCGAACATCATGGAGAAGCTGTCGGTGAATACCGTCGCCGATTTGCTGCGCCTCGCGCTGTCCAACAAGCCTCAGCAGTAACCGTCCTGGCAGTTCCCTTGCGTGGCCGGCTTTCATGCCGGCCACTGTCGTTTGCATGGCTTGCCGCATCCGCGAAACCGAAACGCGTAATTTCGTGTTTCGCGTTGACACCGTAGAGCGCCCGCCCGTAGTTTGATCGTGCCCCAACACCGGAGTCGATCATGCGCGACAAGGCAACCGCTGTACGCACAGGCAAACGTTTCGCCATCCACCGCAAGCCCACGCGAACGTGTCTATCCCTTGCCGCTTTCTTGCGTCGATCCGCGAACGTATCCAAGTCTTCTGCTTTCGATCGGTTCATCTGCCGCTGGTCAGTCGAAGCGCCGACGTTATTGCGTCTTGGCAGTCATATTGCTCGCGGCGCGCTTCGGACAGGCGACTTCATCGCCCTCTTTGGCCGTTCGACGCACACATCGAAGTCCTCCGCTTCGAGTCGGTTCATCTGCCGCCGGCCATTCGAAGCGCCGACGTTGCTGCGCCTTGAGAGTCATGCCGCGCGCCAGGCGGACTCGAGGTTGCACGAAACGCCACGCCGGTCGGTCACGGACCGCCTGCGTCCAATACGCCTTCTCGCGCTCGCCGCGGTGCTCGCCGCCGCGCCGCTCGCCGTATTTCATGCGCCGCCCGCCCACGCTCAGACGCAGCCCGCCGGCCAGAGGCTCTCGAACGAGCAGATCGATGCGCTCGTCGCGCCCATCGCGCTCTATCCCGACGCGCTGCTCGCCCAGGTGCTGATGGCCTCGACGTATCCGCAGGACATTCAGGCGGCCGCGCAGTGGTCGAAGGCCAATCCGAACATCAAGGGCGACGACGCGGTCAAGGCCGTGCAGTCCGAGCCGTGGGACCCGAGCGTGCAATCGCTGGTTGCGTTTCCGCAAGCGCTGGCGACGATGGCGTCCAAGCCCGACTGGGTTTCGCAACTCGGCAACGCGTTCATCGCGCAATCCGGCGACGTGATGGATTCCGTGCAGCGGCTGCGGCGCGCGGCGCAGAGCGCGGGCAATCTCAAGAGCAGCGAACAGCAAAAGGTGGTCGTCGAGCAGAGCACCATTCAGATCGTGCCGGCCAATCCGCAAGTGGTCTACGTGCCGACCTATAACCCGACCGTGGTCTACGGCGCGTGGCCGTATCCCGCGTATCCGCCGGTCTACGTGCCGCCGCCGCCCGGCTATGCAATTGCCTCCGGTCTCGCGGCGGGGCTCGCGTTCGGCACCGGCGTCGCGGTCGCGAACGCGCTATGGGGCAACTGCGACTGGGGCCGCCACGATGTCAACGTGAACGTGAACCGCTACAACAACATCAACATCAACAACCGCATCAACGCGAACAGCAACAACGTGCGCTGGAATCGCAACGACCCGCAGTTCAACCGCAACAACATCGGCAATCGGCAGAACTTCGGGAATCAGAATCTCGGTGCGGTCAATCGCGATCAGTTCCGCGGCCGCGATCAGGCCCGCGCGCAGGCTGCGCAGACGCTCCAGCAGCGCACCGGGCAGAACCTCAATCAGTCGGCGAGCCAGCGCGTGCAGAACATCCGGCAAGGCGGCGAAGGACGCGGCATCGGCAACAACGATCTGCATCAGCGCGCGCAGAGCGTGAACCGCGACAACGCGCTGCGCGGCGCAGGCGACGGCAACGCAGCGCGGCAGGACATCCAGCGCGGGCAAGCGAGCCGCCAGGCGTTCGCGAGCGCGCATCCGAACGCGGGCGGCGGCTTCGAACGACAAGGCGGCGGACTCGGCAACGGCGGCGGCGGCGGAATCCAGCGCAGCGGCGGGTTCCAGGGCGGCGGCGGGGGCGGCGGGTTTCACGGCGGCGGCGGGGGCGGGTTTCATGGCGGCGGCGGCGGTTTTCATCGCCGCTGAGCCGCCGAGCTTCGCTGCGCCACACCCATGCCCATGCCAACGACTCAGGAGCCCGACATGATTTCGATGAAGACACTTGCCGCATCGCCGCGCCCTTTTCTCTGCGCAGCGCTTTTGCTCGCGGCCTCGCTCGCGCATGCGCAGGCCGTCTATCCGACGCCCGAAGCCGCGGCGCAAGCCCTCACGGACGCCATTGCATCGAACGACGAAACCGCGCTCTCCAAAGTGCTCGGCAAGGACCACGCGCGCTACGTGCCGACCGACAACATCGGTCAGGACGACATCTACGAGTACCTCGGCTCGTGGGCGAAGGAACACCGCATCGTCGAGGATGCGGAGCATGCGGGCGGCCCGCGGCGCGCGCATATCGAGACCGGCGACAGCGGCTGGACTTTGCCCATTCCGCTCGTGCAGACGGACAAGGGCTGGCGCTTCGACATGCCCGCCGCGCGCGACGAAGTGCTGACGCGGCGCATCGGCCGGAACGAGCGATCGGCGATGCGCGTCGCGCTCGCCTGCGTCGATGCGCAGAACGACTATCGCAAGCTCACGAACCACTACGCCGACCGCTTCGTGAGCACGCCCGGCAAGCACGACGGCCTCTACTGGGACACGGCGCCCGGCGAGCCGGAAAGCCCGCTCGGCCCGCTCGCGGCGGCCATGCCGAACAAGGCGACGGCCTCGGGCGGCTACTACGGCTATCACTATCGGATCCTTACTGCGCAAGGGCCGCACGCGAAAGGCGGCGCGAAGAATTACATGCAAGGCGGCGCGCTCGCGGACGGCTTCGGCCTGATCGCCTGGCCGGCGAAGTACGGCGAAACCGGCGTGATGTCCTTCATGATCGACCAGGACGGGCAGCTCTATCAGAAGAACCTCGGTCCGGCGTCGGCGCGCGTGGCGGCGTCGATCAAGTCGTTCGATCCCGATCCTTCGTGGCAGCCCGTCTCGCCATAGACCGACGAGCACGGCCGGCACCCTCGCGCGAACACGCCGCCGGACGCCGGAAAGCGCCCGGCGGTATAATCTCGCCCTTCTTCGAGGGCGCCTTGCGCGCCCTGGCACGCCCGGCAGCACGACGTATCGCCTGCGCGCCCTCCTCGCTACGCCGCCCAATCTCGATTCCGATTCGCCATGACTGCCCAACTCATCGACGGTAACGCCCTCTCCAAGACTCTTCGCGCCGATGTCGCCGCCCGCGCGGCCGCGCTCACCGCTCGCGGACACAAGCCGGGGCTCGCCGTGGTGCTCGTCGGCGACAATCCGGCGAGCGAAGTCTACGTGCGCAACAAGGTGAAGGCGTGCCAGGACAACGGGCTGCATTCGGTCTTCGACCGCTTTCCGGCGACGCTCGCCGAAAGCGAACTGCTTGCGCACATCGAGAAGCTCAATGCCGATCCGGCCATTCACGGCATTCTGGTGCAGTTGCCGTTGCCCGCGCATATCGACAGCCATAAGGTGATCGAAGCCATTGCGCCGGAGAAGGACGTGGACGGCTTTCACGTCGCGAACGCGGGCGCGCTGATGACCGGCAAGCCGCTCTTTCGCCCGTGCACGCCGTATGGCGTGATGAAGATGTTCGAGGCGCACGGCATCGACCTGACGGGCGCGAATGCGGTGGTGATCGGACGCTCGAATATCGTCGGCAAGCCGATGGCGCTGTTGCTGCTCGAAGCGGGCGCGACCGTCACGATCTGCCACAGCAAGACGCGCGATATCGCGCACTACACACGCAACGCCGATGTCGTCGTCGCGGCGACCGGCCGCCGCAACATCCTGACGGCCGACATGGTGAAACCGGGCGCGACGGTGATCGACGTCGGCATGAATCGCGATGAAGCCGGCAAGCTGTGCGGCGACGTCGACTTCGCGGGTGTGAAGGAAGTCGCGGGCTACATCACGCCGGTGCCGGGCGGCGTCGGCCCGATGACCATCACCATGCTGCTCGTTAACACCATCGAAGCCGCCGAGCGCGCGGCACAGGCGTAAGCCGCCGGGGACGCGCGTCATCGCGATCGTCCCCTTAGAAACAATCCATTGGATTTTGGCCCCGCGGCCCCAATAATGCTCCAATAGCATTCGGACACGAGCGGCGCGGGCTTCGCATGACTGGCCCGCTCCGCGCTTCAACGATCACAGAACCGGGAGAGCCATGAGCGATACCACCGCAGCCACGCCGACCACGGCAGCATCCAATCCGCTGCTCGATTTTTCCGACCTGCCGCGCTTCGGCGACATCAAGCCCGAGCATGTCACCCCGGCGCTCGACGTGTTGCTGGCGGCGGCCAAAAACGCCGTCGATCGCGCGAGCGCGCCGGACACGCCTGCCACCTGGCAGGACGTCGTCGAAACGGTGGAGCGTGAATCGGAAAAGCTCTCGCGCGCGTGGGGCATCGTCGGGCATCTGAACGCCGTCGCCGATACGCCCGAGCTGCGCGCCGCCCACGCCGAAAACCTGCCGCGCGTCACCGAGTTTTCCGCGGGCGTCGGCCAGAATCTCGCGCTGTACGAGAAATACAAGGCGATCGCCGCAGGCGACGAATTCGCGGGCCTTTCGCCCGAGCGCAAGAAGATTCTGGAGAACGCGCTGCGCGATTTCCGCCTGTCCGGCGCGGAGTTGCCCGAAGACCGCAAGCCGCGCTTCGCTCAATTGCAGGAAGAACAGGCTGCGCTCTCGAAGGCATTCTCCGATCACGTGCTGGATTCGACCAACGCATACGCTTACGTCGTCACGCAGCAGAGCGACCTCGCCGGCCTGCCCGACGACGTGATTGAAGCCGCCCGCGAAGCCGCGCAGAAAGAAGGCAAGGAAGGCTGGAAGTTCACGCTGCACTTCCCTTCGTATTTCCCCGTCTTGCAATACGCAGAGCATCGGCCGATGCGCGAGGCGATGTATCGCGCGTATGTCACTCGGGCGTCGGAACTCGGCGAAACGTACGGCCACGGCAAGCCCGAGTGGGACAACACGCAGAATATCGTCGAGCATCTGAAGCTGCGTCAGGAAGAAGCGCGCACGCTCGGCTATCAGAACTTCGCGGAAGTGTCGCTTGCGCCGAAGATGGCGGAATCGCCTGCGCAGGTCATCGCGTTTCTTGAAGACCTCGCCAAGCGCGCGCGTCCGTATGCCGAAAACGACTGGATGGAACTGCGCGCGTTCGCCGCGACCGAGCTCGGCATGCCGGAGCTTCAGCCGTGGGATGTCGCGTATGCCGCCGAAAAGCTGCGCCAGAAGCGCTATTCGTTCTCCGAGAACGAAGTGAAGCAGTACTTCCCGCAGGAAGCGGTATTGAAGGGTCTTTTCAAGGTGACCGAAACGTTGTTCAACGTCTCGATTCGCCGCGACGAAGCCGCCGTGTGGAATCCGGACGTGCGCTTCTTCCGCGTCGAGAACAAGGACGGCTCGCTCGTCGCGCAGTTCTATCTGGACCTGTACGCGCGCGAAGGCAAGCGCGGCGGCGCATGGATGGACGACGCCCGCGCCCGCCATAAGCGCACGCAAGGCGACGTGCAGACGCCGGTCGCGTACCTCACATGCAATTTCTCCGCGCCCGTCGGCGGCAAGCCCGCCTGCTTCACGCACGATGAAGTCATCACGCTCTTCCACGAATTCGGGCACGGCCTGCACCACATGCTCACGCGCGTGGACGAACTCGGCGTGTCGGGCATCAACGGCGTCGAATGGGACGCGGTCGAGTTGCCGTCGCAATTCATGGAGAACTTCTGCTGGGAGTGGGACGTGCTGACCGACATGTCGGCGCACGTCGAAACGGGCCAGCCGCTGCCGCGCGAACTCTTCGACAAGATGCTCGCCGCGAAGAACTTCCAGAGCGGTCTCGGCACGCTGCGCCAGATCGTCTTTTCGATGTTCGACATGGTGCTGCACACGTCCTACGATCCGGCCAACGGCACGCAGAACGTGAACGACCTCGCCCGCGAGATCAACGAGAAGTTCCACGTCATTCCGCAGGCGCCGTTCTCGCGCTGGCCGAATACGTTCAGCCACATCTTCGCGGGCGGTTACGCGGCGGGCTATTACAGCTACAAGTGGGCCGAAGTGCTGTCCGCCGACGCCTACGCCGCGTTCGAGGAAGCCGCGAAGGCCGCGAACGGGTCGGTGCTGAACGCGGAGACCGGCACGCGTTATCGCCGCGAGATTCTGGAGGTGGGCGGCAGCCGCCCGGCGATGGATTCGTTCAAGGCGTTTCGCGGACGCGAGCCGAGCATCGACGCGCTGTTGCGTCACAACGGCATGAGCGAGCACACGCAGACGGTGCACTGATGCACTGATCAACTGATCCGAAACCCCGGCCGCCGCGCCGGGGTTTTGCTTTTCAGCGCTGGATTCTGAAGTCCACTTCCGCGGGCCGGCCTTCCAGCGCGAGCGTCGCGCGCATGGCCGGGCTGCGACTCACCACCTTCCCTCTTCTGATCACCGCCGTGCGCGCCGCGCGCAAACCGATCGCTTCGATCGGATCGCGAGCGTCCAGCACGACGCAGTCCGCATGACAGCCCACTTCCACGCCGTAGCCTTCGAGCCCGAGAATGCGCGCGGGCGTGCGCGTGACGGCATCGAAGCACGCGAGCATCGCGTCGACGCCCGTCATCTGCGCGACGTGCAGGCCCATGTGCGCGACTTCGAGCATGTCGCCGGAGCCCAGGCTGTACCACGGGTCCATCACGCAGTCGTGGCCGAACGCGACGTCGATGCCCGCCGCCATCAGTTCGGGCACGCGCGTCATGCCGCGCCGCTTCGGGTAGGTGTCCGAGCGTCCCTGCAACGTGATGTTGATGAGCGGATTCGCGATCGCCGAGACGCCCGCTTCGCGCATCAGCGGAATCAGCTTGCTGACGTAGTAGTTGTCCATCGAATGCATGGAAGTGAGATGCGAGCCTGCCACGCGGCCGTGCAAACCTAGCCGATGCGTTTCCGCCGCGAGCGTTTCGATGTGGCGCGACATCGGATCGTCGGATTCGTCGCAGTGCATGTCCACGCGCAAGCCGTGCTGGGCCGCGTACTCGCACAGCAGCGTGACGGACGCCGCGCCGTCCGCCATCGTGCGCTCGAAATGCGGAATGCCGCCGACGACATCGACGCCGAGCGCGATCGCGCGCTTCAGGTTCTCGAATGCGCCCGGACTGCGCAGCACGCCGTCCTGCGGGAATGCGACGAGTTGCAGGTCGAGATACGGCTTCACGCGGCGCTTCACTTCGACGAGCGCCTCGGCGGCGAGCAGACGCGGATCGCAGACATCGACGTGCGAGCGGATCGCCAGCAGCCCGCGCGCGACGGCCCAGTCGCAATACTGCAGCGCGCGCTCGACGATGGCTTCCTGCGTGAGTTCGGGCTTCAGTTCTCCCCATAACGCGATGCCTTCGAGCAGCGTGCCGGACGCGTTCACGCGCGGCAGACCGTACGAGAGCGTCGCGTCCATGTGAAAGTGGGCGTCGACGAACGGCGCGGTGACGAGCGAACCGTTCGCGTCGATTTCCTCACGCGCGCTCGCATTCAGATGCGGCTCGATCGCAGCGATACGGCCTGCTTCCATGCCGATATCAACGAGCCCCGTCGAGCGCACGAGCGATGCACGGCGAATGATGAGATCCATATGAAGCCCTCGGGCGTAAGCGGTTCGGACGATTGTAGCGGGACATAAAAGCGCGGGCGGGACGCTTTGGTTAGTGTGCGATGGAGCGAAGGGCAGGTTGCGCCTGTTCGCGCGCGCGTAGGCGGCACTCAGGGCGGCGGAATCGTCGGCGCGGCCGTCGCCTTTTGCGCCGAACGCGAACGGGGTGATGACATCGCGATACGAAGGCGTCGCCACCGACGCTGCGCGCGGATACGCATAAGACTAAAGGCGCCGAGTGTGAGCCCGGCATCGGTGATCTAACGCCTTACATCCGCTCGCCCTCCTCGATATCCGGCGGCGCTTCGTCCGCCGGCAGCGTGAACCAGAAGCGCGCGCCGCACGCGCGCGCTTCCCTGTCGACGCGATTCTCCACGCCGATGCGCCCGCCGTGCGCCTCCACGATCGCGCGACAAATCGCGAGCCCGAGCCCGATGCCCGGTTGCGCCGATTCCTTCTCGCCGCGCGTGAACTTCTCGAAGAGGCGCGTCTCCATGCCGGCCGGCACGCCCGGCCCTTCATCGTCGATGACGACGCGCACGGCACGCGCATCGCCCGATGTCTCTTCTTCCGCCGCAATGCGAATCGGCGTATGCGCTGGCGTATATTTCGCTGCGTTCTCCAGCAGGTTCGCCAATAGCCGCTCCATCAACACCGCGTCGAGCCGCAGCATCGGCAGATTCGACGGCACGCGCACCTGCACAGGTCGGCCCGCGAGCGTGCGCCTCATTGCTGCCAGCGCGGCGCCGACGGTTTCTTCGAGCATCGACCATTGACGGTTTAAGCGAATCGCGCCTGCCTGCAAGCGCGCCATGTCGAGCAGGTTCGTCACGAGCCCGCTCATGCGCAGCGCCTCTTCGTGGATCGCGTGCACCAGTTCCTGCGACTCGCCCGAAAAACCGCCGATCGCGCGCGCCTCTTCCTCCAGCACCGACGCGAAACCGACAATCGACGTCAACGGCGTGCGCAGGTCGTGCGAGATCGCCGAGAGCAGCGAATTGCGCAGGCGTTCGGACTCCATGTTGACGAGCGCGTCCTGCGCGATATCCACGTAGTGCACGCGTTCGAGCGCCAGCGCGATCTGCGCCGCGAACGTCTCGATCATGCGGCGCTGCTCGGGCACGGCCAGTTCCGCTTCCCGCTCGACGACGAGCGCCAGCACGCCGCGCGTGCGCATCGGCGCGCGCAGCGGCAAGTAGAGCGCATCGGTGGCGGGCAGCGTGTCGGTGCCGCGGCCCGCGGGCTTCTGCTGCTCGTAGACCCATTGCGCGATATCGAGGTCGATGCGCGCGGCGTCCAGCATCGCGTCCGCGTTCGGCTCGTCGACTTTCTGGCGCACGCGTTCGCTCGCATCGGGCAGCAGCATCGCGACCTTCGCCTGGAAGACTTCGGCCACATGCCGGGTGCCGATCTCGATGATCTGCCCGGTCATCAGCGCGGCGGCGAGTTCTTTCGTCATCGCGTACATGGCGCTGGTGCGCCGTTCCCGCTGCGACGCGATGCGCGCCTCGCGGCGCAGGCTCGACGTGAGATGACTGATCGTGAGCGAGGTCAGCAGCATCACGACGAAGGTGAGCACGTATTGCGTGTCGGTGACGGAAAACGACAGCGCGGGCGGCACGAAGAAGAAGTCGAACGCCGCGACCGACACGAAGGACAGCATCACGCCCGGCCCGCGCCCGAGCCGCGCGGCGGCGAAGATCACGCCGAGCAGATACACCATCACGAGATTGGTGAGCGCAATCTGCCGCGCGGCCAGCCCATGCGCGACCAGCGTGATCGCCGCGCCGATGGCGAGCGCGTAGCAGTAAGCGCGCGGCGGCGAATGCCCGGCGTCGCGCCAAGCGCCGGCTATCGACGCGCGCCGCGTTGGCGATTCGTCGCGCGGGCCCGTGGAGACGAGCGTGACATCGATATCCGCCGCATGCCGCACGATGCGCTCCGCGACCGGCGTGTGCGCGATGCGCCGCCAGCTTCGCGCGCCCGGCGCGCCCGCGACGAGCTTCGACACATTGCGCATGCGCGCATAGTCGATGAGCGTCGCGGCGGCGTCCGCGCCATCGAGCGTCACCGTTTCCGCGCCGAGTTCCGAGGCGAGCTTGAGCGCGTCGAGCGTGCGGCGGCGCTCATGGTCGGAAAGGCGCTGGAGCTTCGGCGTTTCGACATAGACCGCGAGCCAGTCCGCCTTCAGCGCCGCCGCGAGCCGCGCCGCCGCGCGCACGAGCGCCGCGCCTTCCGGTCCCGGCCCGACGCACGCAATCAGCCGCTCCCGCGCCCGCCAGATGCGCTCGATCGACTGATCGGCGCGGTACTCGCGCATCTGCGCATCGACGCGGTCGGCGGTGCGGCGCAACGCCAGCTCGCGCAGCGCGATCAGGTTGCCCTTGCGAAAGAAGTTGCGCACCGCCTGCTCGGCCTGCTGCGGCAGATAGACCTTGCCTTCGCGCAGACGATCGAGCAGTTCCTCGGGCGGCAGATCGACGAGCGTCACTTCATCGGCGAGATCGAACACGCGGTCGGGCACCGTCTCCCACACGCGAATGCCCGTGATGCGCCCGACGATATCGTTGAGGCTTTCCAAGTGCTGCACGTTGACGGTCGTGTACACGTCGATGCCCGCGTCGAGCAGTTCGTGCACGTCCTGCCAGCGCTTCAGGTGCCGCGAACCTTGCACGTTCGAATGCGCGAGTTCATCGACGACGATGAGTTGCGGCTTGCGCGCGAGCGCGCCGTCGAGATCGAATTCCGCGAGCGTGCGGCCGCGATAGTCGATGTGCGCGGGCGGCAGCGTCGTAAGGCCCGCGCACAGCGCGAGCGTTTCCTTGCGGCCATGCGTTTCGACGACGCCGATCACGACATCGACACCTTCGTCGCGGCGGCGTCGCGCGGCTTGCAGCATCGCGAAGGTCTTGCCGACGCCCGCCGACGCGCCGAAGAACACCTTCAGCCTGCCGCGCTGGCGCTTCGCTTCCTCGCGTTGCAGCTTGTCGAGGAGTTCATCGGGGGTCGGGCGCATGGGCTCCTGAGCGGGTTCTCGTCATGTGGCGCTTAGGGAGTGGCGGCGCTCAGCGAACGCTCGCCCGGTCCAGCGCGAGATTCAATTTAAGCACATTCACCGTAGGTTCCCCGATCACGCCGAACGTGCGCGTGGACGTCGCCTCGACGACGAGCGCATTGACTCGCGCGACGGACAGCCCGCGCGCCCGCGCCACGCGTGCGATCTGATACGCGGCCGCCGCCGGGCTGATGTCGGGATCGAGCCCGCTGCCCGATGAGGTCACGAGATCGACCGGAACGGCGGCGTCGTTCGCAGGATCGGCGGCGTGCAGCGCGGCGATGCGCGCCTTCACGGCATCGGCCAGCGCGGGGTTCGTCGGGCCGAGGTTGGAACCGCCGGAGCTTCCCGCGTTGTACGGATTCGGCGTCGTCGCGGACAAGCGGCCCCAGAAATAGCGCGGCGCGTCGAACTGCTGCCCGATCAGTTCGGAACCGACGATCTTCCCGTCAAGCTCGATGAGGCTGCCGTTCGCCTGATGCCTGAACACCGTCTGCGATACCGCCGTCACGATGAGCGGATACAGCAAGCCCGTGATGATCGTCAGTGCAACGAACAATACGATGGCCGGACGCAATGCATTCTTCATGAGTGTTCTCCTAGTTCCAACCGAGCGCGGTGATCGTCATGTCGATCAGCTTGATGACCGGAAACGGCAGCACGATGCCGCCGAGCCCATACACGAGCAGATTCCGCCGCAACAAAGAAGCCGCCCCGAGCGCGCGATATTTCACGCCCTTCAGCGCGAGCGGAATCAGGAACACGATGATGAGCGCGTTGAAGATCACCGCCGAAAGAATCGCGGACGACGGCGACGCGAGATGCATCACGTCGAGCACGCGCAATTGCGGATACGTGGTGGCGAACGCGGCCGGAATGATCGCGAAGTACTTGGCGACGTCGTTGGCGATGGAGAAGGTCGTAAGCGAGCCGCGCGTCATCAGCATCTGCTTGCCGATCTCGACGATCTCGATCAGCTTCGTCGGGTTCGAATCGAGATCGACCATGTTGCCCGCTTCTTTCGCGGCCTGCGTGCCGGTGTTCATCGCCACCGCGACGTCGGCTTGCGCGAGCGCGGGCGCGTCGTTGGTGCCGTCGCCGGTCATCGCCACGAGCCGCCCTTCGGCCTGATGCGCGCGGATCGTCGAGAGCTTCGCTTCCGGCGTCGCTTCGGCGAGAAAGTCGTCCACGCCCGCTTCCGCCGCGATGGCCGCCGCCGTCAGCCGGTTGTCGCCCGTGACCATCACGGTCTTGATGCCCATCTTGCGCAGTTCGGCAAAGCGTTCCCTGATGCCGCCCTTCACGATGTCCTTCAGTTCGATCACGCCGAGCGCGCGCGCCTTGCCCGCGACGTATTCCGCGACGACGAGCGGCGTGCTGCCGCGCCGCGCGATCTCGTCGACGCCATGCTGCACTTCCTGCGGAAAGCGTCCGCCGCGTTCTTCGACATACTTTCTCACCGCATCGGCCGCGCCCTTGCGAATCTCGCGATCCGGCACATCGACGCCGCTCATGCGCGTCTGCGCGCTGAACGCGATGAACGTTGCGCCGAGCGTCGCCATATCGCGTTCGCGGATATCGAAGCGCTGCTTCGCCAGCACGACGATGCTGCGGCCTTCGGGCGTTTCGTCGGCGAGCGAGGCGAGTTGCGCGGCGTCGGCGAGGTCGCGCTCGCTCACGCCGGGCGCCGGCGCGAACGACGACGCCTGCCGGTTGCCGAGCGTGATCGTGCCGGTCTTGTCGAGCAGCAGCACGTCCACGTCGCCCGCGGCTTCCACCGCGCGTCCCGAGGTCGCGATCACGTTCGCCTGCATCATGCGGCTCATGCCCGCGACGCCGATGGCCGACAGCAGCCCGCCGATGGTCGTCGGAATCAGGCAGACGAGCAACGCGACGAGCGCGGTGATCGTGACCACGTGCCCGGCTTTCGCGGCTTCGACCGAGAACATGGAGAACGGCAGCAAGGTCGCGGTGGCGAACAACAGCACGAGCGTCAGCGCGACGAGCAGAATGGTGAGCGCGACTTCGTTCGGCGTCTTCTGCCGCTTCGCGCCTTCGACCATTGCGATCATGCGGTCGAGAAACGCCTCACCGGGATCTGCCGTCACGCGCACGACGATCCAGTCCGACAGCACGCGCGTGCCGCCCGTCACCGACGAGAAGTCGCCGCCCGACTCGCGGATGACGGGCGCGGATTCGCCCGTGATCGCGGATTCGTCGACGGATGCCACGCCATCGATCACTTCGCCATCGGCGGGAACGGCGTCGCCCGCTTCGATCAGCACGACATCGCCCTTGCGCAGATCGCTCGACGCGACAACGCGAATGGGCGACTTCGGATGCGGCTCGTTCAGCTTCTTCGCCATCACGTTGTGCTTGGCGCTACGCAACGACGCGGCCTGCGCCTTCGAGCGCCCTTCCGCGAGCGCCTCGGCGAAATTTGCGAAGAGCACGGTGAACCACAGCCACAGCGCAATGGCCAGGATGAAGCCCGCGGGCGCTTCCGCCTGACCCGCGAGCGCGGCGATCCAGAGCACCGTCGTCAGAATGCTGCCGACGTACACGCAGAACATCACCGGGTTGCGTAGCTGAGTGCGCGGCGCGAGCTTCGCGAAGGAATCGGCGATGGCGGGTTTCAGAAGCGCCGGATCGAACATCGAACGCGCCGCCGTGCGCGCTTGCCCGAGGTTCTCCGGGCGATGCAGCGGCGCTTGATTCAGTTGAGTCATCTGGTCCTCGAAATCAGTGAGCGGCGATCATCGTCAGATGCTCGACGACAGGCCCGAGCGCGAGTGCCGGCACATACGTGAGCGCGCCGACGAGCAGCAGCGTGCCGAGCAGCAGCACCACGAACAGCGGTCCGTGCGTCGGCAAGGTGCCGGCGGTGACGGCGAGGCGCTTCTTCGCCGCGAGCGATCCCGCAATCGCCAGCACCGGCACGATCGAGCCGAAGCGGCCGAGCCACATCGCGACGCCGAGCAGCACGTTGTAGAACGGCGTGTTCACCGAAAGGCCCGCGAACGCGCTGCCGTTGTTGTTCGCCGCCGAGCTGAACGCGTACAGCACTTCCGAGAAACCGTGCGCGCCCGGATTGGCGATGCCCGCCGTGCCCGATGCCGTCAGCACGGCCACCGATGTTCCCGCGAGCACCAGAAGCGGCGTGAGCAGGATCGCGATGGACACCATCTTCATCTCGAACGATTCGATCTTCTTGCCGGCGTATTCGGGCGTGCGGCCGATCATGAGCCCCGCGACGAACACCGCGAGCAGCGCGAAGACGAGCATGCCGTACAGGCCCGAACCGACGCCGCCGAAGATCACTTCGCCGAGCTGGATCAAGAGCATCGGAATGAGGCCGCCCAAAGGCGTCAGCGAGTCGTGCATCGCGTCGACCGCGCCGCAGGACGCAGCGGTGGTCGCCACGGTGAAGATGCCGGACTGCGCGATGCCGAAGCGCGTCTCCTTGCCTTCCATGTTGCCGCCCGCTTGCAGCGCGCTCGCGTGGGTATCGACGCGAAGCGACGCGAAGAGCGGATTGCCCGCCTGCTCCGCCGCTATCTCGCCGACGCACGCCGCCGCGAACGCGATGGTCATCGCCGCGAGCACGGCGTAGCCCTGCCGCCTGTCGCCGATCATGCGGCCGAACACGACGCACAGCGCGGCGGGAATCAGCAGCATCGCGATCATCTGCATGAAGTTGGAGAACGGCGTCGGGTTCTCGAACGGATGCGCCGAGTTCGCGTTGAAGAAGCCGCCGCCGTTCGTGCCGAGCATCTTGATCGCTTCCTGCGACGCGACCGGGCCCATCGGCAGCGACTGCTTGTCGGCTTTGATGTCGCGCATGACCGGGTTGCCGTAAGCATCTTTCACGGCGTTGCCTTGCGCGTCGGTCTCCGGTGACTGATAGCTCGTGACTTGCAGCGTCGATACGTCCTGATACGGCCTGAAGTTCTGAATCACGCCCTGGCTCACGAAGACGAGCGCGAACACCACGGCGAGCGGCGCGAGCACGTAGAGCGTCGTGCGCGTGAGATCGACCCAGAAGTTGCCGATGGTCTGCGCGCTATGCCGCCTGAAGCCGCGAATCAGCGCGACGACGACCGCGACGCCGGTCGCCGCCGACAGGAAGTTCTGTACCGTGAGGCCGAGCATCTGCGCGAGATAGCCGAGCGTGCTTTCGCCGCCGTAGTCCTGCCAGTTCGTATTGGTCACGAAGCTCACCGCCGTGTTGAACGCGGCGTCCGGCGTCATCGCGGCCATGCCTTGCGGATTGGCCGGCAAGACGTGTTGCAGGCGCAAGAGCGCGTAGAGCGCGAGCGCGCCGAGCGCATTGAAGAGCAGCACCGCGAGCGCGTAATGCTTCCACGACATTTCGGCACCGGCATCGACGCCGGCGATGCGATACAACGCGGCTTCGAAGCGCTTCGTCTTGCGCACGACAGCCGACGAGCCGTCGAGCACGTCGGCGATGTATCGCCCGAGCGGAATGGCGAGCGCAATCAGCACGACGATGAACAGCGCCGTCTGCGTGAACGTGTTGGCGTTCATTCGAGATCCTCCGCGCGCAAGAGCGCGTACACGAGGTAGCCCAGAAGCAGCAGCGTCGATGCGCCCGCGAGCCAGATCATCCATGCAGTCATGCGCGCGCTCCCGGCAGACGGCGGCGCAAACGCTCGCAGCCCACGGTCAGCGCCGCGCACAGCCCCCAGAACAGGGCGATGCCGGCGACGTAAAGCAGGTCCATGGTTCGGTTCTCCTCTTGTGCATTGGACGCCTGCAAGAGTAGAAGGACCGGGATAAAGGGCGTGGCAAAAGTTCGCGCGGCGGCGTAAAAATCGCGTAAACGAGCGCGTGAGAGTGCGCGAGCGTCGTGGCGTTATCATTCCGGCTTCGATCGACACTCAAGAAGCCGCAGGCCATCGCCGTCACATGAAAATCGCAACGTGGAACGTCAACTCTCTCAAGGTCCGTCTTCAGCACGTCACCGACTGGCTGCAACTCTCGCAAGTCGACGTGCTATGCCTTCAGGAACTGAAGCTGCCCGACGAGAAATTCCCTCGCGCCGAGCTCGAAGCCGCCGGATACAAAAGCTGGTTCGCGGGACAGAAGACGTATAACGGCGTAGGCATTCTGGTGCGCGACGGCATCGAGGTGCACGATGCCACCGTGGTGCGCAATATTCCCGGCTTCGAAGACTTGCAGCAGCGCGTGATTGCCGCGACGGTGAACGGCGTGCGGATCGTGTCGGCGTATTTCCCGAACGGGCAGGCGCCCGGTTCCGAGAAGTTCGCGTACAAGATGCGCTGGCTGGATGCGCTGCGCGAATGGCTGCGCGAAGAGATGACGCAGTATCCGAAGCTCGCGCTGCTCGGCGATTACAACATCGCGCCGGAAGACCGCGACGTGCACGACCCGAAGGCGTGGGAAGGACAGAATTTGGTCTCGCCGGAAGAGCGCGCGCATTTCATGCAACTCGTCGGCCTGGGACTCACCGACGCCTTCCGCAAGTTCGAGCAGCCGGAGAAGCTCTTTACGTGGTGGGATTACCGCATGATGGCGTTCCGGCGCAACGCGGGCCTGCGCATCGACCACATTTTGTTGTCGTCGGAGTTGTCGGCGCTCTGCACGTCATGCGAAATCGACAAGGTGCCGCGCAAGTGGGATCAGCCGTCCGACCACGCGCCTGTCGTCGCGACGGTCGGCTACTGATCCGCGCTGTGTCGTCACGCGTCGAGATGCAGTTCCTGAATCTTGCGCGTGATCGTGTTGCGGCCGATGCCTAAGCGCTCCGCCGCTTCGACCTTGCGCCCGCGCGTGAAGTCGAGCGCCTCGCGAATCACGGCGGCTTCGAAGCGGCGCGCGAGTTCGTCCATGACATCGGCGGAATTTTCGCGCAAGAGGCGCGCGACTTCCGTGCGCAAGCCGTTTTCCCACACGCTCGCCGGCACGCCCGCTGGCGGCGTCGATGCGGGCGCCGAGGCCGGCATGGCCGAGCCGTTCGGCGCGACCGCGCCATCGGTCGATACGGCGATGCTCTCCGGCGTGACGTCCTGACGCGGCGTGAGATCGGGCGGCAAGTCCTTCTGCTCAATGACCTGTGCGGGCGCCATCACGGTGAGCCAGTTGCACAGGTTTTCGAGCTGGCGCACGTTGCCGGGAAACGGCAGCGACGCGAGATAAGCGAGCGCGCTGTCGGACACGCGCTTGGGCTCGACGCCCAGGTCGCGCGCGCTCTTTTGCAGGAAGTGCCGCGTGAGCAGCGGAATGTCCTCGCTGCGTTCGCGCAGCGCCGGCAGACGCAGGCGAATCACGTTCAGGCGATGGTACAAGTCCTCGCGAAACAAGCCCTGCCGCACGCGCGATTCCAGATTCTGGTGCGTCGCCGCGATCACGCGCACGTTCGCGCGCAGCGGATTGTGGCCGCCGACCCGATAGAACTGCCCGTCGGACAACACGCGCAAGAGCCGCGTTTGCAGATCGAACGGCATGTCGCCGATTTCATCGAGAAAGAGCGTGCCGTTCTCGGCCTGTTCGAAGCGGCCCTGCCGCATGGCCTGCGCGCCCGTGAACGCGCCGCGTTCGTGGCCGAATAGTTCGGACTCCAGCAGATCTTTCGGGATCGCGGCAGTATTGAGCGCGATGAACGGCCCGTTGGCCCGCGGGCTATGTCGGTGCAACGCGCGCGCGACAAGCTCCTTTCCGGTGCCTGATTCGCCGGTGATGAGCACGGTCGCCGCCGAATGCGACAGGCGGCCGATTGCGCGGAACATGTCCTGCATCGCGGGCGCTTGTCCCAGCATCTCGGGCGTCTCGGTCACGCGCTCATCGTACGCGGCCTCGCCGCGCATGCTTTCGTCGACGGCGCGGCGGATGAGCTCCACTGCCTTGTCGATATCGAAGGGCTTCGCGAGATATTCGAACGCGCCGCCCTGGAACGCGGCGACCGCGCTATCGAGATCGGAAAACGCCGTCATGATGATGACGGGCAGTCCCGGCAGCCTGTCGCGCACCGTTTGCAGCAGTTCGAGCCCGGAGCCGCCGGGCATGCGGATATCGGATACCAGCACTTGCGGGCTTTCGGTTTCGAGCGCGGCAAGCGCGTCGCGCACGCCCGAGAAACTGCGCGTCGTGAAGTTCTCTCGTGCGAGCGCTTTTTCGAGCACCCAACGGATGGATTGGTCGTCGTCTACTATCCAGATCGGCTTCATATCGTTCGGCGAGAAGTCTTCGTGTGGTTCGGTGTATGCCCGTCGAAACGGTCAGGCTTCGTGGCTTCGCGCGAAAATCGCGGCCCGCAGTCTGGTGAATGTCGATGTTGGTTGATTCGCGTGTCAGTTCCCGGTGTCAATTTTCGGTGTCAGTTCCCGGTGTCAATTTCCGAATGGCAGCAAGATGGCGAACTCAGTGCAGCCCGGCTTGCTCTCCACTTCGATCAGTCCGTCGTGCTGCTGCACGAACGACTGCGCGAGCGTGAGGCCGAGGCCGCTTCCGTCTTCCCTGCCCGACACGAGCGGAAAGAAGATGCGGTCGCGGATATCGCCGGGAATGCCAGGACCGTTGTCAGTGATATGCAAGTCCAGTGCCAGTTTGTGCAGGCGCTTGCCGATGGTCACCTTGCGCGCGATGCGCGTGCGCAGCTCGATCTTCGCGTCGCCTTGCGAGATGCGCTCCTTGAGCGCCTCGGCCGCGTTGCGCACGATGTTGAGCAGCGCCTGAATCAGTTGCTCCTTGTCGCCGCGCAAGTCGGGCACGCTCACGTCGTAGTCGCGCTCGATGGTGAGGCCGCGCGGAAACTCCGCGAGGATCACCGCGCGCACGCGCTCGCAAACTTCGTGAATGTTGACGTCGCCGACGATATGCGGATGCCGGTGCGGCTCCAGTAAGCGATCGACAAGCGTCTGCAAACGGTCGGATTCCTTGATGATGACCTGCGTGTATTCGCGCAACTCGTCGCGTTCGCGCGCGCCGAGTTCGAATTCGAGCAGTTGCGCCGCGCCGCGAATGCCGCCGAGCGGATTCTTGATCTCGTGCGCGAGATTGCGGATGAGTTGCTTGTTGACCGCCGTCAGATCGTGGATGCGCTCTTCGCGATCCGTGCGCAGATGGCGCTCGTTCTCGAAGAGTTCGAGCAGCACGTAATCGGTCGCGGCTTCGAGATACGCGACGATCGCATGCACATGAACCGGCTCGCGTCCCGCGCGTTCGAGCGCCGCGTCGAGCCGCGTCGCGTTGAAGCGGTTCTCCGCGATGGAAGCGATCGTCGTCGCCAGTTCGTCGGCGTTCGCGAAGAGTTCGGGCCAATGCGTCTGCATCAGTTGCTTGCGCGACATCTCCAGCATCGACTCCGCCGACGGGTTCGCGTACGCGATCCTCAGATTGCGCTTGTCGAGCACCAGCACGACAGTCGGCAGCGCTTCGAGGCCGGGCAGCAACCCGGTCGCGGCGAGTTGCGTGTCGTCGGAGAGCGCATCGGCGTGACCCTTTCGCGCCTTGATCAGATTCTTGAGCACCATCGTGCAATGATTGAGGTCGTTCGTGCTACCGATCTTCTTCTCGTTGCGTGACAACCGCGAGCGATTAAAAAAGGGACGGCGCGCCGTCCCTTTTCCGTCGTTCTTCATGACATGCGGCGAGCGCGCTTCATCGAATTAAAATCAACGAAACGCGCTGCCTTCATGCGTTACAGCGAGTAGTACATCTCGAACTCGATCGGGTGCACCGCCTGACGATAACGCTGCAGCTCGTTCGTCTTCAGTTCGATGTACGCGTCGAGCATCGAATCCGTGAACACGCCACCGCGCGTCAGGAACTCGCGGTCGCCGTCCAGCGCGTCGAGCGCCTGATCGAGGCCCGCGCACACGGTCGGGATCTTCGCGTCTTCTTCCGGCGGCAGGTCGTACAGATTCTTGTCCGCGGCTTCGCCCGGATGAATCTTGTTCTGCACGCCGTCGAGACCCGCCATCATCAGCGCGGAGAAGCACAGGTACGGATTCGCAAGCGGATCCGGGAAGCGCGTTTCGATACGGCGGCCCTTCGGGTTGCTCACGTGCGGAATGCGGATCGACGCCGAACGGTTGCGAGCCGAGTAAGCCAGCTTCACGGGCGCTTCGAAGTGCGGCACGAGGCGCTTGTACGAGTTCGTACCCGGATTCGTGATCGCGTTCAGCGCGCGTGCATGCTTGATGATGCCGCCGATGTAGAACAGCGCGAATTCCGACAGGCCCGCATAGCCGTTGCCCGCGAACAGGTTCTGGCCGTCCTTCCAGATGGACTGGTGAACGTGCATGCCCGAGCCGTTATCGCCGACGATCGGCTTCGGCATGAACGTCGCCGTCTTGCCGTACGTATGCGCGACGTTGTGGATGATGTACTTCATCTGCTGCAGCCAGTCCGCGCGCTGAACCAGCGTCGAGAACTTGGTGCCGATTTCGTTCTGGCCCTGGCCCGCCACTTCGTGGTGGTGCACTTCGACCGGAATGCCGATCTGTTCTAGCAGCAGACACATTTCCGAGCGGATGTCCTGGAACGTGTCGACCGGCGCGACCGGGAAGTAGCCGCCCTTCGTGCCCGGACGGTGGCCGGTGTTGCCGCCTTCGAATTCCTTCGCCGACGACCACGGCGCTTCTTCCGAGCCGATCTTCACGAACGTGCCCGACTGGTCCGTGTTCCACTGCACCGAATCGAAAATGAAGAATTCCGGCTCCGGACCGAAGAACGCGGTGTCGCCGAGGCCCGAGCTCTTCAGATACGCTTCGGCGCGCTTCGCGAGCGAACGCGGGTCGCGCTCGTAGCCCTTGCCGTCGGCCGGCTCGACCACGTCGCAGGTCAGAACCAGCGTGGATTCTTCGTAGAACGGGTCGATGAACGCGGTGTCCGCATCCGGCACGAGCAGCATGTCCGACGCTTCGATACCCTTCCAGCCGGCGATGGACGAACCGTCGAAAGCGTGGCCGCTTTCAAATTTGTCTTCGTCGAATGCCGAGACCGGCACGGAAACGTGTTGTTCTTTGCCGCGCGTGTCGGTGAAGCGAAAATCGACAAACTTGACGTCCTCGTCCTTGACGAGTTGCATGACGTCGGCCACGGATTTACTCATTACCTATCTCCTGATTAACAAAAGTCGGCGAATCGCTCCGCCGCCTCGACCAATTCTGCACTGCCGTTTCAATCGAGGGTGGAAAAAGCAGCTTCTATGCCACGTGCTTTATGCGCGGCTAAATGCCTGAACTGCTTAGGTTTTTAAACGAGGCGCAAGCGGTGCCCGATTTTGCCACCTCGCTGGTGCCAACGACTCAGCACCAAATATGTGCATCCATCCTAGCACGGCCATCCGCTCGCACTATTTCCGTGCGTCGCTATCGTGATGCACCTAAAACGTGCTGAACTGTTCCCGAGTTGCGCGCTTGCACAGCACGCTAAAATTAATCGTTTAGCCAACGGAGACACCTCGCCATGACTACGCTTGACCAACTGTACGGCAAAGCTGCGAGCCGGGCCGCCGAGAACAATCTCACCTACGCGGGCGCGCTGCTGCCCGCCGAAGCCTTCGAGTTCCTTCAACTCGAACCGCGCGCTCGCCTGGTCGACGTGCGCACCCGCGCGGAGCTCGACTGGGTGGGCCGGCCGGCGATCAACGGCGAGCAATACGCGCACATCGAATGGATCCGCTACCCGGGTTCGGTGCCGAACGCTGAGTTTATCGAACAATTAAGACAAATCGCCACTCCTGATACGCCGCTCCTGTTTCTGTGCCGCAGCGCCGCGCGTTCTAAGCTCGCCGCCGTCGCCGCGCAAAATCAGGGGTTCACGAAAGCCTATGACCTGCTGGAAGGCTTCGAAGGCGACAAGGACGGTCAGGGGCACCGCAAGACGGTCTCAGGATGGTGCTTTCGCGGATTGCCGTGGATCGGGGCGTGAGGCCGCGCGTCGGGCGCTAGCCGTCGAGCAATGCCCGCGCGCGGGCGACCGCGGCTTCGTCGACGGGCGCGAGCCCTTTGCCGCCGATCCGCACGCCCGAGCCGAAGTGGACCGCGCGCACGCGTGTCGTAGCGACGAAGGGCGCGAGCGCGTCCACGGTCAGGCCCGCCCCGGCGAGCACGGTGCAATGCGTGCCTTTCGAGCGCTCGACGAGCGATCTGATGTGCGCTTGCGCTTGCAGCACCGACGGTTGGCCGCCAGACGTCAGCACGTTCGTGATGGCGTCGAACCCGAGCAGCGTGTCGAAGGCAGCGGACAAATCGCGCGCCTCGTCGATCGCGCGGTGGAACGTGAGCGGCAAGCCATCGGCGGCGTCGATCACGCGCGAGAGCGCATCGGTGTCGATATCGCCGTTCTCGCGCAGCATACCCACGACGATCGCGTTCGCACGGGTCTTCGCGATGGCGCGAACGTCGCGCAGCATGACGCCCAGATCGTCGGCATCGTAGACGAACGAGCGGCTATGCGGACGCACGATCACGTTCACCGAAATGCCGACCGCGTCCACGACCGCTTCGATCAGCCCGATGCTCGGCGTCAGCCCGCCCTCGCCCATCGCGGTGATCAGTTCGATGCGGTTCGCCCCGCCGCGCTCGGCGGCGCGCGCGTCCGCGACCGTCGTCGCGATGACTTCGAGCAGAATCAACGCGCGTCCTCCGGCGGCACTTCGACAATCTCGCCACCCAGCGCCGCCACGCCTTCGCGCAGCGCCTCGAACGCGGCGTTGGCGCGCTCGGGATCGCCCTTCACGCCCAGATCGATGTGCGGCCGCGCGTACAGCGCCCCGCGCGCCGCGTCGCCGACGCTCGGCAAGCTAAAGGCCCGCACGCCGGCGAAATCGCGCTCGATGGCAACCATCAGCGGCGTGATGCGCGATTCCGGCAAGCCGAAGACGAGCAGCGATCGCTCGACATACGGCGTCGCGTGGTGCAGATGCGCGTATTTCGTGTCGAGCACCCATTCGATCATCGGCCACGCCATGACCGGAAAGCCCGGCACGAAGTGATGGTCGCCGACCGAAAAGCCCGGAATCTTGTTGTAGCTGTTCGGAATGATCTCGGCGCCTTGCGGGAACATGCCCATGTTCAGCCGATGCAGGTTCTCGGGCGAATCCAGATCCGCGGGCTGGTCGCCCGCCATGTCGCGGATGCGCGCGCGGATCAGTTCCGCCGCTTCCGGCTGCAACGCGAGCGGCACGCCGAGCGCCTTGGCCGCGCACTGCCGCGTGTGATCGTCGGGCGTCGCGCCGATGCCGCCGGTCGAAAACACGATGTCGCCCGACGCGAACGTGCGCGCGAGCGTCGCGGTGATGCGCGCGGGATCGTCGCCGACGTATTCCGCCCAGTCGAGGGACAGCCCACGCGCGCCCAACAGTTCGATGACTTTCGGCAGATGCTTGTCCGTGCGCCGCCCGGACAGGATTTCGTCGCCGATGATGATGACGCCAATGCCCATGAGTGCCTCTTCTTTCTGTTGACTGCCGTTCAGGACTGCGCCGTGATGGCCGGATAACGCGGCTCGTTCGCCCGCAGCCGCGCGAGCGCGTGCAGGCAATAGTGCGCGAACCACAGCGCCGAAAACACGAGAATGAACGCATACGCCCAGATCGTCACCGCGGCCACGACCGGAAACAGCGGCAGGAGCCAGACCGACCACGCCCACAGCAGCGTCGGAACGGAACTCAATAGTCCGCTCACGATGCCGATGGCGAGCAGCGGCCAGCGCGATTCGCGCACGATCGCGCGCCGTTCGTCGGGGCTCGCGTGCACGGCGAGCGCGTCGTAAGTCATCACGCGATACGTGAGCCAGCCCCACAGGAGCGGCGGAATCAGCGCGAAGAAAGGCGGGATCAACCAGAGCGGCAAGGTCACGACGAGCGCGACGAGGCACACGATGGTCGTCACCACCGAATGCCCGAGGCTGCCGTACCACGAGCCGCCGCGCCGGGCTTCGAGCGCTGCATAGTGGCCTTTCGGACTCCGCGTGAGCAGCTTGATGACGCCCGGCATCGAAAGCGTGGCGATTAGCAGAAGCACGGTCACGACGATCAGCGGAATCGTCATGATGACGACGAGAAACGGCGCGATGACCGCGTGCAGCGACGAAAAGCCGACGGCGTCGAAAAGGCGGTACATCGCGGAGGTCAGCGCCCAGCCGTCGAGCCAGCCGTTCGCCGCGCCGGTGAGCGTCTGCCAGAAGAACCACAGGATCGCGCCCCAGACGGCGGTGGCGACCGCGAACGGCATCAGCGTGAGCCAGAGCATGCGCGGATGGAAGACGTTCGCCAGCGCGCGCACGAACGAACGCAGCAGATCATTCATGCGTGATTCGTTGAAGGAAGAGTAAGCGACAGGATAAACCAGCGCGGGTTAGGCGCGCTGGCAACCACAAGAAGGCGAATGAAAGGCTCAGAGGGCAGCCGGCCGCTTGCCGGAATCCGCCGCGCGCCGCGACGCGAGACGCGCGCCGATGCGCTTGAACGCGAGCCAATGCTGCTCGAAGAAGCCGTCGCCGTAATTGACGGGCGCCAAGCCCGGCGCGCCCAGTTGATCGCGGATGCCGGTCGGCTCGACGGTGCGGTCGAACGACGCCGAGCGGAACAGGATGTCCCAGAACGAAAACAGCACGCCGAAGTTGCAGCCGTACGCCGTGCCTTCGTGACCATAGCCGATCGCGTGATGACGGCGATGAAACGCAGGACTCACGATCAGCCGGTCGCCGAGCCAGCCGAAATGCAGGCGGATGTTCGCGTGCTGCACGCTCTGCATCAGGTTCGTGATGGCGACGAGCACGACGAATTGCGACGGTTCAACGCCGATCACGAGCGCCACAGCGGCGAAGAAGCTCGCTTGCAGAACGTCGTCGAGCAGGTGGTTGCGGTCGTCGGACCACAGGGACATCTTCTGCTGGCTGTGATGGACGGCGTGCAGTTCCCACCAGATGCCGAAGCGATGCTCCAGCCGGTGATACCAGTAACCGGCCAGGTCCAACAGAATCAGATAGATGGCGAACGTGACGAGCGGCTGCGTGGTCACGCCGGGCCACAGATTGTCGATTTCGAGCGTCGGCACGCTGTGAATGCGCAGCCAGCTCTGCACGGAATCGAAAACAGGCTGGAACGTGAAGAAGAAAAACAGATTGAGGATGCCGAGCTTCACGATCCACGTGTACAGCACGTCCACGCGCACGCCCTTGCGGTCCTGCCATTGCTCGGCGGGGCGCAAGGCTTCCAGCGGGCGGAGGATCGCGTACATCGCGATCACTTCCAGCACGCCGACGATCACCCAGTACAGCGCGTCGTACGTGTCTTCGTCGTAGTCCATCATGCCGATCTTGAACAGCAGCGGCTGCACGACGTCCACGTACAACGTGGTCTGCACGGAAGAAACGAAGCTGTCGAGGGACGAGAGAATGACGTGAAACATGGTGCTCCGTGAAAGTCGGCCGGCCCTGTGACATGACGCCTAGCGGCCCGTGACTCAATCGTAGTACTGGGCGCCCGCGAGCGCCCTTCTCACCGTTCGCCGCCGCGGTCAGGCGCCGTTGGGCGCGGTGACCGGCGCGCGGTCGAGGAAAAAGATGCCGTGCGGCGAACGTCCCACCGCAATGGTCTGGATGAGCTTGCGGTTTGCAAGGTCGATCACGCCGACATGCTTCGCGAAGCGGAACGTCACCCAGAGATACTTTTTATCGGCGGAAAGTTCCATGTCGTCCGGTCCGGGCAAGAGGCCGGTGATATCGCCGACGTTCGTGAGCGTGTCTTCATCGATGATGCTGATGGTGTTCGCCACCCGGTTCGACACCAGAACGTGCTTGCCGTCCGCGAGCGAACGGAAGTTGTGCGCGCCCTTGCCCGTGGGAATCGTCTTCACGACCTTCTGGTTGCGCCAGTCGACGACGGCCACGTAGTCCGCGCCCGTCATGCCGACGAGCAGGAACTTGTCGCCCGGCGTCAGCCAGACGCCCGCCGGCACCTTGCCGACCTTCATCTTCCACTTGACCGTCTGCGTCGGCAGGTCGATGGCCGCGATCTCGCCCGACACCTGAAGCGAGATGAATGCCGTGGAACTGTCGTTCGAGAACGCGATGTGGCTCGGCATGGTCGCGAGCGGCAGGCGCTTGGCGAGGCTCAGATTCTTGCCGTCGTAATGGTAAATATCGAGCCGGTCGAGGCGCAGGCCGGTCGACACGAACCACTTGCGGTCCGGCGAAAAACCGATCTGATACGGATCTTCGATGTCCTGCACCCAGCGTTGCACCGCGCCCGTTTTCGGGTTGACGAACATCAGATTGTTGGACACCGAATTCGCCACGATCAGCGACGAATTGTCGGGCGTCGGCATCAGGTGATGCGGCTCTTTGCCGGTCGGCACCGTGCCGATGACCTGATGCGTGTTTTCGTCGATGAGGCTCAGCGTGGCTTCGGCCGAATTGAGCACGATGACGTTATTGGCGAATGCCGCGGTCGCGGCAAACGCTGCGACCGCCGGAACCGCGAAGCGCGCGGCGCGGGCGGCGGCCGCGCGGAGGCGGCCGGAGAAGAATGTGGAGCGCATGAATGTACACGTCGGAAAGCAGGCGTCATTGTAGAACGTTTGCATGCTCCAACGCGTTGACGATGCGGCTCTTTTTGCGCAATTCGGTGCGCGTGCGCAAGAAATGCCGCCTGTTGGCGCGGCTTTCCGCCACGTTCGCGCCAGAACGCGGACGCGTCACCGCTGCATCGATTCCCAGACCTTGTGGAGGCGCTTCACCGATATCGGCATCGGCGTGCGCAATTCCTGCGCGAAAAGCGACACGCGCAGTTCTTCCAGCAGCCACCGATACTCCGCGAGCCGCGCATCCGCGACGCCGCCGCGTTGCGACAAGGTCCGCTGATACTGCTGCACGAGCGGCAGCAATTCCGCCATCAGGCGCGCGTCGCGGGCGGCGTCGGCCTTCAGCTTGTCGATGCGCAGCGCGATGCCCTTCAGATAGCGCGGGAAGTGCGCGAGCTGCGCGTAGGGCGTGTCGATCACGAAGCGTTTGCCGATCAGCCCGCTCAACTGCGCCTGCATGTCGGCGTAAGCGGTGGCGAAGGGCTTCGCCTGCGCGAGCTTCTTCGTCAGCGCGGCGTACCCCGCGAGAATCGTCCCGGCGAGGCGCGCGATTTCGTTCGCCAGCAACGTGAGGCGCCCTTTCGCGGCATCGCGGCGGGCGTGAAAGCTGGCGTCGTCGTCGGGCAGCGGGTCTTGCAGGCACGCACGGTCCAGCGCCGTCTCGACGATCTGGTCGCGCAACTCGTCGGCGGTGCCGAGGGCCATGTATTGCATCGACATTTCGCGCAGGCCAGGCAGATTCTTCTCCAGATAGCGAATCGGCTCGCGCAATTGCAGCGCGAAGAGCCGCCGCAAGCCCGCGCGATGAATGCGCGCCGCTTCCTCGGGCGAATCGAACACTTCCACGTCGCAGTGCGTGATGCGATCCACCAGCGCCGGATAGCCGAAAAGCGTCTGCCCGCGCCGGCGGATTTCGAGCAACTCGGGCAGCTTGCCGAAGTTCCACGTCGTCAGGTTTTCGTAGAGCGCGGTGCTTTCGGCGGGCGCGGCCTGCGCGGCCGGTACCTTCGAATCGCCCGCATCGCCCCCATCGCTTGAGAGCGCGTCGAGCGCGACGCTCGCCGCTTCCGCCGTGAGCTTCTGAAAGTGCTGCTGCGCCTGTCCGCCGAGTTCTCCGCGCAATTGCGCGAGATTGCGGCCCATCGCGAGTTGCCGGCCGTGCTCGTCGATCACCTTGAAGTTCATAAACAGATGCGCCGGCAGCGTTTCCAGCTTAAAATCCGCGCTTTTCACGGCGATTTGCGTCTGTTCGCGGATATCCGCGATGAGCGCGTCGATCAGCGCGCCGGCGCCGAACTTCGGCCCCGCGTGACGCTCGGCGAAGGCGGCCGCGTATTCCGGCAACGGCACGACATGCCGGCGCAGCTTCTGCGGCAGCGACTTCAAGAGCAGTTGCGTCTTCTCCTTGATCATGCCCGGCACGAGCCATTCGACGCGGCGCGCGTCGATCTGATTCAGCCCGTAGAGCGGCACCGTGAGCGTCACGCCGTCGCGCGGCGCGCCCGGCTCGAAGTGATACGACAGCGTCATTTCGATGCCCGACATCGTCATGCGCTTCGGGAACAGATCCGTCGTGACGCCGGCGGCTTCATGGCGCATGAGGTCGTCGCGCGACAGGAAAAGCAGTTGCTGCCTGCCCTCTTTCTTCTGTTCGTCGCGATACCACCGCTCGAACGCCGCGCCCGTCCAGATGCCTTCGGGCACGAGCGAATCGTAGAACGCGTAGATCAGTTCGTCGTCGACCAGCACGTCCTGGCGGCGCGACTTGTGCTCCAGTTGCTCGATATCCGCGACCAGCTTGCTGTTATGCGCGAAAAACGGCAGACGCGTGTCGAACTCGCCTTCGACGAGCGCGCCGCGAATGAAGAGCTCCCGCGCGTATTTCGGGTCCTGCTTGCCGAAGCTCACGCGCCGCCGCGCGTAGACCGTGAGGCCATAAAGCGTCGCGCGTTCGAACGCGACGACCTGCGCCGCCTTCTTCTCCCAATGCGCGTCCGACAGCGACTTCTTCAGCAAATGCGCGCCGACCGTTTCGAGCCACTCCGGTTCGATCTTCGCGATGGTCCGCGCATACAACCGGCTCGTCTCGACGAGCTCGCCCGCCATCACCCAGCGCCCCGCTTTTTTCAGCAGCGCCGAGCCCGGCCACAAATGGAACTTGATGCCGCGCGCGCCGAGATAATGCGGCTCGTCGTCGGCCTTCACGCCGATGTTGCCGAGCAAGCCCGTCAGCAGCGACAGATGCACCTGCTCGAAGGTCGCATCCGATTCGTTCAACCGCCAGCCATGCTCGCGCACGACGGTCAGCAATTGCGAATGCACATCGCGCCATTCGCGCAGCCGCACATGCGACAGGAAGTTTGCGCGGCACGCGTCGGCGAGCTGCTTGTTCGACTTCTTGTGCGCGACGGCTTCCTCGAACCACTTCCAGATGCGCGTCCATTGCAGGAATTCGGAACGCTCGTCGACGAACTGTCGATGCTTCTCGTCGGCCTGCTCCTGCGCTTCGATCGGCCGGTCGCGCGGGTCCTGCACCGAGAGCGCGGAAGCGATCACGAGCACTTCGGTGAGCGCGTGATGATCGCGCGCGGCGAGGATCATGCGGCCGACGCGCGGATCGAGCGGCAGGCGCGCAAGCTCGCGGCCGAGACTGGTCAACGCGTTGTCGTCATCGACTGCGCCGAGTTCGTTCAGCAATTGATAGCCGTCCGCGATCGCGCGTCCCGGCGGCGGCTCGATGAACGGGAACGTCTCGATTTCCGTCAGGTGCAGCGACTTCATGCGCAGAATCACCGACGCGAGCGACGAACGCAAAATCTCCGGATCGGTGAAGCGCGGACGCGATTGAAAATCCGCTTCGTCGTAAAGCCGGATGCACACGCCGTCAGCCACGCGCCCGCAGCGGCCCGCGCGCTGGTTAGCGGCCGCCTGCGACACCGGCTCGATCTGCAACTGCTCGACCTTGTTGCGGTACGAATAGCGTTTGACGCGCGCGGTGCCCGTATCGACGACATAGCGGATGCCCGGCACCGTCAGCGATGTCTCCGCGACGTTCGTGGCCAGCACGATGCGCCGCGCGTTCGACGGCCTGAACACGCGCTCCTGCTCCTGCGCCGACAGGCGCGCGAATAGCGGCAAAATCTCCGTATGCGGCGGATGGTGCTTGCGCAGCGCCTCGGCGGCGTCGCGGATCTCGCGCTCGCCGGGCAGAAACACGAGCACGTCGCCGGGGCCTTCGCGGCAGAGTTCGTCGACGGCATCGACGATGCCTTCCATCAGATCGCGGTCCGTCTTGCGGTCGCTTCGTTTCTGCGTCGTGCCCTGCGCGTTCTTGATCGCCTCGCTTTCCTCTTCGATCGGGCGATAGCGGATTTCGACCGGATACAGCCGCCCGCTCACTTCGATCACCGGCGCGGGCTTTTCCTCGCTGCCGAAATGGCGCGCGAAACGGCCGGCGTCGATCGTCGCGGACGTGACGATCAGCTTCAGATCCGGGCGCTTCGGCAGGATTTCCTTCAGATAGCCGAGCAGGAAGTCGATGTTGAGGCTGCGTTCGTGCGCCTCGTCGATGATGATCGTGTCGTACGCCTTGAGCAGCGGGTCGGTCTGCGTTTCGGCGAGCAGAATGCCGTCGGTCATCAGCTTGACGGACGCGCCGGGCGCGAGATTGTCCGTGAAGCGCACCTTGTAGCCGACGACTTCGCCGAACGGCGTGCCGAGTTCCTCGGCGATGCGTCGCCCTGTCGCCGAGGCCGCGATCCGGCGTGGCTGCGTGTGGCCGATCAAGCCGGCGCCGCCCGCGCCGAGGCCGCGTCCGAGCGCGAGGCAGATTTTCGGCAGCTGCGTGGTTTTGCCGGAGCCGGTTTCACCGCTGACGATCACGACCTGATTCGACTCGATCGCGCGCGCGATCTCTTCGCGGCGGCCGGAGACGGGCAGCGCCTCGGGGAATGTGATCGGCGGGATCGGGTTCGGCGTGACGGTGCGCGGTTTGTCGCGCTTGCGGTCGGGGCGTGCTTCGGGGCGGGCGTCGGCGCGGGGCGGCGTGTCGGCGCTGCGTGGACTGCGCTCGGCGGGCGTTGTGTCCTGCGTTGCGTTGCGGTCATCGCGATTGGCGGCGGCCGGGTGCGTGTGCTCGTCCGCGTTCACGCGGCGGGCCTCGCGAAGGGATGCGCCGTCCTCCGCTCGGGGGGCCGCGCTCGTTTCGCCGCCCGACGATGCCGCCGCCCGTTCTTGCGAACGAGCGCGACCGGGGCCATCGCTGCGCTCCGATTCACGCTGATTCGATTGTGCCGGCTTCTGTGCGCCGGAAACAGCAGGCGATGAGTCCGCGCGGTGCGGCTTCGCCGCGCTCGCTCCGCGCCGGTCCGGCTGCTCGACGTTCGCGACGTCCCTTGCGCTCCGGCCAGCGTCTGATCGCCCCGCACCATGCGCCTTTCGTGCATCCATTTCGCGTTGATCCGACTGTGCAGACTCTGCGCCGCGCACAGCGGGCGATTGCGTGTGGCGATTGAGCTCCGCCGCCTCCGCGCCGCGTTGGTTTGATTGCGCGGCGTTCGCGCCGCTTTCCGCGTTCGGGAGAGCCGCTGGTTGCGCCGCGCGGTTCTGCTTCATCGCCGCGGATTCCTGTTGATTCGATCGTGCCGGCTTGACGGCGCCTTCCGCGCCGAACCCAACGCGCGATCGAGTCTCGCGATCCGACCTCGGCGCATCCACGCCGCGTTGGCCCGGCTGTGCGGCCTTCGCGCCGTCTTCCGCGCTGCGGCCGGCTCGCGATTGCGTTGCGCGATCCGGCTTCGGTGCAACTGCGCCGCGTTGCACAGGTTGATCAAGCTGCGCGGCATCGTCCGCGCTTCGGACACCGGGCGATCGCGTCGCGCGATCGGACTTCCCCGATGGCCGTGCTGCGCTTTCCGCGCCCGCCCCAGCAACGCGATGGGTCTTGTCAGCACCCGATCCGCGCTCTCCCGCGCTTCGGCCTTTCGAACCCGCGTCGCCCGATGATTTCGGCGCGCGCCCCGCCCCGGCATCACGCGATGGCTGCGTTTGCTTCGCCTCGTCCTGCGCCCCCGCAAACCGCCGCGCCGCCAGCTCCTTCTTGCTAAGCCCGGCCGATTCGCCCGGCGCCTCGCTCGGCCGCGCATCGCGCAACAGGTTCTCGCGCAGTTTCTTCAACTGCTCCTGAGCGGTGAGGGTCTTATCGGCGGACTGCGGCTGGCCCGGCTGAACGGGGCGTCTGGAAACATTCGGCATAGCGTCGCATTATAATCCCGGCATGAATTCCCAAACCGACCTCACCCTCGCGTCGCAGCCGCCCGCAAGCGAAGCCGACGCGCCGACTTCCCTCGGCCAGTTCGTCGACTGGATGCGCTCCGTGGCGCCCTATATTCACGCGTTCCGGAACAAGACGTTCGTCGTCGCGTTCGGCGGGGAACTCGTGCAGGAAGGACGGCTGAACGCGCTGGTGCAGGACGTCGGCCTGCTGCACGCCATGGGCATTCAGATCCTGCTCGTCCACGGCTCGCGTCCGCAACTCGACGAACAGTTGAGCCTGCACGGCGTCGAATCGTCGTTCTCGCATGGACTGCGCATAACGGATGCCCGCGCGCTCGAATCCGCGAAGGAAGCTGCCGGCGAAGTGCGTCTCGACATCGAGGCCGCCATCAGCCAGGGGCTGCCGAACACGCCGATGGCGCACGCGCACATCAGCGTCGTGTCGGGTAACTTCGTGACGGCGCGGCCGGTCGGCATTCTGGATGGCGTCGATTTCCAGCACACGGGCGTCGTGCGCAAGATCGACGGCGACTCGGTGCGTCAGTCGCTCGCGAGCAACAAGATCGTGCTGCTGTCCTCGCTCGGCTTCTCGCCGACGGGCGAAGCCTTCAATCTGTCGATGGAAGACGTCGCATCGGCCGCCGCCATCGCGCTGCGCGCCGACAAGATCATCTTCGTGACCGAAATTCCGGGCCTCGTCGATCAGGAAGGCGCACTGGTGCGCGAAATGTCGCTCGACGACGCCTACCGCCTGCACGAATCCGGCGAATTGCAGGGCGACACCGCGTTCTATCTGAAGCACGCCATTCGCGCCTGTCGCGGCGGCGTGGCACGGGCGCACATCATTCCGTATGCGCTCGACGGCAGCGTGCTGCTCGAACTGTTCCTGCACGACGGCGTCGGCACGATGATCTCGTACGAGAACCTCGAAAGCCTGCGCGAAGCCACGCCCGACGACGTCGGCGGCATTCTCACGCTGATCGAGCCGCTCGAAGCCGACGGCACGCTGGTGCGGCGCGGGCGTCATCAAATCGAGCGGGATATCGATCACTTCTCGGTCATCGAGCACGACGGCGTGCTCTTCGGCTGCGCGGCGCTCTATCCGTACACGCAGGAGCGCATCGGCGAGATGGCGTGTCTCACGGTCGCGCCTGAAGCGCAAGGTTCCGGCGACGGCGAGCGCCTTCTGAAACGCATCGAGCAGCGCGCCCGCGCGCGCGGCCTTACGCGCATCTTCGTGCTGACGACGCGTACCGAACACTGGTTCCTCAAGCGCGGCTTCGTGAAGGTGACGGTGGACGATCTGCCGGAAGACCGCCGCCGCCTCTACAACTGGCAGCGCAAGTCGCTCGTCTTGATGAAACAGCTTTGAACTGACTACGGACGCGCGCCGCGCGTGTCCGATTGCAAATCATGGAACCGGTAGGCCAAGCCGACACCGGTCGATAAAGGAGAAACACAGATGGCCCGAATGGTTCAATGCGCAAAGCTCGGCAAGGAAGCCGAGGGACTGGACTTCCCGCCGCTGCCGGGTGAACTCGGCAAGCGCATCTACGAGACGATCTCGAAGGAAGCGTGGCAAGGCTGGCTCAAGCAGCAGACGATGCTCATCAACGAAAATCGCCTGAACATGGCCGACCCGCGCGCGCGCCAATACCTGCTTAAGCAAACGGAGAAGTATTTCTTCGGCGAAGGCGCCGATACGGCCTCGGGCTACGTGCCGCCGCAGAGCTGATTTCCGCCTCGCGACCGTCGCAAAAACCGACCCTTCGAGGTCGGTTTTTTATTGCTTGCACGTACCGTTTAGAACATCGGATGCACAGGACACAATTTAGCGCAATCCTAAGCCCCGTAAAGGATAGAGCCGGGTCGGTACTGCTCGAATTACAGGCCGGTTTGCAGATCGTCTGTCATCGTGTTATCATCTTGCTCGTTATCAACAGCAATTCACCATCATTCACGCGCGGCCTGCCCGGCATATCGTTTATCGGGTAACGCGTGGTAGTGACAGTTTTTATACAAAGAGGCTTGTCGGTTAAGCAGTACGCCGGCCTTTTTCGTTCCAAGCCTTAGTTTTCGCCGACGTTGCGGTTCCACCCGCGGCTGCCTCCCGGCTTGCCGTCCGCGCGTCCAATTCGTTTGTTTTATCCGAGTGCAATTTCGCGACTTCCACCGCGAGGCCCCGGCACCGCTTTTCTTCGATCGTCAGCTTCGGGCGCCCTGTCCGACGCTCGGCGGAGCCATTCGCTCTCGTCCTGACGGTCGGAACGGCTCGCGGCGCCGTCACGAAACTGCACTATCCGGCCCATGCGCTGCTCAGGCGGCGCGCCCGATGCTTTTCGCGAGCATCCGGCAAACGACACGGAGTCTTCAACTTATGACCGCCCTAAACGACGGCCTTTGGCGCAAGCGCCACACATCGAATCAAGCTCACTCACTTTCCCTCGACGACATCACGATCGTCGATCAATCCCTGCTCAAGCGCGCCGTCGGCGCCATGGCCATCGGCAACGCGATGGAATGGTTCGACTTCGGCGTGTACAGCTACATCGCCGTGACGCTCGGCAAGGTGTTCTTCCCCTCGTCGAGCCCGACCGCGCAGTTGCTCGCCACCTTCGGCACGTTCGCGGCGGCATTTCTCGTGCGCCCGCTCGGCGGCATGGTGTTCGGGCCGCTCGGCGACCGCATCGGCCGCAAGCGCGTGCTCGCGATGACGATGATCATGATGGCCATCGGCACGTTCTGCATCGGCCTGATTCCGAGCTATGGAAGCATCGGCGTGATGGCGCCGGTGCTGCTGCTCGTCGCCCGCCTCGTGCAAGGCTTCTCGACGGGCGGCGAGTACGGCGGCGCGGCGACGTTCATCGCCGAATTTTCGCCGGACAAGAAGCGCGGGTTCATGGCGAGCTTTCTGGAATTCGGCACGCTCGTCGGCTACGTGCTGGGCGCGGGCGTCGTCGCGGTGCTGACCGGCGCGCTCTCGCAAGATGCCCTCTTGAGCTGGGGCTGGCGCATTCCGTTTCTCATCGCAGGGCCGCTCGGCCTGATCGGTCTGTACATCCGCATGAAGCTGGAAGAAACGCCCGCGTTCCAGCGCGAAGCCGACAAGATGGAAGCGGCCGCGCACGAAACGACCAAGGCGCAGTTCCGCGAAACGCTGCTCGCGCAGTGGAAGCCGCTGTTGCAATGCGTGGGCCTCGTGCTGATCTTCAACGTGACCGACTACATGGCGCTCTCGTATCTGCCGAGCTATCTGTCGGCGACGCTCAAGTTCAACGAGACGCATGGCCTGTTCATCGTGCTCGTCGTGATGGTGCTGATGATGCCGCTCACGCTCTTCGCCGGGCGTCTCTCCGACAAGATCGGCCGCAAGCCGGTGATGCTCGCGGGCTGCGTCGGACTGCTGGCGCTGTCGGTTCCGGCGCTCTCGCTGATCCGCATGGGCACGGTGCCGTCGATTTTCGCCGGCATGATGATCCTCGGCGCGCTGCTGTCGACCTTCACGGGCGTGATGCCGTCGTCGCTGCCCGCGCTCTTCCCGACGAAGATTCGCTACGGCGCGCTCGCCATCGGGTTCAACGTGTCGGTGTCGCTCTTCGGCGGCACGACGCCGCTCGTCACGGCATGGCTCGTCGGCAAGACCGGCAACCTGATGATGCCCGCGTACTATCTGATGGGCGCGTCGGTGATCGGCATCGTCTCGGTGCTCGCGCTGCACGAAACCGCGAAGAAGCCGCTGAAGGGCTCGCCGCCCGCGGTCGCCACGCACTCCGAAGCGCATGCGATTTTGCGCGGCCATCGCGAGGCGGCCGAGATGGACGACGGCTTCCCGGAAGGCACGGTCCGCGCGTAAGCGACTGCTGGAATTAGGAAGCGCGAAAGGCCGGCGTCTGAAAAGACGCCGGCCTTTTTCATGCGATGAGCGTGACGATGCGCGCCTCGATCCCCGCCTCGCCGATGTCGAGCAGGCCCACGCTGATCGGCAATTTGAAGCGGCGCGGCCCCGCGCTGCCCGGATTCACGAAGAGCACGCCGCCGCGCCGCGCGACGACCGGCTTGTGCGAATGCCCGGTCACGACGACATCGACGCCGTCGAGCTCGGCGGGAACGTCGGCAATATCGTGCACGACGTGGATCGTCGCGCCGGCCACTTCGATGCGCGCATGCTCCGGCAGATGCGCGACGCTCGCAGCGACGTCGTTGTTGCCGCGCACGACGGTCAGCGGCGCGAGTTGCGCGAGCGCGTCGAGCACCTCATGCTTGCAGATATCGCCCGCGTGAACGATGTGCGCGCAATCGCGCAGCGCATCGAGCGCCTCGGGGCGCACGAGATTGTGCGTGTCGGAGATGAGACCGATGCGCGTCGTCGGCAAGTCAATGCTCCTCGCTCGCGAGCATGCGCTCGATGCGCCGGTCCGGCACGAGCCACCCGGCCGCGACGACCGTATAGATGACCGCCGCGATCCACGGCTGCCAGAACGAGGCGGCAATTGCCAACAGATACAGCAGCACCGACAGCTTGCCCTTGCGGTCCGCGCCGACGGCGCGTTCGAGCCGCGTGTTTTCGCCGTGCATGGCGATCAGCACGCGCGTGAGGATGTACCAGGCAACGGCCGTCATGAACAGCACGAAGCCGTAGCACGCGGTCGGCACGGCGCTCAGATGGCTCTCGCCCATCCAGTTGGTCGTGAACGGAAAGAGCGACAGCCAGAAGAGCAGATGCAGGTTCGCCCACAACGCCGAGCCGTTCACGCGTCCAATGGCGTGCAGCAGGTGATGGTGATTGCTCCAGTAGATGCCGACATAGACGAAGCTCAACACGTACGCCGCGAGCACGGGCACGAGCGGCGCGAGCGCGGCGAAGTCGTGGCCGTGCGGCACCTTGAGTTCGAGCACCATGATCGTGATGATGATGGCGATGACGCCATCGCTGAACGCTTCGAGCCGGGTTTTGCCCATCGTGTGTCCTTGCGCGTGATCGACGGCCTGCCGTTGCGCGCGTTCTCGGGCGCGCCGGTCCGTCGGCGATTATGCGTGAGGCGTGCGAGGTTGTCGAATGGCTTTCAATACGCGCGCGATCGCGGCGGATCGCGCGTCGACGCGGTTTTGGCGCGACCCGGCGCAATGGTAGAATCGCGTCCGCCCTGCCGGGGTGATGAAATTGGTAAACATAGCGGACTTAAAATCCGCCGCCTCACGGCTTGCCGGTTCGAGTCCGGTCCCCGGCACCAGGTCTGCATCACGTTCTTCCCACGAACCCGGGAAGATGCCCGCGGCCGTTATTTCGCGTTCCTCATGAAACGCGCGGCATTCACGCTACAGCCCGTGTTCGAGAATGCGCGAGACGTAATGCCGTCCCCACGCCTCGCCATGCGCCATCGCCTCCGCGACCGTCGCAAAAGGTCCGTGATCGCCGGTCATGTCGCCGGAATCGCTGGCGAGCGTCGATCCGTGGAGCGGTCGCCCGTCCAGGCGCGCCACGCGCACGCGCACCGCGTAGCCCTCGGCGGGCGCATCCGCCTGTTGGTCGGCCGGCGGCGATTTCGGCAACGTGTCGAGCGCGAGCACGTAATCGCCTACTTCGATGTCCTTTCGCATGGCGGCAGCCTCCGTCCGAACGCATTCGCCGATTGTGCTACCGTGCCGGCCCGCGTAACAAGCGGCCTGCTCCTCGCGCGACACTCGCGCCGGACGCGCCGCCCGCGCATGTTATAAAGCATCGCCGCACACTCACCTCACGCTCCGATGCGCGCGCCGCGTCGGGCATCGACCGACTGACCCGATGAACACTCGCTCTCGCCTGCTTCTCGCCTGCTCGTTTCCGCTGATGTTGACGGCGGGCTGCACGTCGTACTACCGCAATGTCGAAACGTGCAAGGACAAGGTGCGCGCGGCGTATCCCGATGCGGCGAGCGCGCCGCTCAAGATCACCGGCTCCGGTGCCGCTTATCATGGTTCGCGCGTGGTCGTGCGAGGCGTCATCGCGACGCCGCCGACGCCGCCCGCAACCAGGAAGACGGACCTTCCCGCCGCAGCCGAATGCACGTTCAGCGACACGACGCTCACCGGCTTCCGTTGGCTCGCGCCCGAGAAGCTCGCGCCGAAGCCCGCCGCAGACGAAGACGAATGAGGCGCGCGGTCCCGCGAGCGCCCTGAGCAAACGTCGCGCGTCTCCAGTATGATCGGCGGCTGGCCGAACGCCGCTTCCCGCCGCCCGACGGAACGAACTCATGTCCGCGCAATCGCATCAGCCGCCTCACTCATCGTCTCACGCTCACGCGCCCGAACCTCATCCGCATTATTCGCGGGCCACGCTCTGGCTGCTCGCGACTATCGCGGGCGTATCGGTCGCCAATATCTATTTCAACCAGCCGCTGCTCGGCGACTTCCGCGCGTCGTTTCCGCAGAACGCGTATCTGATCGGCGCCGTGCCGACCGCCACGCAGCTCGGCTATGCCCTCGGCATGCTCGTGCTCGCGCCGCTCGGCGACCGCTTCGACCGGCGCATGCTGATCCTGCTTCAGCTCGCCGCGCTGGGCGTCTCGCTCGTCGCCGCATGCGCCGCGCCGACGCTCGCGGTGCTGATCGCGGCGAGTCTCGCGATCGGCGTCGTATCGACGATCGCGCAACAGGCGGTGCCGTTCTCCGCCGAGCTTGCGCCGGCCGCCGAGCGCGGCCACGCAGTCGGCACCGTGATGAGCGGGCTTTTGCTCGGCATCCTGCTCGCGCGCACGGTCTCGGGTTTCGTCGCGCAGTACTTCGGCTGGCGCGCGGTGTTCGGCGCATCGGTGGTGGCGACCATCGCGCTCGCCGTCGTCGTTCTGATGCGGCTGCCGAAGAGCCGGCCCACATCCACGCTTTCCTACGGCAAGCTGCTCGTCTCGATGTGGCATCTCACTGTCGAAAATCCCGGCCTGCGCGAAGCCGCGCTGACGGGCGGCGCGCTCTTCGCCGGCTTCAGCGCGTTCTGGTCGCTGCTCACGCTATTGCTCGCGGGCGAGCCGTTTCACATGGGACCGCAGGCGGCGGGGCTCTTCGGCATCGTCGGGGCGGCCGGGGCGCTCGCTGCGCCGCTCGCGGGAAAGTCGGCGGACAAGCGCGGGCCGCGCGCGGTGATCTCGCTGTCGATCGGGCTCGTCGCGTTGTCGTTCGTCGTGTTCGCGCTGTCGTCGCGCAGCATCGCGGGGCTGGTCGTCGGCGTGATCGTGCTCGACATCGGCGTGCAGGCCGCGCAGATATCGAACCAGTCGCGTATCTATGCGCTGAAGCCCGAGGCGCGCAGCCGCGTGAACACGGTCTACATGGTGGCGTACTTCATCGGCGGCGCGGCGGGCTCGGCGCTCGCGTCGCTCGCGTGGCATGCGATGGGATGGACAGGCGTCTGTCTCGTCGGACTCGCAGCGACCGGGCTCGCCGGTTTCAGTCATTGGCGCGGGCGCGAGCGGCGGCTGGTTTCGCGTCAGGTGCGTGAGGAGTGAGGCGAGCCGCGATGACGGTTTTGCGTAGGCTTACGCGAGTCGCGCGAGTTCCCGCGTCTGAGACTCGCGGGACTGGCAGCCGAGAACGGGCGCGTGCCCTTGCGAACGTTAAAGCGGCGTTCATCGCCTATCGACTTTGCGCCAAATGAGTCGTGTCGCGCGGGTACTTTCAGCCGGAATCGAGCGGCGGAATCTTCACGCTCAGGTACGCGGATTCCGTCAGGCCGCAACGGATAATATGATGTACAGACGAAGCCGCCACGAACGCGCCAAACGTAGTCGCATCGCGCAACGGCTGACTGCCTTCGAAGTCGAATCGCAACTTCGCGCGAAAGCCTAAAGCCGCCTCAAACCCGCTCCCGCGCATAGTCCCACAGCGCATCGAGCACGCGGTCGAACTCCAGCGACTTGTCGAAGAAATGCCGCGCGCCGTATTGCAGGCACCGCTCGCGATACGCCGGCAACGCGTGGTTGGTCAGCACGACGACGAAAGCGCCCTTGGCGACTCGCGACCGGTCAGCGTTCTTGAGCCACGCGAGCACGTCGATGCCCGAGCCGCGCTTCAGTTGCAGATCGACGATGACCGCGTCGAACCGCTGCGACGATAACAGCGCGATAGCTTCGTCGGGCGCATCGGCGAAAGCGGTCACGCGCCACGGACCGAGCGCCTCGATCGCTTCGGTGAGGCTGCGCCGGATCAGCGGCGAATCTTCGATCAGCAGCACCGCGAGCGGCCCGCCGCGCGGCTCATGCCGCCCTTTCGAATCGTCGGTGATGATGTGGTCGCCCACGGCAGGCATCCTCCGCAAGCACTATTCGATCAATCCGTTCTTGATCGCGTAGTACGTCAGATCGGCGTTGTTCGAGAGCCGCATCTTCTCCAGCACGCGCGCCCGGTACGTGCTCACCGTCTTCACCGAAAGATGCAGTTCCTGCGCGATTTCCGTCGGAATCCGGCCGCCCGCGAGCTTGCAAAAGATCTGGAACTCGCGCTCCGACAGCAACTCGTGCGGCCGCTCGGCGGCGGGCTTGTCGAGCTTGTCGGCGAGCGCATCCGCGATGAATTCGGACAGGTAACGATGCCCGCGCGCCACCGTGCGAATGGCGCGCACGATCTCGTCCGGCGCGGCGTCCTTGTTCAGGTAGCCGTTCGCGCCCGCCTTCAGCAGATTGATCGCGTACTGGCTCTCCGGAAAGCCCGATAGCATCAACACGCCCTGCTGGGGCCGGATCTGCTTGATGACCCGCAAGGTGTCCACGCCGTTCTTGTCCGGCATGGCGATGTCGAGCAGCACCACGTCGAACGCCGTTTCGCGTACGAGCGCGATGGTTTCATCGCCCGTCGATGCTTCCGCCGCCACTTCCATGTCCGGCTCGTCCGCGACGAACTGCCTGAACCCGCTGCGCACGATCGCATGGTCGTCGGCTATCAAGACTCGAATCATTCACGCCGTCCGTACTGCTGTAATGAAAGAACGGTGATTCTACCGAGGCAGGCGTGAAAGCCATGCGCGGCGCAACACGCACCGCGCCCAAGGCTTACGCTTACCCGTTGCGGCCTTCCAGCAGGTCGGCCATGTCGTCCGCGTGCTCTTCCTCGACGGCGAGGATCTCTTCGAAGATGCGGCGCGTGGTGACATCCTTGTCGCCGAGATAGCGAATGATCTCGCGGTACGTGTCGATCGCGATGCGCTCGGCGATCAGGTTCTCGCGAATCATGTCGATGAGATCGGCGCCTTCCTTGTACTCCGAATGCGCGCGCGACTTGAGGCTGTCCGGCGCGAAGTCCGGCGAGCCGCCCAGCTGCACGATGCGCTCGGCGAGCATGTCGGCATGTTCCTGCTCCTCGGTCGCGTGCTCGGCGAATTCCTTCGCGACGGCCTCAGAGTGAATGCCCTTCGCCATGAAGTAGTGGCGCTTGTAGCGCAGCGTGCAGACCCACTCGGTCGCGAGCGCGTCGTTGAGCAGCTTCAGCACGGTTTCGCGGTCGGCGGCATAGGTCGACGTGACCGGGCCTTCGTCCATGTGCTGCCGCGCGTCGTTCCGGATTTTTTCCACATCGAGGACGAAAGCGTCCTTGGACTGGCCCGGCGCGGTCGATACAGCAGATGAATCGGACATGTGTTTGCTCCTGTGAATTGGGGGGATGGACGGATGCGTCGAGCGAATCGCCGTGCGGCTTCATAGCGTTCCGCTATTCGATCATCGTCCGCGATGCATGGCGCGTGCCCGCTCCGCTCTATCGTCCGATGAG
Organism: Caballeronia sp. GAWG1-5s-s; assembly: GCF_023631445.1. Taxonomy (NCBI): domain Bacteria; kingdom Pseudomonadati; phylum Pseudomonadota; class Betaproteobacteria; order Burkholderiales; family Burkholderiaceae; genus Caballeronia; species Caballeronia sp. GAWG1-5s-s. The sequence continues at coordinate 640,605 of NZ_JALQDC010000003.1, read as the reverse complement.
CGGGCGCGGGCACGACGATTCGGCAACGTCACGTCCTGAAGACACCGAGCAGCAGCGTCACGACGAACACGACGAGGAAAATATAAAACAGGATCTTCGCGATTTCAGCGGCGCCGGCCGCGATGCCCGTGAAGCCGAACACCGCCGCGATGATCGCGATGACGAAGAAAACGGCTGCGTAGTGAAGCATGGGACCCTCCTCGTGATTGTTCTAAGGTCGTTCAAGGTCGGCCGGGCATGGCGCGAAGCGCCATCCCGGCATGGCAAGGCATGGAGCAAACTAAGCCGCTAATCGACCGCTTTCTTGGTGATGACGAACCCCAGCACCAGAAACACGACGCAAAGAATCAGGAACAGCACGAACAGGAACTTGGCAATGGTCGCGGCGCCCGCGGCAATGCCCGTGAAGCCCAGCAAACCGGCGATCACAGCGACGATCGCGAAAAACAGAGCCCATCTCAGCATGATCGCTCCCCGTAGGAATGGTTGACGCACTCATGCTAGCCGCGCGTTCTGCCGCGCGCATTCGGGCTGGCTCCTTTTTTGCTGTGAGAATCCACCGACATTTGCTTTCAAATCGGCTGCGCGAAGCGCGCCATCTGCCTCGTCGCCGCATCGAGAACCACGTCATGAGCCACCTTCCCCACGCCGCGCTGACCGGCATCGCGCAGGACGACACCTCGCCCGCCCCGACGGCGAGCCGGGGCACGCGCGCCGGCTTCGCGCGCATCAACGATTGGATGCACCGGTATAGCTGGGCCGTCGCGATGACGGTGGCGATCGTGATTACCGTCGGCGGGCTCGTGATTCTGGAGTCGGGCCGCATGCGCATTGCCGCCGAGTACGAAACGGCGCTCGACGCCAAGAGCGCGACCGCGCAGCTTTCGGCGCTTGCCGCGGACATCGCGACGCTGTCCGCGCAGGGACAAGCGATGGCGCTGAAACCGGACGCCGCCTACAAGAACCAGTTCGAAGCGACCGCCGCGCACGTGCGCCGCGCGCTCGCCACGCTGGATGCCTACTATCGCCGCATCGGCGACGACACCGCGCTCGCGAGCTTCGCGCAAATTCGCGCGGCGGCGAACGACGGCATCGAGCGCAGCGCGGCGCCATCGGCCGCGCCTTCGGAGGCATCGACCGACAAGGACATGACGCTCGACGCCGCGCTCTCGCTCTTGCGCCTGAACGAGGAGCAGCGCGCCCAACACGCGCTCGACGCGAGCCGCGCCGATCAGCGCATTTCGACGCTGTGCGTCGCGGCGCTATGCGCTCTGAACATCGTGTTGTTCCTGCTGCTGTTTCGCAATCTCGGCATTCAGCTCGACAAGCAGGATCGCGTGCAGAAGGCGCTCATCACGCAGCAGGAAGAACTGGATCGACTCGTCTTCGAACGCACGCGCCAGCTCGAAGCGCTCGCGTGGCATCTGCAATCGGTGAGCGAGGATGAAAAGACGCAACTCGCCCGCGAACTGCACGACGAACTCGGCTCGATTCTGACCGCGAGCAAGATGGATGTCGCGTGGGTGCGCGGCAAGCTGCGTGAATCGGAGCCAGCGATGGCCGAGAAACTGTCGCGCGCCATCGGCAATCTGGATCAGGGCATTGCGCTCAAGCGGCGGATCATCGAGGACATGCGGCCGACGGTGCTCGCCAATTTCGGTCTCGTCACGGCGCTGCGCTCGCTCGTGGCCGAAGCCGCGCAGCGCAACGGCTGGACCGTCGAGGCCGAACTGCCGGACGACGAAGTGAAGCTCGGCGAAGCCATCGAGATCTCGCTCTTTCGCGTGGCGCAGGAAACGCTCACGAACGCCGCGAAGTACGCGCATGCGAGCCGAATCCGCATTGCGCTCACGCTCGACCCGGCGAACGTCGCGCTCGCGATCGACGACGACGGCATCGGCATCCGGCCGCAGGATCTGAAGCGCACGCAGACTCACGGACTGGTCGGCATGCGGCAGCGCGTGTCGGCGCGCGGCGGGCGCTTCGAGATTGAACGCGCGATGCCGCATGGCACGAGCATTCGCGTGTCGATGCCGCGCGAGCGCGTGCATGTGGATGTGGACGTGGATGTCGACGGATCGCCGGCCCGCGCCGCCGCGTAGGACGATGCCGACGCGAAATACGGAGTCCGCCGACACGAAAAACACATGTGTGCTTACAGCGCGCGCTCGGGCGCTTTTTTAAGATTATTCACACCGGTGAGGCCATCGAAGAGCAGCGGCCAATCCAGACATTTACTTCAAGGGGATTGAACATGACTCGAATCATCGCTTTGCTGCTGATCGCGGGCACCGCTGCGCTGGCAGGCTGCAACACCATCTCGGGCGCAGGTCAGGACATTTCGAAGGGCGGCCAGGCTATCTCGAACTCGGCGGAAGAACATAAGTAAGCCGGGACGCTCTACCAACGCAGCGTAGTTCCTGTCATCTCGCCGCCTCGCGCGGCGAGATTTTTTTTGTGCGTAAAAAAAACCCGCCCGACATCGCTCGGGCGGGTTTCGTCACGGCCTGACGCGCAAGCGCTTACTGCGTATCCGGCAACTCCAGCGCCGGCGTCTGCGTGTTGCCGCCCTGCGCCACCAGCACCCGAATCTTGCCGGGCACGACCTGCGACAGCGCGTTGCCCGAAGGCAGCGTCGTCACGAGCCAGTCCGCGTTATTGCCGAGATTAAACGAAGCCGACTTGTACACCGGCGTCTTCGAACCCGGAAGCGTCGCGATCAGCTGATACGTGCCGCCGGAAACATAGATCGAGTCCTGCGTGCTCGCCGGAACCGCGCTTTTGAAGGCGACGCTCGGCATCGTCGCGTTGACCGTCGCGATGTCCGTCCCCGGCGCGACCAGATACAGATCGAGGTTCTGCGCGTTCGCCGATGCGTTGAAGCCGCGCACGCGCGCGCTCGTCGAAAGGAGACCCTTGTCGAACGGATCGTCGATCACGGCGATCGACGGCAGGAAGCCCGCGTCCGGCAGCGCGACGACCGTGTATTCGTGGCCCTTCGCCGCGTTGCTGATGCTCGAATCGGATGCGAGCAGGGTCGTCGTGTTCACGGCCGCGTAGCCGAAGTTGTGCTGGCCCGTGCCGATGTTCGCGAAGTTGGTCACCGTCTTGTAGCCGAGGTTCGGTTGCAGCACCTTGCCGTTATCGTAGAAGTCGACGTTCGGGCCGCTCGGAATCGCGTGGATGAAGTGAACCTGCGCTTGCGTAAGGCCGAGTTCCTTGCCGACGTCGTCCGAACTTCCGCCGCATGCGGAGAGAAGCGAAGCGACGGCAGCGAGCGCCGTGACGGTGCGGATGAGCTTCATGTGCCACCTTCCTTTTTGTGATCGTTGATGGTGTCGTGAAGGCTGCGGACGGCGGGCGGATGGCCCGCTACGCCGCGTCCTCGCCGCGAGGAACGCGTCTTTGTTTCATCGGAATGACGCGCCTCGCGGGTGGCGCATATAGAGCAACACCCGTGCCCTTTTGCGGTGCGCGAGCGGCGCGACTTCAGCTGGAAGCCTTATCGCGCAAGGCTGCGGCATTCGTTAGAGGATTCGTTCGGGGCCCGACAGCGCAGCGGCGCGTGCGCGGCTTCGAGCGCTGCGTGCGCGCCCTTCTTACAAGCGAAGCGAACGGAAGGCTCACACCAACCCGCGCCGTCGATAATCGAACCAGAAAGAAAGCCCGACGCTCAGCAGAATGACGACCGTCGCAATGACGGTCCAGCGCGTGATCGCCTCGCCGAGCAGCAACGCGCCGAGCAACACCGCGACCACCGGGTTCACGTACATGCAGCTGCTCGCGATGATCGGGCTCGTATGGCGGATCAGGAAGCCGTAAGCGACATACGCGGCCATCGTTCCGACGAGCATCAAGTACAGAAACGACAGCCCCGGCACGAAGCCGATGCCCGCCAGCCGCTCGCCGGAGAGCAACGCGACCGTCGTGGAAATCGAACCGCCGAGGCCGATCTGCAGCGCGGTCGACATGAAGAGGTCCGACGGCAGCTTGACGCGGCTCGCCAGATGCGCCCCGCCCGCCCAGAAAATCGCGCCGCACAGAATCGCGATGCTGCCCGCGGTTGAGCCGGCACCTGAATCGCCGTGATTCAGCAACACGATGCCGATCAGCCCCAATCCGACCGCCACCCACTCGCCCTTCGCGATGCGCCGGCCCGTGAGCGCGGCGATGATCGTCGCGAAAAGCGGCACGGTCGCGACCATCACGGCGGCGGTCCCGGTTTCGACGGTGCGCATGCCGTAGGCGAGCATCCCGCTCGACAAGCCGACGAGCAGCGTGCCGACGAGCGCGGCATTGCGCGCTTCGGCCAACGTCGGCCAGACCGGCTTGCGGCGCGCCGCGAACACGAAGAGCCCGATGCCCGCGAACAGATTGCGCAAGCCGGAAAGCAGAAGCGGCGGAAACGACGCGAGCGACAGATGCACGGCGAGATACGTCGATCCCCACACGAGATAGACGACGGCCAGCGCGAGCGCGACTTGTCCCTTGTGCGAACGCGGCGCGCGAAACGGAAAACGATCGGGCAAGGAGAACGGCAGGCGCGGCAGGCGCGGCGGCTTGAAGGACGATTGGGCGACGGATTGGACATGCGTTACCCGGCCAGCGTGCAGTGCAGCGCCGCGCATCGCATCCGGCAGACGGCAATTGAACGGGCGAAAGCTCCGGCGCGACAAACGAGACAGGACGACATGGCGAAACAGTTGGAATGCGAACGCGGACGCAGAGGAGAAACAGCGCAAGACGCGGGGCGTCGATTGCGGCTGCCGGGCGGTCAGGGAAAACACGCAGGCCGGGGCGAGCGACATTATGCAGTAAGCGCCCCGCGCGATCGACGAATCGCCGGACGAATTTTCGGATGGTTGCCAACACGCCACGCTGCGGTGTATGGTGGCGGCTGCTAACGCGGGGGTCCTGCGTTGCGCATCGCGATTGCGGCCGGTTTCATCGAGCGCAGTCGCCTCGCGCGGCGCGGGTGAGAAATACCCTTTGAACCTGATCTGGATAATGCCAGCGCAGGGAAGCGTTCGGGTTTCGACAGTCGCGCCGCATCAGACTACTTCTTCCGAACCCGTACCTTTCCGTCTCGTTCCTCCCTGTTTAGCTCCTGAGTCAGCCGAGCGCTGCAACGCTCGCATGTCAACACGTCCCACAGGAGAGACAGCACATGAATGCCAATCCCAAGTTTCTGTCGGAAAACGCCGTCGTCGACGCCGCCGCCATCGCCCCGCTGCCGAACTCGCGCAAGGTCTACGTGACCGGCTCGACGCCGGACATTCGCGTGCCGATGCGCGAGATCACGCAGTCCGACACGCCGGACGGCTTCGGCGGCGAGAAGAATCCGCCGGTGTACGTGTACGACACCTCCGGTCCGTACACCGATCCGGACGCGAAGATAGACATCCGCTCGGGACTGCCCGCGCTGCGCGCCGGCTGGATCGAAAAGCGCGGCGACACGGAAGAACTGGCGGGCCTGTCGAGCGAATTCGGCCGCGAGCGCGCCGCCGATCCGAAAACGGCCGAACTGCGCTTTCCCGGCCTGCACCGCAAGCCGCGCCGCGCCCTCGCCGGCAAGAACGTCACGCAGATGCACTACGCGCGCGCGGGCATCATCACGCCGGAGATGGAATACATCGCCATCCGCGAGAATCAGCGTCGCGCCGAATATCTCGAAAGCCTGCGCAAGAGCGGCCCGAACGGCGAAAAGCTCGCGCAGATGATGGGCCGCCAGCATCCCGGACAGGCGTTCGGCGCGGCGGCGTTCGGCAAGGACGCGCTGAAGGAAATCACGCCCGAGTTCGTGCGCGAGGAAGTGGCGCGCGGCCGCGCGATCATTCCCGCGAACATCAATCACCCGGAAAGCGAGCCGATGATCATCGGCCGCAACTTCCTCGTGAAGATCAACGCGAACATCGGCAATTCGGCGGTCACGTCGTCCATCGGCGAGGAAGTCGACAAGATGACCTGGGCGATCCGCTGGGGCGGCGACACGGTGATGGATCTGTCCACCGGCAAGCACATTCACGAGACGCGCGAGTGGATCATCCGCAATTCGCCGGTGCCGATCGGCACGGTGCCCATCTATCAGGCGCTCGAAAAGGTCAACGGCAAAGCCGAAGACCTTACGTGGGAAATCTTCCGCGACACGCTCATCGAGCAGGCGGAGCAAGGCGTCGACTACTTCACGATCCACGCGGGCGTGCGGCTGCAATACGTGCCGCTGACGGCGAACCGCATGACCGGCATCGTGTCGCGCGGCGGCTCGATCATGGCGAAGTGGTGCCTCGCGCATCACAAGGAGAGCTTCATCTACGAGCACTTCGAGGACATCTGCGAAATCATGAAGCAATACGATGTCTCCTTCTCGCTCGGCGACGGCCTGCGCCCCGGCTCGATCTACGACGCGAATGACGAAGCGCAGCTCGGCGAGCTGAAGACGCTCGGCGAACTCACGCAGGTCGCGTGGAAGCACGACGTGCAGGTGATGATCGAAGGCCCCGGCCACGTACCGATGCAGCTCATCAAGGAGAACATGGACCTGCAGTTGCAGTGGTGCGACGAGGCGCCCTTCTACACGCTCGGGCCGCTCACCACGGACATCGCGCCGGGCTACGACCACATCACCTCGGGCATCGGCGCCGCGATGATCGGCTGGTTCGGCACCGCGATGCTCTGCTACGTCACGCCGAAGGAGCACCTCGGCTTGCCGAACAAGGACGACGTGAAGGAAGGCATCATCACGTACAAGCTCGCGGCGCACGCGGCGGATCTGGCGAAGGGCCATCCCGGCGCGCAGGTGCGGGACAACGCGCTCTCGAAGGCGCGCTTCGAATTCCGCTGGGAAGACCAGTTCAATCTCGGCCTCGACCCGGACAAGGCGCGCGAATTCCACGACGAAACGCTGCCGAAGGACTCCGCGAAGGTCGCGCACTTCTGCTCGATGTGCGGCCCGCACTTCTGCTCGATGAAGATCACGCAGGATGTGCGCGACTTCGCCGCGAAGCAGGGCGTGAGCGAAACCGACGCGCTCACGCACGGCATGCAGACGAAGGCGATCGAGTTCGTGAAGAAGGGCGCGGAAATCTATCAGCCGACATGATGCGCCGTCTCTGACGGACTGAAAGCCTGACCGGAAACGGCCTGTCGCGCGGCGAGCGCGACAGGCCGTTTTGCTTGCTGCGTTCCCGCCCAAAGCCTTGCTCATCAAGGCTGGGCGCTCATTCAGACGATTCGGGCATCTTTCCTGCTCCGTATCGAACGAACCGGCGAAAAAACGCGGCATGCGCGCCGGACCGTCGTCTCGTCCGGGGAAGTCGCGCCGCAGCCGATTCGTTCCATCATCACTGGAGAGTCGACATGAAAAACATCAAACAAATCGGCGCCGCAGCACTGCTCACCGCTTCTTTCGCCGGACTGACCGGCTGCGACAACATGACCACGCGTCAGCGCGACACCGCCATCGGCGCGGGCGTCGGCGCAGCGGGCGGGGCCGTGATCGGCGGCAGCGCGCTTTCGACGCTGGGCGGCGCGGCCGTCGGCGGGGTCATCGGCAATCAGGTCGGCAAGTAAGGCCGTCGCGCATCGGCGTGCGGCGCGCCACCGTCGGCGCCGCACGTGTTTCAAGTCTGTTACAGGAAGCGATACCAGCCATCGTTCCTCACCGGGCGGATGCAACGCGCCATGCATCGATCGACTAAGCTCCTCTTTAACGGACCGCATCGGTTTTATCGAGACCACTGAACCCGAAGAGTCCCGCAGGCAATTCAAGGAGCAGCGTCATGATGTCCGCACGCATCGTCCTCGCAAAGAGCGGCATGGCCGCGCTTGCCGCGGGACTTCTGGTCAGCGGGTGTTACTACCCGTATCCCGACTACCCGGGCGCGGGTTACCCCACGGTCAGCGCCATCTATGCGCAGCGCGAATTCGCGCTGCCGGCCGACGCAGCGTCGGGCGCGTCGGCGGTGCCGGGGACCGGCATCGTCTACTCGACCGAACAGGTGCCCTACTCGGCCGTCTACCCCTATGCCGGCTACTACGGCGGCTATCCGGCCTACGGCTATCCGTATTACCCGTACCCGTATCCGGCGTATTACGGCTACGGCTATCCGGCGATCTCGGTCGGCTTCGGCTACTGGGGCGGCGGATGCTGCTGGGGCCACGGATACGGCTGGCACCACGGCGGATGGCACGGCGGCGGCGGATGGCACGGCGGCGGCGGATGGCACGGCGGCGGGACGTGGCAAGGCGGGTCCGGTGGATATGGCGGCTGGCACGGAGGCGGCGGTCACGGCGGCGGACGCGGCCACTGATTCACGCGGCGCCTGTTCGTCCGCGTTACAAAATCTGGCGCTTTGCAGCCCGCTAATCGGCGCGCCGTAACGATCCTGAAACGTTTTTTGCCGACGGGCGCTCGGCGTGCCGCGTCGTCGGCTTCGTGCGTTCTGCCACTTTCCTTTTCTGACAAGGCTTTGGCGGAATTGGACGGACCACGGGCACGGTTCTGGCTATTTACCGTCCCTATTTACCGCGATGCGACGGCAAACGGCCGCCGCCCACTTCACGTTCTCGGGGAACAGGACATGATGGCCTTCGTGTTTTTTATGCTCTGGATGCTCGCGTCGATTGCGCTCCTGACCGTCTGGGTGTTCCGTCAAACGCCGCCCGCCAACCGCGACAGCGGCGCTGGCGCAGCCGCCACGGCCGCCGCCGCAGCCGTGGAGGGATGAGCCAGGTCTGATCGAATCCGGCGAACCACGGCGCGTACGCGGGCTTTCACCGCTTGACGCGGTTCATCGGTCACCTATTCTTAGTGGGCGTGTTACGCCGGCGCTTAAGACGGCGCACGTCGCCGGCGTGCGCGACTGAAACATCGAACTCCGCGCGCATGGCGGCTGCGGCCGCCGCTTCGCCAACAAGAGAAAAAAGGAGACTCGATGTTCCATCAGCTACTCACACCCATTGCCGATTCACTGGCGCTGTCGTTCATCGTGGCGGCGCTGCCGATCATCATCGTGCTCGTGCTGCTCGGCTGGGCGCGCCGCCCGGCGTGGCAGGCATCGCTCGCGGGATTGATCGCCGCGCTCATCATCGCCGTCGCGGGCTGGAAGTTCCCGGTCGGCCTCGCGCTGAATTCGGTCGCGGCGGGCGCCGTCTTCGCGCTCTGGCCCGTCATGTGGATCGTGTTCGCGGCGATCCTGCTCTACAACGTCGCGCAACGCTCCGGACGCTTCGAAGCGTTTCGGCTCTGGATGGTCGATAACCTGCCGAACGACAGGCGCATCGTGCTGGTGGTCATCGGCTTCTCGTTCGGCGCGCTGCTGGAAGGCATCTCCGGTTTCGGCACGCCGATCGCGATCACGAGTTCGCTTTTGATCCTGCTCGGCTTTCCGACGCTCGAAGCGCTCACCTTCACGCTCATTTTCAACACGGCGCCGGTGGCCTTCGGCGCGCTCGGCGTGCCGATCACCGTGCTCGGCGCGGTCACGCACCTGCCGACGGACGCGCTCGCGAAAATGGTCGGCCGCCAGTTGCCGCTTTTCGCGTTCTTCCTGCCCTTCTATGTGATCGCGGTGTATGCCGGTTTTCGCAACATGATGCGCGTGTGGCCGGTGCTGCTCGTCTCCGGCGGCGCGTTCGCGCTGACGCAGTTCGTTACGTCCAACTACATCAGCTATGCGCTCACGGACGTGCTGTCGTCGCTCATCTCGCTGATTCTGACGATCGCGTTCCTGCGCGTCTGGAAACCCGCGCCCGACGAACGCTTCGCGGTCAACGTCGATCGCGCGGGCGGCACGCGCGCCGCGCTCTCGGGCGGGCAAGGCTGGCTGCCGTGGATCGTGGTGTCGATCGTCGTGATCGTGTGGACGGTCGCGAAGATCTTCCTGATCGGCGACGTGAAGGTATCGTGGCCGGGGCTCGACAAGGCCGTCTACATCACGCTCTACAACCAGCCCTACGGCGCTATCTGGGACTTCCAACCGCTCGCGACCGGCACGGCCATTCTGGTCGCGGCGATCATCACGGCGGCGCTCGTCAAGCTGCCGGCGCGTGAATTCGGCGCGGCGATCGTCGATACTTGGGTGCAGACGCGCATCGCCATCCTGACGGTGGCGACCATCGTCGGCCTCGCGTATCTGATGAACTACTCGGGCATGAACTACACGCTGGGTCTCGGCGTGGCGTCGGTCGGGCCGCTGTTTCCGCTCGTGTCGGCGTTCCTCGGCTGGGTCGCGGTCTTTCTCTCCGGCAGCGATACCTCGGGCAATGCGCTTTTCGGCAACCTGCAAGTGGTGGCCGCGCACCAGCTCAATCTGAATCCGGTGCTGATGGCAGGAACGAACTCGTCCGGCGGCGTGATGGGCAAGATGATCTCGCCGCAGAACATCTCGACGGGCGTGGCGACCACCGACCTGAAGGGCAAGGAGGGCCTCGTGTTCGCGCGGACCTTCAAGCATTCCATTCTGCTCACCATCATTCTCGGCGTGCTCGTCTGGCTGCAACAGAACGTGCTCACGTGGATGATTCCCCCGCACTAACCACGCCCCCGCGCCCCGTTCGGCGACGGGGCGCGTTCCTGCTTTGTTCCTGCTTTGTTCCTGCTTCTTGCGGTCTCTTTGGGCAAACGCTGCGCGGCGCGCGGCGCGGTGTAACATGCGCGGACTTTTATCAGCAGGCAAGCAGTCCGCAACGTCATGTCCATCGTCAATTTGTGTCAATTAGTCGTCCTGGCCGCCTTGTGGGGCGCGTCGTTTCTGTTCATCCGCGTGGGTGTCGTGGAGTTCGGCGTCGCGCCGCTGATGGCCGTGCGCGTGGGCATCGGCGCGCTGTTTCTCATCGCGATGCTGCTCGCGCGACGCCCGTGGGCCGACACGCTTGCGACGATGCGCAAGCGCGCCGTGCCGCTTTTCGTCGTCGGCATTCTCAATTCGGCCGCGCCCTTCTGTTTCTTCGCGTTCGCGGAACTCACGCTGTCGGCGGGCGCGACCTCCGTCATCAACGCGACGACGCCGCTCTGGGGCGCCCTCGTCGCCTACGTGTGGCTGAAGGACCGGCTGACGACGATGCGCACCATCGGCATGGCGATCGGCTTCGCGGGCGTGCTGCTGCTCGTGTGGAATCAGATCGCGACGCCGGGCGCGCACGACGCGGGCGCGTCGGCGCTGCCGGTGCGCGGGCTGCTGGCGGCCGCGGCGGCGCTGGCGGCGTCCGCGCTCTACGGCGTGGCGGGCAACTTCGCGAAAAAGTACCTGATGGATGTCGACGCGACCACGAACGCGGCCGGCAGCATGATCGGCGCGACCATCGCGCTTTCCCCGCTCGCCGCGATGACGTGGCCCGCGAGCCCGATCTCCGCGCATGCGTGGGAGGCGGTGATCGCGCTCGGCGTGTGCTGCACGGGCATCGCGTATTTCCTCTACTTCGGGCTGGTGGCGTCGGCCGGCCCGGCGCGCGCGATGACGGTCACGTTCGTCATTCCGCTTTTTGGCATCTTGTGGGGCGCGCTTTTCCTCGACGAGCACGTGTCGCTCGTGATGATGGAAGGATGCGCGGTCGTGCTCGCGGGCACGGCGCTGGCGACGGGCTTGGTCAAGCGGATGCCGTTTGGCGGGAGGAAGTCGCTGGCGCGGTAGTTTTTGGACTCGTTGTGCTACGTTGCCCGGGATCGCGCTTCGCTTCGGCGGCGCAGTGCGGGCCGCTCTTCTCTCGATAAGCGCGTGTCGCTCGTGGTGAAGGATGCGGGGGCACGGCGCTGGTCACCGGATTGTCGAGCGGATGGCGGCTCGGCATCCACGCTCGGCTTGCGCGGCGCTCGTCGCTGAGCGGCTGGCGTCTTGGGCGCGACAGGCGCTTGCCTGCTCATCTTCCTACCCATTCACATGAGTCGCGCGGTTTGCGCTCGGCTTTCGCGACGCCCATTGTTGAGCGGATGCCGTCCAGCGCGCGACAGGCGCTTACCCGCTCATCTTTCTGCGTGTTCGAATGAGTCGCGCGGTATGCGCTCCGCTCCCGCGACGCCCGTTGCTAAGCGGATGTCGTCCAGCGCGCGACAGGCGCTGGCGCGGTAGTCCTTGTGCTCGTTCGAACGAGCCGGTCGAGTTTTGCGCTCCACTTTCGCGGCGCAGCGCAGCCGCCGCCATTCCCGATGAACACAAGTGTCGCTCGTGAACTCGGAGAAATGCGCAGACATGGTCGCGGGCAAGCGGATGCCGGCTTGGCATCCGCGCTCCGCTTTGCCGGCGCATTACAAGTCTCGAGCACGTCCTGCTCGCAATGCTCGCGCGAACGACTCTAGCGACGGACGTCACTTAGCGCATGCCTTCCCACGCGCAAGGATCGGCACCGCCGCCCTACTCGTCCCTCACCCGTCCGCGCCCCGCTTTCACTGCGCCGCGTTTCACTTTCCCTTCGACACGGCGCACCTGCGACGCACGCGTGGGCTTCGTCGCGATGCGTTTGCGACGCGTGACGCTCACGCTGCGAATGAGTTCGTCCAGCCGCGCGAGCGCCGCGGCGCGATTCATGTCCTGCGTGCGATGCTCCTGCGCCTTGATGACGATGACGCCGTCGCGCGTCACTCGGCTATCGGCGAGCGCGAGCAGACGCGCCTTGATGTGCTCTGGCAGCGACGACGCGCGAATGTCGAAGCGCAGGTGAATGGCGCTCGACACCTTGTTGACGTTCTGCCCGCCCGCGCCCTGCGCGCGCACGGCCGTCAACTCGATCTCGCCCGGCGCGATCGCGAAGCTATCGGTCATGAGAGTGACTCCTTCGAATAGGCACGCGCCTCAGGTCCCGGCGCTCCCGCTCATCAACCGCATCATTCTCGCGGCGAGGCCGGAATCGCGGCGCGTCGGCGCATTCACCGCCTGCGCGAAGATCTCCGCCGAGCCGATCACCTCGATCCGGCGCTTCGCCCGCGTGATGGCCGTGTACACCAGTTCGCGCGACAGCACGCGCACGAAGCTTCCCGGCAAGACGAGCGCCGCCTCGTCGAACTCCGATCCCTGCGACTTGTGGACCGTGAGCGCGAAGGCCGTATCGTGCGGCGGCAGCGCGGCGGGCGAGACGTAGCGCACCGAGCCGTCGGCCATGCGGAATGCCACGCGCAACGCGCCGTCCGCGCCCGGCAGCGCGATGCCGATATCGCCGTTGAACAGCCCGAGCGCGTAGTCGTTGCGCGTGACGATCACCGGCCGCCCGGCGAACCATTGTGCGCCGAGCGCAAGCGCAATGCCGGCCTGCTCCCGCACTTTCGCCGCGATGCGCGCGTTGACTTCATCGACGCCGCGCGGGCCTTTGCGCGTCGCGCATAGCACGCGAAAGCGGTTCAGCGCGTCGAAGAGGCGGGCTTCGTCGGCCTGCGCGCCCACTGAAGTGGAGCGCCGCGCCTCGAGTACGGACGAGAGCGCGTCGGCGTACGGCGCGAATGCTGTCGCCAGATGCGCGAGCGTGCGCTCGGAAAGCGTGGCGTGCGCGTCGTCGAAGAGCACGGCGGCTGCGTCTTCGGCTGTCGCGGGCGATTGCCGGATATCGAGCGCAGCGAGGGCAGCCTGCGCATCGCCGTCGCGGATGGCGATCGACAAGCGGCCGATCGCCGAATCCAGCCCGAAGCGGTAGTTGCGCGCGAGCCAGACGACGCAATCGGTGAGCGGAGCGTCGGTGTGGCTCCGATCGTCGGCCTCGGTGCGCCTGTCGTTTTCGCTGGGTTCGTTCAGATTGACGTGCTGCTTGGGATCGTCGCGTTCCCTTTGGCCGTCATGCTCGTTGTGGCCGTGGTGCTCGTGGTGCCGATCCCGCTCACTGCGTCGGTCCCGCTCGCTGTCGTCGGTTTGCTCGACGCGCTGGTTCCCCTCGTCGCGCCCGTTACGCTCAACTCGACGGTCGCGCTTATCAGACTCATCGCCCTCGCGTTGCGCGATAAGCTCGTCCCGCCGTTCGCGCTCGGCGTTGTCGTCCCGCGCATTGGGCTTGTCCGGTGCCTTCCGCTGACTTCCCTCGTCGTCGACGTTCCGCCGCGCCCCGTCGCCAGGTTCGTCGTCCGGATACCTCTCCGTATCGATGGTCGCGAAAAGGTCGGCGTAGCCTTCGTCATCGAAAACGGCTTGCGTGCGCGACGCCGAGCCCACGCGCAACGCCGCAGCGCTGGCGGCCGGCGCAACCCGAGTTTGCTCATCGCGTCGCGCGTCTCGCGGCGAGAACAGATCGCCCTCGTCTGCGCTTTGTTCCGCTGCGATCGCTTCGTCATCCGAATCGTCATCAGACGAAGCAACCGACGGCGAACCCGACGGCAACGCCGCCGACAAGCGCGCGTAGTCCACGCCGAGCCCCTCGGCAATGCGCCGCGCGCCGCCCTGACTGAACGACGGCTGCGCGCTCAGTTCCGCGAACACCGCGCCCGCTTCAACCGCGGAAAGCTGGTCCTTGTCGCCGAGCATCACGAGCCGGCTCGTCGGCGCGACCGCTTCGAGCAGATGCGCCGCGAGCGCGACATCGATCATCGACGCTTCATCGACGACGATCACGTCGTACGGCAGCGGATTGTCCCGATGATGCCGGAAGCCGCCGTCCGGCAGAACGCCCAGCAGTCGCTGCAGCGTGAACGACGTGCGCGGCAAGCGTTGCGCGAGTTCGGGCGGGAGCTTGTCCGCGCGCTCGATCAGCGCCTCCTGCATGCGCTGAGCGGCCTTACCGGTCGGCGCGGCAAGCGCGATGCGCAGGTTCGGATCGGCGTCCAGCAGACAGGCCAGCACGCCGACCACCGTCGTCGTCTTGCCCGTGCCCGGACCGCCGCTCACGATAGTCAGCCGTCCCGCCAGCGCCACGAGCGCCGCGACGCGCTGCCAGTCGATGTCATCGCCCGCGCTCGGCCCGAAATAACGCGTAATGCGCTCGGCGTGCGCCGCAAGCTCGCGCCCGGACACCGTCATCCGCGCGGCCCGCGCCCGCTCGACGAGCGCAAGCGCGAGCCGCCGCTCGTAGTCGAAGTAACGCGCGAGATAGAGCCGGCCGTCCTCGTCGATGACGAGCGGCAGCAAATCCGCCGACTGCATCGGCGACTGCGTGCGCGCGAGGCTCGCGACGCCGCTCGCGAGCAACGCCTCGCGCACCTCGCGCGCGCGTCCGCCGTGACGGCGTGCGATCGCCGCGAGCGGCATGCATACGTGCCCGAGCGCCGTCGCGCTGCTGATCGCGAGCGCCGCGCGTTCGGCCCATGCCGCTGCGTTTGCATTGGCACCGGAACGCCGCGACAGTTCGCCCATGCGCCGCGCGAAGCCTTCGGCCAGTGCCGCGCTTTCGTCCGCGAAACCTGATGCGGGCGCGTTCGACTCGATCGTGCTCATGCCACGCCTCCGGGCAACAGCCGGTCGTGCGCGGCGCCTTTGTCCGCGAAGCGCGATGCCGGCGCGTTCAGGCTCATCGTGCCCACGCCACGCCTCCGCACATGAGCCGCTCGAGCGCAGCGCCTTCGTCCGCGAAGCGCGATGCCGGCGCGTTCAGGTGTATCGTGCTCTGCCGCGCCTCCGCACATCAGCCGCCGGAGCGCAGCCCCTTCATCCGCGAAGCGCGATGATGTCGGCGCGTTCAAGTTCATCGTGCTCATGCCACGCCTCCGCACATGAGCCGCCGTAGCGCAGCCCCTTTGTCCGCGAAGCGCGATGCCGGTGCGTTCAGGTTCATCGTGCTCATGCCACGCCTCCGCACATCAGCCGCCGGAGCGCAGCGCCTTCATCCGCGAAGCGCGACGCCGGCGCGTAAAGCCGGATCGTGCTCATGCCACGCCTCCAAACATCAGCCGGTCGAGCGCCTCGACAAGCGCGAGCGGCGGGCGTCCGCGATGCACGCCGCTCGGCGCGCCGCTGTCGCCGTCGCGCCAGTCGGGTCGCACGCCACGCACGAACAAATACAGATAGCCGCCGACGTGCGTCTCATAGTCGTACGCAGCGAGCCGCGCGCGCAGATACCGGTGCAGCGCGACCACATAGACAAGCGCCTGAAGGTGATACGCGTGATGCGCCATCGCTTCGGCGAGCGGCGCGGCGCTGTAGTCCGCGGCGCGCTCGCCCAGATAATTCGACTTCCAGTCGATGATCCAGTAGCGCCCGTCGTGCTCCACGATCATGTCGATGAACCCCTTGATGAAGCCCCGCAACGCGCCCGCCTCCAGCGCGACGTCGGGATAGCCGTGCGCGGCGAGAATCCGCCGCAGCGCCGCGAAGTCCAGCGACGGCGCAGGAAACAGAAACTCCAGTTCGTTCATGCGACGCGCGGGCGGAATCTGCGACAGCCGAAGACCCGGCGCGATCTCGGTCGAGAGCGTATCGGCGAGCAGGCGCTGCATCATCGGCCGAAGACGCCGGGCGAGCGGCTCGGGCGCGGGCGTCGGATGCTCGCGCAGCGCGCGGTCGATCGCATCGCCCCACGTCGCGGGCTGCGTGAAGTCCGCCAGTTCGTACATGCGATGCAGACATTCCCCCGCCGCCGCGCCGCGCGGAAACGCGAGAATGTCGTCGTCGGCGAGCACGGTCTCGTCGCGCGGCGCGGCTGGCTGAAGAATCGGCACGTCGAGGTCCGCGAGTTCGTCGTGATCGGGCCGCGCGTCGACCGGCTGCGGCTGATACGCCTCGTCGCGCGCGCCCGCCGCGATCAGCGAACTGAAGCTCGCCATGCGCCAGCGGTCGCGCAACAGGCGCTGATTGGTGCGCGCGGTCATCTCGTGCGGTCCCGCGGCCTCGGCGGCGAGCGGCTCGCGCGCGCCGATCACCGGCAACGGCGCCACGCCGATCGCGCCATCCGCCTGTGCTTCGAGCGCATGCCACGCCGCGACGATTCCCACTTCGTCGGGCGGCTCCTCGCAGAACGCGTCGAAGTCCTGCCCCGCGCCCGCGACGAGCCAGTTAAGCACGCTCCGCCGCGACTCCTTCGTCGACTTGTTCGAGACATTCGACATATACACGCCCGCGACGACATAGCAGCGATACACCGCCCGCGTCAGCGCCACGTAGACGAGGCGCGCGCGCTCCGCCGCCTGCTCGCGGGCGATGGCGGCGCTCACTTCCTTCGATTCGTCCTCGTCGATGCCGTAATGCAGCACCGCTTCGCCCGCTTCGTCGTGATACTCCCTGGCGTCCGGCAAGCCGGACTTCGGCGCGTCGCGCGATGCGCCGTCGTTCAGGAACGGGCAGAACACGACCGCGTACTCCAGCCCTTTCGACTTGTGGATCGTCACGATCTGCACGAGGTTGCGGTCCGATTCCAGCCGCAATTGCGCGTCCTCGCCGCCGCCTTGCTGCGCGCGCTGCGCGGCCAGCCAGCGCAGCGTCGGCGCGATGCCGGGCTGCTCGGCCGAGCGCGCCTGCAACAGTTCCGCCAGATGGTTGATGTTCGTGAGCCTGCGCTCGCCGTCCGGCCGAGTGACGAGGCGCGCGGCGATCGACAGTTCGCGCGTCAGCGTGCGCCACATCACCGCGAAGCCGCGCTCGTGCCAAATGGTGCGATAGCGCGAGAAACGCTCGACCCAACTCGTCGAGTCGTTCGGGCCGTCGTTCGAATCTGCCGCCGAAACCGCGTGTTCGAGACGCCAAAGCGCGCCGGCATCGAGCCCGAACCAGTCGGTCGCGAGCGCGGCGCGCAGCCGCCGCAAGTCGCCCGGCGTGTCGATGGCGGCGAGCACGCGCTCGATCTGCTCGGCGTCGAGCGAGCCGAACACCGACGCCTGCGCGAGTTCCACGCTACCGACGCCCCACGCCGCCAGCACGCGCTTGACCATGCTGCCCTGCCGGTGCGTCTGCACGAGCACCGCGATATCTCCCGCGCGAAGCGGCTCGTCGCCTATGCTCACTTCGCCGCGTTGCGCGCCGCGCAAGAGCCGCGCGATTTCGGCGGCGCACGCTTCGGCCGCATCGCGCTGCGCGTTCCCCTTCGAGAGCGCCGACTCGCCGTGCGGCAGCATCCACACGCAAAAATCAGCGAAATCGGAATACGCGGCGGCGGGCGTCGCATCGACGAACGGGCCGCGCAGGCGCGTGCCCGCGCGCACCGGCTGATAGTCGAGTCCTTCGAGGATGAACGCCGACGGATTCGCGCCGAACACGCGGTTGCACGCCTCGATGATGCGCGCCGTCGACCGCTGGTTCACCGCGAGCGTGTAGCGCGCGCTCGCACCCTCGCGCGCCGCGAGATATGTGTGGAGATCCGCGGCGCGAAAGCTGTAGATGGCCTGCTTCGGATCGCCGACGAGAAAGAGCGGCCCGTGCGGCGCGAACACGCGATTGAAGATGGCGTATTGCAGCGGGTCCGTGTCCTGAAACTCGTCGATGAGCGCCGCCGGATAACGCTCGCGCAGAGCCTCTGCAAGCCACGCATGTTTGACGAGCGCGTGATGCAGATTCGAGAGCAAGTCGTCGAACGAGACGACGCGGCGCGCGCGCTTTCTCGCCGACAACTCGGCCGGCGCGTAGTCGAGCCACTCGCGCACGAGATCGAGCCACAGCGCGCGCTGCGACGCTTCCGCAGCAGCGGCCGCCGCAGCGAGCGTCTCCGCGTGCTCGAAGAACGGATGCGCGGGCGGCGTGTGCTTGACCTTCGTGCCCTTCGCCAGCGCCGACGCGGTGATCTTCAGCGCGTCTTTCGGCGGCGGCGCGTGACAGTCGGCATCGGCGAAATACTCGGCCCACGCGTCGATGGCCGCTTCGATCATCGACCGTTTGTGCGAGGTCTGCTTCAGCATGGCCTCGGCGTCGAAGAGCAGCTTCGCAATTGCATCGCGCTCGGCGTGCCACAGCGCGCAGGCTTGATCGAAGAGCGCCTTTGCGTCGGCGGCTTCTGCGGCTTGACCATCGGCGAAATTGCCCCAGCGCAGTGTCGCGAGCGGTTTCTTCAGGCGTCGCGCGAGCTGTGCATCGAGCGATGCAGGCCCCGCGCCTTTCGCGACCAGCCACGACGCGAACGAAGGCACGCGCGCCGCCGCAGGCTCGACGCGCTCGCGCCAGAAATCGGCCGCGAGTTCGAAGCGCAGCGTGCTGTCGTCGGCTTCCATGTCGAACGCGAACGGCATCGCGGCGGCGAACGGCGCTTCCTGTAGCGCGCGCTGGCAAAACGCGTGGATCGTGTGGATGGCGGCCTGATCGAAGCTGTGCAGCGCGATACGGATGCGTTGCAGCGCCTCCTCCGGGTCCATCTGTTCGAGCGTGGTTTCGAAAAGCCGCTCGATGAACGGATCGCCCGACGCGTCGCCGTTTTCGATGGCATGCGCGACACCCGCGAGCCGCGTGCGGATGCGCTCGTGCAGTTCGGCGGTCGCGGCCTTCGTGAAGGTGACGACGAGGATGCGCTCGACGCTCAACTGCTTTTCCAGCAGCAGGCGCACGTACAGCGCGCAGATGTTCCAGGTCTTGCCCGTTCCGGCGGACGCCTCGATCTGGTTGACGCCATCGAGCCCACAGGCGAAGACGTCGAGTTCCTGCACGGGTTCGTGATTCACAACGTCAGTCATGGTGGTCATGCGCCGCTCCGCAGATGCTCTCGAAGCGGTTCGAAGACGATGCGCGCGAGCGCGGCAAAGCGTTCGTCGAGCGCTAGAGATTCGCCGCGAAACGCGATGCGATACGCCGGATCGTCGGACTCGGCGCGCGTGCGATCCGACTCCCACGCGGCATGCGCTTTGGCATCGCCTTCTGTCAGCTTGACCCATGCGCTCTTCGGAAAAAAGCGCAGCGGCATGCGCCGTCCCGCGCGATAAAGCGCCGCGAGCGTGCCGAGATGCGCGAGCGGATCGGCGACGGGCGCGAGTTCGAAATCCGCCGACTGCGCGCCGCGCCCGTGCCAGATGGTGCGGCGCGGACCGTCCGGCAGCGCCGCGCAATAGGCCAGATGCGCGAGCCACGCCGACAGGTAATCGCGGGCGCGCGGCTGATCGTAGCGGTAGATCACCTGCCCTTGCGGCGTCAGTCGATTCAGCGTGCCGGCGAGCGTGAACGGCCGCTCGTCGATGAGCGCGTCGTCGTACTTCGCGAAGAGTGGCACGCCGGCGGTGTCCGGCCAGCGCGGCGCGATGTCGAGCACGAACGGCAGCCGCGTCACGCCTTCCGCCACCGACACGCGGATGCGGTCCGCCAGATGCGCGAGCGCGTGCATCTCGCGCGCCTGCCAGACCGCGCCCGTCGCGCCGCCCGGCATTTCCGGGCTCGTGCGCGCGACGTGGCGGGCGCGTTCGCGGGCGCGCGCGGCGGCATCGTCCGTGGCATCGAGCAGCGACGGGAGCACGCGGGCCGCGAGCGCATCGCGGCCCGCGAAGCCCAGTTCGAACGGCTCGGTGATGTCGAGCTCCGCATCGGCATCGACGAGCGCAATACCCAAGCGATCGCGCAGCAGCGCCCGCGCCGGGTGCCGCCAGAAACGCACGAAGTCGTCGAAGGCGACGATGTCTTCGTCCTCTTCCTGCGGCAGCGGCGCATCGAAGAACGGCGGGCTGCCCTGCGTGCGCCCTGCCGCGAGCGCGCGCGCCAGTTCCGCCCGCTCAGGCTCGTACGTGAAAAGGCGGCCGCCGGGCTCGAAGTACTCGGGCGCGAACGGCTGAAGCGGATGCTCGTGGACGAACAAGGCCCGCGCCTCGCGCAGCGCTTCCGGCGCCGCATGCTTGCCCGCGACCGCCTGCGCCAGATAATCGAGCAGTTCGTCGATGAGCGCGGCAGGCGGCAGCACGGCGTTGTCGCGAATGCTGCGCCCCGTGTACGCGATCATCAGCCGGTCGCGCGCGGCTAGCATCAGGTCGAGGAAGAGATTGCGCTCGTCGTCGCGCCGCTGGCGGTCGCCGAGCTTGCCGAAGCGCGCCATCAGATCGAACTCGTCGGCGCGCGCGAGGCTCGGCAGCATGCCGTCGTCCATGCCGAGCAGGCACACGACGCGATACGGCAAGCCGCGCAAGCTCGTGAGTGACGAGAACGTGACGCCGCCCCACGGCACGCCGCCGCGCGCGGGATCGTCGAGCGTATCGGTGAGCGCGGTGCGGATCACGGCGGCCGGCACTGGCGTATCGCGCGCGCCTTCGTCGATCGCGGCGATCAGCGCGTCGATGGCGTGGCGCACGTCGCCGATGGTGTCGTTGAACGCGACGCCTGCATCGAAGAAACGCTCGAGCGCATCGAGCAGCAAATGGCCCCACGCGCGCGCAGTGCGCGGCGCTTCGATCTCTTTCGCGAAGGCGTCGATGTCGTCGATGAAGCGCGTGAGCCGCCCGAGCAGTTCGGCCTCCGAGCCTTGCGGGCCTTCCACCGGCAGCCAGTCCGCGACCGGCGCGCCGCCGCCGGGCAACGCATAGCCGAGATAGAGCCGCGTGAGCGCGTCCGCGAACGTGTGGCGCGCGGCGGGCACATGCTCGCTCGTGACCTCGTCGGGCCGCAATCCGCGTCGCGCGCCCGCCTGCGCCAGCCACTCATGTGCCGTTTCGAGCGATGCGGCGTCGATGCCGTAGCGCGTGGCGATCGCATCGACGCGCAGCCACTCGATCAGCTCCGGCGCGCCGACGCCACGCTCGGCGAGCGCGAGCCAGTCGAGCATCGCGCGCGCGACGGGGTTCGCCTGCGACGGCGGCAAGCCCGTGATGCGATACGGAATGCGCCGCCGCTCGTTGCTGGCCCCGGCGGGCGCGGTGCCGAAGATGCCGTCGATCAGCGGCCCCGCCACGGCGAGATCGGGAAACGCGACGAGCACGTCGGACGGTTCCAGGCCTTCTATCGAGTCGAACCAGTCGAGCAGGCGGTCGTGCAGCACTTCCAGTTGCCGCGAGAGGCTATGGCAAACGTGAACTTCGACGCCCGTATTGACGATCTCTTCCGGCAGCGGCAAGGCGTTGTCTTCGTCGAGCGTGAGGATGCCGTTTTGCACGCGCGCGAGCCACGTCGGCGCGGGGTTCTCTTCGAACAGTTCGCGTTCGCTGGACGCGGCGCTTTCCGTCAGCTCGCTGAGCATATGCAGTTGCGCTTGCGTCTGCCGTCCCCACTCCGCGAGCAGCGGATGACCGACTTCCTGAAAGTCCGCCTCGCCCTTCAGTTGCAGTTGCTCGACGCGCGCCTCGCTCACGATGTCGAACCAGAATTCGCGGCACGGATTGAGCGCGTAGATGCGCACGTCGATCCAGCGCGACAGCTCGCGCAAGAGCGCGATGTGCAGCGGCGGCATGGTCGGCAGCGCGAAGACGCTGATGCGCCGCGGCCACTCGGCGCGCATCGCGGTATCGAGATCGAAGCGCGGCGCTTCGGCGAGAAAACGGTAAGCGGGCGGCGTCGGGTCATGCTCGCGATCCGGCGCTGCGAGGTCTTCCAGCAACGCGCGCCACAGCGCCGCCTGCCAGTGTTCGTCCTGGCGCTGGATGTCGCTCGCGCCGGACAGATGCGGCCCGCGCGCGTCGATCTGCGCGCCGCCGCCCGCGAGAATCGAGCCGCCCGCCTGCCAGTGCGTGAGCCATTCGGGGCGATACGTCAGATAGTGATCGAACACCGTCGCGATGCGGCGCGCGAGTTCGTAGCGCATGGAATCGTCGGCGGCGTTCAGATACGTCGACAGCCGTGGCGCCTCGCGGAACGCGGGTTCGTCGAACAGGCGATAGCAGCGCCAGGCGAGCCGGTCGGGCGCGAACGGCGAATGCGCGGGCACCGGCAGCACGCGCCCGATTTGCGACCATAGCCACTGCGCGAGATAGCAGAACTGCACGTTCGCGCAGATGCCGAAACGCTCGGCCATGTCGAGTTCCAGGCGGCGGCGCACGGCTGCGCTCGGCACGATCACGGCCTCGCTCGCGAAGGGATCGCTCTCGCGCATGGCGAAGGCGTCGAGGTCTTCGAAGAGCGCGGCAGCAAGCGTTTCGTGGCGATTCGAGTAGAAGAGTTCGAGCATGAAAGGCGGTCGGGATGCGCTCTGAAAGCCGCGAAAGGCAAAGCTTTGTCAAATCAAGCGCCAGCATAACAAAGGGTCGCGCGTGCCGAGAACTCGGCCATTCGGCCGAGGTCCGAAGGCCCGGTGAGTTGGGTTAGACTCGACAACGCCGTTGCCCGCCCCCGAGCGTCCACACAGGAAGTCGATGCGTTACTCGTTCGAAATCAGGAAGTTCATCTACAGCCAGTACTTCTTTGGCGGCTTGCGCTGCGCGCTCGGCATCTCGCTGCCCGCAGTGCTCATGCTCACGGTGTTTCACAACCGGGAGCTCGGCTTCACCATCGCGACGGGCGCGCTCGGCGCATGCGTCGTCGACATGCCCGGCCCGCTCAAGCACAAGCACAACGAGATGCTGGCGTGCACGTTCATCGGCTTCTTCTCGGCCCTTGCCACCGGCATCGCGACGGCGAATCCGCTCACACTCTGGCTGACCGTGGTGCCGCTCACGTTCGTGCTCTCGCTGATCGTGGTCTACGGCAACCGCTGGCCGCAGATCAGCTTCGCCACGCTCTTCATGATGATCGTGACGCTGGAAGAGCATTTCACGCCGATGCAGGCGCTCATCAACGCGTCGTGGATTCTGCTGGGCGGGCTCTGGTACACGTACTGGGCCACGCTCGTGTCGCATCTGCTCGTCTATCGGATCGAGCGGCAGGCGCTCGCGCAGAGCATCTTCAGTTGCGCGGAATACCTTCAGGCGCGCGCCGAGTTCTATGACAACGACGCCGATCTCGACGAGTGCTACAGAAAGCTGATCGAAAAGCAGATCGCGGCAGTCGAGCAGCAGGAAGGCGCGCGCGACATCGTGCTGCGCAATCTGCCGAAGGTGAAAAGCGGCAAGCTGGATGCGCGGCGCGCGCGACTATTCAATCTGTTCATCAACATCGTGGATCTGCACGAGTTTTTCGTCGGCGCGCACACGGACTATCCGCTCGTGCGCAAGACGTTCGCGGGCTCGGACGTGCTCGTGTTCTATCGCGACCTGATGCGCAAGGCGGGCGAGGACTTGCAGGAGATCGGGCTCGCGGTGCTGCAGAACCGTCCGGCGCCGAAGCAGATCAGCACGAAGGCCGAACTGCGCGCGATCGAGTACGAACTGGAACTCATGCGCAAGCACGCGCTGCCGGAGAAGAATCCCGAAGCGTATGCCGCGGCGGCAGCAGTGTTCCGGCGGCTCTGGAGCGCGACGCGCCTCATCGACAAGATGCGCCGCCGCACGCGCGACGACGCGAGCCCGACCGAAACCGAATTGCAGATCGACCACGCGCTCTCGCGATTCATCTCCAGCCGGCGTGTGCCGTTCAGGCAGATCTTCTCGAACCTGACGATGGCATCGCCGAGCTTTCGCCATGCGCTGCGCGTGACCATCGCGGTGGGCGTCGGCTTCTGGCTCGGCAGGCTCTTGCCGCTCACCAATGCGTACTGGATCGTGATGACCACGGTCATCATCCTGAAGCCCGGCTATTCGCTCACCAAGCAGCGCAACACGCAGCGGATCATCGGCACGGCGATCGGCTGCGCGGTCACCATCGCGCTCATTCTGCTCGTGAAGGACCCGCATATTCTGCTGGTCGCCATGTTCGCGTCGATGGTGATGAGCTACAGCCTGCTGCTTTTCAATTACGCGGGCAGCGTCGTGTTCACGTCCAGCTACGTGTTGCTGATGTTTCACCTGCTCGCGCCGGGCAGCTTGCGGCTGATCGGCGAGCGGGCCATCGATACCGTCGTCGGCTGCGCGATCGCCATCGCGGCGAGCCACCTGTTCCCGTACTGGGAATATCGGCTGATGGGCAAGCTCGTGAAGGACCTGCTGGCCGCGACGCGGAATTACCTGGAAGCCAGCTGGGGCTGGAAGGCGAAGGCGGCAGCGGGCGCGGCGCGCGCGGCGGCCACGGCAACCGCTTCGAGCGCGCCGAGCGCCGTCTTTGCCGACGGTCAGGCGCGCGCCGCGTTCGCCTCGTCGATGCAGCCGGTGTCCGTGTCCGCCGAAGCGGCCAGCGAGCCAGCGGAAGCCACCGCGACGGCCGAAGCCGAAGCCGTCGCGGCCAGCGCGATCAAGGCCGCGAGCGCGACGGCCGAGCGACTGTCGTCGGCGGGCATCGGCGAGAGCACGGCTGCCACGGCAAGCAAGGGCGCATCGGCCGCCGCGACGGTCGTCGCGTCCGCGCTCGATCGCGACTACGGCTATCGGCTCGCGCGCAAGAACGTGCACGTCGCCTTCGCCAACCTCGCGCAGGCTTTCCAGCGCATGATGCTGGAGCCCAAGGCACAGCAACGCTACGTCGCCGAACTCAACGATCTGCTCGTGCAAAGCCACGTGCTCGCGTCGCAGATCACGGCGGCCGCGCCGCTCCTACAGTCGCTCAACGGTGCCGACGGCCAGTCATTCGAACCGGTGCAGCGCGCGTTCGCCGTCGTGCGGGACAACTTGTCGGAAGCGCAGGCGGTCGTCTCGGAAGAAGACGGCGCTGCATCGCCCGATGCGATCAAGGCGCTCCGCCGTGATCTGGATTCCATGGTCGCCGCAGCGGAACGCGCGCAGAGTCTGCCCGCCGATGCCATTCAGGATTTGAAACTGCTCGCGCATCAATGCAAGCAGATGCTCACGGCGTCGGCGCTCATCCGCAAGGACGCGACGCAGATTCATCTGCCCGCGTGATCGCGAACGCTTACTGCGAGGCGCCGGTGGCCGGCAGCGCCGGACGCGCGTCGCTCGCGGCGGCGGGCGGCGCGTTGTGCTCGTCGAACTCGCGCTTGTCGCGGATCGCGTTGAAGAGCAGCGTGAAGATCACGAGCAGCACCACGGCCACGATAAACACGGTGATGCCCAAGGTCGGATTCTTCTTGCGTGGGAGGTTCGGGCGATCTTGGCGAGGGTTGTCGGTCATGGCGGGCGCAGCGGCTCGTTGCGATTATCGAGATAAAGCCAGCATCGTACCCGCACTGCTTTTCAGTTGGATTGCGAATCGGATGTGGACCGGCCGCGGTCATTTCGCTGCGCGAACGAGGCCCGCGAAATTCACTGCTGCATCGCCCAACTTGTAAGAGGCGAGCCTGAACGACCATACTCGACGCGATTCCATGCGCGTCCGATTCCGGCGAGGGCTTGAAGGGGCAAGACCGGAATACCTAGTGACCGGACGTGTTGCGCCGCCCTCCCCGGGCGGCTTTTCTTTGCGCGTTTCTATGCGACGCGGTCAGGCGTCGGCGGCGGGCCGCACCGGCAGCGCCGTCGAGTACTTGATCTGCTCCATCGCGAAGCTCGAACTGACATCGTAGAGCGGCACCGCGCGAATGAGCTGCTTGTAGACGCGGTCGTAATCGTCGATGTCGGATACCACCACGCGCAGCAAGTAATCCGTCTCCCCGCTCATTCGATACACCTCGACCACTTCCGGGATATCGCGCACGGCACGCGTGAATTCGTCGGCCCAGCTTTGCGTGTGCTGATTCGTGCGCACCGCGACGAACACCGTCGTGCCGACGCCGAGCTTCTTCGGGTCGCACAGCGCGACCTGCGCGCGAATCACGCCGGTCTCCTTCAGACGCTGCACCCGCTTCCAGCACGGCGTCTGCGACAGATTCACCCGCGACGCCAGTTCCGCGATAGGCATCGTCACGTCGCCTTGCAGCAGTTCGAGCAGCTTGCGGTCGATGAGGTCCATTCCCATACTGCACCCCCGATAGGAAAATTTTCTATTTTTGCTTCTCCGAGCGGAATTATATGGAAACCGTTTCCGGATGCAAGCCGGTATAAATTCGTGATCGACATCACCGGCAAGCAGGTCACCATGAAACTCGAACTCGCCACTCAACGCAGCGCGCATTTCCCGGCTGACCGGAATGCCTCCGTCAGCCGCCTCTGTCGCGAAATCGACGCCGCGCTCGATGCGGCGCAAGCCGATGGCGGCATGTCGTTCGGCGTGCGCGTGCATGCGGCGCTTTCCCGGGCGATCGCCGATCCGGCGCTTCTGCGTGCCGATCAGCGCGCCGGCAGTCCGCAGGGCTACCAGCGTCATCTGCTCGCCGCCGATCCGCTCGGCCGTTACGCGATCGCCGCGCTCGTCTGGGAGCCGGGGCAGTCGAGCCCCGTGCACGCGCATCGGACATGGTGCGGTTACGCGGTCACCGACGGCGCGCTCGCTGAGACGCAGTATCGCTGGGACGCGAACACGCATCGCGCCGTCGAGACGCGCCGGCATCCGCGCGAAGCGGGCGCCGTGTCGTATGCGGACGCGGGACGCGGCGCGATTCATCAGCTCTGCAATCCCGCCGACGCGGCAACGCGCGCCGTATCGATCCACATCTACGGCGTGGCCGGCGAGCATATCGCCACGCACGTCAACGATCTTCTCGCCGCCTGAGCGACCCGGTCGACTCAGCCTTTGCCGGGCTCGGGCGCCGTCGTGATCTGCGGCGGAATCGGCACCGAGAGATCGGTGGCGGGCGGCGCGGGCCGCGGCTCGTGCGATACGTCCACGGCCTTGACCGTCGCCGCCGGGCCCGACTCCGCGTCGGCGAGCGGTGGCTCGTCGTCCAGCCAGATGCGCTTGGCCTTTGCCGCGTGGGCCGCATCGCCCGCATCGTGCCCGCCGCGCTGCGCCATCTGCACCTGCATTTGCGGCACGGGAATCTCCATGCCCGCTGCGTCCATTTTCCGCTTGATGCGCAAGTTGAACGCGCGCGCGACGCTCCATTGCAGAAGCGGCCGCGTCTTGATCTGCCCTTTCACGACCATCCAGTTCGGATCGAAACGGTCCAGTCCCCAAACTTCGACCGGACCCAGCATCTCCCGCCGATAGCGCAGATCATCCATGAGCTCGGCGCCGACCTCGCGAATCATCTCCGTCACTTCGTCCACGTCCGCCGAGAACGGCACGCGCACTTCGAACACCGCGTACGCGAAGTCGCGCGACAGGTTCTTCACCGTCTTGATCTGCGAAAACGGAATGGCGTGAATGGCGCCTTGCCCGTCGCGCAGCCGCACCGTGCGTATCGTCAGGCTCTCGACGATGCCCGCGTGACCGCCTTCCACTTCGATCGAGTCGCCGACCGAAATGGTGTCTTCGATGATGATGAAAAGCCCCGTGATGAGATCCGCCACCAGCGATTGCGCGCCGAAGCCGACCGCAAGACCGATCACGCCCGCACCGGCGAGCAGCGGCGTCACGTTCAGCCCGAGATTGGCCGCCGTGACGATCGCCGCGACCAGAAAGAGCACGACGAACACGACGTTGCGCAACAACGGCAGCATGGTGCGCGCGCGCATGCTCGGCCCGCGTCCGCTGCGCCGCGCGGAATCGGGCTTGAGCGCCTCCTGAATGCCCGTGTCGATCAGAATCCACACGAGCCATACGACGAAGAACGTCAGCACGATCATGCTGACCGCGTGCGTGATGCCGCGCGCCGCCACGCTGCGCTCGGCCATCTGCGCGAGCGAGAAGCCCCAGAAGCGCGACGAGACTTCGAGGAACGCGAGCCATATGCCGACGACGATCATCGTGCCGACGAACTTCACGAGCCGCCGGACATACGCCGACTGGCGGCGCGGCCTGCGCGATTTGGGCCGTGTGATGCGAATGACGATGGCCGAGAGGAAGAACGCGACGACGAGCAAGCCGGCCGTGGCGATCGCCATTTGCAGCACGTTCTCGGACGTGCCGATGCCCGCGAGCGTCGCCACCACCGACGCGCACGCGAGCAGCAACAGCGGCACTTGCCACAACGACGCGACCACCTCGAACGTTTCGGTCGCGGCCTTGCGGGTGTTGCGCTGCTCGTAGGTGCGGCTGCGGATCAGATGCGCGACGGGCCGCTGGAAAGCGAGCGCGAAATACGCGGTGAGGCCGGCCGCGACCATGTTCGCGAAGGTCGAAATGAGCGCCGACAGATTCGTGCCGAATTGCTGGGCGACGTCGTAATTGGCCGCAGCATCGCCGAGCGCGCCGAACGTGCCGATAGCGAACAAGAGCCGCCGCGCGTGAACGATCAGCACGTTCACCGCGACACGCCGGTGCGCCGACCCGAACAGCGAGAACATGATGAGACAGATCGCCGAGAACACCGCGCCCGCGACGATCGCGTAGGCGGTGACCATCGCGAGCGTGCGGCCGAGCGACTGCGGCATCATGTGCACGAACGTTAGCGCCGCGACGAACGCGAAGACATAGGGCGCCACGCGCCGCATCGTGAAGAGAAGCAGCTCGCGCGTGGTCGGATTCGAATGCAGCCCGGCTTCGATGCCGTAGCGCCTGTGCATGCGGCGCTGCAGGCTTACGAGCAGAAACGCACACGCGCCCCAGCCCGCGAGCGTCGCGAAGTAATTGAAGAGCGTGCGGCCGAACGGCTCGCGGCTCTGGCTCGTGACGATGGTGAAGAGCTCGTTGCCCGCGGCGTTGAAGCGCCCGCTCCAGTACGCGACCGGCGTCTTGCCGCGCTTCACGTCCGCCTCGATGCTCGTGAGCGCCGACGCGATCGCGCCGAGCAAACCGGCGTTCTGCGCGATGGCGGCCACCACGGATGAGGCGGCGTTGGTCGTGGCGATCGGCGGCGTGGTCGGCGACGGCGCGGCAGCGTCCGTCGATGCCGGCTGCGTGGCGGCGGCGGCTGCGGTCGGCGGCGCGGCGGCTTCGGCTGCGCGCTTGGCGTCGCGCAGCTTCTTCAGTTGCGCAACCAGCGCGCTGCGCTGACGGTCGCTGTCTAGCGTCGAAATGACGGTGTCGAGCGAGCGCACCATGTCGGCATCGGAGGGAACGGACGCGGATGCGCCCGATGCGGCGTCGGCTGACGCTGCCGGCGCTGGCGGCGCGATCAGTTCCTGGAGCGACGGCAGGTCGAGCGCCGGGGCGGCTTCTGCGGCGGGAATCGTCAGCGAGAACAGCGCGATGAGGATGAGCGTCGTCAGGAACGATATCGCACGGATTCCGGGGATGCCCGCCTGCTGTACGCCGCGCCGCAGCGCGAAGGCGGAGATCCGGGATATCGCGACAAACGCTAGCGCGCCGCGATCCGCGAGCTTGCGTAGTTTCATAACGGTCTCGATTTCCGAAAGACCGCCAGTTTAGCGGCTGACTTGCGCGCGCCGCGCACTGTCGAGGTAACCGAATGTTAAGCGCGCCTATTCGACCGGCCGCTTATTTGTCCATGTCCGTGCGCGTGCCGGCATCGCTCGCCGAGTCGGAACCCGACGCCTGCGTGCCCGATGCACCGCCGTCCTTGGCCGACCACTCCTGCAGCTTGCGGCCCGCCGTCTGCAAACCCGCGCCGGTTGCGCTCGCGGCATCGGCGATGGCGGCGTTCGTCGCGCTTGCCGCGCTCTGCAAATTGGCGCGCGCCGACGCGGCCACGCTGCTCGCGGACAAGTCCGGCGCGGAGCCGGCGTGATCGAAACTCTGTTGTGCCGACTGCTTTGCCGCGTCGACCTTCTGGCCGACGTAGCTCGCCGCCTGATCGAGCTTCTGCGTCGTCTGACTCGCAAGATTGTTGTAGGCGTTCGCAGCCTGGCCGGCGGCGGCGTCGTGCTTCTCGCATGCGGCGAGCACGCCGAGCACGGCGAGCGCGAATGCGATACGCGCGACCGGAGTCATCGAGTTGGGCTTCATGGTCCTGCCTCCTGCTTCGTGCTGAGATTCGGGCGCATCCCGAAACGCGGGCTCATCATACGCCTCGAACCCGGCAACTCGCGAAAGCTTGCATTGCAAGCGAACTGCGGTGGCTTCACTGCGACGCAGAGACGCTCAATAGAATGTTTCCTCTACATTTAGGACACTTCTGCTTTTGGCATCGTTCGGTCCGGTCTATATTCGCCGCAGTCTCGCCCCTCCCACCGAAACCCCGCCATGATTTACATGAACCTCGCCATCGCCCTCGTCGCTGGGTTGATGCTCTTCGAACCCTTCACGCGCGCCCCCGTCTCCCGTTTCACCACGCATCGCATGCGTCGCATTCTCGCGAAACGCTCGTACTATCAGGCGGGCGGCGCTTTCTTCGCCGCGCTGGTCGTCGCAACGAGCCAGCCCGCGCCCGAACGCGTATCCCCGCTCCTCGTGATGGGCGTCGCCTCGGCGCTGCTGGCAGCGAGCCTGTACTGGATCGTGCGCGGCAAGCTGTTGCTCCGGCAACGCCGCGTGTTCACCGAACTGCACTGACGTCTCCGCGCGGCGCGTTCTGACGCCGCGCTCGCCTGTCGCGCGAATTCAATAAACACTCCATACGTTTTCGGCGTATATTCGGGCCGAACTGGCTCAAAAGCACTCGACGAAAAAAAAGGCGCCACGTTTCCGTAGCGCCTTAAAAGTTCTAGCCATTCCGAGGGCCGTGCTAGAACCTGAGAGACTGTGATCGAAGCCTAGAGCGGAAAGCGGTCGCGCACATCGCCCAGTCCTTTCGAAATCGGATTCCATTTTTTCCGGGATCACTGCTCAAGTCAAGCAAAATTTCAGCGTCCGGGCATCTGCCCAACGATGTCTTTCGGAATCGGTTCCGATTACACCGACTCGGCGCGTGCGGCTTATCATCGGGCCTTGCATCGCTTGCAAGCTTCAGGCGTCGCCTGAATGGAATGTTCCACTCAGCATTCGAAACGATGTTTCACAAAAAAAGATGCCCACGATGAGCGACCGGTCGTCGAGCCGAACCAAAACGAAAGACAGGGATAGCGACGAAGTCACCGCCCTTGCGCGCGGTCTCGATGTGTTGCGCCGCATTGCCGCTGCGGATGCCCCGGTCAGCAACCGCGAACTGACCGAATGGACCGGCATTCCTAAACCTACCGTATCGCGGATCACGGCCACGCTCGTCGGCGCGGGACTGCTGCTGCGTCTGCCCGACAGCGAGCGCTTCGTCCTGACGGCGTCCGTACTGGAGCTCAGCAACGGCTTCTTGCGCAACTTCGACATCCGGGCGCGAGCGCGGCCGTTTCTGATCGCGCTAGCCGAACGGACCGGACTCAGCGTGCATCTGGCCGTGCGCGACCGGCTCGAAATGGTCGTCATCGACGCCATCCGGCCACGCTCGGCCGTGCTCGTCTCGCGACTCGAAGTAGGCGGCCGAATGGACCTGAGCCGCACGGCGGTCGGGCGCGCGTATCTCTCCGTTCTGTCGGACGCCGACCAGCAGGCGCTGATCGGCAGCCTACAGACGGCATCCGGCGACGACTGGCCGAGCATCTCCGGCGGCTTGCAGCGCGGCCTCGACGACGCGCGCCGCCGTGGTTTCGCGATTTCGCTCGGGGAATGGCATCACGGGCTAAATGCGGTGGCCGCGGGCTTCGTCGGGCCGTCGGAGGAGCGTTATTCGGTCAACTGCGGCGGCGCGGCGCATCAGTGTCCGCACGAGACCCTGATCACGAGCGTGGTGCCCGCGCTGCTCGATTGCGTCGCGCAGATCGCGCGCGAGATCGGCGGCACGGCGGGCGCCGCGCCATCTGCCGTAAGCCATTAAACTTACGCGCTCTGCCGCACGCGTCCGGGCCTTTGCCGACGCGTGTAACGCTCGTAATTATCCGAAAGAAAGCCCGGTGGACGGGCATGGGCGCGCGACGTAGCATCATGCTTCGCGCGCACCGGGGCCGCGCCGGACCTCTGACTCAGGCTCTGTCCAGCCTGGCACGCGCGGGCCGCGCCCGCCGCCTTTCCCCGGCTCTCCCCCGACCGCATCGCGAGATGCCGCCCATCCGCGCCCCGTATGACAGACTTGGAAACACCCAGCCACCACACGATGGACGACCGAAAGAACCCTCCCGCCGAGCCGCGCACGACGCCCGCGCGCCCCGCCGATCCCACTCCGACTGCCCCGCCCGTCACCACCGCCGCGCCACGCCGCCGCCGTCTCGTGCCGCTCGTCGTGGCCGTCCTGATCGTCGCGGGAGCGGTCGCGTGGTGGCATCCGTGGAATCGCGGCGGCACAGCGGGTTCGCCGCAGCAGGCGAGTCAGGGCGGACGGCGCGGCGGCGCGAATGCGATGAACCAGCCTCAGCCGGTGCACGTGGCGACCGTGTCGCAAGGCGAGATGCCGGTCGTCATCAATGCGCTCGGCACGGTCACGCCGCTCGCGAACGTCACCGTGAAGACGCAGCTCAACGGCACGCTGATGGAAGTGGCGTTCCGCGAAGGCCAGATGGTCAAGAAGGGCGATCTGCTCGCGCAAATCGACCCGCGTCCCTACGAGATTTCGCTGCGTAACGCGCAAGGCACGCTCGCCCGCGATCAGGCGCTGCTGCAAACCGCGCGGCTCGACTTGCAGCGGTATCAGACGCTGCTCTCGCAGGACTCCATCGCCAAGCAGCAGGTGGACACGCAGGCCTCCCTCGTCAAGCAGTACGAAGGCGCGGTGAAGTCGGATCAGGCCAACGTCGACACGTACAAGCTCGACCTCGCCTACGCGCGCATTACCGCGCCGGTCTCCGGGCGCGTGGGCTTGCGTCAGGTCGATCCGGGCAACTACGTGACGACGGGCGACACCAATGGCGTCGTCGTCATCACGCAGTTGCAGCCGATCAGCGTGATCTTCACGACTTCCGAGGACAACCTCTCCGCGATCATGAAGCCGCTGCGCGCGGGCGTGAAAATGTCGGCGACGGCCTATGACCGCGCGAACACCACGGCGATCGAATCCGGCTATCTCGAAACCGTCGACAACCAGATCGACACGGCCACGGGCACCGTGAAGCTGCGCGCCACCTTCGACAACAAGGAAAACCGGCTCTTCCCGAATCAGTTCGTGAACACGAAGCTGCTCGTCGACGTCATCAAGAACGCGACCATCGTGCCGACTTCGGCGGTGCTCAACGGCTCGTCCGGTTCCTTCGTGTACGTCGTGAAGCCGGACAATACGGTGACCGTGCGCAACGTGAAAACCGGCCCGGTCGATGGCGAGCGCACGAGCATCAAGTCCGGCCTGCAAGTGGGCGAGCGCGTGGTGATCGACGGCTCCGACCGCCTGAAGGAAGGCGCGAAGATCACGATTCCGGCCGAACGCGCCAAGGCCGCGTCGGGGGCATCGGGCGCATCGGCTGCTGCGGCGGCTTCGGGCGCATCGGGCGCGCAGCACGGCGGGCATCATCGCCGTCAGCAACAGCAGCAGTGAACTCTAAGCCTCGCGCATGAATCCCTCCCGCATATTTATCCTGCGACCGGTCGGCACGGCGCTGCTGATGGCGGCGATCATGCTCGTCGGTCTCGTCGCGCTGCGCTTTTTGCCGCTGTCCGCGCTGCCCGCCGTCGACTATCCGACTATTCAGGTGCAGACCTTCTACCCCGGCGCGTCGCCGGACGTGATGACGTCCAGCGTCACCGCGCCGCTCGAAAAGCAGTTCGGGCAGATGGCGAGCCTGAACCAGATGTCGTCGCAGAGTTCCGCGGGGGCATCGGTCATCACATTGCAGTTCAGCCTCGACTTGCCGCTTGATATCGCCGAGCAGGAAGTCCAGGCCGCCATCAATGCGGCGGGCAATCTGCTGCCGTCCGACCTCCCCGCCCCGCCGATCTACGCAAAGGTCAATCCCGCCGACGCGCCGATCATGACGCTCGCGATCAGTTCCAAGACGCTGCCGCTCACGCAGGTGCAGGATCTCGCGGACACGCGGCTCGGGCAGAAGATCTCGCAGGTCGCGGGCGTGGGCCTCGTGTCGGTGAGCGGCGGCAACCGGCCGGCCGTGCGCATTCAGGCCAATACGCGCGCGCTCGCCTCGTACGGGCTTAATATCGACGATCTGCGCACCACGATCTCGAACCTCAACGTCAACACGCCGAAGGGCAATTTCGACGGCCCGACGCGCGCCTACACCATCAACGCGAACGATCAGCTCACCGACGCGAACGCGTACAAGAGCGCGGTCGTCGCGTACCGGAACGGGCGGCCGGTGATGCTGACGGACGTCGCGACCATCGTGCAGGGACCGGAGAACACGAAGCTCGGCGCGTGGGTCGATTCGACGCCCGCCATCATTCTCAACGTGCAACGTCAGCCGGGCGCGAACGTCATTCAGGTGGTGGACGGCATCAAGAAGCTGCTGCCGCAGTTGCAGCAGTCGCTGCCGGCCGCGCTCGACGTGCGCGTGGTCACCGACCGCACCACGACCATTCGCGCCTCCGTGCGCGACGTGCAGTTCGAGCTCGCCCTGTCCGTCGTGCTGGTCGTGCTCGTCATTTATCTCTTCCTCGCGAACGTCTACGCGACCATCATTCCGAGCCTGTCGGTGCCGCTCTCGCTCGTCGGCACGCTCGCGGTCATGTACCTGTGCGGCTTCTCGCTCGACAACCTTTCGCTGATGGCGCTCACCATCGCGACAGGCTTCGTCGTGGACGACGCCATCGTGATGATCGAGAACATCGCGCGTTACGTGGAGGAAGGCGAATCTCCGCTCGAAGCGGCGCTGAAAGGCTCGCGGCAGATCGGCTTCACGATCATTTCGCTCACGGTGTCGCTCATCGCGGTGCTGATTCCGCTGCTCTTCATGGGCGATGTCGTCGGGCGGCTCTTCCATGAATTCGCGATCACGCTCGCGGTGACCATCGTGATTTCGGCGATCGTGTCGCTCACGTTGGTGCCGATGATGTGCGCGAAACTGCTGCGCCATACGCCGCCGAAGGACAGCAAGCGATTCGAGGCGCGCGCGCATCAGTTCATCGATTACGTCATCGGCCGCTATGCGGTGGCGCTCGAATGGGTGCTCGACCGGCAGCGTTCGACGCTCGTGGTCGCGCTGCTCACGCTCGTGCTGACCGGCGTGCTGTACGTTTTCATTCCGAAGGGCTTCTTCCCGACGCAGGACACAGGCGTGATTCAGGCGATCACGCAGGCGCCGCAGGCGGCGTCGTATCAGGCGGTCGCGGAACAGCAGCAAGCGCTCGCGGCGAAGATTCTGCAGAACCCGGACGTCGAGAGTCTCACCTCGTTCATCGGCGTGGACGGCACGAATATCACGCTCAACAGCGGCCGCATGCTGATCAACCTGAAGCCGCGCGACGACCGCAGCAACAGTTCGAGCGAAATCATCCGCTCGATTCAGAACGAAGTGGCGGACATTCCGAGCATCAAGCTCTACATGCAGCCGGTGCAGGATTTGACGATCGACTCCACGGTCAGCCCGACGCAGTATCAGTTCATGTTGACGGACCCGAATCCTTCCGAGTTCGCGCAATGGGTGCCGAAGCTCGTCGACCGGCTGCAACATACGTCGATCCTGACGGATGTCGCCACCGATCTTCAGCAGAACGGCCAATCGGTGTATGTCGAAATCGACCGCGAAACGGCGGCGCGCTTCGGCATCACGCCGGCGACCGTGGACAACGCGCTGTACGACGCGTTCGGCCAACGCATCATTTCGACCATCTTCACGCAGTCGAACCAGTACCGTGTGATTCTGGAAAGCGAGCCGACGGACGCGCATTACAGCGAGACGCTCAACGGCATCTATCTGCCCTCTTCCACCGCGACGAACGGACAGGTGCCGCTCTCGGCCATCGCCAAGTTCCACGAACGCGCCGCGCCTTTGCTCGTCACGCACCTCGGGCAGTTTCCGGCGACGACCGTCTCGTTCAATCTCGCGAAGGGCGCGTCGCTCGGCGCGGCGGTGAAGGCCATCGAAGAAGCGAAGAACGAGATCGGCTTGCCGGCATCGTTCCAGATCCGCTATCAGGGCGCGGCGCTCGCGTTCCAGGCGTCGCTGTCCAACGAACTGTTCCTGATTCTCGCGGCCATCGTGACGATGTATATCGTGCTCGGCGTGCTGTACGAGAGCTTCATCCACCCGATCACCATTCTCTCGACGCTGCCTTCGGCCGGCGTCGGCGCGCTGCTCTCGCTGATAATCACCGGGCACGATCTGGACATCATCGGGATCATTGGCATCGTGCTTTTGATCGGCATCGTGAAGAAGAACGCGATCATGATGATCGACTTCGCGCTCGAAGCCGAACGCGAGCAAGGCAAGCCGCCGCGCGAGGCGATTTTTCAGGCGTGTCTGTTGCGCTTCCGCCCGATTCTGATGACGACGATGGCCGCGCTGCTCGGCGCGCTGCCGCTGATGCTCGGCTGGGGCGCGGGTTCGGAGCTGCGCCATCCGCTCGGCATCGCGATCGTCGGCGGGTTGATCGTGTCGCAGTTGCTCACGCTCTTCACGACGCCCGTGATCTACCTCGGCTTCGATTCGCTCGGCCGCAAGCTGCGCGCGCGCTTCGGCGGCGACGGCATGAGCGCGGCGCGTGCGGCCGGCGACGTGGAGTAAGGCATGAACCTGTCGCGCCTTTTCATCGACCGGCCGGTGGCGACGACGCTGCTCGCCGTCGGCATCGCGCTTGCCGGCATGTTCGCGTTCGTGAAGCTGCCGGTCGCGCCGCTGCCGCAGGTCGATTTCCCGACCATCTCCGTGCAGGCGTCGTTGCCGGGCGCGAGTCCGGAGACCGTGGCGACGAGCGTGGCGAGTCCGCTGGAGCGGCACCTGGGCAGCATCGCGGACGTGAGCGAAATGACGTCGATGAGTTCCGTCGGCAGCACGCGCATCACGCTGCAATTCGGCCTGAATCGCGACATCGACGGCGCCGCGCGCGACGTGCAGGCCGCGATCAACGCCGCGCGCGCCGACCTGCCGACTTCGCTGCGCAGCAATCCGACCTATCACAAGGTCAATCCCGCCGACGCGCCGATTCTCGTGCTCGCGCTGTCGTCGCCCACGCGCACGGCGGGCTCGCTCTACGATTCCGCCGCGACCGTGCTCCAACAGACGCTTTCGACGGTGCCGGGCGTCGGCGAAGTCGACGTGAGCGGGTCGGCGAACCCGGCGGTGCGCGTGGAACTGGAGCCGGGCGCGCTGTTCCACTATGGCATCGGGCTGGAGGACGTGCGGGCGGCGCTCGCGTCGGCGAACGCGAACAGCCCGAAAGGCGCGATCGAGTTCCAGGGCACGCACGTCCAGCTCTACACCAACGATCAGGCGAGCAAGGCCGCGCAGTACAAGGACCTCGTGATCGCGTATCGCAACGGCTCGGCGGTGAAGCTCTCGGACGTCGGCGAAGTGGTCGATTCGGTCGAGGACTTGCGCAATCTCGGCCTCATCAACAACAAGCACGCGGTACTCGTCATTCTGTACCGGCAGCCGGGCGCGAACATCATCGAGACGATCGATCGCGTGAAGGCGATGGTGCCGCAATTGCAGGCTGCCCTGCCCGCCGACGTGGAGATCACGCCGACGGCGGACCGCTCGACCACCATTCGCTCGTCGCTGCACGACACCGAACTCACGCTCGTAATCGCAGTCGCGCTCGTCGTGATGGTCGTGTTCCTGTTCCTGCGCAACTGGCGCGCGACGCTGATACCGAGCGTCGCCGTGCCGATCTCGATCATCGGCACGTTCGCGGCGATGTACCTGCTCGGTTTCTCGCTCGACAATCTCTCGCTGATGGCGCTCACCATCGCGACGGGCTTCGTGGTCGACGACGCCATCGTCGTGCTCGAAAACATCGCGCGGCACGTCGAAAAAGGCGTGCCGCGCATGCAGGCCGCGATCATCGGCGCGCGGGAGGTCGGCTTCACGGTGCTGTCCATCAGCGTGTCGCTCGTCGCCGTGTTCCTGCCCATCTTGCTGATGGGCGGCATCGTCGGGCGGCTGTTCCGCGAATTCGCGCTGACGCTCTCGCTCGCCATTGCGGTGTCGCTCGTCGTGTCGCTGACCGTCACGCCGATGATGTGCTCGCGCCTGCTCGAAGAACCGCGCGAGAAGCGCGAGGAAGGACGCGTCGCGCGCTGGCTCGAACGGCAATTCGAGCGCATGCAGCGCGGTTATGCGCGCACGCTCGGCTGGGCGCTCGGGCATCCGCGCACCATCCTGCTGATTCTGCTCGCGACCATCGGACTCAACTTCTATCTGTACGTGATCGTGCCGAAGGGCTTTTTCCCGCAGCAGGACACGGGGCGCATCATCGGCGGCATTCAGGCGGACCAGAGCACGTCGTTTCAGGCGATGAAGGTCAAGTTCTCCGAGATGATGCGCATTGTCGAGGCCGATCCCGCCGTCGATAGCGTCGCGGGTTTCACGGGCGGACGTTCGACGAATTCTGGCTTCATGTTCATCTCGCTCAAGCCGAAAAGCGAGCGCAAGATTTCGGCGGATCAGGTCATCAACCGCCTGCGCCGACCGCTCGCCAATGTCGCGGGCGCGCGCACGTTCCTTCAGGCGGTGCAGGACATTCGCGTGGGCGGCCGGCAGTCGAACGCGCAGTATCAGTTCACGCTGCTCTCGGACACGACCTCCGACCTGTACACATGGGCGCCGAAGATCACCGAGGCGCTGCAACACCGCCCCGAGCTGACCGACGTGAATTCGGATCAGCAACAAGGCGGCCTCGAAGCGATGGTGACGTTCGACCGCGCGACCGCCGCGCGCCTGAACATCAAGCCCGCGCAGATCGACAACACGCTCTACGACGCGTTCGGCCAGCGGCAGGTCTCGACCATCTACAACCCGTTGTCGCAGTATCACGTCGTCATGGAAGTCGCGCCGAAGTACTGGCAAGACCCGGAAATGCTGAAGCAGATCTACATCAGCACGTCGGGCGGCACGGCGAGCGGCGCCGCATCGACCAATTCCACGACGACATCCAGCGCGACGAGCACGGCATCCACATCCGCGACGGGTTCGACCGGCGCGGGCGGATCGTCGACCAGCACGGCCGACACCACCGCCGCGCTCGCGCTCGAATCCGTGCGCAATTCCGCGACCAACGCCATTGCGGCGAGCGGTAAGTCGGGATCGTCGTCGGGCGCGGCGGTGTCCACGTCGAAGGAAACGATGGTCCCGCTCTCGTCCATCGCGAAGTTCGGGCCGGGCAACACGCCGCTTTCGGTGAATCACCAGAGCCAGTTCGTCGCCTCGACCATTTCGTTCAACTTGCCGCCGGGCAAGTCGCTCTCGGCCGCGACCGCCGCCATCTACGAAACGATGGCCGAACTCGGCGTTCCGCCGACCGTTCACGGCAGCTTTCAGGGCACGGCGCAGGCCTTCCAGCAATCGCTCAACGATCAGCCGCTTCTCATTCTCGCGGCGCTCGCGGCGGTGTACATCGTGCTCGGCATTCTGTACGAGAGCTACATCCACCCGATCACGATTCTTTCCACGCTGCCGTCGGCGGGCATCGGCGCGCTGCTGGCGCTGCTGCTCTTTCACACGGAGTTCAGCATCATCGCTCTGATCGCCGTGATTCTGCTGATCGGCATCGTGAAGAAGAACGCGATCATGATGGTGGACTTCGCGATCGAGGCGACGCGCCACGGCGCGAAGACCTCGCGCGATGCGATCGAGGAAGCCTGCCTGCTGCGCTTTCGCCCGATCATGATGACGACCGCCGCCGCGCTGCTCGGCGCGCTGCCGCTCGCGTTCGGCACGGGCGAAGGCTCGGAGATGCGCGCGCCGCTCGGCATCGCGATCGTCGGCGGCCTGATCGTGAGTCAGATGCTGACGCTCTACACCACGCCCGTCGTCTATCTGTACATGGACCGCGTCCGCGTGCGCGGGGAAGCGCGGCGGGCGCGTCGCAAGGACGGCGCGACTCCTGCAAGCGCGGTCGAATGACGTTACGCTGGCATGGACCGCGAGAATGGCCTACGGTGTTCTGACCGTCCACGCAAGGAGCGTCTCGAATGAAGGCGATGAAAGTCCTGCTGATCGGCGCGCACGGCCGCACGGGCCGCCATGTCGCGCGGCGTTTGCATGAAGAAGGCATTCCCTTTCGCGCGCTGTTGCGCAAGTCCGCGCACAAGAGCGAGTTCGCTGCGCTCGGCGCGGAGATCGTGCTCGGCGATCTGACGCACGACTTCTCGCATGCGCTGGACGACATCACGCACGTCGTCTACGCGGCGGGCTCGGCGGAATCGGAAGGGGTGAGCGAGGAACGCGACATCGACCGCGACGCCGTCATGCGCACCGCCGATTACGCGAAGCGCCGGCGCGTGCGGCAACTGGTTGTGGTGAGCGCGTTGTCGGCGTATCAGCCGCAGCGCAGTCCGCTCGCGCTGCGCCACTATTCACGCATGAAGCGCGAAGCCGACGATTACGTCGCCCGCCGCGGCGTGCCGTACGCAATTCTGCGGCCGGGTCCGCTTTCGGATGCGCCGGGGCGCGGGACGATCGCGCTCGCCGACGAACGCGTCGAACAGATGCCGGCGGTCTCGCGCGAAGACGTCGCGGAAGTGGTGATGCGCTGCCTGCTGCTCGGCGTGACGAATCGCACGATCGGCTTCGTCGGCGGCGACGTGCCTATCGACGATGCGCTCGATGCGCCCGCTGCCGCTACGGCGTAAGCGCCCTCAGTTCGCGCCGACGAGCCGGTAGCCGACGCCCGTTTCCGTGACGATATGCTCCGGCTGCGCGGCGTCGCGTTCGAGCTTCTGCCGCAGATGCGCCATGTAGATGCGCAGGTAATGCGGACTCTCGACATGCGACGGCCCCCACACTTCGCGCAGCAAATGCCTGTGCGTCAGCACGCGCCCCGCGTCGCGCACGAGCGTCGCGAGCAGACGGTATTCGATCGGCGTCAAATGCACGCTTTCGCCGTTTCGCGTGACGCGGCGTAGCGCGAGATCGACCGTGACATCGCCGAAGCTGACCACGGGCGTTTCGCTCGCCGCCGTCTGATTGCGCCGCCGCAAGTGCGCGCGGATACGCGCCATCAGTTCGGAGACGCCGAAGGGCTTGGTCAGATAATCGTCCGCGCCGGCATCGAGCGCGGCGACTTTTTCCTCTTCCTGCGTGCGCGCCGAGAGCACGATCACCGGCACTTCGGTCCAGCTTCGCAATTCGCGGATCACGTCGATGCCGTCCGTGTCCGGCAGGCCGAGATCCACGATCACGAGATCCGGCTTGCGCGTGGCCGCCGCGATCAGCCCTTGCTGGCCGGTTTCGGCTTCGAACACGGTCATCTGCTGCGCTTCGAGCGACACGCGCACGAAGCGCCGGATCTGCTTTTCGTCTTCGATCAGGACGACGGTGAAGGACGGCTCGCTCATCGTTTTTTATTTGGTTGTGGTGGCGAGCCGGCCGCGCACATCCGCGCGTTCAAGGCAAAAGTATCGTCGAGCCGGTCGTCTTGCGCGCTTCGAGTTCTTCGTGGGCGCGCGCCGCGTCCGCGAGCGGATAGCGCTGCCGCACGTTCGTCTTCACCTTGCCCGACGACACCACGTCGAACAATTCGGCGGCCATCGTGTCGAGATCACTGCGCTTTGCGATATAGCTGAAGAGCGTCGGACGCGTGAAGAAGAGCGAGCCGCGCCCGGCGAGCTCCGACGAATCGATCGGCGGCAGCGGCCCCGACGAATTGCCGAAGCTCACGAAAAGACCGAGCGGCGCAAGGCAATCGAGCGAGCCCACATAGGTGTCCTTGCCGATCGAATCGTAGACCACGGGCACGCCCGCGCCGTTCGTGATCTCGCGCACGCGTTGCGTGAAGTTCTCGCGCGTATACACGATCGCGTGATCGCAGCCGTGCTCTTTCGCCAGCGCCGCTTTTTCGTCCGATCCGACCGTGCCGATGACCGTCGCGCCGAGCGCCTTCGCCCACTGGCACGCGAGCATGCCGACGCCGCCCGCCGCCGCGTGAATGAGCACGGTGTCGCCCGCCTTCACGCGGTACGTGCGGCGCAGCAGATATTGCGCCGTCAGCCCTTGCAGCATGATCGACGCGGCATCCTCATAGCCGATCGCATCCGGCAGCTTGACGACGTAATCCGCCGCCATCACGCGTTCTTCCGCGTAGGCGCCCGGCGGACGCGACGCATACGCCACGCGATCGCCCGGCTTGAACTGCGTGACGCCCTCGCCTACCGCCGTCACCTCGCCCGCGCCTTCCATGCCGAGGCCGCCGGGCAGCGGCATCGGATAGAGGCCGGTGCGGAAATACACGTCGATGAAGTTGAGCCCCACCGCATGATGCTTCACGCGGATTTCGCCCTTGCCCGGCTCGCCCACGTTCACATCGACCCATTTCATGACTTCGGGGCCGCCGGTTTTGTCGAATCGGATTGCCTTGGTCATCGCTCGAACGTCTCCTTCGTTTCGTGGATGCTTCAGCGCGCCTTCACCAGCCGGGCGCGCAACTCGTCGAGAATCATGCGCGCGGTCGACACGTTGGTCGCGCACGGCACGTTATGCACGTCGCAGGCGCGCACCAGCGCGTTGATGTCGGGCTCGTGCGGCTGCGGCGTCATCGGGTCGCGCAGAAAGATCACGACGTCGACGCGCCCTTCCGCCAGTTCGCCGCCGATCTGCAAGTCGCCGCCATGCGGGCCGGACAGCTTGCGCTCGACATCGAGCCCGTGCGCCGCCGCGATGCGCGCGCCCGTGGTGCCGGTCGCGACCAGCTGGCATTGCGCCAATGTGTCGACATACTCGCCCGCGAGCGCGACGATGTCGTCCTTTTTCATGTCGTGCGCAATCAGCGCGACGCGTGTGCTCATGTGCTGCCTTCTCCCCTCTTGTCGTGTCGCCGGTCAGTAGGTGCCAGGATAAGCGCCGCCGTCGATCAATATGTTCTGGCCGATGATATAGCCGGCATGCACGCTGCACAGGAACGCGCAGGTCCGCCCGAACTCGTCCGGATTACCGAAGCGCCCGGCCGGAAGACTCTGCGCGCGACGCGCGCGCGCCTCTTCGATGGAAATGTTCTGCGCCTTGGCCTGCGCCTCGAAGGTGACGGCGACGCGGTCGGTGTCGAACGTGCCCGGCAGCAAGTTGTTGATGGTGACGCCGGTAGCCGCCACCTTGCGCGCCACGCCCGCGACGAAGCCCGTGAGTCCCGAGCGCGCGCCGTTCGACAGACCGAGCACGTCGATAGGCGCTTTCACAGACGAACTCGTGATATTGACGATGCGCCCGAACCCGCGATCGATCATGCCGTCGATGGTGCGCTTGATGAGCTCGATCGGGGTCAGCATGTTCGCTTCGAGCGCCTTGATCCACATCTCATGCGTGAAGTTGCGGAAGTCGCCCGGCGGCGGGCCGCCCGCGTTGTTCACCAGAATGTCCGGCTGCGGACAGGCCGCGAGCGCGGCGTTGTGGCCTTCGGGCGTCGTGATGTCGCACGCGACGGCCTGCACGTTGACGCCATACTGCGCGCGGATGCTCGCCGCCGTCGCTTCGAGCGTCTCGGCCGTGCGCGCCGTGATAACGAGATTCACGCCCTCCGCGGCCAGCGCCTCCGCGCAGCCGCGCCCGAGTCCCTTGCTCGCCGCGCACACGAGCGCGGTGCGCCCTGCGATTCCCATATCCATCGTCCGTCCTCCATGATCGTCGCTTAGTGTTCGAATCGGTCCGTAGCGTGGCAACGTGGCATCGTTGCACGCGTCGAAACCCTCTCGCGCATTCTAGAAGAATCGGGGAGGCAACGTGGGCGCATGCATGGCCGCATCGCCGGCGATTATTCTTAGGTCATGGCGGCCTTTTCGGTAAACTGTCGCCACTGTCGGCCCGGCGCGCTGTGAATTGCGCCGCGCGCGACCGCCCACGGCAGGACCATCACCCGAGCAGGACGCGCACTGCGCGAGACCCATGAAACAAGACAGCCGCTTTCCCAATCTCTTCATCCTCAATCACCCGCTGATCC
Organism: Caballeronia sp. GAWG1-5s-s; assembly: GCF_023631445.1. Classification (NCBI taxonomy): domain Bacteria; kingdom Pseudomonadati; phylum Pseudomonadota; class Betaproteobacteria; order Burkholderiales; family Burkholderiaceae; genus Caballeronia; species Caballeronia sp. GAWG1-5s-s. The sequence goes on along the minus strand of NZ_JALQDC010000003.1, from coordinate 596,086 downwards.
AGCACAAGCTCACGCACATGCGGGACAAGGACACGTCGACGCGCACGTTCCGCGAGTTGCTTCGGGAAATCACGCTGCTGATGGGCTATGAAATCACGCGCAACCTGCCGTTGACGACCAAGCGCGTGGAAACGCCGCTCGTGGAAATCGACGCGCCGGTGATCGCCGGCAAGAAGCTCGCGATCGTGCCGGTGCTGCGCGCGGGCATCGGCATGTCGGACGGTCTGCTCGACCTCGTGCCGTCGGCGCGCGTCGGGCATATCGGCGTGTATCGCGCGGACGATCATCGGCCGGTGGAGTATCTCGTGCGCCTGCCGCCCGATCTGGAGGAGCGCGTGTTCATTCTCTGCGATCCGATGGTCGCGACCGGCTACTCCGCCGTGCACGCCGTCGACGTGATGAAGCGGCGCAATGTGCAGGACGAGAACATCATCTTCGTCGCGCTGGTCGCCGCGCCCGAGGGGGTGAAGGTGTTTCAGGACGCGCATCCGAACGTGAAGCTCTACGTGGCGTCGCTGGATTCGCATCTGAACGAGCATGCGTATATCGTCCCCGGTCTCGGCGATGCCGGCGATCGCCTCTTCGGCACCAGGAACTGACCGCCCGTCCGCTTTTGCCGCCCGACCGCCGCCCGACCGCCGCGCCTTCGCGCGGCGGTTTCGTTTTCACGGCGGGCCGGCTCGCACGCCCGCTGTCCGGGCGTTGCGCCATGCTAAAATTTTGGTCTGTTTCCGATCCGAAATCGACGCGCGTCCGAGCATCGCGCCGCGTCGCCGGGCGGACCCGGCAGCCGCTTTGAAGCACTCAGCGAGGCAGCGCGCGGGCCGGTCGATAATCACGCAACACAGCACACTAGGCGCACGAATTCACGCGGCGCGCGACGGAGAAAGGTAATGGCGGGTCATTCGAAATGGGCCAACATCAAGCATAAGAAAGCAGCGGCCGACGCGAAGAAAGGCAAGATCTGGACGCGCCTCATCAAGGAAATCCAGGTCGCGGCCCGCATGGGCGGCGGCGACATCGACTCGAATCCGCGCTTGCGGCTCGCCGTCGACAAGGCCTACGACGCGAACATGCCGAAGGACAACGTCAATCGCGCGATCCAGCGCGGCGTCGGCGGCGTCGATGGCGCGAACTACGAAGAAATCCGCTACGAAGGCTACGGCATCGGCGGCGCGGCGATCATCGTCGACACCATGACGGACAACCGCACGCGCACGGTCGCGGAAGTGCGCCACGCATTCTCGAAGTTCGGCGGCAACATGGGCACGGACGGCTCGGTGTCGTTCATGTTCGACCACGTCGGCCAGTTCCTGTTCGCGCCGGGCACGCCCGAAGACAAGCTGATGGACGCGGCCCTCGAAGCCGGCGCCGACGACGTCGTGACGAACGAAGACGGCAGTATCGAAGTGCTCTGCCCGCCGAACGATTTCCAGAAGGTGAAGGACGCGCTCGAAGCCGCGGGCTTCAAGGCCGAACTCGCCGAAGTGACGATGAAGCCGCAGACGGAAGTCGAATTCAGCGGCGATGACGCAGTGAAGATGCAAAAGCTGCTCGACGCGCTCGAGAATCTCGACGACGTGCAGGAAGTCTATACGAACGCCGCAATCAACGACGAGTAACGAGGAGCAGCAGCCGCCGCGCTGGGTGGTTTCGCCGCGCCGCGACTGGAACGGCTTTCGCTTTGCTTCGACGATTGGAAGGCGCGTGACGCAGCCGATGTCCGCGCGAGCCGCCTTTCGACCGCTCTGACTGCGCCGCAACCAGGCGCGTACGCGTGCGCGGCCACAGTTTTCATTCAAGCTTTTCGGGGATTCAAATGAAGTTACTCGTCGTCGGTTCGGGCGGTCGGGAACATGCACTGGCATGGAAGCTCGCGCAGTCGCCGCGCGTGCAGATCGTCTATGTGGCGCCCGGCAACGGCGGCACCGCGCAGGACGAGCGCCTGCGCAACGTCGATATCACGGACCCGGCCGCGCTCGCCGATTTCGTCGAGAAGGAGCACGTTTCGCTGACCGTCGTCGGTCCGGAAACGCCGCTCGCCGCGGGCATCGTGAATCTGTTCCGCTCGCGCGGGCTGAAAATCTTCGGGCCGACCAAGGAAGCCGCGCAGCTCGAAAGCTCGAAGGACTTCGCCAAGGCGTTCATGAAACGCCACAACATTCCGACGGCCGAATACGAAACCTTCACGGACGCCGCCGCCGCGCACGCCTACATCGACGCGAAAGGCGCGCCGATCGTCGTGAAAGCGGACGGACTCGCCGCCGGCAAGGGCGTGGTCGTCGCGATGAGCGCCGAAGAAGCGCACGCCGCCGTCGATTCGATGCTTGCCGACAACCAGTTCGGCGATGCGGGCGCGCGCGTGGTCATCGAAGAATTCCTGACCGGCGAGGAAGCGAGCTTCATCGTGATGGTGGACGGCAAGCACGTGCTGCCGCTCGCCTCCAGCCAGGACCACAAGCGCCTGCTCGACGGCGACAAGGGTCCGAACACCGGCGGCATGGGCGCGTACTCGCCCGCGCCTATCGTCACGCCGCAACTGCACGCCCGCGTGATGCGCGAAATCATCCTGCCGACGGTGCGCGGCATGGAAAACGAAGGCATCCGCTATACCGGCTTTCTGTACGCGGGCCTGATGATCGACGCGAACGGCAATCCGAAGACGCTCGAATTCAACTGCCGAATGGGCGACCCGGAAACGCAGCCGATCATGGCGCGCCTGAAGGGCGATTTCTCGAAAGTCGTGGAGATGGCCATCGACGGCAAGCTCGACGGCGCGGAACTGGAGTGGGATCGGCGCACCGCGCTCGGCGTCGTGCTGGCCGCGCACAACTACCCGGACGCGCCGCGCAAGGGCGACCGCATCAACGGCATTCCGGCCGAAACGGACAACGCCGTGACGTTCCACGCGGGCACGACGCTGGCTGACGGCAAGCTGACGACCTCGGGCGGACGCGTGCTGTGCGTCGTCGGGCTGGCGGATTCGGTGCGCGGCGCGCAATCCGTGGTCTACGATACAGTGAATCAGATCTCGTTCGACGGCATGCAGTATCGCCGGGACATCGGTTACCGCGCGGTGAGCCGCAAACAGGCTGACCGCCACGGCTGACGCGGAATTTCCGCTTCGCCGAACCCGCGCTGCCGGACCTCGTGTCCGGCAGCGCGTTTTGAAGAGAACCACGACTTACGCGCCAGCCGGCTGGCGCAGTGCATCCATCGATGAGTGAACCGAAACGCAGCGCGGACCGCGAGGCACAACGAGACGCATCGCACGATATCGCGGCGGTGCGCGACTATCTGACCGGCCTGCAAACGCGCATCGCCGACACGCTCGGCGCGTTCGACGGCACGCCCTTCGCCACCGACGCCTGGACCCGCGAGCCGGGCGTGCATCTGCGCGGCGGCGGCGTGACGCGCATTCTCGAAGGCGGCGGGTTTTTCGAGCGCGCCGGCATCGGTTTCTCGGACGTCGCGGGCGACGCCCTGCCGCCATCGGCCAGCGCGGCGCGTCCGCAGCTCGCGGGGCGCGGCTTCGAGGCGCTCGGCGTCTCGCTCGTCATGCATCCACGCAACCCGCACTGCCCGACCGTGCACATGAACGTGCGCATGCTCACAGCCGTGAAACCCGGCGAAGCGCCGATCTTCTGGTTCGGCGGCGGCATGGACCTCACGCCGATCTACGGCTACGACGAAGACGCGGTGCATTTTCATCGCGTATGCCGCGAAGCATTGCAACCGTTCGGCGCGGACTTGTACCCGCGTTTCAAGACGTGGTGCGACGAGTATTTCTACCTCAAGCATCGGAACGAACAGCGGGGCATCGGCGGGATTTTTTTCGATGATTTCTCCGAGCCCGGCTTCGAGCGTTCCTTCGCGATGATGCAAAGCGTCGGCGATGCATTTCTGAACGCGTATCTGCCGATCATCGAGCGGCGGCGCGACACGCCGTACAGCGAGCGCGAGCGCGAGTTTCAGGCGTACCGGCGCGGGCGCTACGTCGAATTCAACCTCGTCTTCGATCGCGGCACGCATTTCGGTCTGCAAAGCGGCGGCCGCACCGAGTCGATTCTCATGTCGATGCCGCCGGTCGCGAACTGGCGCTACGACTGGCAACCGGAACCCGGCACGCCGGAAGCGCGGCTGTACCGGGACTTTCTGGTGCGCCGCGAATGGCTGTGATCTCCGCCGCCACTCCGGGCGCGCCGTGCGAGAAGCGCGTCGGCCTGCTCGGCGGCACGTTCGATCCAATCCACAACGGACATCTCGCGCTCGCCCGGCGCTTCGCCGCGCTGTTGCAGCTGACCGAACTCGTGCTGCTGCCGGCCGGCCAGCCGTGGCAGAAGGTGGGCGTATCGGCGCCGCATCATCGGCTGGCGATGACGCGCGCGGCGGCGCAATCGCTCGATCTCGGCGGCGCGAAAATTACCGTCGCGACCGATGAAATCGAGCGCGACGGCCCCACTTACACCGTCGACACGCTCGCTCAGTGGCGCGAGCGCGAAGGCTCGGAGGCGTCGCTTTCGCTTCTGATCGGCGCCGATCAGCTCGTGAAGCTCGACTCATGGCACGACTGGAAGCGGCTTTTCGACTATGCGCACATTTGCGTCGAGGCGCGGCCGGGCTTCGATCTGCGCGTGCTGCCCGATAAAGTGGCGCGGGAAATGGCCGCGCGCCGGGCGTCGGCGGACGTGCTAACCGCGAGTCCGTGCGGCCATGTGCTGATCGACGAATCGCTCTCCATCGACGTCTCCGCCACGGCGATCCGCGAGCACGCTCGCGCGCAAGACGGCACGCGCGAACTGCGCGCTCAGGTCCCATCCGCCGTATGGGACTATATTGTTCAACATCACCTGTACCGGACACGGTAAAGACACAGCAACCATGGAACTTCAAAAGCTGCAACGCGCGATCATCGACGGTCTCGAAGACGTCAAGGCGCAAGACATCAAGGTGTTCAACACGAGCCACCTGACGTCGCTGTTCGACCGCGTGGTCGTGGCGAGCGGGACGTCGAACCGGCAGACCAAGGCGCTTGCCAACAGCGTGCGCGAAAAGGTCAAGGAAGCGGGTGGCGACATCATCAGCACGGAAGGCGAGGAGATCGGCGAATGGGTGCTGGTCGATTGCGGCGACGCGGTCGTTCATATCCTGCAACCGGCGCTGCGCCAGTACTACAACCTCGAGGAAGTCTGGGGCGACAAGCCCGTGCGCGTGAAGCTGCAAAAGCCGAACATGTTCGGCGGCGCGAGCGTCGCCGATGACGACGAGGACGAAGAAGACGAGGCAACCGATAAGCCCGCGGTGAAACGCCCGGCGCGCAAGACCGCGCGCAAGCAGGCCTGAAGGCTCGCGCCTTCATGAAGCTCTATATCCTGGCCGTCGGACACAAGATGCCCGACTGGATCGAAAGCGGGTTCGACGAGTACGCGAAGCGCATGCCGCCCGAGCTGCGCATCGAACTCAAGGAAATCAAGCCCGAGCAACGCTCGTCCGGACGCAATGCCGAGAGCGTGATGACTGCCGAGCGGCAGCGAATCGAAGCCGCCTTGCCGAAGAACGCGCGCGTCGTCGCACTCGATGAACGCGGCCGCGACTGGACCACGATGCAACTCGCGAACGCCCTGCCCGGCTGGCAGCAGGACGGGCGCGATGTCGCGTTCGTGATCGGCGGCGCGGACGGCCTCGCGCCCGAAGTGAAGGCCCGCGCCGAACTGATGTTGCGCGTCTCCAGCCTCACGCTGCCTCACGGCATGGTTCGCGTGCTGCTGGCCGAACAGCTTTACCGCGCGTGGAGCATCACGCAGAATCATCCCTACCATCGCGCGTGAGTCCGGACCGATAGGCTTTCCGCTCAGGTCTTCGTTCAGGCTTGCTGTGCGGTCCGACCGCGCGCGCATTTCTTCGAGACCTTTTCGCCGATGTCCGCTCACTCCTCCGCTTATCCCTTCGTTTATCTCGCCTCGCAAAGCCCGCGCCGTCAGGAGTTGCTTCGGCAACTGGGCGTTCAATACGAACTGCTGCTGCCGCGCCCCGATGAAGACGCCGAAGCACTCGAAGCCGAGCTTGCGGGCGAGGCCGCGGATGCGTATGTCGTGCGCGTCTGCGCGTTGAAGGCGAAGGCGGCCCGCGCGCGTTTGCTTGCCGGCGGACATGCGCCCGCGCCGATTCTTGTCGCCGATACAACCGTCACCATCGACGGCCTGATTCTCGGCAAGCCTTTGCATGAAGCCGATGCCGTCGCGATGCTCGAACGCCTCGCCGGTCGCGAGCACGAAGTGCTCACCGCGCTCGCCGTGGTGGATGCCGAAGGGACAATGCTCGAAGTGGCGCTGTCGCGTTCGACGGTGCGCTTCGCGGCTGTAGACCGTGCTGCGCTGCAACGCTATGCCGCGACCGGCGAGCCGCTCGGCAAGGCGGGCGCGTATGGCATTCAGGGCCGCGCGGCGGCGTTCATCGAGCGAATCGAGGGGTCCTATTCGGGTATCATGGGTCTGCCCCTTTTCGAAACCGCAGCACTCTTGCGCGTGGCGCGCGTCGAATTCTAAACAGGCCATGAACGAAGAAATCCTGATCAACGTCACACCGCAGGAAACCCGCGTCGCACTGGTTCAGCAAGGCGCCGTTCAGGAGCTTCACGTCGAGCGCACGCTTTCGCGCGGGCGCGTCGGCAATGTGTATCTCGGCAAGGTCGTGCGCGTATTGCCGGGCATGCAGTCCGCGTTCATCGACATCGGTCTGGAGCGCGCCGCGTTCCTTCATGTGGCCGATATCTGGCATCCGCGCATCGCGGGCGAGGCGCATGGGTCCGCGGCGCATGTGCCGATCGAGAAGATTGTGTTTGAAGGCCAGGCGCTGATGGTGCAAGTCGTGAAGGACCCCATCGGCACGAAGGGCGCGCGGCTGTCGACGCAGGTGAGCATCGCGGGACGCACTCTCGTGTATCTGCCGCAGGAGCCGCATATCGGCATCTCGCAGAAGATCGAGAGCGAGGCGGAACGCGAGGCGGTTCGCGCTCGCCTTACCGCCGTGTTGCCCGCCGACGAGAAAGGCGGCTATATCGTGAGGACGATCGCGGAAGATTCATCCAGTGAAGAGTTGGCCGCCGATGTCGCCTATCTGCGCAAGACGTGGGCGACCATCGTGACGCAGGCGCAGCGCGTGCCGCCGACCACGCTGCTCTATCAGGATCTGAACCTCGCGCAGCGCGTGTTACGCGATTTCGTGAACGACGAGACCACGCGCATTCAGGTCGATTCGCGCGAGACGTATCAGATGCTCGCGGACTTCGCGGCCGAGTTCACGCCCGCCGTGGCGTCGCGCGTGCATCACTACACCGGCGAGCGGCCGCTCTTCGACCTGTACAACATCGAGGCGGAGATTCAGCGGGCGCTGTCGCGGCGCGTCGATCTGAAGTCGGGCGGCTATTTGATGATCGACCAGACCGAGGCGATGACCACCATCGACGTGAACACGGGCGGTTATGTGGGCGCGCGCAATTTCGACGACACTATCTTCAAGACGAACCTCGAAGCGGCGCATACCATCGCGCGGCAACTGCGCTTGAGGAATCTCGGCGGGATCATCATCATCGATTTCATCGACATGGAGAATGTCGAGCATCGCGATCAGGTACTGGGCGAGTTGAAGAAAGCGCTGTCGCGGGATCGCACGCGCGTGACGGTGAATGGCTTCTCGCAACTGGGGCTCGTCGAGATGACGCGCAAGCGCACGCGTGAATCGCTCGCGCATGTGTTGTGCGAGCCTTGCCCGACGTGTCAGGGCAAGGGACAGGTCAAGACGCCGCGTACCGTCTGCTACGACGTGCTGCGCGAAATCATGCGCGAATCGCGGCAGTTCAATCCGCGCGAGTTTCGCGTGGTAGCGTCGCAGCAGGTCATCGACCTGTTTCTCGAAGAAGAGTCACAGCATCTCGCCATGCTGATGGATTTCATCGGGAAGCCGGTTTCGTTGCAGGTGGAGTCGAATTTGAGTCAGGAGCAGTATGACATTGTGTTGATGTAGGCGCCTGCCCCGCCTCTTCCTGTTTCCCCTGCTCGACTGCGCGAATGGCCGCTAACACCTCTTCCACTGAAGGCGGCCTACCTTCGTCCCCGACCGACAAGCAAACGCCTGGAATATTGACCCCGAAATGCGGCCGTGATGTCGCGCTGAAGATCATCACGGTCGGCTTGCGCAGTGCGGACGCGAGATGGACCAGACCCGTGTCAGTTCCGACTACCAATGCGGCAAGATCGACGTGTTGCGCGATCTCCTCGATCGTGAGCCTGGGCAGCACGCGCGAATTCGGCACCTCGCGGGCAATCGCTTCGGCGTCGATCCGCTCTGCATCCGTTCCCCACGGTAATAGCGGCGTGAGCCCACGCTCGACAAGCGCTTTCGCCACAGCGACCCAGTTGGCGGCGGGCCACTTTTTTTCCGCTTTCGATGTCGCGTGAAAGAGCAACGCAAAAGGCATGTCCGATACCGCCTGGGGCGCCACCTTCGGCTTCGGAATGGCGAGGACAGTCGGCGGGAACGGCTCGATCGAATATCCGAAGGTTTCGGACAGCGTGCGGCGCATGCCTTCCCATGCGTTGTCGTCTCTGCGCGGCGCGAAGCGGTGTGTGTACGCGAAGGCCGCACCAGCCTCGCCCAGATTCGCACGCGAGTAGCCGAAGCGGCGCTTCGAGCGCGTTAGAAAAGAGATGATCGCGCTCTTGTAGACGCCGTGCAGGTCCACCACCAGATCGTACTTCTCGCGTCGAAGATCGGATATGGAAGACCAGATGGCCGACAAATCTCGAAGATTGCGCATCTTCTTGAAGCGTCGCAACGGCGCGCAGAGCACGCGCTCGACACCCGGATTCCAGCGTGGAATGTCGGCAAAGGCCTCGTCGACGGCCCAGTCGACAATCACGCCGGGAAACGCGCGATGCAGATCGCCGACCACCGCCTGCGCCTGAATCACATCGCCTAACGACGTGACCTTCACGACCAGGATTCGCTTCATCGTCCAGGTATCTTTCCGACGCCAATCGTCGGGATCATGAGGAGACTTCTATTCGACATGGGAGCTACGCCGCCTCTTGTTGATACTGCATGCGATGCAGGTGGGCATACAGCCCGTTCTGGCGCAGCAGTTCCGCGTGACTGCCCTGCTCGGCGATGCGGCCGCGTTCCATGACCAGGATGCGGTCCGCGCGTTCGATAGTCGATAGCCGGTGCGCGATCACGAGGGTCGTTCGACCCTTCATGAGCGTCTCGAGCGCGGACTGCACATGCCGCTCCGATTCGGAATCGAGCGCAGATGTCGCCTCGTCGAGAATCAGAATAGGCGCGTCCTTATAGATGGCCCGCGCGATCGCGAGCCGCTGCCGCTGGCCACCTGACAGACGCATGCCGTTACCGCCGATCAGCGTATCGATGCCATCGGGCATCGACGCGACCATGTCCGCCAGGTTCGCCGCGGTGAGCGCGCGAAGCACGCGTTCCCGGTCCGGCGTCGTGCCATAGGCGACGTTGGCGGCGATCGAGTCGTTGAAGAGCACGACATCCTGGCTCACCATCGCCATTTGCGCGCGCAGGTCTGAGAGCGCGTATTCGTGCAGCGGAACGCCGTCCACTAGCACGTCGCCGCTCGCGGGATCGAAGAATCGTGGCAGCAGATTCACGAGCGTGGTCTTGCCACTGCCGGACGGACCGGCCAGCGCAAGCATTTCGCCGGGCGCGACCTTGAACGACACATGATCGAGCGTCGACCGGTCGGGGGAATAGGCGAAGGAAACGTCGCGGAACTCCACTTCGCCGCGCGCGCGTTCCAGACGACGCCCGCCGCCGCTTGGCTCCGGAGGTTCGTCGATCAGGCCGAAGATCAGTTCGGCCGCGGTCATGCCGCGCTGCATCGGCTGATTGATGTCGATCAGATGCTTGAGCGGCGAAATGACCAGCAGCATCGACGTGACGAACGCCACGAAACCGCCGACCGTGGTCTGATCGTTTGCCGATTGCACGACCGCGATGGTGAGCACGACTGCAAGCGCGATCGACGCGAGAAACTGCGTGAGCGGCTGCGCGAGGCCGCCCGACACCTGCATGCGCATGGAATAGCCGCGCAGCCGGTGACTCATGTCCGTGAAGCGGTCGATCTCGTAACGCTCGCCGTTGTGCACCTTCACGACCTTGTAGCCGCCCACGGTTTCCTCGACGACATACGACAGTTCGTTCGTGAGCGCCTGATGCTCGCGGTTCAGCCGCCGCAGCCGGCGATTGATCTTGCTCACGAGCCAGCCGATCAGCGGAAGGATGACCGCGACGATCAAGGTGAGGCGCCAGTTGAGGATGAACAGATAGCCGAGCAGGAACACGACCGTGAGCGAATCGCGCACGAGGGTGACGACCACGCTCGACAGCACCGATAGAATCTGATTGACCTCGAAGACGATCGCGTTGATGACCGTGCTCGCCGTCTCGCGCTGGAAGAAACCGGCGCTTGTGTGGATCATGCGCTGGAACATTTCGAGCCGCAGTTGCAGCAGGATTTTGTTCGACACATACGACAGGAAATAGCCGGATGCGTACTGCGCCGCACCGCGCACGAGCGCGAGACCGATGACGGCTGCAGGCACGAGCCATTTCGCGTGATCGCTGCCCTTCGTACCGAAGCCGTGGTCGAGCAGCGGCTTGAGCAGCATTGGGATGCCGGCCTCGGTCGCGGCGACGATGCCCATCGTCGCGATCCCGAGAATGACCATGCCCAACAGCGGGCGAATGTACGGCCAGAGCCGCTTCATGACGGCCATCGGCGATGAAGCTTCCGTGCCGCCGATGGGCTTGCGGAGTGATGCCGGTTTATTCAAGAAAGTTTCTCCACTTCGCCCCGCGCCGGTCCGCTGTCGCGTGACCCAATCTCTAATAGTACGTCTGTGTGAATCGCTCGAGTCCCACGCGGGCAATCAGCAATTTCGGCTATCGGCTATCGTCTATCGGCTCTCGACTCGATGATCGAGCTTTGCGGCAGACGAGTGTCACGCGCAATGGCCGCAAGCAGCACAGCCCATATGAGCGCGATAAGGGCGGTAGTCATCACCACCGTGAGCACGTCGATGCTCAAGCCAAAGATGATAACCGACCCCGACACCGCGATTCCGCAATACGCGGCAGTCGAAACATCGCGGTGCGGCGAACGACGGTATCGCAAGAAGTACACGAGCGGCCCCAAATACAGCAAAGCAAGACAGACGACTCCGACGGCGCCGAGTTCGGCAATCGTCGAAAAGAATTCACTGTGCGCACGCTGGTTGACGACGAGCGGCGATATCGCGCCGGCGTCCGCCATGGTCTGCAGATGGCTTTTCAGGTGACCCTTTCCCACGCCGAGCAACGGATGCTCTTCGAACATTCGTATTGACGCCCGCCACAGCTGCAAGCGAGCACCGAGCGATGTACTCGGCGCGGCATCGTGGGTCAGTAGCGCAAGATCCGACTCCGTCGCCATGACGCGCTCGCGTCCGATGGGCGATGCAAGAAGAAGCGCCATTGCCAGGACGACGGCAGCGGCCGCCGTCAACCCATCTTGCCACCGTTTCACCCACCCGAAATTGAACGAACAAAGAACCAGAAAAAGCGGGATGGCGAGCCACCCGCCGCGCGTGCCCGAAAGATACGACGCATACAGTCCCGCGGCGAATCCTAACAGTTTGAGCCCGATGCCGAGGCGCCGCATCCAGGCATCGCGGTAGTCGTCCCAGCGAATCGTCATCACTGACAGGAAGCCGAGAAGCAAGGCGGTGTTGCCATACGGGATAGGATTGGTGAAATCATTGCCGAGACGGTTGAGTTCAGTCACCGTCATGTGAATTGCGCTATCGGCTGCCCAGACGCCCGCACCGAACGCGCCTAGCATGCAACCCCAACCAAGCGCCTTCAGATATCCGATCGGCACGTTGACGAGCAAAAGAAAGATCGGCAAAGACAGCGCAAAACGCGATAGTCCGTCGAACTCGCGCGGCAGATAGTAGCCTTCGAGTGCCTGCTGCAAGGGCAAATAGACCATGAAGCACAGCATGCCCGCGGTATATAACGGGTACGCTGAAATCAGCAAACGGGGGCTGAGCCTGAACGGCTTGGACATACCGGCGAAGACTGCGATCGCGACCAGGACAAAGAAACAGTACCCCGTTCCGCCTCTCACGACCAACGTGCTTGCGGGCGCCAGCAGGACCATGCTGGCAATAAGATAGCGAATTGTCTTTTCCAATCTTCGAACCTGAAGGGGTGCGGCAGGCCGGTCCGGCCGCGTGTCCCAGAACTCCGGTATTATACGGCTGCCCCATGGCGTACTCGTCAACGAAGGCGAGAGAGACCTGCATCAGCAAGGCTCTTTGGAACGGCCGATGTGTCTTGATCGATATATGTCTGCAACACCTCAATCTACGCGGACCGCGCCGCTCGCGAGCCTGCTGCTCATCACATTTCGCCAAGAAGACACTATCGCCGATGCAATACGAGGCGCCCTGGAACAAACATGGTCGCCGCTCGAAATCCTGATCTCGGACGATGCATCTCCGGACGCCACGTTTGCAATCGCGCAGCGCTGCGTGAACGCTTATCGAGGTCCGCACACTGTACGGCTCTTTCGGAATGAGGTAAATCTCGGCATCAGCGCGCATCTGAGCGCGCTTGCGGCGCGCGCGTCCGGTGAGATGCTGTTCATCGCCGCCGGCGACGACATATCGAAGCCCGAGCGCGTCGAGCGCGTGATGCGCGTGTGGCTCGACAGCGGCAAGCGCTGGGACCTGATCGCCACCGATCTGCAGGACCTCGACGCGAACGGCGAGGCGCACGGCGTGCTGCGCGTGACCGATCTGGACGCTTACCGAAGCTTCGAGACGTGGTCGACCAATCGCCCTCATCTGGTGGGAGCGGCGCATGCATGGACGCGGCGACTTTTCGAAGCATTCGGGCCGATTGCGCCCGGCATTTACGGCGAAGATCAGATCATGGCGTTCCGCGCCATCATGAGCCGTGGCGCGCATACGCTGCACGAGCCGCTGGTGCTCTATCGGCGCGGAGGACTATCGAGCAAGCGCAAATGGCGCACGCCCTATGATTATGTTGCGCGCATCAAGCTGGCCAATCTGAACGGCTCCGGCGAAACGCGCCAGCTCCAATGTGATGCCGACAAGGTCGGCGTTGGCGAACGAATGCGCGCGCTTCTTGCCGGCAAATCTGCCCGCGAGCGGTACGTCAGCGCCCTGTTCGACGAACCATCGGCCATGCGCCGCCTCTCGTTGATGTCAAGATCGAAGGACGTGAGCCTCGGCTTTCGCATTCGCATGTTCGTGTATGCGACGTGGCCGTGGTTGCTCGCGCCGTTCTTCCTCGTGAAATGGCATCTGCGCCGTTGACAGGTCGCGTCATGGCCGCCCGGCTCTTTTCGTCGCTTCCAAGGAAACGTTGAACGTGCCCACCCTCGGCATCGCCATCATCACCCACAACGCCGCCGCGCGGCTCGCGCAGTGCCTCCAATCCGTCTCTTTCGCGGATCAGATCGTTATCGTGGATGGCGGCAGCACGGACGCCACGGTGGACATCGCGCGGGCGAACGGCGCGCGCGTGATCGAAGCGCATGACTGGCCCGGCTTTGGCCCGCAGAAGAACCGCGCCGTCGATGCCCTCAGCACGGACTGGATCATGTCGATCGACGCCGATGAAATCGTTTCGCCGGAACTCGCGGCGTCGATCCAGTCGGCGATTGGCGCTCCGCACGCCGATGTGTACGCAATCGACCGCTTATCGAGTTTCTGCGGCGTGTGGGTGCATCACAGCGGCTGGTATCCGGACTGGATTCCGCGTTTGTTCAGGCGCGGCACGGCGCGGTTCTCGGGGGATCTGGTACACGAGCGCCTTATCCTGTCGACGGACAAACCCGTCGCGCGTCTGAGCGGCAAGCTCATGCATTACTCGTACGAGGACTTCGAGGCGGTCTTGCGCAAGCTGGACGCTTATTCGACCGCCGGCGCGCAGCAGCGCCATGCGGCAGGCAAGCGCGGCGGTTTCGGCGTGGCGGTGTCGCGCGGCGCGTGGGCGTTCGTTCGCACTTACGTGTTGAGGCGGGGCTTTCTCGATGGCAAGACCGGCTTTATGATCGCGCTGTTCAACGCGCAGACCGTCTATTACCGCTTTCTCAAGCTCGCACACTTGAACAAGACTAGGTAGCGCGAATGCCCTGCGCCAGCGCGAGCAGCGCATCGACATGCGCCGCAACGCTCGCGTCGTACTGCACGGCCGGCCCGGACACCCGCTGGCGCCGTGATGCGATGGCCGCGCTCGCCACGCGACGCAGATCGTCCGCGTCGCCCGGCACGAATACATGTTTGGCGCTCTCATCGATGGCATCCACGCAGCCGATGCTCGCGGGAAAGATCACTGGCGTGCCGCACATCACCGACTCGATGCCGACGAGCCCGAACGGCTCGTAGCTGGACGCAAGAATGGTGAAATCCGCCGCGCGATACGCGTCCTCGATATTCTTCACGTAACCGAGATAGCGCACGTTCGACGCCGCGGCTTGCGGCGCGCGTCCCGCCACCGCGACCGTTACCTTCATGCCTGCGAGCGCCTTTTCGATGAGCGGCAGGCCCTTGCGCTCGTGACTGCTCGACGGGAACAGCAGCACGGTCTCGTCGCGCGCAAAGCCGAACTGCTCGCGCAGACGTTCGCGTTCGGTGCCATCAACGGGCGAAAAGCGCGCGCTATCCACGGGCGGATACACCACGCGAATCTTGTCGTCGGCGATGTCGTAGAGCGTGCGAAGCTCGTCGCGCATCATGTCCGAATGCGCGACGATCACGGAAGCCGTCGCATACTGGCTCCGTTCCAGCGCGACCTGCCGCCTGTCCGAACGCTTCGCGCGCCGTCCTGTCGCTCGCAGAAAGCCGATATGCGTGCCCCCGCAAATCGCAATCTCCGAACCTTTCACGCGATTGCAGCCGATCAGGACATCGACGCTCGCGCGCCTGCGCTCGCGCTGCAACGCCCTCGAGAAAAAACCATCGCGCCACTTACCCGGCAGAAAGGACACGTTGATGCGATGCGCCTCCACCATCGCGTATTCGGGCAGCGAAGAATCGATCTTGCGCGCGAAGAATACGGGCTTATTCGGCGCGACGAAACCCGCTTGCGCGAAGCCGCGCACCAGGTCCATCGCGTAACGTTCCAAGCCGCCCGAATGCTTCAGCGCATTGGCGGATATGCCGATGCGCATCAATAAACAATCTCGATTTCACTCCCCGCGAACTCCCCGCGCAGCGCGCTGATGAGATCGTCGGTCGGCTTCACGCGCCACGCGTCGCCTAAACGCACTTCGCCTTCGGCGTGCTCGCTGCGATAGACGATGCTCACGTTGAGTCCATTGGGAATCGGCGCGGCGCTCTGACGCTGACGGCCGTTGTCCCTGACGGGTATCGGCGGCGGCGCGGCCTGTTCGCCTGCCGCATGCGC
Organism: Caballeronia sp. GAWG1-5s-s; assembly: GCF_023631445.1. Lineage (NCBI taxonomy): Bacteria > Pseudomonadati > Pseudomonadota > Betaproteobacteria > Burkholderiales > Burkholderiaceae > Caballeronia > Caballeronia sp. GAWG1-5s-s. The sequence continues at coordinate 580,585 of NZ_JALQDC010000003.1, read as the reverse complement.
TTCGAGCACGCGACGCAGCCGCAACGCATCGGCATTGCCGTTCATCTCCACCTTCACCGATTGCGCGTAGCGGCTACGCGCGCGTTCAAGGTCCATCGCCGTATCGACGGTGAAGCGAATGCCGCCCGTGAACGCGTCGTTGCGCGCCTGCCCCTGCACCACCAGCAGTTCGTCTTCCTTGAAAAGCGCCTTGTTCGCTTCGAACTGCTCGTTGAACACGGTCACTTCGCACTGGCCGGTGCCGTCGTCGAGATTGACGATCAGCATCTTGCCGCGCTGGGTCATCTGCGTGCGCATCGACGAAATCACGCCCGCGACGAGCTTGTCGCGCCCTTCCTTCAGTTCGCCGATCTTCTGGCGCACGAAGCGGCGCACTTCGCCCTTGTAGGCGTCGAAAAGATGCCCCGACAGATAGAAGCCGAGCGCCGTCTTTTCTTCCTGCAGACGCTTCTTGTCCGACCACGCAGGCTCGTCGACGAGTTCGTGCTTCTGCAGCGGCGTGTCGCCCATGTCGAAGAGGCCCGCCTGCATGGCGTTGGCGGCGGCCTGTTCGGCGGCTTCCATCGCGAGCGGCACTGAAGCCAGCAGTTGCGCGCGATTGGCATGCAGCGCGTCGAACGCGCCCGCGCGAATCAGGGCCTCGACCGTGCGCCGGTTAACGACGCGCCGGTCGATGCGCTCGCAGAAGTCGAACAGGTCGGTGAATGGGCCGTCTTCGCGCGCCCGCAGGATCTCTTCGATCGCGTTCTGGCCGCTGCCCTTCACCGCGCCCAGACCATAACGGATGGTGCGCGAGCGCTTGCCGTCCGCCTCCGCGACCGGTTCGAAGCGATACGCCGACTGATTGATGTCCGGCGGCAGCACGGTCATGCCGTTGGCGATGCAATCCTCGAAAAGGATCTTCACCTTGTCGGTGTCGTCCATGGCGAGCGACATGTTGGCCGCCATGAATTCCGCCGGATGATGCGCCTTCAGCCACGCCGTGTAGTACGCGAGCAGCGCATACGCCGCCGCGTGCGACTTGTTGAAGCCGTAGCCCGCAAACTTCTCCATCAAATCGAAGATCTCGTCGGACTTCTCGCGCGTGAGGCCGTTCTTGGCCGCGCCTTCCGCGAAAATCTCGCGGTGCTTCGCCATTTCCTCGGGCTTTTTCTTGCCCATCGCGCGACGCAGCAAGTCCGCGCCGCCGAGCGAGTAGCCGCCGATGATCTGCGCCATCTGCATCACCTGCTCCTGATAGACCATGATGCCGTAGGTCTCTTTCAGGACAGGCTCGACGCGCGGGTCCGGATACTCGACGATCTCGCGCCCGTGCTTGCGTGCGCAGAAGCTCGGAATCAGGTCCATCGGGCCCGGGCGATACAGCGCCACCAGCGCGATGATGTCCTCGAAGCGGTCCGGCTGCGCGTCCTTCAGCATGCCCTGCATGCCGCGGCTTTCCAGCTGGAACACGGCGACGGTGTTCGCTTTCTTGAGGATGGTGAACGAAGCCGGATCGTCCAGCGGCACCTGCCCGAGGCTCCAGTCCTTCTTCGACGGATCCAGCCGGCGGATATAGCGCTCCGCCCAGTCGAGAATCGTGAGCGTGGTCAGGCCCAGGAAGTCGAACTTGACGAGCCCGACGGCTTCCACGTCGTCCTTGTCGTACTGGCTGACGACCCCGCCGTCCTCGGCCTGCGTGTAGAGCGGGCAGAAATCGGTGAGCTTGCCGGGCGCGATCAGCACGCCGCCCGCGTGCATGCCCACATTTCGCGTCAAGCCCTCGACGCGCTGCGCGAGCTCCAGCAACTGATGCACTTCGTCTTCGGTGTCGAAACGCTCCTGAAGCGCCGGCTCTTCCTTCATCGCGTCCGCGATGGTTACGTGCTTGCCCGGCTTGAACGGAATGAGCTTCGCGATGCCGTCCGTGAACATGTAGCCGAGATCGAGCACGCGGCCGATGTCGCGCACCGCCGCCTTTGCCGCCATCGTGCCGAAGGTGGCGATCTGCGAGACGGCGTCCGCGCCGTACTTGCCCTTCACGTACTGGATGACGCGGTCGCGCCCTTCCTGACAGAAGTCGATGTCGAAGTCGGGCATCGACACGCGTTCCGGGTTCAGGAAGCGTTCGAAGAGCAGGTTGTAGCGCAGCGGGTCAAGATCCGTAATGCCGAGCGCGTACGCCACGAGCGAACCCGCGCCCGAGCCGCGCCCCGGGCCGACCGGCACGCCATTGTTCTTCGCCCACATGATGAAGTCGGCGACGATCAGGAAGTAGCCCGGAAAGCCCATCTTGATGATGGTCCCGCACTCGAAGTCGAGCCGCTTGTAATACGTGTCGCGCTGCGCGTCGCGCTCGGCCTCGTCCGGGTAAAGCTGCGCGAGCCGCACTTCGAGGCCTTCCTTCGACAACTGCACGAGGTAGTCGTCGAGCGACATGCCGTCGGGCGTCGGGAAAAGCGGCAGCTTCGGCTTGCCGAGTTCGAGCGTGAGATTGCAGCGTTTGGCGATCTCGACGGTATTCGCGAGCGCCGACGGAATGTCCGCGAAAAGCGCGCACATCTCGTCCTGCGTGCGGAAATACTGCTCGGTCGTGAAACGCTTCTGGCGGCGCGGATTGGCGAGAATGTCGCCCTCCGAAATGCACACGCGCGCTTCGTGCGCCGTGTAGTCGTCCGGCGTCATGAACTGCAGCGGATGCGTGGCGACCACCGGCAGGCGCAGCTTCGCGGCGAGCGCGACGGCCTCCAGAATGTACGCCTGCTCGCCGGGCTGGCCGGCGCGCTGGAGTTCGATGTAGAACGCGTTCGGAAAGAGCTTCGCCCAGCGCTCGGCGTGACGCTCCGCGCTCGCGGTATTGCCCGCCGCGAATGCCATGCCGATGTCGCCGGTCTGCGCGCCCGACAGCGCCAGCAGCCCCTCAGCGAGCCCTTCTTCGAGCCATTCGACCATCACCTCCGCGCGGCCGCGATACTGATTCGTGAGCCACGCGCGGCTCAGAAGTTCGCACAGATTCAGATAGCCGGTCTTGTCGCGCACGAGCAGCAACAGGCGCGAAGGCTTGTCGCGGTCGGCGGGATTCGTGATCCAGACGTCGCAGCCTGCAATGGGCTTCACGCCCTTGCCGCGTGCTTCCTTATAGAAGCGCACGAGGCCGAAAGCATTGGCAAGATCGGTCAGCGCGAGCGCGCCCTGACCGTCTTCGGCGGCCGATTTGACGACGTCGTCCAGCCGCACGATGCCGTCGGCAATCGAGAATTCGGAGTGGACGCGGAGATGAACGAAGCGGGGATCTGACATGCCGATATTGTACATGCGGGCTGTCGCAAAATTGCCCGCGAGGGCCGCGTTGGCCGAACGGATAAGGCGCCCTCCGCTCTCGAAATCGGGCGCGCGCAGCGAATCGCCGAGCGGGGCCGCGCGCCACGCCGGACGCGCCCGCCGTTTGCGGGATAATAGCGGTTTCGCGCAGCGCATGCGTGCCGCGCCTGGTCCCGTTTCGACATGTTTCACCCGTATCCGATCATGAGCATACTGAATCTCTCCGCCTACAAATTCGTCACCATCGAGGACGGCGCCGCGTGGCGGCCGCTCGTCACCGAACGCTGCAATGCGCTCGGCCTCAAGGGCACGATCCTGCTTGCGCCGGAGGGCATCAATCTGTTCATCGCGGGGCCGGTTGCGCAAGTGCGCGAGTTCATCGACTACATTCGGACGGACGCCCTCTTCGGCGGCCGTTTCGCCGATCTGCAGTTCAAGGAGAGCTTCTCCGAGACGCAGCCGTTTCGCCGCATGCTGGTCAGGCTCAAGCGCGAAATCATCACGATGAAAAAGCCCGCGATCAAGCCGGAACTCGGCCGAGCGCCGTCCGTCGATGCGCCCACGCTCAAAGCCTGGCTCGACCGCGGTCACGACGACGCCGGCCGCCCCGTCGTGATGCTCGACACGCGCAATGCGTTCGAAGTGGATGTCGGCACGTTCGAGAACGCGCTCGACTATCGCATCACGAAGTTCAGCGAGTTCCCCGAGGTAATCGAGCAGAACCGCGCCGACCTGGAAGGCAAGACCGTGGTGTCCTTCTGCACCGGCGGGATTCGCTGTGAGAAAGCCGCGATCCACATGAAGGAAGTGGGCATCGAGCATGTTTATCAGCTCGAAGGCGGCATTCTGAAATACTTCGAGCAAGTGGGCGGCGCGCATTACACCGGCGACTGCTTCGTGTTCGACTACCGCACCGCGCTCGATCCGAACCTCCAACCGACGGCAACCGCGCAGTGCTTCGGCTGCCGCGCGGTGGTGAGCGTCGAAGACCAGAAATCGCCGTACTACAAGCCAGGCGAGACGTGCCCCGCGTGCCACCCGGACGCGAAGGTCGGCCAGGCGGCTTAAGCCTCGCTACATGATTTATCGCGGCCGCTTCGCGCCTTCGCCGACAGGCCCGCTCCACGCGGGATCGCTCGTCAGCGCGCTCGCGAGTTTTCTGGATGCCCGCGCGCACGGCGGAACGTGGATCGTGCGAATCGAGGACGTCGATTCGCCGCGCACGGTCCCCGGCGCGGCCGACGACATTCTCGCGACGCTCGCCCGTTTCGGCATGCATTCCGACGAGCCGCCCGTCTGGCAGAGCCGGCGCGACGACGCGTACGCTCGCGCCTTCGCGCAGTTGCAAGCCGACGGCCTCGTCTATCCATGCGGATGCACACGGCGCGAGATCGCCGATTCCCTCGTGCACGCCCACGCGCGTCACGCGACGCTCGCGTATCCCGGCACGTGCCGCAGCGGGCTGAACGGCCGCGCCGCGCGCGCGTGGCGGCTGCGCGTGCCGGACGGCGACGCGGCGCGCGTCACGTTCGTTGATCGCTGGCAAGGGCCGCAGTCGCAAGATCTCGCCACCGAGGTCGGCGATTTTGCCCTGAAGCGCGCGGACGGCTTGTGGGCGTATCAACTGGCGGTCGTGGTCGATGACGCCGACGCAGGCATCACGCACGTCGTGCGCGGCGCGGATCTGCTCGATTCGACCGCCCGGCAAATCTACCTTCAGCGGTGTCTCGGCGTGCCGACGCCCGCCTATCTGCACGTGCCGGTCGTCAACAATGACATCGGCGAGAAACTCAGCAAACAGACCGGCGCGACGCCGCTCGACACCACCGCTCCGCTTGACGCGCTCATACAGGCAGCGCGGCATCTCGGAATCGATGCAGCGACCGCGTGCTCGCTGGATGCGTTCTACGCCCGGGCCATCGCCGACTGGGCGAAGCGATTCGTGCGGTAAAACGAAAAACGGCAGCCGTGAAGGGCTGCCGTTCCGATGGACGCGCGCAGGCTCAGGACGTCTTGCGCGGCATGCCGAGTCCGCCGAGGAGCGCCGCCAGCGGCTGCTTCGAAACACTCTTGCGCTCGGGCTCGACGGTTTCCTCTTGACGCTTCATCGCCGAGGGCGACGGTTCGTATGGCTTCAGGAAGAACTCGTCCACCGGCTGCTGACGCCCACGCGGCCGGTCGTATGCGCTCGACGTGCGGCGGCGCGAACCCGATTCGTCGCGCGCGCCATGCCGATGCTCCGAGCGCTCGCCGCGCGCCGGCCGCTCGTCGCGGCGGGATGCGTCGCGCCGCATCGGCGTGGCGACTTGCAGCGTCTCGACTTCGAGCGGACGCTTGATCAGCTTTTCGATGTCGGCCAGCTGCTTGCGCTCGTTCGGGCTGCACAGCGACAGCGCGTCGCCCGAAGCGCCCGCGCGCCCCGTCCGGCCGATGCGGTGCACGTAATCTTCCGCGTTGAACGGCAGATCGAAGTTGATGACCGCCGGCAGTTCGGCGATGTCGAGACCGCGTGCCGCGACGTCCGTGGCCACGAGCGCCTCGATCTCGCCGCGCTTGAACGCGTCGAGCGCCTGCATGCGCTCGCTCTGCGAACGGTCGCCGTGAATCGCGGTCGCCACGATGCCGTCGCGCTCCAGCACGCGCGCGAGCCGGCTCGCGCCGATCTTGCTGTTGCAGAACACGATCACCTGCTTGAGCCCGCGCTCGCGAATGATCTGCGCGACGGCGCCCGACTTGTCGCTCTCGTGGACTTCGTAGACGATCTGGCGGACGTTGGTCGCGGTCGAGTTGCTGCGCGCGACTTCGATGGTCTGCGGATTACGCAGATACGTCGCCGCCAGCTTCTTGATTTCCGGCGAAAACGTGGCCGAAAAAAGCAGCGTTTGCCGCTCCTTCGGCAGCAGATTCAGGATGCGTTGCAGGTCGGGCAGGAAGCCCATGTCCAGCATGCGGTCGGCTTCGTCGAGCACGAGCATCTGCACCTGGCCGAGATTGAGCGTCTTTTGCTGCACGTGGTCGAGCAGGCGGCCCGGCGTCGCGATGAGAATCTCGACGCCGCGACGCAGTGCCTCGGACTGCGGGTTCATGTCGACGCCGCCGAACACGACCGTGCTGCGCAGCGGCGTGTGCTTCGAATACGTCTGCACGTTCGCGGCGACCTGATCGGCGAGTTCGCGCGTCGGCGTGAGCATGAGCGCGCGCACCGGATGCCGCGCAGGCGATGCGCTGGTGTTGGCGTTCGGCAGCAGGCGCTGGATGATCGGCAGCGAGAAGCTCGCCGTCTTGCCGGTGCCGGTTTGAGCCGCGCCCATCACGTCGCGGCCCGAGAGCACGACGGGAATGGCTTTCGCCTGAATCGGCGTGGGCGTCGTGTAGCCCGACTCGCGCACCGCCTTGAGGATCTCGGGGGACAAGCCGAACTGGTCGAACGTCGGTGCGGCCGTGGCTTCTTCGGTGGACGTGTTCGGGGCGACGGAATCAGACATGGTGACTATGTTGGCTTTCGCTATAAAACCGCTGATGCGGCGCGCGTGAACGATCGTTGAATCCGACTCGGCGTTGCACGCGTGTTTCGGTGGCGCGGAACGACCCGCGACGCAATCTGTTAGGGGTTGCACGCTTCTCGTGCGCATGATGCGTGCCTTGGCGCGCGACTGGACAGGCTGCCGGACATCGGGCATCGGCGGCGCGGCTTGTTTCGCACGCTCCTTCGACGCACACCCGAATGGAACACGGCTTCGATGACGCTTTAGCGTCACCGGGCGCTGCGGCCGCGCGCGCCACCCGCTGCACAGCGGTTGCCCGGGCGCTGGGAAGGTCCGCTGGAAACCGCCGCCCTCTCACTGCGGGAAAGCCGCACATTGTAGCACCGCCTGTCGAAGGCTTCGGGCGCTCGTCCCGAGGGCGCGCGCTTGCATCCGGCTACTTCCCGCGCGCCTGACAGTCCGCCAGCAGCGGCGGCGAATCCTTGGCGGCCATCTCGTCGTACAGGTTCGCTTGCGGGCCCTTGGTCCACCAGACATATTGGTCGGCGGCGTATTTCGCGCCCGAACCGGCGATCACGTTCACGAACAGGAGCTTGCGCCCGTCCACGGTCAACGCCGCGAAGCTCTGGCGGTTGCGCGTGGTCGTGTACTGCACGGTGATGCTCTTGCCGTCGCGGCAGTCGTAGCGCGTGGATTGCGTCGATGCCGTCTGAATTTGCGGAACCGTCAGCGGCATGGCCCGCGCCGATTGCACGGCCAGCGCCATCGGCAACGCGATCGAGAGTGCGAGAAGCTTGTTCATCGTCCTGTTTTTCGGTGTTTGATATTGCTGCACGCCGGTCAGGGATCGATCACGTCGGCGCACGCATCGGTGGGCGCGGCCGCGACGTGACCGACGACCGGCACGATCTTCAGGCCCGCGGATGCAATGCGGCACGGAGCGGCGGCAAGGCCGCAGCCCGACAGCCCCACGCATGCCGCGACGAGCGCGGCGAGAACCAAGCGTTTCACTGGAATGCTCCTGTTTGTCGCACGGCGGCCTTCACTTGATGGAAACCGGACGCACCTTCGATGCCGCGAGCTTCGCCCGATCGCGCGCCTCGTCCGTATCGACGCCCGTCGCCACCGCCACGCCCATGCGCCGCTTCACGAAGCTCTCCGGCTTGCCGAACAGCCGCACATCCGCGCCCGGCACGGCGAGCGCCTCGCGCACGCCTTCGAAGGCAATGCCCGCTTCGTCCAGACCGCCGTAAATGACCGCCGACGCGCCCGGCGTGCTCAACGACGGGTCCACGGGCAGCCCGAGAATCGCGCGGGCGTGGAGCTCGAATTCGGAGAAACGCTGCGTCGCGAGCGTGACGAGGCCGGTGTCGTGCGGACGCGGGCTCACCTCGGAGAACCACACGTCATCGCCGCGCACGAACAGTTCCACGCCGAAAAGGCCGCGCCCGCCGAGCGCCGTCGTCACCTTCTCGGCGACCTCGCGGGCTTTTTCCAGCGCGGCCGCGCTCATCGGCTGCGGCTGCCAGGATTCCACGTAATCGCCCGCCACCTGAACGTGCCCGATCGGCTCGCAGAAGTAAGTCTGCGTTTCGCCGCTCGCCGGGTCCGCCGCGCGCACGGTGAGCTGCGTGATTTCGTATTCGAAGTCGATGAAGCCTTCCACGATCACGCGGCCGTGATTGACGCGCCCGCCGGCCATCGCGTACTGCCATGCCGGCTCCACGTCCGCCTCGCTGCGCAGCACGGACTGCCCCTTGCCCGACGACGACATGACCGGCTTCACGACGCACGGAAAACCGATGGTCGCGATCGCCGCTTTCATCTCGTCGAGCGATTGCGCGAACGCATAGGGCGAGGTCGGCAAGCCGAGCGTTTCGGCGGCCAACCGGCGAATGCCTTCGCGATTCATCGTGAGCTGGGTGGCCCGCGCGGTCGGAATGACGGTCGCGCTGCCCGACGCCTCGATGTCCGCGAGCGCGTCAGTGGCGATGGCCTCGATCTCGGGCACGATCAGATGCGGCTTCTCGCGTTCCACGAGCGCGCGCAGCGCGGCGGGATCGGTCATGTCGATGACATGCGCGCGGTGCGCGACCTGATGCCCCGGCGCGTTCGCGTAACGATCGACCGCGATGACTTCGACGCCGAGCCTCTGTAGCGCAATGATCACTTCCTTGCCCAGCTCGCCCGCTCCGAGAAGCATGACGCGCGTGGCGCCCGGGGAAAGCGGCGTGCCGATGCGCACGGCCATATCGTGCGGTGCGTTCTGGTCGGCTGAGTCGGTCTGCATGCGTGCTCCGGAAGCGTTTCGGTTGTGCGTCGGCAACGAGTCTCTTCGATAACTCGAACGCCGATTATCACGATTCGGCGGGGATGTTAACACGCAGCGCAGCCGCCGACTGCTATGCCATTCGGCCTATTGACAACGCATATGGACTCGCGTCCGCGCCGCGAATTCCCGCGTGCGTCGATGGTCCGCCGCATGACAAATGATTTGTTGCATCTCGATGCTAGACAAACGATACGACGCCTGCGGTACCCTTACGGCTTTCGCCAGCCCTGGAATTTTCGATGTCTTCGCATTTTCGCCGCGCTTTATCCTCACGCGCGATGCCGCGTCCGCTGGCCATCCTTGCGCCTTGCGCCGGCGTCGCTGTTTTGATGGCAAGCCTCGTGAGCGGGTGCGCCATGCCGAAGCACTCGGACGCGAGCGCGCCGCCCACCGATCCTTACAACCCGGCCGCGACTCAATTGCTCGACGACACGCATTGGGAACTGACCAGCTGGACCGAGGCGAACGGCCAGCCGCGCGCCGTGCCGAGTCGCGCCGCGGGCAGTCAGCCGATCACGCTCGATCTGTCCACGGAGAGCGGCCGTCGCCGGGCGAGCGGCTTTTCAGGCTGCAATCGCTACACCGGCCCGTACGTCCTCAAGGACGGCAAGTTGAGCTTCGGTCCGCTCGCCGGCACGCGCATGGCGTGTCCATCGAGCGTCGGCGGCGCTCTGGAGCAGCCTTATCTCGACGCGCTCGCTCATGTCGCGAAGAGCGGCGTGCAGATGAATCCGCCGCAATCGCTTCAGTTGACGCTCGACAACGGCGGCGTACTGACGTTCGCGCAGCGCGCTGAATGACACGCGGCCGCGTCGCGCTCGCGCGGCGCATGACAGGCTAAGTGTTGCTGACTGTTGCGCGCTTGCGCCATGCGCGTCCGGTTCAGCCCGCAACCGTTAAACTGCTCAGTCGATACGCCCGGCCAGTGCGCGACACACGCACGTTGCCCCCGTTACCGTTACGCGACCGGGCAGCCGTCTCTCACCCGTCTCATCCAACCTTGGTTCGATCCTTAGCATGCACACGGTAGTTCTCGGCTGGTTCGGTGCATCAGTCGTCTGGTTTCTCGCTCTCTTGTGGCGCGTCGTCAAATCGGTGCTTCCGGGCGGCGCGGGGCTGCGCGGTCCCGGCACGATCCGCCTGTGGCTCGGCTTCTTCACCGTCCTGCTGTCGAGCGCGACGCTGGAAGGCGCGCTCGCCGGCGCGCTCGAAGCACAGGAAAATGTCAATCGCGCCGGCCGCGCGCTCGCGGGGGCGCTCGCCGGCCTTGCGCATGCGCCGGGGGCCATCGCCATCGCGGCAGCGGTGTTTGCGATCAGCCTGCCGTGGCTCGTCGAATTCAGTTGGCGCTCGGTGCTCGCCTGGGCCGACGAAGCGTTCGGCTTCGGCCTTCCGCAAAGCTGGCTGACGCCGCGCGAGCCGTCCGAACGCGAGTCGCGCACTCGCGAGCCCGAGCGTGCCAAGTCGGGGCCGAAGTCCACGTCAAGGCGCAGCGCGCAGGCGAGCGCGAAGCCGACCGGCATGCGTTGGCGCGAGCGCCGCCCGCGCGAGACGACGACTGCGGATGCGCCGTTGCGAGGCATCGGCGGCGAGCGTTTCGATGCCACGGTCTCTCGCGCCTCGCACGACGAGCCGACGCTCGGCATGCCCACCGGGCAACGCAGCGGACGCTATCAGCGGCCGACGCCGTGGCGTCCGCCACCGACGGCGGGGCGCGTCGTGAAGGGCGCGGAGGCATCGGCGGCGGGCATCGCGGCGACGGCGGAGGCGTATTCGCGCCGCCCCGCGTTCGAGCGCGCCGGCACGCCGGTGTCCACGTTTGTCGAGCCGGTCGCGCCCGACGGATGGCTCAATTCCCTGTCGACGGCAGCGGCGGCGCTCGGCTCGACGGCTTCGCGTGCCACCTTGCCGTCGGGCTCGCCTGCCCGCAGCGAGGCGGGCGCGGCGGCTTCGCTGCGTTCTTCAGCTTCTTCCACGGGTTCTGCTTCTTTTGCGTCCGCCCGGGCGCCGCAGCGGCCGATGTCCACGCAGACCACGCCGGCACGCGCCGCAATGTCCGGCAACGGCCCGGCTTCCACGCCGAGAAATAGCGCCCCGGCGCGCAACCCGGCTTCGTCGTCCGCGGCGACGTCGACGCAGACATCGCGTGGCCCGGTGAGGCGCCCGTTGCCCACAGAGATGACAGGCGATGGACGCTCGTCGGCTTTCGCGCCGCCCGCGTTCTCGCGTCCGCCTTCGCCGCCTGTGCCGCCGCCCGCGCCCGACGCCATTCAGGCGACGCTGCGTTCCATCGAGGAGAAAGCGGCGCTCTGGACGTCGCTGGCAGGGGCGAGTCTCGCCCGCCATCACGAGGCGCAGGCGTCGCCGTCGACCGATGCGGCGTCGCTGGTTTCGGATGGCGCGGTGAGCGCGAGCGCGTTAAGGGACGGCGTTTCGGGCGACCGTGAGCCGCTCGGGTTGCGCGCTTCACCGGATTCTCTGTCTGACACGCGCGCCACGGCTGCACGGGTCGAAGAAGCGGCCTCGTCCAGCTTGCCGGTTCGACGCGAAGCAAGCGTGGAAGCGCCCTTTGCGCCACCGACCGATGCGACGCAATTCGCGGCACCGCAAACGCCGCAACACGAGTCCGCGAGCGAGGTCGAGGCGGCGCCGGCAATCCCAGACGCCGGTGCACGCGCCCAGCGCGAACTGAGCGCAACAACGCCTTCGATGCCGTCGCCGATCTCCGACGAGGCGTCGACCGAACCGATCACCACGACCGAAGCGCCGTTGGCAACCTCGGACGCTGGCGAAGAACCGCCCGCTATCGCGGAAACGCCCGCATTCGTTCCGCAATCAGCAGTCGACACGCGCGCCGGCTTTCAGACAGCCGAGAATAACGGACGCCTGACTGACGGCGACGCATCACGGGCTGACGAGTCGCCGGCCGACGCGCTGGAGCAAGCGACCGCATCTTCGTCGCTCGCTGAGGCGCCCGCATCGCACGAAGTCGTCCACGCGTCTGCCAGCGCTGTGAAAGCGCAAGGCGCGTCGACCGAGCCGGCGCCTTCGATGGCATCGCAATCGCCGAGGCCTATTTCAGAAGCGTCCACGACGACGGCGGTCGGGCATGGCGCAGAACCGCCCGCCGACTCGCCAAGCATGGACCCGGCGGTAACATTGCCGGCGCACATCGTCCCTGACGCACCGGCCACTCTCCAAACAAGCTCCGATGCGGAACGTGAGCCGCACGCGCCGTCATGGAAAGTGTCCACGGCGACTGCGGTCGGGCGTGGCGCAGAACCACACGCCGGCGTGCCAAGCATGGAACCGGCGGCAACATCGCCGGCGCACATCGTCCCTGACACACCGGGGACGCCCGAAGCACACTCCGATGCGGAACGTGAGCCGCACGCGCCGTCATGGAAAGCGTCCACGGCGACCACTGTCGGGCGTGGCGCGCAACCACCCGCCGACGCGCCAAGCGTGGAATCGGCGGCAACATCGCCGGCGCACATCATCCCCGACGCACCGGCCACTCTCCAAGCAAGCTCCGATGCCGAACGTGAGCCGCACGCGCCGTCATGGAAAGCGTCCACGGCGACCACCGTCGGGCACGGCGCAGAACCACCCGCCGACGCGCCACGCATCGAACCGGCGGCAACATTGCCGGCGCACATCGTTCCTGAGCCACCGGCCACGCTTGAAGCACGCTCCGATGCCGACCGTGATCCTCACGCGCCGTCATGGCTGATGCGCGAACCGCTGGCCGACGAGCCCGCGCATCCGGGGATGGACGCGATCGCCACCGCAGCTACCGCAGCCGCCGCGTCGAACGGCGCGCAGGAGTCTGTCCGGCGACTAGCAAGCGCACAGGACTTCGCCCCCTCTTCCGGCGTCGACGTCTCGCGAGACGCCCGGCCGATGCCTGCGAGCCCGCCACCGCTAGAAAAGCGCGAAGAGTCGCCCTTCGAACCGGACACTGCGCCGGATCGACCAGACTATCCGTTCGATTCGGCGCCCATCCTGCCGCCGCCGCTGCCCCGCGCGCTGTCCGAGCCGAGCGAGCCGCAGCCGTCGTTCGACGAGCCACCGCCCTGGCTCGATCACGAGCCGCAGACGTTGTCCGCGTTGCCCGTGCCGCCCGCGCCCGCGTTCACCGCGCCATCCACGCGCGCAACCTCCATCGACGAACCGCGCCCCGCCGCCGCTCCCGAGCCGCGTCAGCCGCTGCGCGGCTTCACGCCGACCGAGTTCGAATTCCACGCGCCGCAAGCGTCGGCCGTCGAGTTGCCGACGCTAGATCTCCTCGAACCCGCGTCCGACGAAGTCGAGCCCGTGTCCGAGGAACGCCTCGCCGATACCGGCCAACTCATCGAGCAGCGCCTGCAGGAGTTCAAGGTGCCGGTGACGGTGGTGGGCGCGTCGGCGGGTCCGGTCATCACGCGCTTCGAAGTGGAACCGGCGCTCGGCGTGCGCGGCAGCCAGATCGTCGGGCTGATGAAAGACCTGTCGCGCGGGCTCGGGCTCACGTCGATCCGCGTCGTCGAAACGATTCCCGGCAAGACCTGCATGGGCCTGGAGTTGCCGAACGCGCGGCGGCAGATGATCCGCCTGTCGGAGATTCTCGAAGACGACGTGTATCGCGCGTCGAAGTCGAACCTGACGATCGCGATGGGCAAGGACATCGTCGGCAATCCGGTCGTCACCGATCTCGCGAAGGCGCCGCACATGCTCGTCGCGGGCACGACCGGCTCGGGCAAGTCCGTCGCCATCAACGCAATGATCCTTTCGCTGCTCTTCAAGGCGAAGCCCGAGGACGTGCGCCTCATCATGATCGACCCGAAGATGCTGGAGCTGTCCGTCTACGAGGGCATTCCGCATCTGCTCGCGCCGGTCGTCACCGACATGAAGCTCGCCTCCAACGCGCTCAACTGGTGCGTCGGCGAAATGGAGAAGCGCTATCGGCTGATGTCGGCCGTGGGCGTGCGCAACCTGCAAGGCTTCAATCAGAAGGTGCGCAACACCGAAGCCGCGGGCAAGAAGCTCACGAACCCGTTCTCGTTGACGCCCGACGCGCCGGAGCCGCTCTCGACGCTGCCGCTGATCGTCGTCGTGATCGACGAGCTCGCGGATCTGATGATGGTCGCCGGCAAGCAGATCGAGCAATTGATCGCGCGCCTCGCGCAGAAGGCGCGCGCCGCCGGCATCCACCTGATTCTCGCCACGCAGCGGCCGTCGGTGGATGTCATCACCGGGCTCATCAAGGCGAACATTCCGACGCGCGTGGCGTTCCAGGTCTCCTCGAAGATCGATTCGCGCACGATTCTCGATCAGATGGGCGCCGAATCGCTGCTTGGCGCGGGCGACATGCTGTTCCTGCCGCCCGGCACCGGCTATCCGCAACGCGTGCACGGCGCGTTCGTCGCGGACGACGAAGTACATCGCGTGGTCGAATATCTGAAGCAGTTCGGCGAGCCGGAGTACGAAGAAGGCATCCTCTCCGGTCCGACGCCGGAAGGCGGCTCGCAGGATCTCTTTGGCGAAACGCCCGATGCGGAAGCCGATCCGCTCTACGACGAAGCCGTCGCGTTCGTCGTGCGCACGCGGCGCGCGTCGATTTCGTCGGTGCAACGGCAGTTGCGCATCGGCTATAACCGCGCCGCGCGTCTCGTCGAGCAGATGGAATCGGCCGGGCTCGTCTCGCCGATGGGCAGCAACGGCAATCGCGAAGTGCTCGCGCCGCCCGGCCCGGCCGACTGAGCCATCAGCTCAGCGCCTCACCACACGCGCAGCTTGCGCAGCAGGAAGATCGTGATGGCGGCGCAGCCCGCCATCACGCCGATCACGATCCAGAACGACGCCGGATCGTGCGTGCCCGGCAAGCCCGCCACGTTCATGCCGAAGATGCCCGTGAGAAGCGTCGCGGGCATCAAGAGCGCGGACATGATCGCGAGCCACAGCAGCTTGCGGTTGATGTCCTCGGAGAGCAGCGCCGCGATTTCATCCTGCAAGAGTTTCGCGCGTTCATAGAGTCCTTCCAGCCCCGCACCCAGGCCGTTGAGCACCTGAATGGCCTGCACGAGCGCCTCCATGGAACGCGGCTCGGCCCACTCCAGACGACGCGTGACGAGCTGCGTCAGCGCATTGCGCTCGGGATCGATGAAGCGCTTCACCTCCACGAGCCTGCGCCGCACGTCGCCGAGATGCGCGCGCCAGTTCCCCTGACCGTTTTCGAGCACGCCCTCCTCCACGTCGTCGAGCCGGTCGCCGATATCGTCGATGCGATCGACGAAGGTCTCGTTCAGCGCGCGGATCAGGCCCGCGAAAAGGTCGACGGTATCGCGGAACGTCGCGCCTTCGAGCACGGCGTGGCGCAGACGGTCGGTCGATTGCAGCGGACGCGCCCGCACGGTAATCATGCGGTGGCGGTCGACGTAAAAGCGCAGCGCGCTCGTCGCCCGATTGGCCTCGCGCACGCCCGGCGAGGCCGCATCCGGCGCGGCCGCGACGAGTTCGAGGTCCGCCACCACGCCGTACACGAAGTTCGCGCCCATGTGCACGCGCGGCCGCTTGTCCTCGCCGTTCAGGAATTCTCGCGCGACGTCCGGCATCGACGTGACGCCTTCGAGCCAGCTTTCCACGGTGTCGTCGTTGGCCGAAAGATGCAGCCACGTGAAGCCGTCGCCCGCGACGGCCCGGCGCGCCTCGTCCCACGAGAGCCGCAACGCGTCGCCGCCCGCAAAGTCGAACGCGCTGATGAATCCCGGCGGCGCCGGCTGGTCGTGACCGGCGCGCGCGCGCTCGGCCGGGTCTTGCGTACGGGTCGTATCCAATGTTGCTTCCCTGCTGTTACCTTACGAATTATCGGGACACCTTTCGATTCCCGATACGATGCAACTCCACGCCCGCACAAAAGCGGGCCGCCCGGCCATCGTACTAGAACTCGTAGCGTCCCCAGAAGAAGGCGACGTCGCCGTCGTTCAGGCCGGGCAGGCGCGGAATGAACGTGCCCATCAGCGACGCGCGCTTGTAGCGGATCGAGCCGATGGGCAACGCGAGCGGCAACGGGAAATAGTGCGCGACGTCCGAGCGCGCGGTGAGGCCGGCGAAGAAGCCGCCGCCCGCCTGCAAGCCGCCCAGCACCGGCTTCGTGAACCACTGCCGCGCATAGCCGCCTATCGGCTGGAAGTTGTGGTGAGAGTCCGAGAACCCGAACGCGAACAGGATGTCTTCGTGGCCGTTCGCGTCGGTCCAGTGCTTGCCCGCGCCGCCGCCCCACGACCACGGATTCAGCTCGCTGCGGTTGTGATAACCGTCGATGTGCCAGCCGTAGCCCGTGACGTAGAGATCCCACGTGCCGTCGCGCGCGACGCGCATCACGCGCTCACACGCCGACGACATCCAGTCGCGCTTGAAATCGCATTGCCCTTCGTCGGCGCGCGCGGCGAGAGAACTCATCGCGCACGCGCTCAGCAACGAAACCGTGACCGCCCTGACCGCTATTTTTCTTGTCATCGTCGATGGACTGCGTATCGCTGTGAAGGTAAGACGCCGGGGCGCCGCGCGTCAAACGCCGCGCGGCGCTTCGTCATGAGCTCACGAAGGCGAAACGAACTTGAAATCGACCGGCGAGCCGATCGACAACTGCTTGGGATCGGACGCGAGTTCGCCCGTCGCCGGATCGCGGCGGAAGAAGTACGCGCTGTCGCTCTCCTGATTGCCGACGACGAGCCAGCGTCCGCTCGGATCGATGGCGAATTCGCGCGGCGTCTTGCCGAGCGTCGGATAGCGTTTGAGCAGCTTCAGATGCCCGTTGGCCGGATCGACGGCGAATGCCACGAGCTGATTCGCGTCGCCGCGATTCGTCGCGTAGAGAAAGCGCCCGTCCTGCGACAGGTGCAGCGCGCCCCCGCCGATCTTGCCTTTGAAGCCGGGCGCGGTCATCGGCACGGACTGCGTTTCCGTGAGCTTGCCGTCGGCGTAGTCGAAGACAAGGACCGATGCGTTCAGTTCGGTCGTCAGATAGGCGTGCTTGCCGCTCGCGTTGAAAACCAGATGGCGCGGGCCGGAGCCCGGTTTGATCGGCGTGTAGCGCGACTCGGTCGGGCCGAACAGACCGCGGCTGCCGTCCGGCGTGTAGCGATAGCCGAACACCTTGTCGACGCCCAGGTCCTGCGCGAAAAGATACTTGCCGTCGGGCGAGAAGACAGTCGAATGCACGTGCGAGTTGTCCTGCCGTCCTTTGACCGGGCCGCTGCCTTCGTGATGCACGGTCAGCACCGACGTGCCGACGTGTCCATCGGCGGAAAGCGGAAACACCGCGAAGCTGCCGCCCGGATTCGCCGCGACCGAATAGTTGGCCGTGAGCAAGTACTTACCGTCGGGCGAGATGGCGAGATAGCACGGATCGTTGCCGTCCGCCGACACGCGGTTCAGAAAGCTCAACTGCCCGCTCGCGCGATCGAAGCGAAACGCGCTGACGCCGCCGCGCTGCGACGCCGGGCCATTGTCGCCCGGCAATTCGTTCACCGCGTAGACATAGTTTCGATCGCGGCTGACGACGAGATACGACGGATTCACCGTCTGCGCCGATGCAATGCGCGTGAGCTCGCCATTGCCCGCATCGAAACGATAAACATAGATGCCTTCGCTTTTCCCGCTGCCCGTGTACGTGCCGATGAGCAGGTCGAACACGTCTCCTGAGTTTCCCGTTGCAGCGCCGGTTGCGCTACTGCTCGCGGCGGTCGCCGGCGGCGTCGCGTTGCCGGCCGTCTGCGCGAACGATTGCGCGGCGGCAAGTGAGAGCATCAGCGCCACGCCTTTGGCCCAGCGCGCCGGCTTCGCGCGGGCGGGCCATGCGCGCAAGAGCGGGCGCGGCGCTTGCAACGGCGCACGCATCGGGGCGCAGGAACGGCTCGGTTGCATGAGACCTCCTCATCGACTGTTTGCTGCGTGTTATGGATATCACGCGCCCAGGCGTCGCGTGACCGGCGTGACTGGCGTGCGTGGGCAGCAAATTGCGGACCGCTCGCGCGAAGCCTGGGTCGATGCGTCGCGCGTTCCGTCCAGCCACAGCACTCTAACCAACAAAAGGAGCTGATGCGATGAACATCCACGTAAGCCTCGGGCCGCTCGTTTCGCTGATCGCGGGCATCCTCATCCTCGTCATGCCGCGCCTGCTCAACTTCATCGTGGCGATCTACCTGATCGTCATCGGGCTGATCGGACTATTCGGCATGGGCACGACACACTTGTGACGGCGATGCGCGCTCGCGGTTCCGCGCGCCGAGCGCAGAACGCAAAAGGCGCACGCGCGGATCGGGCCGCAAACGTGCGCAGGGTGTGATGGATGACGGAAGGTGCCGCGCTTCGAAAGCGCGCGGCTGGCGACGGCGTTCAGCCGTTCGCAAGCTGATCCAGACGCAGACGCCCTTGCAGCGACAGCGCCCCGACCGACAGCCCGCTCATATCGAAGCTGTAGCGGCTGAAACAGCCTCGTTCGGTGAGAAAAGCGGCAGCCGTGTCCATCGCGTTGCGGGAGAGGCCGAGGCGCTTGTGATCGAGAGGAAGCAGGTTGTCGCTGTCGCGCACGCGGCTCGCAGCGGAAAGAATGGCGATGCAGTCTGCTTTCGACGGATTGAGCATGGTGATGGTTTCCTCGAAACGCAAAGCAACGAATGATGCCGGCCGCCCCGGCAAGCCGACTGGGGAAAACGAAGCCGAAGGCGCAGTGATGCGCATCGCGGTTACGTTTAGCTTCCATTCTAAACATCAGCCGAAACGCGTGACAACGGTTTAATCGGCGCTTCAGTAGCGCTTTTCCGCCAACGCGCGCGGCGCGCGGTCGCAGGACGGGCCGGCAGCCACGGCACGCGCCCGGTTTTCTGCTTGCGCCAAGCGAATGCGGCAGAATGCGACCACATGAACGGCCCGTCGTTCCGGCTTGCCGCCCGAGCGTGGCCACCCGTCGACCGCGGCGCGTCGCCGCCAGCACAACCACGCTCACTATGCCCGCTCTGATTGAAGACTACGCCATGATCGGCGATGGCCATACCGCCGCCCTGGTCTCCCGCGACGGCTCCGTCGACTGGCTTTGCTGGCCGCGCTTCGATTCGGGCGCGTGCTTCGCCGCGCTGCTCGGCACGCCCGAGCATGGCCGATGGCTGCTCGCGCCGTCGATGCCGGACGGCGAGGCGCCGGTCGTGCGCCGCCGCTATCGCGACGACACGCTCATTCTGGAGACGGACTTCGAAACGCCGCAGGGCGCGGTGACGGTGGTCGATTTCATGCCGTCGCGCAATGGTCATTCGGAACTGGTGCGCATCGTGATCGGACGGCGCGGCGTCGTGCGCATGAAGATGGAACTCGTGCTGCGCTTCGATTACGGGTCGGTGGTGCCGTGGGTCAGTCGCCTGCCGAACGACAGCGGCATCCGCGCGATCGCGGGGCCGGACCTCGCGGTGCTGCGCACGCCGGTGGAACTGGTCGGCGAGAACATGCGCACGACCGCTTGCTTCGACGTCACCGAAGGCGAGCGCGTGCCCTTCTCGCTCTGCTATTCGCAGTCGCATCTGCGCTTGCCGCCCGCCCACGATCCGCACACGCAACTCGCGCGCACCGAGAATCACTGGCGCGAATGGTCCGGCAAGAGCCAGGTCTCGGGCCGCTGGGCGGGCGCCATCCGCCGCTCGCTCATCACGCTGAAGGCGCTGGCTTACGAGCCGACAGGCGGCATCGTGGCCGCGCCGACGACCTCGCTGCCCGAACAGCTCGGCGGCGCGCGCAACTGGGACTACCGCTACTGCTGGCTGCGGGACGCCACCATTACGCTGCTCGCGCTGATGCGCGGCGGCTACTACGACGAGGCCCGCGCCTGGCGCGCGTGGCTCGGCCGCGCGATGGCCGGCGCGCCGTCGCAGGTGCAGATCATGTACGGCATCGCGGGCGAGCGCCGGCTCGCCGAATGGGAGATTCCGTGGCTGCCGGGCTACGAGGGATCGCAACCGGTGCGCGTGGGTAACGGCGCGGTCGAGCAGTTGCAGCTCGACGTGTACGGCGAAGTGATGAACGCGCTGCATCTCGCGCGCGTCGGCGGCCTGCAAAGCGACGAAACCGCGTGGTCCGTCCAGTGCACGATGCTCCAGCATCTCGATACGGTCTGGGATCAGCCGGACGAAGGCATCTGGGAAGTGCGCGGCGGCCGTCAGCACTTCACGTTCTCGAAGGTCATGACGTGGGTCGCGTACGACAGGGCCATCCGTTCGGCCGAACAGTTCGCGCTGGCAGGACCGGTCGACCATTGGCGGGACATGCGCGCGCGCATTCACGCGGACGTCTGCGAAAAAGGCTGGAATCCGACGTTGAACGCGTTCACGCAGGTCTATCACGGCGACGCGCTCGACGCGAGCCTGCTCCTCATACCGCTGCTCGGCTTTTTGCCGCCGGACGATCCCCGTGTGACCGCCACCGTACATGCGATCGAGACCAACCTGACGCACGATGGTCTCGTGAAGCGCTATCACACGACGGAAACGGCGGACGGCCTACCGCCCGGAGAAGGCACGTTTCTGGCTTGTAGCTTCTGGCTGGTGGACAACCTGGCGTTGCAGGGCCGGATCGACGAAGCGCACGCGATGTTCGAGCGTCTCGTCGGTCTCGCGAACGACGTCGGGCTGCTCGCCGAGGAATACGACACGGTGGCGAAGCGCATGGTCGGCAATTTCCCGCAGGCGTTTACGCACGTCGCGCTGGTGCATACAGGGATGAACCTGATGAAGCACGAGCAGGCGATGGCGCATGCGACCGGCCAGCCATCCGACGCGCACAGAAGCGCCGCCGGAAAAGAGCCTGCGGTCGGCATGACCGAAGACTCCTGAGAAACGACGAGCCTCGGTGCATTTGAGGCTAGAATGGTGCAATGCACAACGATCAAGCTGTTGCGGGAAAACCAGCAACTTTGACCGGTCGATTGTGTTCTGCAAACGTTAGGCGGAAACTGTTGCCTGGTATGAAAATTCTGCGACGCTGGTCGTTAATGTAGAGAACCAAGGCTACAGCCCGGCGACGAAGCGCGAAGACGCGCTTCGCGCAAGATACAGCAGCCCCGCGGCGCGGTTCAGCCGCACGGCGGGGATTTTTCGATTGCCGTTGGGTCAGCTTGCCGGCCGAATTGCCGGGACCAACGGGCATTACCGGTTCGTACCGAAGTCATTGGGGCCACCATGCTCTACCAAATCCACGAATTTCAGCGGGCCATGTTGTCTCCTCTCACGGCATGGGCCCAGGCCGCCTCGAAGTCGTTCGTGAATCCGGCCAGCCCCCTCGCCTACGTTCCCGGCTCCACGCGTCTCGCGGCCGGCTATGAACTGCTCTACCGGCTCGGGAAGGACTACGAGAAACCGGAGTTCAACATTCACCAGATCGTCAAGGACGGCCACAACATTCCGATCGTCGAACAGACGGTGATCGAGAAGCCGTTCTGCCGGCTCTTGCGCTTCAAACGGTTCGCCGATGACAGCGCGACCGTGACGAAGCTCAAGGACGAGCCGATCGTGCTGGTGTGCGCGCCGCTCTCCGGGCATCACTCGACGCTTCTGCGCGACACGGTCCGCACGCTGTTGCAGGACCACAAGGTCTACATCACCGACTGGCTCGATGCGCGCATGGTGCCGGTGGAAAACGGCGCGTTCCATCTGGACGATTACGTCGAATATATTCAGGAGTTCATCCGTCACATCGGCGCGAAAGATCTGCATGTGATCTCGGTGTGTCAGCCGACCGTGCCCGTGCTCGCCGCCATTTCGCTGATGGCGAGCCGCGGCGAGGACACGCCGCGCACGATGACCATGATGGGCGGCCCGATCGACGCGCGACGCAGCCCGACATCGGTGAACTCGCTCGCGAGCGAGCACTCGTACGAATGGTTCGAGAACAACGTCATCTACACGGTGCCGGCGAATTATCCGGGCGTGGGCCGCAAGGTGTATCCGGGCTTCCTGCAACATGCGGGCTTCGTCGCGATGAATCCCGAACGCCATCTCACGGCCCATTGGGACTTCTATCAAAACCTGCTGCGCGGGGACGACGACGATGCCGAACAGCATCGCCGCTTTTATGACGAGTACAACGCCGTGCTCGACATGGCCGCCGAGTATTACCTCGAAACCATCCGCATCGTGTTCCAGGAGTTTCGTCTGGCCGAAGGCACGTGGGACGTGAACGGCGAGCGCGTGCGCCCGCAGGACATCACGCAGACGGCGCTCTTCACCATTGAAGGCGAGCTCGACGATATCTCCGGCGACGGCCAGACGCGCGCCGCGCACGACCTCTGCACAGGCCTTTCGCAGAAGGACAAGCGCCATTTCACTGCGGAAAAGGCCGGCCACTACGGCATATTCTCGGGCCGGCGCTGGCGCACGATGGTGTATCCGCAATTGCGCGAGTTCATTCTCGAACACGACAAGTCGCCGAAGAAAGAAGCGGTCCCTGCGTAAGTCGATTTATCGCGGCGCAGTGCTTCAACCTGCGCTTCGGTACCGATTCCACTCGCAAAAGAAAAACGTCGCGCCCTTTGCAAGGCGCGACGTTTTTTTCTTCAGACGGCGCTCTTTTTTAGCGGCGTCAGCGGCGTGTCAAGTATGCAAGCAGCAATTCCGTGTTCATCTTCACCATTTGTTCGCGCTGCGTAGGTTCGCTGAAGTCGAGGCCGAAGCTCACCTGAAGCGTAAAACGGTTCGATACGATGTAATAACCGAGGCCCGACAGCGTGATATAGAACTTCAGCGGATCGACGTCGGTGCGAAACAGTCCGGCCTTCTGTCCGCGCTCGAGAATGGTCGCGAGCGTCTCGACCACCGGCGAAATCACCTCGCGCATGCGATTCGATCCCTTGATATATCTCGCCTCGTGCAGGTTCTCGTTGTTGATCAGACGCAGCAGTTCGGGATGGTCACGGTAGTAATCCCAAACGAAATGCGCAAGCCGCGTCATGGCTTCGATAGGGGCGAGGCCCTCGAGATCGAGCGAACGCTCGGCCTCGACGAGTGCGGACAGTGCATGTTCGAGCACGGCTGTGAACAACTGCTCCTTGCTGCCGAAGTAGTAGTACAGCATGCGCTCATTGGTCTCTGCCCGCCGGGCGATTTGATCCACACGTGCGCCAAACAGGCCGCCGGCTGCGAACTCTTCCGCGGCGGCAAGCAGGATACGGCGGCGTGTCCCTTCGGGATCTCTTTTGATTTTCGGCTGATTCATGATGGCATGAGTCGGGAGCCGCGTTGTCCGGATATGCGTCACGCGGCCCGCAGTGGGGTACATGACGTGAACGGGCGCTGCCCATGGTTATGGGGGAACACCGTCCTGCGGTCAAACGATAAAGCGCTTCGATTATGCGCACATCATGGAGGCATTGGCAATTAGGATAAGGATCCCCTGCGGCGGGCATCGCGCACTTGCGCGATAATCACGTCTGCTGCAATGGATTGCGCCGCTGCCACCGCGTTCTGCGTCATTGCGTTTTCAAGGGCGCGCTGTCTTGTCTCTCGCTGGTTCTTGCCGCTATTCGTTGCTGCCGTTTCAACTGCTTTTTGCCCGCCTTATTTGCCACCGCGCAATTTCACGTGACCGCAACTGTTTCAAAGACGCTCGCCGAGCGCATCGAAGACCTTCTGCCGCAGACGCAATGCACCAAGTGCGGCTATCCGGCCTGCCGTCCTTACGCCGACGCCATCGCTGCGGGCGAGGCGAACTACAACCAGTGCCCGCCAGGCGGGCAGGAAGGCGTCGCGCGTCTTGCGGCGTTGCTCGGCAAGCCGGAGATCGCGCTCGATACCACGCATGGCGTCGAGCGCGCGCGACCGCTCGCGGTCATCGACGAGAACCTGTGCATCGGCTGCACGCTGTGCATGCAGGCATGTCCGGTCGATGCCATTGCGGGCGCGGCCAAGCAGATGCATACGGTCATCGACGCGCTGTGCACCGGCTGCGACCTGTGCGTGCCGCCCTGCCCGGTCGATTGCATCGCGATGATTCCCGTCACGGGCGACGCCACCGGCTGGGACGCATGGAGCCAGGAACAAGCGGATGCGGCGCGCGCGCGGCATGACCGACGCCTCGCGCGGCTGGAACGCGAGCGCGCGCAGGCCGAAGCGAAAGCGTCCGCGCGGCAGGCGTCGCGCGCCGCGCAGACAGCGGCCGCTGCGGCATCGGCTATGCCGTCCGCATCGACGGAAGACCCTGAAGCGAAGAAACGCGCCATCATTCAGGCCGCGCTCGAACGCGCGCGCAAGAAGAAAGAGGAAATGGCCAAGCTCGGCGCACGTCCGAAGAATACGGAGCACGTCAGCGCCGCCGTTCAGGCGCAGATCGACGCCGCCGAAGCACGCCGCAAACGCCTCGGCCTCGCCGAACAAGCGAGCGCAGCGAGCGATGCAGGCGGCGATCCAAACGAGACTGATTCAGACACGACGCAATGAACGCGAAGAAGCGCCGCGCCATCTTCGAGACGCTGCAAAGCATCGATCCGCATCCGAAGACGGAGCTCGAATACACGACACCGTTCGAACTGCTGATTGCCGTGATGCTATCGGCGCAAGCCACCGATGTCTCCGTCAACAAGGCCATGCGCAAGATGTTTCCGGTGGCGAATACGCCGGAGAAAGTGCTCGCGCTCGGCGAAGAAGGCGTGACGGAATACATCCGCACGATCGGGCTTTATCGAACGAAAGCGAAGAACGTGATCGCGACGTGCCGCATGCTCGTCGAGCAATACGGCGGCCAAGTGCCGGACAATCGCGAGGCGCTCGAAGGGCTGCCGGGCGTCGGACGCAAGACAGCGAATGTCGTGCTGAACATTGCGTTCGGGCAACCGACGATCGCGGTGGATACGCATATCTTTCGCGTCGCGAATCGCACGGGCATCGCGCCCGGCAAGGACGTGCGCGCGGTGGAAGCGGCGCTCGAAAAGCATGTGCCGAAGGGGTTCATCCAGGACGCGCATCACTGGCTCATTCTGCACGGCCGATACGTCTGCAAGGCGCGCGTGCCGGAGTGCTGGCATTGCGCGATCGAGCCGCTGTGCGAGTATCGGCCGAAGACGCCCGCGCCTGCCGAGTGACACCTCGCCTGCGGGCCGAGCACCGACATGCCGCCGCGATCTACAATGATGAATTCCCGAGCCGAACCGTACTCTCATGTTCAACCCTAGCCGCGACGAAGTCCGCCAGTTCTTCACCGAGACGTGGCGCAAGGAGCGCGCGGGCGACATCCTGACGCCGCTCGAAAGCATGGCCGCCGACTGGATCCGCGAGCATCCCGAGTATCAGGCCGAACTTGCGGACCCGGACGCGCGGCAGGCCGACTATTCGCCCGACGCGGGCCGCACCAATCCGTTCCTGCACCTGTCGATGCATCTCGCCATCAGCGAGCAGTTGTCGATCGACCAGCCGCCGGGCATTCGCCCCGCGCACGACAAGCTCGTCGCGCGGCTCGGCTCGCCGCACGACGCGCAGCATGCCATCATGGAATGCCTCGGTCAGGTCATCTGGGAAGCACAGCGCAGCAACACGCCGCCGGATACGGATGCGTACCTCGCGCTCATCGAGCGGCGGGCATCGCGCGACTGAGGCGCGACTGACGCGCGACTGAGCCCCGACGCACCACGCGCACAAACGAAAACACCCCGCGAAAGCGGGGTGTTTCGTTTCCTGCGATGCGACGACGCGCTTACTTCTTCAGTACGAGACTGCCATCGAGCGATTCGATGTACGCGGCGATGTCCTTCAGGTCGCTCTGCGACAGGTTCTGCACCTGCGCGGCCATGATCGCGTTATTGCGACCGAAGTTCGGGTTGCCGTTGCCCATCTGATACTGGCGCAACGCCCAGTAGATGTAGGTCGCATGCTGGCCGGCCAGCTTCGGATATTCGCCGCTCACCGGCTTGTTGAGGCCGGGGCCGTGGCAGGCCGCGCAGTTGTGGCTTTCGGAAAGCACCTTGCCGTTGCCCGCATCCGCTGCGTGCGCCGTGCCGAACGCCGCGGAGCCGATGATCGCGGCGGCGGCGCATGCTGCCTTGAAGCTGAACCGAAATGCCTGAGACTGTGCCTGCGACTGTGCCTGATAGGGCTTCATGAATTCTCCTGTCGACCGGTTTTCGAGGCGCGGCGCCTGAACCCGGTCCCATGCAAGATGATGGCTGCCTGCGTTGTCGGATTGCCGTGCATCGGATTGTCCTGTCACGGCGGCGGGCGCTTTGACCCGCTCGATCGCGCAACGGGATTACTTGTCGGGGTTGTTCTTCGACTGCGGCGTCTGCGCGGCGTAGTAGGCGGCGATGTCCGCGATATCCTGGTCCGAGAGCGTCACCGCGATGGCGCGCATGGTGTCGAAGTGGCGGTCGCCCTTCTTGTAGGCGTGCAGCGCGTTGGAAATGTACTGCGCGTTCTGACCGCCCAGCATCGGCACCTCGTAGACCTCGGGGTAAGCCGTGCGATAGCCGGGAATGCCGTGGCAGCCGATGCACATCGCGACCTTGCCCTCTGCGGCCTTTGCATTGCCCACGACGTCGGCCGACGCCTGGGTCGCGAAGCCGGCAAGACCGGACAGCACTGCAATCACGGCAAGTTTGCCGACGAAATAGTTCATAGCTTGTAACCTAGCATGAGGGGAAAACCGGCGCTCGAAAGCCGCGGCCCGCGCCGAGCGCATCACAACCTTCTCGGGACTGTTTGCTGCCTTTCACTGCTTCGCAAGCGGCGCATGCGCACCGGAAATGCGGCCGCCTTGCCGCGCAGGCCAAAAAAATCGGGCTAATTGTACCGCGCGACCACCCTAGCGTCCATTCTCCGAGATAGCGCAGAGCCGCCTCTGGCAATGGGAACCGGCTGAAAGACGCCTTCTCGGCCTGCGACAATTCGCCTCTGTGCGCGGGCCTCGGCGCGCTTCACCGCGTGTTCTCAGCAAGCCGCATGCATCGCTTCCTTCGTGCTTTCGTGGACCGTCGCGGACGGCTGCCACAATACCGGCGAGGCGTCCATCGCAACAGGGCTTCTGACTTATACTGGGATTTTTTTCCTCACCGGAATCTTCGTCATGCGCTTCGAAGGCTCATCGCAATACGTCGCAACGGACGACCTCAAGCTCGCGGTGAACGCCGCGATGACGCTAGAGCGGCCCTTGCTCATCAAGGGCGAACCCGGCACCGGCAAGACCATGCTCGCCGAGGAAGTGGCCGGCGCGCTCGGCATGCCGCTTTTGCAATGGCATATCAAGTCCACGACGAAGGCGCAGCAAGGTCTCTACGAATACGACGCCGTCTCGCGTCTGCGCGATTCGCAGCTGGGCGACGAGCGCGTGAAGGACATCCGCAATTACATCGTGAAGGGCGTGCTGTGGCAGGCGTTCGAGTCGGACCGGCAATCGGTGCTCCTGATCGACGAGATCGACAAGGCCGACATCGAGTTTCCGAACGACCTGCTGCGCGAACTCGACCGCATGGAGTTCTACGTCTACGAGACGCGCGAGCTCGTGAAGGCGAAGCATCGGCCGCTCGTCATCATCACGTCGAACAACGAGAAGGAGCTGCCGGACGCGTTTCTGCGCCGCTGCTTCTTCCACTACATCAAGTTCCCCGATGCCTCGACGATGAAGGAAATCGTCGAAGTGCACTTCCCCGGCATCAAGCAGGATCTGCTCGCCGCCGCCATGCAGAGCTTCTTCGAACTGCGCAACGTCTCCGGACTCAAGAAGAAGCCGTCGACCTCCGAACTGCTCGACTGGCTGAAGCTGCTACTGGCCGAAGACATTCCGCCCGAGGCGCTGCAGTCGTCGGATCAGAAGCAGATCGTGCCGCCGCTGCACGGCGCGCTGCTCAAGAACGAACAGGACGTCGCGCTCTTCGAGCGGCTCTTGTACATGAACCGCCACAACCGCTGATCAGCACGCCAAGAAGAGGAAACCACGCATGAGCCGCTGGATCGAACCCGTCACGCTCGAAGGCGAGCACGTGAGGCTGGTGCCGCTGAGCGTCGAGCACGAACAGGCGCTTGCGGCGGCCGCCGCCGATGGCGAGCTCTGGAAGCTCTGGTACACGAGCGTGCCTTCGCCCGATACGGCGCGCGCCTATATCGACGCGGCCATCGACATGCGCGACCGGCTCGGCGCCCATCCGTTCGCGGTCATCGATGCGAAGACGGGCGATGTCGTCGGCTCCACGCGCTATTTCAACGTCGAAGCGGCGCACCGGCGGCTGGAAATCGGCCATACGTGGTACGCGAAGCGCGTGCAGCGCACGGCGCTCAACACCGAAGCGAAGCGCCTGCTGCTCGGCCACGCTTTCGAACAACTGAAGGCCATTGCCGTCGAGTTCCGGACGCATTTCATGAACCACCAGTCGCGCGCGGCTATCGCGCGGCTCGGCGCCAAGCAGGACGGCATTCTGCGCAATCACCAGATCGGCCGGGACGGCGCGTATCGCGATACCGTCGTGTTCTCGATCATCGAATCGGAATGGCCGGCCGTGCGCGCGCATCTCACGCACCGGCTCGACCGCTGATTCACGTCATGAAGGAAGGCGCGCCATGCTGATCGACTTCTTCTACTCGCTGCGCGACGCGAAGCTGCCCGTGTCGGTGAAGGAATATCTGACGCTGCTCGAAGCGTTGAAGGCGCAGGTCATCTCGCCGTCGCTCGACGAGTTCTACTTCCTCGCGCGCATGACGCTCGTGAAGGACGAGAAGTACTTCGACAAGTTCGACCGCGCGTTCGGCGCGTACTTTCATGGCGTCACGCAGTTGCCCGACGAAGCGTTCGACATTCCGCTCGACTGGCTCAAGAAGCGGCTCGACCGCGAGTTCACGCCGGAGGAGAAAAAGCGCATCGAGGCGTTGGGCGGGCTCGACAAGCTCATGGAGCGCCTCAAAGAGCTGATGGACGAGCAGAAGGAACGGCACGAAGGCGGCAACAAGTGGATCGGCACCGGCGGCACGTCGCCGTTCGGACATGGCGGCTACAACCCGGAAGGTATCCGCATCGGCGGCGAATCGGCGGGCAATCGCACGGCGGTGAAGGTGTGGGACGAGCGCGCGTTTCGGGACTACGACGATCAGGTGGAAATCGGCACGCGCAACATCAAGGTCGCCCTGCGGCGCTTGCGGCGTTTTGCCCGCGAAGGCGCGGCCGAGGAACTGGACTTGCCCGATACCATCCGCAGCACCGCGGCGAACGCGGGCTGGCTCGACCTCAAGATGGTGCCCGAGCGGCACAACAACGTGAAAGTGTTGATGTTGCTCGATGTCGGCGGCTCGATGGACGACCACATCAAGCGCGTCGAAGAACTGTTCTCTGCCGCGAAGGCCGAATTCAAGCATCTGGAGTTCTACTACTTCCACAACTGCGTCTACGACTATTTGTGGAAGAACAATCGCCGCCGTCACACCGAGCGCACGCCGACGTTCGACGTGTTGCACAAGTTCACGCCGGACTACAAGCTGATCTTCGTCGGCGACGCGACGATGAGTCCGTACGAAGTGCTTCAGCCGGGCGGCTCGGTCGAATACAACAACGCCGAAGCCGGCGCCGTGTGGCTGCGGCGGCTCGCGGATCAGTTTCCACATCACGCGTGGCTCAATCCGGAGCCCGAGCGGCTCTGGGAATACCGCCAGTCCATTTCCGCGATCCGCCACGTGCTCGGCAACCGCATGTACGCGCTGACCCTGTCCGGCCTCGAAAGCGCCATGCGCGCGCTGTCCAAATAACACGTTAGAAAGAAGCAGAACCCGCATGAAAGCCACGCCGTCTGTCGCGCGCGCCCCGCTGCGCCCTTTTTCCGATACGTCGGTGTCCGCGGTCGTCGCCGGATTCGTCGCGATGATGACCGGCTACACCAGCTCGCTCGTGCTGATGTTTCAGGCGGGACAGGCCGCGCATCTGTCGGACGCGCAGATTTCGTCGTGGATTTGGGCACTTTCCATCGGCATGGCGCTGTGCACGATCGGCCTCTCGCTGCGTTTTCGCGCGCCGATCGTCGTCGCGTGGTCGACGCCCGGCGCGGCGCTGCTCGTCACGTCGCTGCCGAACGTGCCGTACGCCGAGGCCATCGGCGCGTTCATCGCCTGCGCGGTATTGCTGACGGCGGTCGGCGTCACCGGCTGGTTCGACGCGCTCATGAAGCGCATTCCTTCGGGCATCGCGGCGGCGCTGCTCGCGGGCATCCTGTTCGAAATCGGCATCGAGATTTTTCGGGCGGCCGAGCACCAGACGGCGCTCGTGCTGGCGATGTTCTTCACGTACCTCGTCGTCAAGCGCGTGACGCCGCGCTATGCCATTCCAGCCACGCTCGCAGCAGGCGTGGCCGTCGCGGATGCGCTCGGCCTGCTCGACTTCTCGCGCTTTCACGTCGCGCTCGCGCATCCCGTGTTCACGATGCCGGCGTTTTCGTTCTCCGCCATCGTGAGCATCGGCGTGCCGCTTTTCATCGTCGCGATGGCTTCGCAGAACGTGCCGGGCATCGCGGTGCTGCGCGCGGACCGCTACACGACGCCCTCCGCGCCGCTCATCGCGACGACCGGCATCGCGTCGCTCCTGCTCGCGCCGTTCGGCTCGCACGGCGTGAATCTCGCGGCGATCACGGCCGCCATTTGCACCGGCCCCGAAGCGCACGAGCGCCACGACCGGCGCTATACGGCGGCGGTCTGGTGCGGCGTTTTCTATCTGATCGCCGGCATTTTCGGCGCGACCATCGCCGCGCTTTTCGCGGCGTTTCCGAAGGCGCTGGTCGTCTCGGTCGCGGCACTCGCGCTCTTCGGCTCGATCATGAGCGGGCTCGCCAACGCGATGCACGACGCCCGCCAGCGCGAACCCGCGCTCGTCACGTTCATGGTGACGGCGTCCGGCCTCACGCTGCTGTCCATCGGGCCGGCGTTCTGGGGCTTGATCGCGGGCGTCGTGACGCATGTCATTCTGAACGCCCGGCGCGGCTGACGCGGCCTACAATGCGGGAATCGGCCGAACGTGCTTCGCGCCGATGCATCACGACCGCATTTCAGAATCACGAAGATGGCTTTGCTCGACAAACTGCTGGCGCGCACCGCGCCGCCCGGCTCCACGAAACGCAAGACGATCGTCCGCGTGCTGCTCGACGACGCCGGCCACGTTCAGGACGTCGTCCTGAAAATGAGCTGCGGCGATCCCGCGAAAGACGCGCACGCGCTCGAAAAAGTGCGCAAGATGCGCTTCGCCCGGGGGCAGCTCGGCTCCGGCACCGTGCGGCGCTGGCACGAACTCGCCTACGCTGTCGACTGACGGATGCATCGCGCGCCTGGCTAAGGAACGCCCCGGCGCGCGCCCGGTCGAACCAGCGACGCGCACGCCCCGAGCGCGAACCGCACGCGCGGGTCTAAAATGAGACATTGGCAATAGGGGCGAGCCCGGCGCTTCAGAGGCGCGCGCCGGCATCGCGATCATGGACACCCGCGGGTTACCGCAATTTGACAAGGCGCTTGGCGCCGACGACTCGACATGACATCCGCTCTCGACCAGCTCAAGCAATACACCACCGTCGTCGCCGATACGGGCGACTTCCAGCAATTCGTTCAGTTCAAGCCGCAGGACGCGACCACGAATCCGTCGCTGATCCTGAAGGCCGTCCAGAAGGACGACTACAAGCCGCTGCTCGAGAAAACCGTCAAGGAGCACGCCGGCAAGCCGATGGGCCAGATCATCGACCATCTGCTCATCGCGTTCGGCACCGAAATCCTGAAGATCGTGCCGGGCCGCGTGTCCACCGAAGTCGACGCGCGCCTTTCGTTCGACACGAAGGGATCCATCGACAAGGGCCTCGAAATCATCAAGCTGTACGAAGCCGCGGGCATCAACCGCGAGCGCGTGCTGATCAAGCTCGCGTCGACGTGGGAAGGCATCCGCGCGGCCGAAGTGCTGCAGAAGGAAGGCATCCGCTGCAACATGACGCTGCTCTTCTCGCTCGCGCAGGCCGCGGCGTGCGCCGAAGCGGGCGCGCAGCTCATTTCGCCGTTCGTCGGCCGCATCTACGACTGGTACAAGAAGTCGGCCGGCGCGGAATGGGACGAAGTGAAGAACGGCGGCGCGAACGATCCCGGCGTGCAGTCGGTGCGCCGTATCTACTCGTACTACAAGAAGTTCGGCTACAAGACCGAAGTCATGGGCGCGAGCTTCCGCACCGTGAGCCAGATCACCGAACTGGCCGGCTGCGATCTGCTCACCATCAGCCCTGACCTGCTGAAGAAGCTGGCCGACAGCGACGAGAAGGTCGAGCGCAAGCTGTCGCCGGACGCAGCGGACAACACGGATCTGGAGAAGATCAGCGTCGACGAGCCGTCGTTCCGCTTCGCCGTGAACGAAGACGCCATGGCGACCGAAAAGCTCGCGGAAGGTATCCGCGCGTTCGCGGCAGACGCCATCAAGCTCGAAAAGCTGATCACGGCGCTGCAATAAGTAGGACGCGAGGCGCGCTTCGCGCGCCTCGCGAATCGGCTGCCGTAGGCCATTCAGACAAGTACGGTTTCCAGGCGTCTTTTGACGTAAATTGACCTTCTCCGGGTCGGCGCGGCTTCCGGTTGCAATAGACTTTCGTGCTTTGGCGGGAGCGCCGCCCAAGCTCGGAGAAGCTTTCAATGCAACTGGATACGTATCTTTTCTTCCACGGAGATTGCGCGGACGCCCTCGCGCTGTATCAATCCGCGTTCGGCGCGGAAATTCAGACGCTCATTCGTTTCCGCGACACGCCCGACGCGGCGAACGTGCCGGCAGAGTGGCACGACAAGGTCATGCACGCGCTATTCAGCGTCGGCGGCACGGCAATCATGGTGTCGGACGGCCAGTTCGGCCAGCCGCAGCGCGAATACCAGGGTTTCACGCTGTCGATCGGCGCGGACAGCCCCGAATCGGGCGAGCGCGCATTCAACGCATTGA
Organism: Caballeronia sp. GAWG1-5s-s; assembly: GCF_023631445.1. Classification (NCBI taxonomy): domain Bacteria; kingdom Pseudomonadati; phylum Pseudomonadota; class Betaproteobacteria; order Burkholderiales; family Burkholderiaceae; genus Caballeronia; species Caballeronia sp. GAWG1-5s-s. Next base: position 547,543 of record NZ_JALQDC010000003.1, on the reverse strand, counting down.
GCGAAGGCGGCACGGTGCTGACGCCGTGGCAGTCCACGTTCTTCACGGCGGGCTTCGGCATGCTGAAAGACCGCTTCGGCGTGCCGTGGCTCATCAACGTCGTCAACGCCGTCGACATGGCCGACGCGCCACAACCGCCGCAGGAAGCGGCAGCGCAGTCGTGATCGCGGCGCGTCAGCCGGGAAGCGGCCGCGCGCCTTCGATATTCCACTGACGCTCTATTTCACTCAGACGCAGCCGCAAGCGATCCACCTGCTCCGCGAAACGCATCGCGAGCCAGTGCATGCCCTGCGTCGATCCATCGCCCTCCTCCGCTTCGACGCTCGCATCCGCGTTCGCGTCGGCACGCATGTACAGCAAACCGACGCGGCCGAAACGCAGCGCGCGCGCCATCTTCAGCAGCTTCTGCCGCACCTGCTGCTCGTGCGGCGAGCAGTCGAGCGCGAAACCGCACGTCGCGCGCGGCGTGTCCGGCATCGACGTCACGAGCATCTCCAGCGCGGCGAGAATCGAGCGATGCAGCCGCTGAATCTCTTCGAGCCGCGCCACCGGCACGCGCGTTTCCTTCGCGACGGATTCCATCAGCGCGCGCGACTGCACGAGACGCTGACTCATCGCGAAGAAGCGGCGCGCAGTTTCTTCCGCAAGCAACGGCGTGCCGTCGAGCAACGCACCGTAGAGACGCGCGCTTTCGCGCAGATTGTCGGCGAGGCGATAACGCCACGAGTATGTCGCGTACTGCGGCAGCACGAACGAGAACGCGAGCGCAATGGCAATGCCGATCAGCACGTTCGCTGTTCGCCACAAGCCGACATCGAACGGCGAATCGCCGTGGCCCGCGACAATGACCATGGTGATCGCCGTGAGCAGCGCGACGTAGCCCGCCTTGCCGATGGCGTAATACGCGCACGCCCCGGCGATGGCGGACATCAGAATGAAGAACAGCGTGAGCGAGCCGAAGAGCGTCTCGACCAGAATCAGCGCGAGTCCGATGGCCGCGCCGAGCGCCGTGCCGAGCGCGCGTTCGGCCGCCTTCTTGCGGATATTGCCGTAGTGCTGCAACCCGCCGACTACAACGAGCAGCGAGACCGACGCCCAACTGCCGTGCGGGATATTGATGCCCGTGGTGACGAGAAACGACGTCGCCATGCCGAGCGCGACGCGCACCGCGTGGATCATCTTCGCGTGGCGATAGCGAAAGAATGGGGACGCCAGGCCGTGCATGAGCCGCATCGCGCGGCTTCTGCGCGCTGACGCCGATGTCGATGAAAACATGAGTCGCTCGCGTCGGTAAGCGGTTTGTCGATCAGCGGGTGTCAATGAAAAACGCCCGCAACGGCCGAAGGCCATTACGGGCGTTAGCGTATCAGAGCCGCCACCGCGTCATGAAACGCGGCGCGTCTTTAGCTTTCCACGACGTCCAGATAGTCCTCGGGCCGCGTGCGGTCGTCCGAGCGCTTCAGGCCGATGGCGCGCACCAGCACGCTGACGCCCACCGACACGATCAGATTGACGATCAGCGCCCACACCGCCGCATAGCCCGGCACGGCGTAACCGAACATGTGCACCGTGAAGATCGAGCCCTTCAACTGGAGCGACACGGCCATCCACGTGCCGACGGCAATGCCCACCGCCCAGCCAATAAGAAGACCGCGATGATCCAGCACGCGCGTATAGAGACCCAGCACGAGCGCGGGCAACGTCTGGATGATCCAGATCCCGCCGAGCAGTTGCAGCTGAATCGCGTACGTAAGCGGCAGCGCCAGAATGAACACGACCGCGCCGACCTTCACGATCAGCGACACCAGCTTGGCGACGTTGGTTTCCTGCTCCGGCGTCATCGAGCGATTGAGGAACTCGCGATGCACGTTGCGCGTGTACAGATTGGCCGCTGCGATGGACATGATCGCGGCCGGAACCAGCGCGCCGATGCCGATGGCCGCGAACGCCACGCCCACGAACCACGACGGGAAGTAGTGCAGGAAGAGCGCCGGCACCGCGAAGTTCGCGCCGTAAGCCTTGAAGTACGACGCGTACTCCGGCATGTCCTTCACGCCCGAGGCGAGCGCCATGTAGCCGAGCAGCGCGAGCAGCCCGAGCACCAGCGAATACGCGGGCAAGAGCGCCATGTTGCGGCGGATGGTGTTGCCGGAGTTCGACGAGAGGATCGCCGTCACCGAATGCGGATACAGGAAGAGCGCGAGCGCCGAGCCGACCGCGAGCGTCGCGTAGGCGCTGTAGCCGTTCAGACTCGCGGCGTCGGGCGCCTTCAGTAGCAGCTTCGCGGGCGGCACGGTACCGAAGATATGCCCGAAGCCGCCGAGTTGCGCCGGAATCACGATCATCGCGGCGATGATGGTGATGTAGATCAGCACGTCCTTGACGACCGCGATCATCGCGGGCGCGCGCAGGCCGGACGTGTACGTGTAGGCCGCGAGAATCGCGAACGCGATGATGAGCGGCAGGTCGCCCACGAAGCCCTGCGTGCTGAAGCCGAGCGCGCCGATCACCACTTCGATGCCGACGAGCTGCAGCGCGATATACGGCATGGTCGCGACGATGCCCGTCAGCGCGATGGCGAGCGCGAGCATGCGGCTGTTGTAGCGCGCGTGCACGAAGTCGGCGGCGGTCACATAGCCGTGACGCTTCGCGATGCTCCAGAGCTTCGGGAACACGACGAAGGCGAACGGATAGATCAGGATGGTGTACGGCAACGCGAAGAAGCCCGTCGCGCCCGCGCCGAACACGAGCGCCGGCACCGCGACGAAGGTGTACGCCGTATAGAGATCGCCGCCGAGCAGGAACCACGTCACGATGGTGCCGAAGCGCCGGCCGCCGAGACCCCATTCGTCGAGCTGGCCGAGGTCCGCCTTGCGCCAGTGCGCCGCGATGAACCCGAGAATCGTCACCCCGACGAAGAACAGAACGAATACGAAAGTTGCGGTGACGTTCATCATCGCGCGCCTCCTTGGCCTTGCCCCGCGCGGCCGGACGACAGCGCCTTAGTTTTCTTGTAGACGACGGCCGTGATGACGGCGCTCACCAGCACCCAGAGAAGCTGATACCAGTAGAAGAACGGGAAGCCCCACAGCACGGGCTCGATCTTGTTGTAAAACGGCACCCACACCACGCCGATCCACGGAAGGATCAGAAGCCAGAGCCAATGCTTGTTGCGCGGTTGTCCAGTGCGGCCCGGATCTTGAGCCATGATGGTCTCCAGTTTGTTTTTGAGCATTTGCTTCGAGCCGTGGCCCGCGGAGCCGTCAGGTGCGGCCCTCGCGCAGACGACACGCCGCAGAAAGCGCCCCGAAATAACAGGAGGAGTATAGGGACCGCCAAAACACGGTCAAGCAGGGAGAATCCCGAGCATTCCCCAGATGTGAAAGGCGCGCAAACGCGTCAGCGCCCTGCGTGATTCGCTTCCAACTAGATAGAGAAAGAGCCGTTCAACGGCAGGCCCGCGCTTTCGGCGAGCCCCTTCACCCACTTGCGCGCGGGCAAGCCGAGCTCCGCTTCGATCAGCTTCGCGCGTTCGACGAGCGCGGCGAACGGCACGTCGAGCGCGGGACCGGCGAACGCAATCGCCACGCGATTGCCGTCATGCACTTCGGGCAGCGCGATCACGCGATGATCGAATGCTTCGTTCAGATGGCGCATGTTGCGCACGAAGCTCGGGTGATCGCCGAAGAGGTTGATCGTCACGACGCCCGCTTGCGGCGCGAGACACGCGCGGCACGCACGATAGAACGACACGCTGTCGAGCACGGGACCGCGCGCGGTGGCATCGTAGATATCGATCTGCAACGCGCCGATGGTGCCGTGATTCGCGCGGTCGTTGACGAACTCCCATGCGTCGCGCTCGGTCACGGTGAGGCGTGCGTCGTCGTAGGGCAGCTCGAACATGGCGCGGGCGGCGATCACGACCGCCGGATTGAGTTCGACCGCTTCGACCTTCGCGCGCTTCAGATACCGATGACAGAACTTCGTGAGCGCCGCGGCGCCGAGCCCCAGTTGCACGATACGCTCGGGCGTCTCGATGAAAAGCAGCCACGCCATCATCTGCTGCGCGTATTCCAGTTCGATGTGATCGGGCTTTCGGAGGCGCATCGCGCCTTGCACCCATTCGGTGCCGAAATGGAGATAGCGCACGCCGCCCTCTTCCGAAAACGTCACGGGCGCGAAACGCGGCTTGCGCGGCGCGTCGATGCGCGGCGCGTTGGCGAGATCGTCTTCGTCGTGTCGATGCTTGTCGTTTTTCTTGCGGCTGAACGCACGCGCTTCGGCCGATGCGCGCTTGATGAGAGTCGTCATTGTGTGCTGAGAATGTCGCGCCAGATGCGCAATTTTTGATCGAACGAGAGGATAGCATTGGCGGGACTGGACGACGGCAGCACGAGCGTGGCGTAGCCCGCCGCAGCGATCACCGGCGCGAACTTGCCCGATGTCTTGCCGTTGAAGCACACCTTGCGCAGCGTCGGAAAGCGCTCGCGGAACACGGCGAAATCGTTCGGCGATGCGTTGCGGATCGCGCTGTCGAGACTGCCTTCGCGCTCGCATGCGGCGAGCACGTCCCACAAGCCGATGCCGTGCTTCATCACGCGCGCGAGCCGTTCTTCGTAAGCGAGTTCGTGCACCGGTTCGCCGATGACCGCGCCGACCAGCCGCCAGAACTGGTTGCGCGGATGCGCGTAGTACTGCGTCGCCGTGAGCGACGCGACGCCCGGAAAGCTGCCGAGAATCAGCGTATGCGTATGCGCGTCGCCGACCGGCGCAAAGCCCGCGAGTGTCATCGCGCTTCACCGTGCGCGACGCGCTTCGCATGCGAGCTCAAATGCTCGTAGGCACGCGCATGTTCCCGATGCACCGCATGCGGCACATGGCACGATGCGAGCGCGCACCAGAGCGCATCGAGAAAGCATTCGGTGACCATCAGCGCCGCGCCGTGGCGCAGGAACACGGACCGCCTCGCGACGAGCGCATGGCTCGCCTCCGCGTGCTTCGCCGCCAGCCGATACAGCGGATGCCGCGCGGTCAGCACGCGGCTGGCGAGCATCGAACGGGACACGCTGCTGTCGCTATAGAGAAGCTCGGCGAGCGGCCGCGTGCGCAGGCGTCGCATGGACTGCCACGCGCCCGTGCTGTGCGACAGCGCGACGATGCTGTGCGCCGCGACGAACGGCACGCCGTCGACCTTCAGCACGACTTCGCGCGCCCAGACCGGCGTGCGCGGCGTCGCGCCGAGCGCGCGCCATTCGTCGCGCCACGGTTTATCGACGGCTTCGCGCGTGACGTCGACCGTCACCGCGCCGAGCGTGCGCAGATGGGCGGTCAACGAGCCGCCACGCGTGAGCCAGTCTTTCTGATCGTCACTGCAAACAGGATGCGGCGCGATGCGCCAATGCGCATCGACGGGATCGTTCGGAATCGGCATGGCGGCCATTATAAAACCGGCCTCGGGTTCGGATGAATCGTATGGCGCGCGTGGCGCGGGCGGGCAAGACTCTCGAATCCGCGCGCCGTCGAGCGCCGGAATCGGAAAAACCTTGAGGACATCAAAATGACTAAGAACACGAAGCAAACCTCGCCGAAGGTCGCGCACCTCGCCGCCGAAACGCTGCACGATCCGAAGGCGTCCGCTATCGCGAAGAAGCTGGCTGGATCGGCGCTCGCGCAATCGCATTCTTCGAAGCAGACCAGCGCTGAAATGGAGCACAAAGCGGGCGAAGTGCTTCACAGCACGAAGTATTCGGAAGAGACGAAGACGCTCGCCGCATCCGTGCTCGCGCAGTCGACTAAAGACCGCAAGAGCAAATAAAAAACGCGCTGCCGGCTCACCCGGCAGCGCGTTTTTTCATGCGCGTTTCAATACGGCTTAACGCGCGAGCAACAACGCGTTCGTCCGCTTCACGAAGCTCGCCGGATCTTCCAGCATGCCGCCTTCGGCCAGAAGCGCCTGATCGAAGAGCAGATGGCACCAGTCCGCGAAATTCGGGTTCTCGGCGTTCAGCGCCTTCACGAGCGGATGGTCCGGGTTCACTTCGAGAATCGGCTCCGCCTGCGGCGCCTTCTGCCCCGCCGCCTTCAGCATGCGCTGGAGATAGCCGCTCATGTCGCCTTCGTCCGCGACGAGACAGCTCGGCGAATCGGTCAGGCGGAACGTGAGGCGCACGTCCTTCGCCTTGCCTTGAAGCGCCTCTTTCATCTTCTCGACGAGCGGCTTCATTTCCGCGCCGACCTTCTCCTGCTGCTGCTTTTCCTCGTCGTTGAGCGCGCCGAGGTCGAGGTCGCCGCGCGCCACGCTTGCGAGCGGCTTGCCGTCGAACTCGTTCAGGAACGACAGCATCCATTCGTCGACGCGATCCGTCAGCAGCAACACCTCGACGCCCTTCTTGCGGAACACTTCGAGATGCGGGCTGTTCTTCGCGGCCTGCCAGTTGTCGGCGGTCACGTAGTAGATCTTCGTCTGCTCGGGCTTCATGCGCGCGACGTAATCGGCGAGCGACACGTTCTGCACGTCGCTGTCGTTATGTGTCGATGCAAAACGCACGAGCTTCGCGATGCGCTCGCGATTGCTGAAGTCTTCGCCGATGCCTTCCTTCAGCACCTGGCCGAACTCACGCCAGAACGTCGCGTACTTTTCCTTGTCGGCGTCTTCGGTCGCTTCGGCCGAAGACGTCGCCAGTTCTTCGAGCATCGAAAGCACGCGCTTGGTCACGCCTTCGCGAATGGCCTTCACGTCGCGGCTTTCCTGCAGGATTTCGCGCGAGACGTTGAGCGGCAGATCCGCCGAATCGACCACGCCCTTCACGAAGCGCAGATACGCGGGCAGCAGTTGCTCGGCGTCGTCCATGATGAACACGCGCTTCACGTAGAGCTTCAGGCCGCCGCGATGCTCGCGGTTCCACATGTCGAACGGCGCGTGCTTCGGCACGTACAGCAGTTGCGTGTACTCGCTGCGGCCCTCGACGCGGTTGTGCGTCCACGCAAGCGGATCGTCGTGATCGTGCGAGATGTGCTGATAGAACTGCTTGTACTGCTCGTCGGTGATCTCGCTCTTCGGGCGCGTCCAGAGCGCGCTCGCCTGATTGACGGTCTCGTCCTCGTCCTTCACGACCATCTCGCTCTTCTCGGCGTCCCATTCTTCCTTCTTCATCAGAATGGGCAGCGCGACGTGATCCGAGTACTTCTGGATGATCGACTTCAGGCGATACGACGACAGCAGATCGTCCTCGTCCGGACGCAGATGCAGCGTGATGGTGGTGCCGCGTTGCGCGCGCTCGATGTCCTCGACTTCGAAATCGCCCTCGCCCGCGCTCGTCCAGCGCACGCCCTGGCTCGCCGGCAGGCCGGCGCGGCGCGTTTCCACTGTGATCTTGTCCGCGACGATGAAGCCCGAATAGAAGCCCACGCCGAACTGGCCGATGAGCGCGGCGTCCTTTTGCTGGTCGCCGGAGAGCTTCGAGAAGAACTCCTTGGTGCCGGACCGCGCGATGGTGCCCAGATGCGAAATGGCTTCGTCGCGGCTCATGCCGATGCCGTTGTCGTCGATGGTGACGGTGCGCGCGGCTTTATCGAACGAAATGCGGATGCGCAGGTCGGGATCGTTCTCGTACAGCGCGCTGTTTTCGATGGCTTCGAAGCGCAGCTTGTCCGCCGCGTCCGATGCGTTCGAGATCAACTCGCGCAGGAAGATTTCCTTGTTGCTGTACAGCGAATGGATCATCAGGTGCAGAAGCTGCTTCACTTCCGCCTGAAAGCTCATGGTTTCTTGCGCCATGGTCGGGTCCTCTGGTTGATGTCGTCAGATGCTGTCGTGCCGCCGGGCAATGCGGCCGGCTTTCGGCGCGCCGCCCGGCGAATTCGTCCGATATGAGGGCGGCCCGCGCCATTTCAAGAGCGCGAGCGCCGCTTTCGATAAGATGCGCCTGCGCCACTTTCAAGCTCGCCGAACGACATGCTCAAGCCCGCCCGCCGCTCCCGCCCGCTCACGTCCGGCGAGATCGCGCTGGCACGACTCGTCTTTCGCGATTCGATCGACTATTCGACGGTCCGCGTGCATGCGCGGGCGTATCTGCCCTTCGGCTTGCAACCGCCGCATACCGCAATGGCGCCGAACGGCAGCCTGTATTTCCCGCGCGCGTGCCATCGCGACGACTTCTCGGCGTGCGGCATCGGCGATCAGATGTGGTTCATCCACGAGATGACGCACGTCTGGCAGTTCCAGCTCGGCTATTGGGTGCGCCTGCGCGGCGCGATTCGCATCGGGCTCGGCTACGGGTATGCGCTCGGAGCGAACAAGCGCCTGCCCGACTACAACATGGAAGCGCAAGGCAATCTGCTCGCCGACTATTTCGCGCTGAAGTTCTGCGACGCGCCCGGCGCGCTCTACGAACACCGCTACCGGCACGCGCCGGATGCGCTCGCGCTTTACATAACCGTGCTCGCGGATTTCATCGACGCGCCGCTCTCACGACGCCATCTGCCGGGCGGCCGTTAGACCGAGCGCCGCGCGACCTTCTCCAGGTGGCCCGCGATCAGCGCGGGCAGCGCCGGATCGCCGCAATTGGCGACGTTGAAGCGCATCCATGTGGTCGGCGACTGCTGCGGCGAAAAGAGGCTGCCGGGCGTCATCAGAAAGCCGGCTTCGTGACCTGCCGCCGCCAGACCATCGGAATCGACGCCCGCGTCCGCCCACAGGAACATGCCCGCCTCGGGCGTCGTGAAGAGCCGCAGACCGGTGCTTTCCAGCATCCGCGCGGTCTTGTCGCGCACGGTATCGAGCCGCGTCCGCAGCCGCTCGACGTGGCGCCGGTAGTGGCCCTCGGTCAGAATCTTGTAGACGACGCGTTCGTTCAGCTCCGGGCTCGTCATGCCGACGAGCATCTTTTGATCGGCAAGCGCGTTGGCCACGTCCACCGACGCCGCGACGTAGCCCACGCGCAGGTTCGCGGCGAGCGTCTTCGAGAAGCTGCCGAGAAAAATCACGCGCTTCAGTTGATCGAGCGATGCGAGTCGCGTGGCGGCGAAGCCCGTCGGGCAAAGATCGCCGTAGACATCGTCCTCGACGACGATGAAGTCGTATTCCTGCGCGAGCTGAAGAATGCGGAACGCCTGCGCCGCCGTCAGCGACGTGCCGGTCGGATTGTGGAGCACCGAGTTCACGATGAGCATCTTCGGCCGCCACGTCGCGACGAGCGTCTCCAGCGCGTTCAGATCCGGACCTTCGGGCGTGTACGGCATGCCGACGAGCCGCGCGCCCTGCGACGCGAAGCGGCCGAACATCTGGAACCACGCGGGATCGCCGACGATCACCGCATCGCCCGGCTTCACGTAGATGCGCGCAATCAGGTCGATGGCCTGCGTGATGCCCGACGTCAGCACGATCTGCTGCTCGGATGCGCCGATCTCCAGCTCCGCGAGGCGCGTCTGCAACTGCTGTCGCAGCGGCAGAAAGCCCTGCGGCGTGCCGAGGCCGAGCATTTGCGCGCCGGCGAGACGGCTCATCGACCGCAGCGCGTTGGTGATGAGTTCGCCGTCGAGCCAGCGCGAAGGCAGGTAGCCCAGGCCCGGCCCCTTCTCGGGACTCGCCGTGTGCAGCATGTTGCGCAAGAGCCAGACGACGTCGATGGTGCTCTGCACCGGCTCCCGTTGCGACGCGGCGAGCGCGCCCGGCGCAGACGGCGTGACGCGATCGCGCACGTAGAAGCCCGAGCCGCGCCGCGAATCGAGATAGCCGTGCGCGACGAGCCGCTCGTACGCTTCGACCACGGTGAACCGCGACACGCCCTTGTCGATCGCGAGCTTGCGGATGGACGGCATGCGCATGCCGGGCCGGAACACGCGCTCGTCGATGCGGCGTCGGCCCCACTGCACGAGCTGGTCGACGAGCGTGAGTTGCTGCGCGTCGTGCGGCGCGGGAATCTGGTCGAGCGGAACGGACATGCGGACCTCGGCGGACGGATCGGCACAGGATCGGCGAAAACTGTACCGAATGGGATCAGGCCGATTGTACCGTTACTGTTCTGGTGATTACCGCTACATTTTCCTTTCCGGCGACCGGTACGGACGCCCGACAGGCCAGAATCAGCGGTTATGCTATCGGCCCCCGATTACCGCCTCACGCCAGCCATGACCGCTCATCCGCTGAAACTCGACCATCTCGTGATCGCCGCGCGCACGCTCGAAGAAGGCGCGCGGTTCGTCGCCGCGAAGTTCGGCGTGGAGACGGCGCCGGGCGGCGCGCACGCGCAGATGGGCACGCATAACCGGCTTTTGAATCTGTGGGGCGGCGCGTATCTCGAAGTGATCGCCGTCGATCCGGGCGCGCCGGCACGCGAAACGCCGCGGGCACGCCTATTCGCGCTCGACGATCGGGCGATGCAGGCACGCATCGCCGACGGTCCGCAGTTGGTGCACTGGGTCGCGCGCGTCGAGCGTCCGAAGTCGCTGGCGCGCTGGCGCGAGCAGTATCCGCAACGCATCGCGCCCGTCGTCGCGATGTCGCGCGGCGGCAATACGTGGGGCCTCACCGTTCCCCACGACGGCGCGTTCCCCGCGTGGCAAGGCGCCGGCGACGGCGTGCTGCCCTCGCTGATTCAGTGGGACACGCCGCGCCATCCGAGCGGCGCGCTGCCGGAGACCGGCATCCTGCTGCGCTCGCTGACGGGCTATCACCTGAACGCGGGGGCAGTCGCGGAACAGCTCGCGTGGCTCGGCGCGGCGCATCTGATGCGCGTCGAAGCGACAGCGGGCGCGCCCGCGCTCGTCGCGGAATTCGAGTTGCCGGACGGCTCCGTCGTGGCGCTCGGCGAAACCGCCGAATCGTCGGATGCGGCCCGGCGCGCGCAGGAAGAAGCGCAGCAAGCGTCGAACAAGCGCCGCCGCGCGAAGACCCGCAAAGCAGACGAAGACGCGCCGCAGCCGGAACTCCCGCTTTCACCCGAAATACCCGACTGACGCATAAGAAAGGAGACGCCCCACGATGAGAACCCGCGAAACCGAAGGCATGCTGCTCGGCCTGGTCGGCGTCGTCATCTTCAGCCTGACGCTGCCGATGACGCGCATCGTGGTGCAGGAAGTGCATCCACTCCTGAACGGCCTCGGGCGCGCGCTCGTCGCGGCGATTCCGGCGGCGCTGCTGCTCGCGTGGCGGCGCGAGAAACGCCCGACCTGGCCGCAGGTGAAGAGCCTCGGGGTCGTATCGCTGGGCGTGGTCATCGCGTTCCCGGTGTTTTCCGCCTGGGCGATGAAAACCGTGCCCGCGTCGCACGGCGCGGTGGTCAACGGCTTGCAGCCGCTCTGCGTCGCCATCTACGCGGCGTGGTTGTCGCACGAACGGCCGTCGAAGGCGTTCTGGGCGAGCGCCGTGGCGGGCAGCGCGATCGTCGTCGCGTTTGCGTTGCAGGCGGGCGGCGGCGGCCTGCAGGCGGGCGACCTCCTGATGCTCGTCGCGGTCGGCATCGGCGCGCTCGGTTACGCGGAAGGCGCGCGGCTCGCGCGTCAGATGGGCGGCTGGCAGGTCATCTGCTGGGCGCTCGTGCTGTCCGCGCCGTTCCTGCTGCTGCCGGTGGGCTGGCTCGCGTGGGCGCATCACGCCGCGCACCCGGAGCCGCTCGCGTTGCGCACGTGGCTCGCGTTCGGCTACGTTACGCTCTTTTCGCAATTCATCGGCTTCTTCGCGTGGTACGCGGGACTCGCGATGGGCGGCATCGCGCGCGTCGGACAGGTGCAACTGCTGCAGATCTTCTTCACGATGGCGTTTTCCGCGCTCTTCTTCGGCGAGCACGTGAGCGCATCGACGTGGCTCTACGCGGCCGCGGTGATCGTCACGGTGGTGATCGGCCGCAAGACAGCAGTGCGCGGTGCGCCGCTTGCGGCAAAGGGCGCGACGCCCGTCGCCGCTCACACCGGCCACGCAAAATAACCCACGCGGGCGATAATCGCAGTTTGCGCGTCTTTCTTGCCCACGCGAACGCAACAACCGAAACCCGAGACAACCGAGACATTTCATGAATCAAGCCGACCTCCGCGCCACGCCGTGGCAACTCTCCGAACGCGCCCGCAAGCTCACCAGTTCGGCGATTCGCGAAATTCTGAAGGTGACGGAGCGGCCCGAAGTCATTTCCTTTGCTGGCGGACTGCCCTCGCCGGCCACGTTTCCGGTCGAGCAAATGCGCGAAGCGTCGGAGCGCATTCTGCGCGATCAGCCGTCGGCGGCGTTGCAGTACAGCGCGACCGAAGGCTTCATGCCGCTGCGCGAATGGGTGGCCGCGCGCTATTCGGCGAACGGCGTGACCATCCGACCGACGCAGGTGCTCATCACGACCGGCTCGCAGCAGGCGCTCGACCTGCTCGGCAAGGTGCTGATCGATCCGGGCAGCCGCGTGCTCGTCGAAACGCCGACGTATCTCGGCGCGCTGCAATCGTTCTCGCTTTTCGAGCCGAACTACGTGCAGGTGCCGACCGACGAATCAGGCCTGATTCCCGAAGGTCTCGATGCCGCGCTCGTCGCGAATGCGCGTCTCTTGTACGCGCAGCCGAACTTCCAGAACCCGACCGGCCGCCGCCTGCCGCTCGCACGCCGCCGCGCGCTGGCGGCGTTCGCGCAGAAGGCCGCGTTCCCGGTGATCGAAGACGATCCGTACGGCGCGCTCGACTACGCCGGCGCGCCGCTGCCGACGCTGCTCTCCATGGCGCCGGATCACATCGTGCATCTGGGCTCGTTCTCGAAGGTGCTCGCGCCGGGCCTGCGCGTGGGCTACATCATCGCGCCCGAGGAACTGCACTTCAAGCTCGTGCAGTCGAAGCAGGCCACCGACCTGCATACCCCGAGCCTCACGCAGCGCATCGTGTACGAAGTCGTCAAGGACGGCTTTCTCGATACGCACGTGCCGACCATCCGCGCGCTGTACCGCGACCAGTGCGCCGCGATGCTCGCCGCGCTGGAACGCCACATGCCGGCGGGAGTCGAATGGAACCGGCCGGAAGGCGGCATGTTCGTGTGGGTGAAGCTGCCGAAGCACATCGATTCGATGAAGCTGCTGGAACAGTCCATCGCGCAGAACGTGGCGTTCGTGCCGGGCGGTCCGTTCTTCGCGAACCAGGCCGAACACAATACGATGCGCCTCTCGTTCGTCACGGTTCCGCCCGCGACGATCGACGAAGGCGTCGCGAAGCTGGGCGCGCTGATTCGCGCGAGCATCTGACGGGATTCACGGGCGCCCGGGCGCCCTTCACTCTTGAACAGGAGCAACGATGGCATCCAACGTGTACGACAAGCTGAAGGAACTCGGCATCGACCTGCCCAGCGCGGGCGCGCCGGCCGCCGCTTACGTGATGAGCGCGCAAAGCGGCAACACCGTCTATCTGTCGGGCCATATCGCGAAGAAGGACGGCAAGCCCTACGTCGGCAAGCTCGGCGACACGCTCACGACCGAAGAAGGCAAGGCCGCCGCGCGCAATGTCGCCATCGACCTGATCGCGACGCTGCACGCGCACACGGGCGATCTGTCCCGCGTGAAGCGCATCGTCAAGGTGATGAGCCTCGTGAACTCGACCTTCGATTTCACCGAGCAGCACATCGTGACGAACGGCGCGTCGGAACTCATCGCGGACGTGTTCGGCGATGCCGGCAAGCACGCGCGCTCGGCGTTCGGCGTCGCGCAGATTCCGCTCGGCGCGTGCGTCGAGATCGAGCTGATCGCCGAAGTCGGCTGATCGCGGCCGTTCTTGCGCAGTCCCGCAAACCCGGCCGCGCGAGCGCGCCGGGTTTTTTATCACCCTTCCACTTTCAAACCATGTCCGCCCGCACCGTGCGCTTCAGTCAGGTCGATGTCTTCACGTCCGTCGCGTTCAAAGGCAACCCGCTCGCGGTGGTCTTCGACGCCGACGATCTTTCCACCGAGCGCATGCAGGCCGTCGCGCGCTGGACCAATCTCTCCGAGACCGCGTTCCTTCTGCGGCCGACCGATCCGCGCGCCGATTATCGCGTGCGCATCTTCACGACGGCGACCGAGCTTCCGTTCGCAGGCCATCCGACGCTCGGGAGCGCGCACGCGCTGCGTTCGAGCGGCTATGTGCCGAAAGAACCGGGGACGCTCGTGCAGGAATGCGGCGTCGGGCTGGTGACGCTGCGGGAGCGCGATGACGGATGCTGGGCGTTCGCCGCGCCGCCCGCGCGCATGGTCGAGCTGAATGACGCGCAGCGCGAACGTCTCGCCGCCGCGCTCGCGCCCGCCGAGATCGACTTCAGCGCGCCGCCGTGCGCCGTCGACAACGGCGCGCCGTGGCTGATCGTGCGTCTGCGCGACGCTGCACAATGCCTCGCGATGTCGCTTCGCGGCGAGGCACGGCAGGCGCTGACGGCCCTCGTCGCGGAAGCCGGCACGCACGGGCTCGTGGTCTATGGCCCGCATGAGAACGGCGTGCCGGCGACCTTCGAGTTGCGCGCGCTCTTGCTCGGCGCGGAGAACGTCGAAGATCCGGTGACGGGCAGCGCCAACGCCGGGCTCGCCATGTTGCTGACGCGCCAGGGCAGGCGGCCGGGCGACGCCTATACGGTGCGCCAGGGCACGGCGCTCGATCGTGACGGCCGCGTGACCGTCATCTACGACGACCGCGCCGACGGCTCGCCGGTGTGGATCGGTGGCGACTCCGTGACGGTCGTCGAAGGGACAATCCGCTTGTGAAACAATGACCTGCGCGCGGCTAGCCGTAAACCCCGAGCGGCCATGCTTTTGCTTTCTTAATCGCTGCGGCTTCAGTACTATCCGAACATTCGCGGGCCGGAAGAAAGGCGCGGATTCGGTCCGCGCCGTGCCGCGAGGCCGCGAACGCAAACGAAAATGCAAGCGCCGACGCCCGCTTCGTCATCACGCAAACGGTTAAACGGTCGCCTTCAGGCGGCCAAAGCTCGTCTAGCGGTATATTGAACGGCTTTGGCCGAACGTCTCGAGACATGCATCGCCACTTTCACCACGCGCGCCTTGTCGCATGGCGCGCGCTTCGCGGCAGGGCCGCGCCGGGCACTCCATGAAGCGTACGCGCTCCCACGCGGCGAGCGATTCGCGCGTCAACGCCCCGTCGGCACGGCGGCGTCGCGCGCTGCTGGCGATCCCGGTGCTCGGCAGCCTGCTGCTGGTGCTGCTGTGGGCGGTGATCTTCGCGCGGCTTTCGGTGGAACGGGACGCCACCACGCACGAATCGATGGCCTCCGCCGCGATTCTCTCGTCCGCGCTGGAACAGCACACGATCAAGGCGATTCATCAGGTCGATCAGATCACGCGCTTCGTCAAATACGAGTACGAGAAAGCGCCCGACCACTTCAATCTGATCGCCACCGTCGAAAAAGGCGTCGTGCAGAGCGACACGCTCGTGCAGGTTTCGCTGATCGACGAGGACGGCATTCTGGTCGCGAATACGTCGGACCCGCATCCGAAGCCGATCGACCTGTCCGACCGCGAGCACTTCAAGGTCCATCTGCACGCGAACGACGATCTGCTCTACATCAGCCGCCCGGTGCGCGGACGCGTATCGAACCTGTGGACGCTCCAGATCACGCGACGTCTCAATCATCCCGACGGCTCGTTCGCGGGCGTGGTCGTCGTTTCCGAAGACCCGACCTACTTCACGAGCGACTTCTATAACGTCGCGTCCATCGGGCGCGAAGGCGTGATCGCCGTGGTGTCGGACAACGGCTCGGTGCTTGCGCGCAGCACGAGCGTCGCGCTCGGAGAGAATCCGGCCGGCAATGCGGCGTCAACAGCCGGCGCGCGCAAAACGGGTGGCGCGTCAGGCTCCGCGCGCGCCGCGTTCAGCGCGAGCGGCGTCTATCCGACTTCCGAACACGCGTCGGGCATCTACGTCGATCCCATCGACCATGTGAAGCGCATCGTCTCTTATCGGCATATCGACGGTTATCCGCTCGGCGTGCTCGTCGGTCTCTCGGAGCGCGAGGAGTTCGCGGACTACAACCACACGCGCAACGTCTATCTGCTGATGGCGAGCTTCATCTCCTTCGCGATGCTCGGCTTCTTCGCCGTCGCGACAGGCTTGATCGGCAAGCTGCTCGGACGCGAGCGCGAGATGACGCATCTCGTCGAATACGACCTGCTCACCGGACTGCGCAACCGTTATTCGACGCTGCGCGCGTTGCGGGCCGATGTCGCGCAGACGGACAACATCGGGCGGCTCGCGCTGCTCTTTATCGATCTCGACAACTTCAAGACGGTCAACGACACGCTCGGCCACAACGCGGGCGATATCGTGCTGCAAATGACCGCGTCGCGGCTCGCAGAAACGGTGGGCCACGGCGGGACGCTCGCGCGCATCGGCGGCGACGAGTTCGTCGTGATCGTCAAGGGCGATGAAGTCGAAAAGCGCGCGGTCGGACTCGCCAACGACATCGTGACCATGTTCGCGACGCCCTTCGACGTGCGCGGCAGCGCGTTCGTGCTGCACGCGAGCATCGGCATTGCGCTCTATTCGGTGTCGAACGAAAGCGAGATCGACTTGCTGAAGAAGGCCGACCTCGCGATGTACAGCGCGAAGGACGCGGGCAAGAACTGCTATCAGTTCTACTCGCCGCAACTCTCGCATCGCGCGGACCATCTGATGAAGTGGGAGCAGCAACTGCGCGTGGCGCTCGCCGAGCGCCAATTGTTCCTCGTCTATCAGCCGAAGATCGATCTGGCCCGCCGCTGCATTACCGGATTCGAGGCGCTCGTGCGATGGAACCATCCGCAGCACGGGCTCATTCCGGCGAACGAATTTATTCCGGTGGCGGAATCGACCGGGCTGATCGTCGCGGTCGGCGATTTCGTGATTCACACGGCCTGCGCGCAACTCGCGCAGTGGCAGCGCGACGGCTACACGGGCCTGTCGCTCGCCGTCAACATCTCGGCCGTGCAATTCTGGCGCGGCGACTTGCTCGAAACCGTCGCCCGCGCGATTGAAGCGTCCGGCATTCCGCCGGCCAAGCTCGAACTCGAAATCACCGAGACCGTGATGGTCGAGTATCCGGAACTGGTGCAGGAAAAAATCGTTGCGCTCAAGCGTCTGGGCGTGCGCATCGCGCTCGACGACTTCGGCACCGGCTATTCGTCGCTGTCGTACCTGAACCGCTTTTCGGTCGATACGCTCAAGGTGGACCGCTCGTTCATTCAGGCGATTCCGGAGGACCGCAGCGTCTGCGTAATGGTGTCCGCGATCATCCACCTCGCCCGCTCGCTCGGGCTGACCGTGGTGGTGGAAGGCACCGAGCGCGAGGAACAGATCACCTGGCTCGCGGCGCTCGGCCCGGTGGAAGCGCAAGGCTTCCTGTTCTCGCGGCCCGTTCCCGCCGACGGCGTGCAGGCGCTTCTGGACCGCTTCGGCGTATGCGGCTGGGCGCTCTCAAGCGGCGCGCTCGGGCTCGGCACGCTCGGCCAGGAGCCGTCGAACACCGCGTTGAGCGACGAGCGCGGCAGTTGATCGGTTGATCCGGTTGCTGCGGTTAGATGCCGCGCGATAGCACCGCAGTCCCGATCGTCACGACGCCGAGCACGAGATTGACGACGACGAGCCTGCGCACGGTGCCGACCGCCCGCGCGCCATCGGGCCAGTTCTGCGCCTGCACCGCGCGGCGGATGCGCGGAAACACGGCAAAGCGGATATGCCCGAAGATCAGCATCATCACGATGCCTAAGCCTGCCATCGCGTGAAGCGGCCATGCGGCATGCGCGCCGCCGTATTGCGCGAGCAGAAAGCCGCCCGTGATCAGGATCACGAGCACGGCGCCCGCGACCCAGTT
This sequence comes from Caballeronia sp. GAWG1-5s-s, assembly GCF_023631445.1. Taxonomy (NCBI): domain Bacteria; kingdom Pseudomonadati; phylum Pseudomonadota; class Betaproteobacteria; order Burkholderiales; family Burkholderiaceae; genus Caballeronia; species Caballeronia sp. GAWG1-5s-s. The sequence continues at coordinate 529,755 of NZ_JALQDC010000003.1, read as the reverse complement.
GAAGAAGCGCGCGAATACGGCTTCCCAGAGCGGCAGGCGCAGTTGCGGCGCGAGGTCGCCGAGCGCGGGGCGCAGGCAGAAGTGCGCGAAGACCATGCCGCCTATCCATACGGCCACGCCGAGCAAGTGAAGAAAGAGCGCGGCTTCGATGGCATGAGTCATGGGTTTCGAGGGCAGAAGGTAAGTGAAGTTTGGCCGTTCGACTCAGGCGCGGCGCGTCAGTTCCTAAACATCGGGCGCGATGCCAAAAGAAAACGCCTCGCTGCGAGGTTCGCAGCGAGGCGCTTATCTATGCTTTGACGCAGAGTCAGCCTTCGAACACCGGCCGCATTTCGCTCACCTTCAGCGACGTATCCGGCGTGCGGCCCTTTCTCGCCCGCTTGCCGAGATGCTGTTGCAGTTGCGCGCCCGAGAGCTTCTCGTCGCGGATCTTGCCGCCGCGCCCCGCGCCGATCAGCACGACGCCGCGCGCGTCGATGGCGAGCGCCTGACGCAGCGTTTCGTTCGGATCGAGCGTCATCAGCGTGACACCGCGTCCGCCGCCCGAAAGCGTCTTCATCTCGTCCATGCCGAAGACGAGCAGTCGGCCCGCATTCGACAGGCACGCGACGTACAGCGCGCCCGGCAGCACCGGCATCGGCGCGAGCGGCAACGCGCCTTCGTCGATGGTCATGAACGACTTGCCCGCCTTGTTGCGGCTCACCATGTCGCCGAGCTTCGCGATAAAGCCGAAGCCGTTGCTCGACGCCAGCAGCAACGGCTGCTCCGCCGACGCCGCGAAGTAATGCAGCAGGTGCGTGCCCGATTCGAGTTCGATCAGCGACGTGACCGGCACGCCGTCGCCGCGACCGCCCGGCAGCGCGGCCACCGGCACGGAATACACGCGGCCGTTGCTGCCCCACGCGATGAGCGTGTCCGGCGTGCGCGCCTGGAACACGGCGTACAGCGAATCGCCGGCCTTGAACGTGAAGCCGGCCGGATCGAGCCCGTGGCCCTTCAGCGCGCGCACCCAGCCCTTCTGCGAGACGACGACCGTCACCGGCTCGTCGACGACGCGCACCTCGAACGTCGCGCGCTTTTCCTGCTGGATCAGGGTGCGGCGGTCGTCGCCATATTGCTTCGCGTCCGCTTCGATTTCCTTGATGAGCAGGCGCTTCATCGCGGCGTCGCTGTTCAGCAGTTCTTCGAGCTTCTTCTTCTCGTCGCGCAAGTCGGAGAGCTCCTGCTCGATCTTGATCGCTTCGAGCCGCGCGAGTTGCCGCAAACGGATTTCGAGAATGTCTTCGGCCTGACGATCGGAGAGATTGAAGCGCGCGATCAGCGCCTGCTTCGGCTCCTCGGCCTCGCGAATGATGCGAATGACTTCGTCGATATTCAGGAAGACGATCATCCGCCCTTCGAGAATATGGATGCGGTCGTTCACTTTGCCCAAGCGATGCTGCGTCCGGCGCGTGACGGTGACGAACCGGAAGCCGACCCACTCGTGCAGGATTTCGACGATGCCCTTCTGCCTCGGCCGGCCGTCCGCGCCGATCATCACGAGGTTGATCGCAGCGTTCGATTCCAGGCTCGTATGCGCGAGCAGCGTATTGACGAACTCCGTCTGGTCGATGCGGCTCGACTTCGGCTCGAACACGAGGCGCACGGGCGCGTCCTTGCCGGACTCGTCGCGCACGGTGTCGAGCAGCGCCAGCAGCGTCTGCTTGGTCTGCAACTGATCCGGCGTCAGCGTCTTCTTGCCGAGCTTGATCTTTGGGTTAGTCAGCTCCTCGATTTCTTCGAGCACCTTCTGACCCGACGTGTTCGGCGGCAGTTCGTTGATGACGAGCTGCCACTGGCCGCGCGCGAGGTCTTCGATCTTCCAGCGCGCGCGCACCTTCAGACTGCCGCGCCCGGTTTCGTAGGCCGCCGAGATTTCCGCTTGCGACGAGATGATCTGCCCGCCGCCGGGGAAGTCCGGCCCGTTGAGCTTCTCCATCACGCCTGCGTGCCCGATCTTCGGATCGCGAATCATCGCGACGGCGGCTTGCGCGACTTCGCGCAGATTGTGCGACGGCACTTCCGTCGCGAGACCGACCGCAATGCCCGACGCGCCGTTGAGCAGCAGGAACGGCAGGCGCGCGGGCAAGAGCTTCGGCTCCTCGAACGAGCCGTCGTAGTTCGGCATGAAGTCGACCGTGCCTTGGTCGATTTCATCGAGCAGCAGGCGCGCGATCGGCGTGAGGCGCGCTTCGGTGTATCGCATGGCCGCCGCGCCGTCGCCGTCGCGCGAGCCGAAGTTGCCCTGACCGTCGATGAGCGGATAGCGCATCGAGAAGTCCTGCGCGAGACGCACGAGCGCGTCGTACGCGGACTGATCGCCATGCGGGTGATACTTGCCGAGCACGTCGCCCACCACGCGCGCCGACTTCACCGGCTTCGCGGTGCTCGCGAGGCCCATCTCGTTCATCGCGTAGAGGATGCGGCGCTGCACGGGCTTCTGCCCGTCCGATACGTCGGGCAGCGCGCGGCCCTTGACCACGCTCACCGCGTAGTCGAGATACGCGCGTTCGGCGTAATCGCCGAGCGTCAGGTGTTCTCCGTCGGGCGCGGCTTGCTGTTCGGCGAAAAGATCGTCAGTGATTCCCATCGAATATCCGTTATGCGTTTTCCGAAGCCGGCATCAGATGTCCGCTTCCACTTCGTTGCCCTTCTCTTCGAGCCAGCTTCGGCGCGACGCCGCTTCGCCCTTGCCCATCAGCATGGTCATGCGCGAGACGGTGAGATCGAAGCCGAGATCACCCAGCCGGACGGGCAAGAGACGCCGCGTGTCGGGGTTCATCGTCGTGTCCCAGAGCTGTTCGGCACTCATTTCGCCGAGGCCCTTGAAGCGGCTGATGCTCCATTGCGTTTCGCGCACGCCGTCCTTGCGCAGCTTGTCGAGAATCGCTTCGAGTTCGCCTTCGTCGAGCGCGTAGAGCTTCTGCGCGGGCTTCTTGCCGCGCGCGGGCGCATCGACGCGAAAAAGCGGCGGACGCGCGACGCAGACGTGACCGCGTTCGATCAGTTGCGGGAAGTGCTTGAAGAAGAGCGTGAGCAGCAGCACCTGAATGTGCGCGCCGTCCACGTCCGCGTCCGACAGAATGCAGATCTTGCCGTAGCGCAGATTCGAGAGATCGATCTGATCGTCGGGACCGTGCGGATCGACGCCGATCGCCACTGCGATGTCATGCACTTCGTTGTTGGCAAAGAGCCGGTCGCGTTCGGTTTCCCACGTGTTCAGCACCTTGCCGCGCAACGGCAGAATGGCCTGGAACTCCTTGTCGCGGCCCATTTTCGCGGAGCCGCCCGCCGAATCGCCCTCGACGAGGAAAAGCTCGTTGCGCGTGATATCGGTCGATTCGCAGTCCGTGAGCTTGCCCGGCAGCACGGCCACGCCCGAGCTCTTGCGCTTCTCGACCTTCTGACCCGCGCGCGTGCGCGCCTGCGCCTGGCGAATGACGAGTTCGGCGAGCTTCCTGCCGTATTCGACATGCTGATTGAGCCACAACTCCAGCGCCGGCCGCGAGAACGACGACACGAGCTTCACGGCATCGCGGCTATTGAGACGCTCCTTGATTTGCCCCTGGAATTGCGGGTCGAGCACCTTCGCCGACAGCACGAAGGAGACGCGCGCGAACACGTCTTCGGCGAGCAGCTTCACGCCCTTCGGCTGAAGGTTGTGGATCTCGACGAAGTTCTTGACCGCCTGAAAGAGCCCGTCGCGCAAGCCGGATTCGTGCGTGCCGCCCGCGGGCGTCGGAATCAGGTTCACGTACGATTCGCGCAGCAGCGGCCCTTCCTCGCTCCACGCGACAACCCACGACGCGCCTTCGCCTTCCGCGAAGGTCTCTTCCGTCGTGCGCGAGTTGTCCGCGTAACGCTCGCCTTCGAAAAGCGGAATCAGCAGTTCGCTGCCGCCCATGCCTTCGAGCAGATAGCCGCGCAGACCGTCTTCGTACTTCCACGTCTGGCGCTCGCCGGTCTTCTCGATGACGAGCACCACTTCGACGCCCGGCAGCAGCACGGCTTTCGAGCGCAACAGGCGCTGCAACTCGCCGAGCGGCAGATTCGGCGAATCGAAATACTTCGCGTTCGGCCAGGCGCGCACGCGCGTGCCGCTCTTCTTCTCGCCGCGTTCGGGCGAACGCGTCGTGAGCGGCTCGATGACGTCGCCATTGGCGAACGCCAGATGCGCGACCTTGTTGTCGCGCCAGACCGTGACTTCGAGGCGCGTGGCGAGCGCGTTCGTGACCGACACGCCGACGCCGTGCAGGCCGCCCGAGAACGTGTACGCGCCGCCCGCGGCCTTGTCGAACTTGCCGCCCGCATGCAGCCGCGTGAACACGATCTCGACGACCGGCACGCCTTCCTCGGGATGCAGGCCGAACGGAATGCCGCGGCCGTCGTCTTCCACCGAGACGGAGTTGTCCGCATGGACCGTCACGGTGATCTGCTTGCCGTAGCCGCCGAGGGCTTCGTCCGACGCGTTGTCGATCACTTCCTGCACGATATGCAGCGGATTTTCGGTGCGCGTGTACATGCCGGGCCGTTGCTTGACCGGCTCGAGGCCCTTCAGGACCTTGATCGATGCTTCGCTGTAGCCCGCCGCCTTCGCGCTCATCGCGCGCGGCCTGGCGCCCTCGGCGCGCTGTGGAGTGGCTGCTTGGGCCACACTGGATTTTTTCGTGGACATAGTTGAACGTTGATCCGGCTTGCGACCCCGCGCGGGAATGGTCACCGCACGACGCCGCGATGCCGGCAAATGCTTTATCGAATGCTCAAGATTGCCTCACCGGATAGGCGTCGCGAAGGCCTTCGCCCCGTCCGCCCGTCCGGCCGCGCTAGGAGAATAGCGGTTTTCGCCCGCCGCGCCCACCTCGGGCGCGCTAAAGCGAGCGCCGAATGGCGAATCGCGCCGCCCAGCCCCCAGCCTATCCGCGCTTCGCTTCGAGTTCTTCCCAGCGTTCCAGCGCGACGAGCAATTCCTCTTCGATGGCCGCGTGGCGCTCGGACAGGCGCGCGCCTTCTTTCGCGTCCGTGGCGAAAATGGAGCCGTCTTCGAGCTGTGCGCCGATGCGTTTCTGCTCGTCTTCCAGTTCCGCGATGCGCGCGGGCAGCGCTTCGAGTTCGCGCTGTTCCTTGAACGAGAGCTTGACCGTGCGCTGCGCGTTGCGGCCCGCCGCGCTTTCCTTCGGCGCGTCTTCCCTGGGCGCTTCCTTCGCGCTTTGCCGCGCGGCTTCCTCGGCGATGCGGTCCGAACGTTCGCGCTGAACCTGCCAGTCCGAGAAGCCGCCGACATACTCGCGCCACTTGCCGCCGCCTTCGGCCGCGAACACGGACGTCACCACGTTGTCGAGAAACGCGCGGTCGTGGCTCACGAGCAGCACCGTGCCGTCGTAGTCCGCGAGCAGTTCTTCGAGCAGTTCGAGCGTGGGAATATCGAGGTCGTTGGTCGGTTCGTCGAGCACGAGCACGTTCGCCGGACGCGCGAAAAGGCGCGCGAGCAACAGGCGATTGCGCTCGCCGCCCGAGAGCGACCGCACGGGCGAACGCGCGCGCTCGGGCGCGAACAGGAAGTCGCCGAGATAGCTCATCACGTGCTTCTTCACGCCGTTCACTTCGACCCATTCGCTGCCGGGACTGATGGTGTCCGCGAGCGATTTGTCGAGATCGAGCTGCGCGCGCATCTGATCGAAATACGCGGTCTGAATGTTGGTGCCGGTGCGCACGCGGCCTGCGTCGGGCTGCAACTCGCCGAGAATCAGCTTGAGCAGCGTGGTCTTGCCCGCGCCGTTCGGCCCGACGAGACCGATCTTGTCGCCGCGCATGACCGTGGCCGTGAAACTATCGACGATGGTGCGCGCGCCATAACGCTTCGTCACGTCCGTCAGTTCCGCGACGATCTTGCCGGACTTCTCGCCCTGCCCGACGTCGAGCTTCACGTTGCCCTGCACGTTGCGCCGTTCGGCGCGTTCCTTGCGCATTTCGACGAGCCGCGCAATGCGCCCGACGCTGCGCGTGCGCCGCGCCTCCACGCCCTTGCGAATCCACACTTCTTCCTGCGCGAGCAGCTTGTCGAACTTGGCCTGCTCTACTTGCTCGACTTCGAGCTGCTGCGCCTTGCGAATCTGATACGCGCTGAAGTTGCCCGGATACGACAGCAAGCGCCCGCGATCCAGTTCGACGATGCGCGTGGCCACGCGATCCAGAAACGCGCGGTCGTGCGTGATGAAGAGCAAGCCCGTGCGCAGCGTGACGAGCAGTTCTTCGAGCCAGCGAATGCCTTCGAAGTCCAGATGGTTGGTCGGCTCGTCCAGCAGCAACACGTCCGGCTGCACGACGAGCGCCCGCGCCAGCGCGACGCGCTTTCTCATGCCGCCGGACAGCGCACCCGCGCGGGCCTCGCCGTCGAGCCCGATTTGCGCGAGCGTCGTCGCGACGCGCGTGCGCCAGTTCCAGGCATCGCGCGTATCGAGCGCCGATTGCAGCGTGTTCATGCGCGCGAGCAACGCGTCGTGCTCCGCGCCCTCGGGCGTGTCCGCGAGCCGGTGCGCGACGGCATCGTATTCGTCGAGCAGCGTGCGCGCATCGACGAGGCCGGAGGCGACGACATCGAACACGGATGCGTCGAGATCGAACTCGGGCTCCTGCGGCACATAGACGGTCGTGAGTTCGCTCTGGCGCGTGACGAGACCGTCGTCGGGCGCGGCGAGCCCCGCGACGATCTTGAGCAGCGACGACTTGCCCGCGCCGTTGCGGCCGATCAGCCCGACACGTTCGCCCGCTTCGAGCGAGAAGTCGGCGTGATCCAGCAACGCGACGTGGCCGAACGCGAGTTGTGCGTCCGTGATGGAATAAAGCGACATGGGGATGAATGCGAACGAAGGCGATACCGAGGAAGCGGTCATTGTACCGATGTTCCCTCGCGCCGAAGGTCGCATCAGCCGAATGGACAAGGGCGCGCGGGCCGTAGCGCGCGCCCGTGTGCCATCACGCCTACTTGACGTGGACCTTGATCGTCTGCGCCATCTCGGGCCCGTACGAGCGATGTGCGCCGTCGCCGAGCTGCATCGTCAGCGTGTGGTCGCCGGGCGGCAGCTTCACGTCGGCTTCGGTCTGCGCCTTGCCGTAATGCAGCGACGTCTCGCTCGCCGGGATCACGGTTCCCTTGGGCAGCGGACCGCTGTCGATCAGCAGATGATGATGCCCCGCGCCTTCCGTCATCGTGCCGGCCGGCGCGAGCGTCATGCCCTCGACGCCGAACTTCACGTGGACGGGACTCGTGACGGTCGCGCCGTCTTTCGGCTCGATGAAGTACACGCGCGACTGCGCGTGCGCGTGGCCCGCGAAGGCCGCCGCGACGACGATGGCGCCGGCAAATACGGTCTTGTTCAGCATGATCTTCTCCTTATTGGTGGAGCGAGCGTCGCTCCGGAAAGCAACGGCGCCCCAGCATACACCTGCCTTACGGCCAACCGCATCCGACGCGCGTTTTTTGCGACGGCGCTTCGGGTAAGATGCCGGCTCGCCGTTTCCCGAGCCCTTCGCTGGGCTTGCGCGGCCCTTTCCATTTGAATCAAGAGTCTGTCGTGAGCGAAGTCATCGAATACAAAAGCTGGGTATGCCTGATTTGCGGCTGGGTCTACAACGAGCAGGACGGCCTGCCGGGTCAAGGCATCGCGCCAGGCACGCGGTTCGCCGATATTCCCGCTAGCTGGCGCTGCCCGGAATGCGACGTCGGCAAGGAAGATTTCGTCGTCGTCGAGTTCTGACGCAACACGGCGCCGCGCTTGCGGCGCTCTTTCAGCGCGCCACCGCGATCAACTCGCGGCTCGTCTCGTCCACCGGCGCGCGGTTCCAGTCCCCATACCAGTCGATGTGAGCGAAGCCCGCGCGGTTGAGCAATTGCGCGAGCTCGTCGCGGCTGCGAAAGCGCAGTTCGCTTTCGGCGCGCAGGGTCTCGGTCTCCCCCTCGAAGCGCGCGTGAGTCGTGAACGCGACGCGGCCGGTGCCGAGCGGATCGGCTTTCGCGTGCCGCTCTTGCCACACGTCGACGGCACGTCCATCGGCGCTTTGCACGCGACGCAGCGAGCGTTCCGCCGTCCAGTTCTCCCAAGCCCGCGCCGCCGGATTGCGGCTCTCGAACGCGATGCGCCCGCCAGGGCGCAACGCGCGTCGCGCGGCGACAAGCGTCGCGAGGAACGATGCATCGTCGAGAAACACTTGCGCGACGTGGCCGGTCATCACGAGCAGGTCGGCCGCGCCGACGAACGGCAGCGCGGACGCATCGCCCTCGATCCACGTCACGCGGTCGCCGGACGGACGGCCGCGCGCGACCTTGAGCATCTGCGGCGACGGATCGATGCCCGTCACGCGATAGCCGCGCCCGGCAAGCTCGCAGGCAAGCAGACCGGTGCCGCATCCGAGGTCGATCACATGCGCCGCCGACTCGGCGAGCGCCACGTAGAACGCCGTGTCGGCAGCGGCGGGATTGAGCGCGTCGTAGAGCGCGACGAGGCGCGGGTCGTCATAGAGGTTCGTCGGCATCAGCGGGTTTGGTAGGCGAGCGCTTCGCGCATCGGCTGGCTGTGGACCATGATCGGGCCGGTGAACGGCGTATCGAGATCGAGAATGACGAGCACAGCCGACGCGATGGAAAGCGCGCCGAGCATGATCGTCACGAGAGACAGCGCGTTGCGCGGGGCGATCAGCCCGAAGCACAGAAAGATGATGAGCAGCCAGCCGACGAGAATGCGGTCAAACGGATACGAAATGGTGCCGTGCGCTTCCTCGATCAGCTTCCAGCGCAGCGCGATGAGCTGCTCGAAGCGCGTGGCGGTGTTGTCGGCGAGCGTGCGGTGGTACGCGTCCGCGGGCTGAAGCAGCCGGACCTGACGCTGCCCGCGATCGAGCAGTTCGCCCAGCGCGCGACTTTCGAGCTTGCCGCTTGCGTGCGGCGACGGTTCCACTTGCGGATAGTAATCGCCCGGCGGATGCGGCTCGGCCGGCCATGTGCTCGCAATCGCCGCCGCCGTGTAGCTGCGCAGCACGGTGCGCGTTTCGTCGAGGTCCGCGCCGTAGTCGCGCATCGCCCGGTCGAGTTCGATGATCGCGGCGGCGTAGGCGCGCACGTCGTTATCGGTGGTATCGAACACGGTTTTCGCGGATGCCGTCAGCAAGCCCAGCACGAGCGCCGCGAACGTCACCAGCATGCCGACGAGGAGTTGCACGAGCTGCACCGTTTCCTGCGCCTTGTGCTCCTCCGGCAACAGCGGCCGAATGATCGCGCCGATGCCGGTACTCGCGAGCAGCAGAAAGAACACGAGCAGCGCGGATTCGATTTCCGTCATGAGCGCATGGGCCGCGAGCGAGGATGAGTGTGCTCGCATTATCCGGTGGAAACGGCTCGCGGTCCAATGCGGGCGGCGGCTGAGGCCGACGACTAGCGCCTTGTCATGGCCGCGTTCCCGTGTCCCACGGCGGTTCATCGCCGAACGCGTCCACGAGGTACTCCACGAATCGGCGCACCTTGAGCGGGATGCGCCGCGCGCCCGGATAGACCGCCTGAACCAGCAGTTCGGTCGCGCGGTAGTCGGGCAGCAGCGCGACGAGTTCGCCGCGCCGCACGTGCTCTCCGAAGACGAAGCTCGGGCCGTACGCGATTCCGGCTCCGGCGAGCGCGGCGGAAAGCAGCATCTGCGTGTTGTTCGCCGAAATGCGCGAAGGTCCGTCGATGACGTATGCGCGGTTGTCCGCATCGAACAAGGTCCAGTCGCCCGCCGAAACGGCTTCGCTGAACACGAGCCTCGGCGCGCCCAGCAGATCGTCGGGCGTGCGCGGCGCGCCTTGCCGCTCGATGTACTCCGGCGACGCGCACACGACCATGCGGCATGGCGCGATGCGGCGCGTCACGAGCGCCGGATCATCCAGACGACCGATGCGGATCGCGACGTCTATGCCGGCGTCGAGCAGGTCCACATACCGGTCGCCGAGGTCCACTTCCACATTCACTTGCGGATGGTCGCGGACATATCGCGCGATGACATCACCGAGATGCATCGCGCCGAACGTGACGGGCGCCTCGACGCGCAGCACCCCGCGCACCGTGGCCTGAGAATCGCTCACTTCGCGGTTCGCTTCGGCGAAGGCCTCCAGAATCTGCTTGCTGCGCTCGTAATAGGTCTGGCCCGCATCGGTCAGGCTGAGACGCCGGGTCGTGCGCTGAAGCAGGCGCGCATTCAGCCTTGCCTCGATCTCGGACACATGTTTGCCCGCCATCGCAGGCGACAATCCGAAACGACGCGCCGCCGCAGCCAGACTTCCTGCCTCCACCGCGGCGACGAACACGCCAAGACTGGTCAGTCGGTCCATGACTCCCCCGATTCGATCGCCGCATTATCGACTGCCGCCACTGATCGGGCAATTATCGGCGCGCAAGCGCACGCCTACGATTCCCGCATGTCACGAACGGAGGCGAGAAGATGAATATCGAAACGAACGGCACGCGGATTCACGTCACAGAGCGCGGCAGCGGGGATATGGCGCTCGTGTTCCTGCACTATTACGGCGGCTCGTCGCGGACATGGGACGGCGTTGCGGACGAACTAGCTGACCGTTATCGCATCGTTGCCACCGATCATCGCGGATGGGGCGATTCCGACGCCCCCGCGAGTGGCTACGGCATCGTCGATCTGGCCGCCGATGCCGAAGGCGTGATCGACGCGCTCGGCTTGCGGCGCTACGTGCTCGTCGGTCATTCCATGGGCGGCAAGGTCGCGCAACTGATCGCATCACGGCGGCCGAAGGGACTTCAAGGGCTCGTGCTCGTTGCTCCGTCGCCGCCCTCGCCCATGCGCCTCTCGGAGCAAGAACGCGCGACCTTGTCGGGCGCCTACGCATCGCGCGAATCGGTCGAATTCGTCATCGACCACGTGCTGACCGGAAGACCGCTCGACGCGGCCCGTCGCGAACGAGTCATCGACGACAGCCTCAAGGGCGCGCCGCAAGCGAAAGCCGCGTGGCCCGAAATCGGCATGAGCGAGGATCTGACGGCCGCGGTGGCGTCGATCGACGTGCCTACCGTCGTCATCTCCGGAGAACTGGACCGGGTCGATCGCATCGACACGTTGCAGAACGAGCTTCTGCCGCGCATCCCGCATGCGGCGATGGTCGTGCTGCCCGGCGTCGGACATCTTTCGCCGCTCGAAGCGCCGAACGACATCGCACGCGTCATCGCGCGCTTTGTCGGCGAGATCGAGAGCGGATCCGCGGGCTGTCGTGCGCCGGAGGACGTGCCGCTGGCCTTCGATGCAGCGATGAATGCCGGCGATCTCGACGGACTCCTGCGCCTCTTTCGCAACGATGCCACGATGCGTCTGACGAACGGCGTCGAAATCAGCGCGCGCCCGGATGAACTGCGCCGCGCGATGGCGCAACTGCTGGCCGCGAAGCCGCGCATTCGCAATACGGTGCGCCGCGTGGTGTCGAGCGGAAACATCGCGCTGGTTCTGGCGGACTGGACGCTGACTGTTACCCTACCTGACGGGCAGCCGCATGTCGAAGCGGGCTGCGCCACGCAGGTCATGGAGAAAGGACCGGACGATGCCTGGCGGCTGAGAATCTCGAATCCGCTGGGACTGGATTGAGATGAGAGTCGTCGGAGTTCGAACGCCGCCACCGACGAAAGTGGCCACCTACGAACAAAACGATAAGCATACCGAATTCAATACACCGCGACGCTCAGGTAAGCCTGCGCTCGTCGCAGGCTTCGCGGTCAACTGTCGGTGCCGGGATTGTGCAGCGCCTGCGATATCGCCGCGCGCAATTCGATCGCCTGATACGGCTTGTGGAGCACCGGAAACTCCGTGCCGTCGATGTCGTTTCTCGCGATGGACGTGTCGGCATAACCGGTCGTCAGCAAGACGCGCAGCAGTGGCTTGCGGCGTTTCGCTTCCTGCGCGAGCATCACGCCGTTCATGCCTCCCGGCATGATGAGATCGGTGAAGAGCAGTTCGATCTGCGCGTCCCCGCCCAGTATCTCGAGAGCGTCATGCGCCCCATGTGCGACGCGCGTCTTGTACCCGCCTTGCTGCAGGATCATCGCGGCGACTTCGGCCACGTCGGGCCGGTCATCGACGACAAGGATCGTCTCGTTGTGCGCGGACTCGGCGACACGCCGGTGCCGCTGCTCGGTGGATGGTTCCGCCGCCACCGCCGGGAAGTAGAGCCGCACTGTTGTGCCGTGGCCCGGCTCGGAGTAGATATCGACCGCGCCGCCCGATTGTCTCGCGAAGCCGTAGACCATCGACAAACCCAGGCCCGTTCCCTTTCCTTCTTCCTTCGTCGTGAAGAACGGGTCCATCACATGCGCAAGGATATGAGCAGGAATGCCGGTGCCGTTGTCGCTCACCGACACCCACACATACTCGCCGGGCGTGAGTTGCGCGAATCCGATGGGCCTTCTATCGGTCAGCGACAGATTGCCGGTGCGCACCGTGACTTGAGGCTTGTCCTTGCCGTGCAGCGCGTCGCGCGCGTTCAGAAGCAGGTTGAGCACCGCCACTTCCAGTTGCGAAGCGTCGAGCTGACAATTGCGCAGCGCCGGGTCCGGAACGAAGTTGAGCGCTCCGCTGTCGCCGAACGTGTTTTCCGCGAGTTCACGAATGTCGGCGAGCCGCGCGTTCAGGTTGATGATTCGGCCGCGCAGTTCCTGCTTGCGCGCGAATGCGAGCAGTTGCTGCGTGAGCGTGGAAGCTCGCGTGATGGCATCGCGCATCCGTTCCACCGGCATCACGAACCTGCTGAGATCGAACCGCTCTTCGATGCCGAGCTTCATCACATCGACATAGCCGCTCATTACCTGCAACAGGTTGTTGAAGTCGTGCGCGATGCCCCCGGTCAACTGCCCGAGTGCCTCCATCTTCTGCGATTGCCGCAGCGCCTCTTCCGCGTCGCGGCGGCGGCTGATATCGAGTTGAGACGCGAAGAAATACACGATCTCGCCGGCCTCGTTCCTGACCGGCGAGATAAAGAGCGCGTTCCAGAAGGTCGATCCGTCCTTGCGATAGTTCAGCACCTCGATATTGATTTCGCGGCCCTGCTGGACGGCATCGCGAATCTCGGAGACGGTGGCCTGGCTCGTCTCCGGCCCTTGCAAGAGCCGGCAGTTCTGCCCGATCAGTTCTTCGACGCTGAAGCCCGTCAGATTGAGGAATGCCGAGTTCACGAAGACGATCGGATTGTCGGGCTGATTCGGGTCGGTGACGAGCATGGGCATGCGTGTCGTCGAAACAGCCGCGAAAAAGATATCGTTCGAATGGTCGCTGAAGGATGGCCGTACGTTGCTTACGGTGGGGCGCTCGATGTTCAATTTTTGTCCTCGTTTTAGCCGCATCCACCGTCTTGGCGGTGCGCGAGGACCGCCGAAACCCGGCGATGTGTCGACGAGGATTCTAGCTTGCGGCGCCCAACGTTGTCGCTTTCGCGTAGACGTGAATCACGCTCGCGGCGCACCGCTCAACTGCTCGTCTATCGTCCGCGTCAGCGGCGACTGCACGTCGCCCGTGTGCTTCGTCTCTACGGGCTCGATCAGCACGATCCAGCATTCTTCGTCGGCGACCGGGTTATGCAGCGTGCCGCGCGGCACGACGTGCATGGAGCCTGCGGGCAAATGCACGGCTCGGCCGCCTTCGTATTCGATGGTGAGATTGCCGCGCACGACGAAGAACAACTCGTCTTCGTTCGCGTGGTCGTGCCACGCGAGTTGACCGCGCACCTTGGCGACCTTCACATACTGATCGTTGACCTGCGCGACGACTTTCGGCGACCAATATTCGCGGACATCGCTGAACGCGGCTTCGAGGTCGAATGATTCGGCAAACTGAAGAACAGACATGGTCATCTCCACATGAACAGGACGTTTGGTCGAGCGTGACGCGGACTCTAGCGCATAAGCGGACGATCTGCCCGAATCACCGTCATTCGATGAGTGCCGCGAGTTCGTCCGCCGTGCCCAACGGAAACGACGCCTTGAGGTGCGCGAGAAAAGCCGACACGCGCGTGCTCAACAAGCGCCTCGACGGATACAGCGCCCACAACGCAATCTCCGGCCCGTCGACATCGCCCCAATGTGCGAGCTTGCCCGCGGCGATATCCCGGCTCACCAGCGACAGCGGCAGACAGGCGGCGCCCACGCCGAGGCGAACGGTGTCGCGCACCATGACGAGCGACGACAGTTGCGCGACCGGCTCGATGAGGATGCGCGCTTTTCCGCGCGCGCCGATCACGTCCCAGTACGCCGTGTCTTCGGGCGTGCCCCGAACGACTGCGCGAACGCTGGATTTCGCAGCGGGTCGCTTGAGGCCCGGCTTGGCCACGACAACGAGCCGGTCGCGCAAGAAGATGCGCCCGACGAGCGTCTCGTTCGGTTCGGGATTGACGCGGATCACGAGGTCATACCCTTCTTCGATCATGTTGACCGGGCGATCTTCTGTCGTCACTTCCATGCGGACGTGCGGGTACTTCAGGACGAACGACGCGACCAGCTTTCCCATGGCTATCTGCGAGAAGAGCGCGGGCGCGCTGATGCGCAAGCGGCCGCGCGGCTCATCGCTACCGGATGCAATGGCGGCGGCGCTCTCGTTGAGTTCGGCAAGGAGCGCACCCGTGCGCTCGTAGAGCGCGCGGCCTTCCTGCGTGAGCACGACGCCGCGCGGCCCGCGTTCGAAAAGCCGAATGCGAAGGTCGTTTTCGAGTTCGGTGACGCGGCGCGAGAGCGTCGCTTTGGGCCGCTCGGACGCGCGAGCGGCTTCTCCGAAGCTGCCGTAACGCGCGACGAGATTGAAGTCAGCGAGAGCGAGAAGGTCCATGCGGGTCCTAGTCAGCGTGCCAGGGGTGTTCCATGAGTGAGACGCCTCGTCTCTATATCACATCTTCCGGACAGTCAGTGGATCACTTACCTTAACTGCATGCCAACCACTTGAAGGAGTTTCGCCATGACTATTCTCGTTACCGGCGCCACCGGCCGCGTCGGCCGTCAGGTCGTCGAACAACTCGTCAGCCGCCATGTAGACGTGCGCGTGCTCGTGCGCGATCCATCGAAAGCGCACTTCCCGGCCGAAGTGACGGTCGCACAGGGCGATATGCTCGACGTCGATTCCCTTCGCCGGGCCTTCGCCGGCGTGCGCACGCTGTTCCTGCTCAACGCAGTCGCGGGCGACGAGTTCACGCAGGCGCTGATCACGCTGAACATTGCGCGCGAGTCGGGCGTCGAGCGCGTGGTCTATCTGTCCGTCATGCACGCGGACCGGTTCGTCAACGTGCCGCACTTCGCGGTGAAGTTCGGCGCCGAGCGGATGATTGAGCGAATGGGGTTCAGCGCCACGATCCTGCGCCCTGCGTACTTCATCGACAACGAACTGATGATTCGGGACGTCGTCGTCGATCACGGCGTTTATCCGATGCCGATCGGGAGCAAGGGCGTCGCCATGGTCGACACGCGCGACATTGCGGAGGTCGCGGCCATCGAACTGTTGCGTCGCAACGAGGCCGGCGCGGATCTTCCCGTGGAGGTCATCGATCTCGTCGGACCGGACACACTGACGGGCACCGCGCTGGCGTCCATCTGGTCCGACGTGCTCGGCCGGCCGGTGGTCTACGGCGGCGACGATCCGAGCGGGTTCGAACAGAACCTTGCGAGCTTCATGCCGAAGTGGATGGCCTACGAGATGCGCCTGATGGCCGAGCGTTATGTCAGCGACGGCATGGTGCCGGAAGCGGGCGACGTCGAACGGCTTGTGCGCATGCTGGGCCGTCCGCTGCACACGTACCGCGACTTCGTCACGCAGCTGGCGGGTTGAGCGGCGCGGTTGCTGATTGACGAGGACGAATCGGCATCCGCGGGTGCCGACGAAGGGAGGCGTCGGCGGCGCATTGGGAAGCTATCGTGGTCCCCCCGACAGGAATCGAACCTGTATCTAGCGCTTAGGAGGCACTCGTTCTATCCATTGAACTACGGGGAGCGGACCGCACGTCCCGCCGAGGGCCGAATCGACTAAAGCGGGCACCCAAGCGGGCGTCCGGGCTGGCGGGAGCGCAGAGTATAGCAAACGCATTCGACAGCCATGCGCGCGCCGGCCCAAAAAGCATCGGCGCAAAGGTTTGGCGACACAACCGCGGGTTTGTCCCTATCAAGTTCCGCCCGAGCGCGCCGCCATCGGACACATGGACCCCACATCCGATATCAAGCCCCAGGGCGCGTTTTCGGCGTTGCTGGCAGACCAGGACCTCGCGCATCTTCAGAAGGTGCTGCGTCGTTCGCTGTCTTGCGATCTCGGCGGTCCATTGCTGCCGCCCTCGTATTGGCGGGAGCGGCTGGCTGCCATCACGCGGCAGGCACATCTGTCGCATACGCAGATTCAGATCGTCCACCGGCTGTATCTCGTGATCGATGCGTTCGAAGCCGCGTCGGCCACGAGCGATGCCGATGCAGAACGCCCCGCGCCCGACGATCCGCAAGCCGCGTCAGGCGCGTGAGCGGCCCGTCGGTCAGTGCCGGTGCCTGAGCCACCACTCGCGCAGCGAATGGCCCGGCGCGGCCGCGCGCGTCGCTGCTTTCCCGCGATGCGCCCGCCTCTCGCGATATTCGTCGCGCCAATCATGCGCGAGCAACACGAGGCCGATCGCGGCGAGCGCCGCGACGCCGATGAGGATGTCGGAGAAATCGAGCATGGCGCCCTCCTGCTTGCGGCTGCCGTGATGATTCCATGATAGGCGGCGCGCGGCGCAAGTCAGTGACATGCGAGGCGGTATTTGCGCCGATACTGCCCTACGCTGCCTGCCGAGCGCGCTGTTGCTGCGCGTGCGCCGCTAGCCGCACCGCCGCGTTCGCCGCGCCGTAGCCATCGTAGCCACCGCGTCGCTCGATCACTTCGAGAAAGAAGCGCTGATCGAGCTGCTCCGTGTAGGCGTGGAAGAACTCGCCGCCGCGCTCGTCGCGGTCGTAGAGGATGTTGTGTTCGCGCATCGCGTCGATCTGCTCGTCGGGCAGGCCGTAGCGCGCCACGAGGTCGTCGTAGTAATTGCGCGGAATGCGCAGGAACTGCACGCCGTCCGCCTCCAAGCGAGGAATCGCGTCGAAGATGTCGGGCGTGCTGAACGCGACGTGATTCAACCCCGAGCCGCGATACGTCGAGAGCGATTCCGACACGGCCGTGAAGCGGTCCATCGACGCGTTGAGGGCAATGCGCACGGAGCCATCGCGGCTTCGCACCGCGCGGCTGCGCACGAGCCCGTACGGATCGGGCACGAGCACGCTCGCTTCCGTCTCGAAGCCGAACGCGCTGCGGAAGAAGAGCACCCACGTATCGAGCGCCTCGGCCGGCAGCGAAAGGCACACGTGATCGATGCGCGAAAGCGGCCCGACTTCGTAAGGGCCGTCGATATCCGTCAGAACGAAGTCCGATTCCCATAACGTCGGCGCGCCGGGCGCTTCATCGACGAAATAGTCGAGGCTGCCGTCCGGCGACTGCACGCCCGGCACCACGCGCTCGTTCGGTCCCACGCGGCCCGAGAACGGCTTCGAGCCGTAAGCGGCGGCGCGCTCGAACGCGCATTTGGCGTCATCGACATGAAACGCCGACGCGCACAGCGACAAGCCGTGCTGCTGAAAGAACGCGCTCGCGAAAGAATCGGCTTCCGCGTTCAGCACGATCGATCCCGCGCCGTGCCGATACAGCGTCACGTCCTTCGACCGATGCGTGCCCGCGAGCCGGAAGCCGAGCTTGCGCAGCCAGTCGGCGACGTGCTCGCGCGTCGTGTCGTCCACGGCGAATTCGAGGAACTGGAAGCCGATGTGCGCGGGCGGCGCGGGCGGATCGAAGAGTTCCGCGGGCGCGCGCTCGCCCATGCGCGCGCGTGTCTGCTCTTCGAGAAAGCGCAACGAGCGATGCCCGTCCGCCGCGGTGATGGCGGTCGGCGCGGCGCGAAAGCCGTCGTTGAAGATTTCGAGCGACAGCGGCCCGGTGTAGCCCGCCTCCAGCACGCGCGCCATGAATCCGGCGACATCGAATGCGCCCTGCCCCGGAAAACAGCGATAGTGACGGCTCCATTCGAGCACGTCCATCGAGAGCACGGGCGCATCGGCGATCTGCACGAAGGCGATGCGATCGCCGGGAATGGCCGCGATCTCATCGACGGAATCGGCAATGGACAGCGTATGGAAGCTGTCGAGCACGAGACCGAGGCTCGGATGATTCACGGCATCCACCAGCCGCCAAGCGTGCTTGTACGAGTTGACGTGCCGGCCCCACGCGAGCGCCTCGTAGCCGACGATCACGCCCGCTTCCTCGGCGAGGCGCGCGAGCACGCCGAGCTGATCGACGATGAGCGCGTCGTCGGCGACGGTGTCCGGCGACACGTTGCTGCACGCGAGCATGCGGTCCGCGCCCAGTTCGTGCATCAGGTCGAACTTGCGTTTCGCGCGCTCGACGTTCTTGGCGAGCCGCTCGCCGCTCACGCCCTCGAAATCGCGAAACGGCTGGAACAGATAGATGGCGAGGCCCAGGTCGTCGCACAGACGCCGGACGTCGGCGGGCGTGCCGTCGAAGTAGAGCAGATCGTTTTCGAAGATCTCGACGCCGTCGAAGCCCGCCGCGCGAATGGCCTTCAGCTTTTCGACGAGCGTCCCGCTGATGGATACCGTCGCGATGGATGTCGGGATGGAACGCGGCATCGCTGCCTCCTCTGCATTTCGTTGCGGGGTGAACCGTTAGAGTGTAGGCGCTCTGCACGCAGTCCACGTCATTGTGTGCGAGCATAACAAACTAACTAGATGGTACAAAATACGTGAAAATACCGAAGGACAGGATGCGCGCGCACGCGCACACTGCGCTTGCAATCGCCGCACTGCACCATCGCGCCCTCTTTCACTGCTGTACGCTACGTGCGAGCGTCTAGCCTCTTCTCGCGGGAGCACTCGCATGACCAGCAAAACTTCGTATCTGATCGGACTGATCGGCTCGGGCATCGCCGGATCGCTGACGCCCGCCATGCACGAGCAGGAAGGCCGCGTGCTCGGGCTGAACTACGTGTATCGGCGCATCGACCTGCAGGCGCTGAAGCTGGAGCCGTCCGCGCTTGCCGACTTGTTGATCGCCGCCGAGCGCATGGGCTACGACGGCCTGAACATCACGTATCCGTGCAAGCAAAGCGTGATCCCATTGCTCGACGAGCTCGATCCCGACGCCCGCGCGCTCGGCGCGGTGAATACCGTCGTGCTGCGGGACGGCAAGCGCATCGGCTACAACACGGACTGGTCCGGCTTCGCGCGCGCGTTCCAGCGCGGCCTGCCGGATGCGCCGCTCGGCCGCGTCGTGCAACTGGGCGCGGGCGGCGCGGGCGCGGCGGTCGCGCATGCGGCGCTCGTCATGGGCGCGAACGCGCTTACGCTGTTCGATTCGGACGAGGCGCGCGCATCGTCGCTCGCGGCGGAGTTGGCGGCGCGCTTTCCGGATCGCGAAGTGACGAGCGGCGGCGACCTGCGCGAGACATTGCGTCCGGCCAACGGCCTGATTCACGCGACGCCGACCGGCATGGCGAAGCTGCCCGGCATGCCGCTGCCCGCGGAGTATCTGCACAAGGACTTGTGGGTGGCGGAGATCGTCTACTTTCCGCTCGAAACCGAGTTGCTCAAGACGGCGAAGGCGCTCGGTTGCCGCACGGTGAGCGGCGGCGGCATGGCGGTGTGTCAGGCGGTGGATGCGCTGCGCATCTTCACGGGACGCGAGCCGGACGCCGAGCGCATGTTCGCCCACTTCCAGACTTTGCTGCCCGCTGACGCCAGTTAAGCGCGGCATCGAAAACAAAACGGCGGCCTCGCAAGAGAGCCGCCGTTTTGTTTTAGTCTTCGCGCCGCATGTAGCACAGCACCGCTTCGATAATCATCTCGCGATGCCGCGCCCGCGAGCGCGGCCCGGACGGCTCGCGCCCGAATGCGGCGCTCCACGTATGGCGGTTCGCCACGCGATGAAAGCAGAACGAGCTGATCATCAGATGCAGGTCGAGCGGCTCGACATCGTCGCGAAAACGCCCCGCCGCGACGCCTCGCGCGATGAGATCTTCGAGTGTCTTGACGACTGTGGCATTGCGCGATTTGAAGGTCTTCGACTGCTCGACATACTTCGCGCCGTGCACGTTCTCGATCGTCACGAGACGCACGAAATCGCGATGTTTGTCGTGGTAGTCGAACGTGAAACCGATGAGCTCGCGCAGCGCCTCTTCAGGGTCCATCTCCGCGAGTTCCAGCTCCTGTTCCAGCGCGCGGATATCGCCGTAGACCTGTTCCAGCACCGCCTCGTACAGCCCTTCCTTGCTGCCGAAGTAGTAGTACAGCATGCGCTTGGTAGTGTTGGTGCGCTCCGCGATGGCATCGACGCGCGCGCCCGTGAGGCCCATCGCCGAAAATTCCTGCGTGGCGATGTCGAGAATATTGCGCTTGGTCTCCTCTGGATCGTACTTGCGTCGCCCCTCCGATCCGGCCGGCGTGGACGCAGCACTGGCGGCCTTGCTCACCTCGGTGGCGGCCTTGCTTGCTTTTTTCATGTTTGCGTCTGAGAACGGCATTGGGAAACGATTCTAGCATGGGGGTCATAGCCTTCTTGGCCAAGGAAAGCCCTTCTTTTCAAGGCTTCATCTATACTTTTTCGATGCCCGATTCCCTCATTCGATTCCACTCATTCCACATGCCGCGTCCCGCAGTTTTCGCCGCATGCTTGGCCTTGTTTTGCACGCTCTGCGCGAGTGCGTCGGCGCAAACGCAGCTTCCGCCGGGCCATCCATCGAGGCCGCAACTGCTCGCGGCCGAAGGCGTCATGACGAGCGCGAACATCGCGCGCGGCGCGGCCGATATCTGCCATATCGATGCCGCCAAGGTCGCGCGCTTCAAGGACGCTGCGCGCGCCAACTTCGTGGACGCGCCCGACTTCGAGGCCGAATGGACGCTCGGTTATCGCCAGGCGCAAGCGACGGTGGACCGCTTCGACAAGCTGAAGACGAGCAATCCGGCCGAGTACAAGAAGGAAATCGACGAGGCGTGTCCCGCGCTGAACCGCGGTATCGACGAAGTCACGCAGCTGCAATAGCGGCGGACGCCTGTATCGAGCATCGCGGCATGGCGCCTCTTAATCCGCGTATATCGCCGATGAGCCGCCCGCAGAAATTCAGGGGCGGATGCTACACTCGACGCGCTCCCCCGGCGCTCGCTCCATGGCGGGCACATTCGCTGCGTCGCTTCGCGCAATCGAAGAAGCGCCACGCGCTGCGGGGCACGCTTCTATCGCTCATCAGGAGGCATGACTCTCATGGCTGATTTCCGCATCTGGTCCGACGAATTTCCAGCGAACGGTTTCATGACCCGCGCGCAGGAACTCGACATGCAGGCGTTCGGCACGTCGGGCGAGAACATCTCTCCCGCGCTCCAGTGGGAAGACCCGCCCGCCGACACCAAAAGTTTCGCGCTCACCGTGTACGACCCGGACGCGCCCACGGGCAGTGGCTTCTGGCACTGGGTCGTGGTCAACATTCCGGCCGATGCCCGCTCGCTGCCGCGCAATGCCGGCAAGGCCGACGGCAGTCTGCTTCCTGCGGGCGCGCTGCAACTGCGCAACGACTACGGCACGGTCGGCTTCGGCGGGGCCGCGCCGCCGCGCGGTGACAAGCCGCATCGCTACATCTTCCGCATTCACGCGCTGCAGGCGGAAAAGCTGCCGCTCGACCTCAACGCGACCAACGCGGTCGCGCGCTTCATGACGCACCTGAACGAAATCGATTCGGCGACCTACACGGGTCTCTACGAACTCAAGTAACGCGTGAGCCACGCAGGCCGGGCCGCATGATCGATCACGCGGCCCGACGCCACAAGCGATTTGAAAACGGCGCGACGTACAATGCGCCGCCTTGCCACTCAAGATCCGTCGATGGATTCCGACCAAGGCCTGCCCCTTCCCCAACGCTATTGGGCGATTGTCGTCGTCGCGCTCGGCATCACGCTCGCGGTGCTCGACGGCGCGATTGCCAACGTCGCGCTGCCGACCATCGCGCGCAACCTGTCCGCGACACCCGCCTCGTCCATCTGGGTCGTCAACGCGTATCAGCTCGCCGTCACCATCTCCCTGTTGCCGCTCGCCTCGCTCGGCGACCGGATCGGCTATCGGCGCGTGTATCTCGGCGGCCTCGCGCTGTTCACGCTCTCGTCGCTCGGCTGCGCGCTCTCGGGATCGCTTGTCGCGCTTACTCTCACGCGCGTCGTACAGGGCTTCGGCGCGGCCGGGATCATGAGCGTCAACACGGCCATCGTGCGCATCATCTATCCGCAGAAGCAACTGGGGCGCGGCGTCAGCATCAACGCCACCGTGGTCGCGATCTCGTCGGTGATCGGTCCGACCGTCGCCTCGGGCGTGCTGTCGGTCGCGTCGTGGCCGTGGCTCTTCGCGATCAACGTGCCGATCGGGCTCGCGGCGCTCGCCATCGGCATGAAGTCGCTGCCGCGCACGCCGGGCCACCGGCAGCCGTACGATTACGTGAGCGCCGTGCTCAACGCGCTGTTCTTCGGCATCGCGATCGTCGCGGTCGATGGACTCGGCCACGGCGAACATCGCCCGTTCGTGATCGCAGAGTTCATCGCGACCGGCGTGATCGGCACGATCTTCGTGCGGCGGCAACTGAACCAGAGCGCGCCGCTCTTGCCCGTCGATTTGCTGCGCATTCCGGTGTTCGCGCTTTCGATCGGCACGTCGGTGTGTTCGTTCTGCGCGCAGATGCTCGCGTTCGTCTCGCTGCCGTTTCTGCTGCAGGACAGCTTCGGCATGAGTCAGGTCCAGACCGGCTTTCTGATGACGCCGTGGCCGTTCGTGATCGTGTTCGTCGCGCCGCTCGCGGGCGTGCTCTCGGACCGCTATCCCGCCGGATTGCTCGGCGGCATCGGGCTGGCTGTGCTGACCGTGGGACTCGTTCTGCTCGCGACCGTCGGCGGGCATCCGGGAGCCTTCGACATCAGCTGGCGCATGGCCATCTGCGGGCTCGGCTTCGGCCTCTTTCAGTCGCCGAACAATCGCCAGATGCTGTCGTCGGCGCCCCGTCATCGCAGCGGCGGCGCGAGCGGCATGCTCGGCACCGCGCGGTTGACGGGGCAGACGCTCGGCGCCGCGCTCGTCGCGCTGATTTTCGGTCTGGAGCCGCATCGCGGGCCGTTGATCGCGCTCGGGGTTGCGGCGGTGTTTTCGGCGGCGGCGGCTGTTGTCAGCATGCTGCGGCTTGCCAGTAAGCAGAGCGTGGAAGCGGCGTGAAGCGCGGCGCTCCTCATTGACGAGATCCGCATCGCGGGCCGTTAATCGCGCTCGGCGTCGCGGCGGCATTCTCTGCGGCGGCGGCTGTCATCAGCCGTCATCCGCATCCTGCGCATCGCTAGCAAGCACAGCGTCGAACCGGCCTTACGCGCATTCCGGCTGCAACTCGCCCGCCATCCATCACGCCCGCTTCTGCATCCATCGCAAGCAATAAGGCGATCAATTGGGCACAACCCTTGCTCCCCTTTCGGGCGTGAATCCGCGCAGACATCTGTCGCGCGACCGTCCGAACCGAGCAATAAAAGGAGTTGTGTTCATGGCGATTTCCCTCAACGGCTACAAGGTAGCGATCCTCGCCGTCGACGGCTTCGAGCAGGCCGAACTCGTCGATCCGCAGCGCGCGCTGAAGGAAGCCGGCGCGCAGGTCGACGTCATCTCGCAGAAGCCCGGCGAGATCCAGGGTTTCAAGCACGTCGACAAGGGCGACACCGTGAAGGTGGATCGCACGCTCGACGAAGCAACCGCCGCAGACTACGACGCCGTCGTGTTGCCGGGCGGCGTCGTGAATGGCGATGCCATCCGCCTCGACGCGAAAGCGCAAGCCTTCGTCAAGGAAGCCGATCAGGCGAAGAAGCCGATCGCCGTCATCTGCCACGGCGGCTGGCTGCCGATCTCGGCGGGCATCGTCGCGGGCCGCACGATGACGAGCTGGCCGAGTCTTCAGGACGACGTGCGCAACGCCGGCGGCACGTGGGTCGACCAGGAAGTGCAGATCGACGGCAATCTCATCACGAGCCGAAAGCCCGACGACCTGCCGGCCTTCAATCAGGCGCTGATCGAGGCGCTCAGCAAAGCGCGCGCTGCCTGAATGCGCCGGCTCGACCCACGAACCGGAGTCACGCCGATGCCACGCCAGAGCCGTTTAATCGCCCGTCTCAGCGCCCTTCTGTTCGCGGCCTGCGCGACCCTCGCCCAGGCGCAGACCGAAGACGCCGCGAGCGCCAGCACGCCTGCGAACGCGCCGCCATCGCAGAAGCTCTCGGCGGCCGACCAGCAGTTCATCCAGGACGCCGGCACCGCGGGCGCGACCGAAATCGCGGCGAGCAAGCTGGCGCTCACGCGCTCGGGCGACAAGGACGTGAAGGAGTTCGCACAGCGAATGATCGCGGATCACGCCAAGCTCGCGCGCAACCTCGATGTCATCGCGAAGCGCCACGGGATCACGTCGCCGCCGAGCGCGGATTCGTCCGTCACCGGCAGTCTGCAAAATCTCAAGGGGGCCGAGTTCGACAAGGCCTATATTGAGAAAGTCGCGCTCGCCGCGCATCAGAAGGCGGTCGAGCTGTTCGCGAAGGAGAGCGAAAAAGGCAACGATGCCGCGTTGAAGGCGGCGGCGGCGAAGGCACTGCCGATCCTCCGTCATCACTACGCGATGGCGCAGCAACTAGCCAAGGCGAAGGCGTCATGAGCGCCGGGCACCTTCTCGACCGCGCGGACGCCCCATGCGTTCGCGCGTCCGCCGGCCCTCGTCCGGCTTATGAGGACTCGACCATGCACATTACGTTTTCCGACGATCCCCCCGTCTACAACGGCGACGATCTCGCCATCCACTTCACGGCGCTCGTCGATGGCGAAGCAGTCGTCTGCTCGATCAGCGCCGAGGCGCTGGAAGACCATTTCGGCGCGAAGTCGCCGCGCGAGGAAGACCTGCTACCCGCGTTCGAAAGCGGCGCGGCGCGCATTCGCGCGGTGTGCGCCGAGGCGCTCGACGACAACGGCGGCCAGTCGGTCGTGCTGCGCAGCGGGCTCTTTCGCGTGGCCGGCATGGAGCCGGACTGATTCCGCGCGCGTCTATGAACGGCTCCGCGCCGCGCGAGCCGCATTCGCGGGCCACATCCGATTAACCGATACTAAAAAGGAGGAAACATGTCCCTGATCATCGCGGGCCGGTTCCAGACTTTTCCTGACGCAGAAACGGCTGCCCAGCGGCTCTTCGCGAACGGCTTCGTGGAAGAGGACGTCACGCTGTTCTTCGTGAACCCGAGCGGGCAGCACGCGCGCTTTCCGATCGGCGGCGACGTCCATACCGACAAGGGCGCGGGCGCCGCGCCCAAAGGCGCCGGCAAGGGCGTGACCATCGGCGCGGTGATCGGCGCGGTCATCGGCGCGGCGATCTTCGCCTTGTTCAAGGCGCCGCTGCTCGTGTCGGTCGTCGCTGCCGGCGTCGGCGCGTATATCGGCTCGCTCGCGGGCGCGATGTCGCATACCAAGAAGAAGCCGGGCGCGCCCTCGCAACCGGAGGAAGAGCCCACGCGTCATGCCGGCGTGCTGGTGGCTGTGCATGTGTCGCCCGAGACGTATGACCGCGCCGCGAACATCCTGCGCGAAGCCGGCGGACTGGATATCGAACGCGCGTCGGGCCGCTGGAAGCAAGGCCGCTGGAGCGACTTCGATCCGCTCAAGCCGCCACAACCGGTTTGATCGTTACGGTTCGAAGATCACGCCTACAAAAGCTAGGGCGCCCGGTTTTCGCCGGGCGCTTCTTCGTGCGTTCTTCATGCTTGTTCGTTCTACGCAGCAATGCGCCGCATCAGAGCCACAGCCGCTCGGTCTGCGTCGGCTCGATACGCGCGCGCGGGCGGCAATCCGCGGGGCGCGGGTGCGCTCGCGTCGAGCCATGCGGCGACGGCTCGCATAGCTGCGAATAAGCTGCGCGCATAGCCGCGGCAGCCGCCGAAGCAGCGGACCGGTCGATCGCTTCCGCACGGACGTGCAGCGCGATCGCCGACGCCACGATCGCAACGAATACGAAAAGCTCGCGATTGGCGAGCACGCGTGACCATTTCATCGATTTTCCTGTTGCCTTTGTCGCTGCGCGCCCTGCGTGGGACGCGTCGTGATATTTGCGGCAGACGGCCAGCAATGCGCGTGCCGCAGCATACGTCCGTCCGGGCACGCGACGTGCAATACCTAACCGGCAAGCGCGCGCCTCGCACCGAGGCTGCGTCGAACGCAACTTCGTCACTAAAAGGAGGTGTATATGAGCACGAACGTCGTATCGGTACTGAATGACCTCATCGAAACGTCGAAGGACGGGGAAAAGGGGTTCCTCAAGGCCGCTGAAGACACGCGTGACCCGAGCCTCAAGCTGTTGTTCCAGAACCGCGCGGAAGCCTGCGCGCAAGGCGCCATCGAACTGCAAGGTCTCGTGCAGCGTCTCGGCGGCAAGCCGGAAACCGGCGGCTCGATCTCCGGCGCGCTGCATCGCGGCTGGGTGGATGTGAAGTCGGCGGTGACGAGCCCGACCGATCACGCGGTTCTCGCGGAATGCGAGCGCGGCGAGGACGCGGCGAAGAAGAACTACCGCCAGGCGCTCGACAAGGACCTGCCGGCCGATATCCGCGCCGTGGTCGAGCGGCAGTATCAGGGCGTGGTCGAGAACCATGACCGCATCCGCGATCTGCGTGATCAGTACGCTGCCGCGAAGTCCTAAAGCGCGAATCGTTGTCTCAGGCCATCGCCGCTTTCATGCGGCGATGGAAAAGCAAAACGGCCACTCACGTGGCCGTTTTGTCGAGCGCGAACCGCGGCGGCTTAGTGCGGCTGGCCCTTGTCGTTCGTGCCGAGCGACGAAGCGGCAGCGGCCGCCGACGCGCCCTTCAGCTTGTGGCTCTTGTTCTGCTGATGCAGATACGTGCCCTTCTTCTTCGCATGCGCGCCGGAAGCCGCGTCCGTCGTCGCGGCGCTGTCCGATGCCTGCGCGAACGCCGTCGTCGTGAATGCGAGCGCAAGCGCGCCGATCAATGCCATCTTCTTCGTCTTCATCAAGAGCTCCTTTTGCCGGGGCTTTTAGCGCCGCAGTACGGCGCTTCTCGCCGCCTCTAGTGACGCCTGAACGGGCCGTCTGTTTTTAGGGTGTCAACGATGCTGCGAGGTGATGCATCTTCTGCTTCGAGCCGCGAGCGGCATGACCGCCTGATGCGCGAACCCGCGCCCGGAGCCCGGTGTGCAGCCTTCTTCGGCCACATACCGGACGCCTGCGCGGGTTCGTTTGCTCGCGCCCTGACCCGCCGAGGCAGGCCGGGCATACGAACTATGCCATCACTTTCGTGTTAGTCGGCAGCAATTTTAAGATGGTTCTTCACGGATGCAACACCCGAGACTTCCTTGACAACCTGCTCGGCATTCGTCTTGTCTTCTGCCGACGGCACGGTGCCGGTCAGCGAAACGACGCCGCCGCGCGTCTTCACGTGGATGTGCGTGGACTTCACGTTCTTTGCGCTGAGCAGTTCGGCCTTGACCTTGGTCGTGACCGCGCCGTCATCCACCTTCTTGCCGACCTGATCCATTTTCTGGCCGACGGACGGTTCCGAGCCCGAGGAGGACGACGTCGAGTTGGTCTGAGCGCCTGCGTTGAGCGCGAACACGACGCACGCGATACCGCCGGCTGCTTTGAGGAATTGAGTCGTCTTCATAGTGATACTCCTTGTTTTCAGTTCTGGTCTTGCGCCCCGGTCTTACCCGCTCGGTCGCGGGACATGGATGGAGCGCCCCGTTTGTGCTGCTGGTCTGGTGCCTGTTGCATGCTGCGTCATCCGGCCGGCGTCGCCGCGCCGACCGCGAGGACGGTGACGCAACATGCGTGCCGGATCGCGTCGGACGAAAGCTTCGTTCGGCGGCGAACACGTTCGCAAGGCTGAAGTCTGCGGGCACTCAGCGGTTTCGGCGCCCTCGCGCGCCATGCCGCCGAGGGCAGCGAAAACCCCGCGCGCCAAGCCTCGCCCGGCGCGGTGCTTTTGTCTGAGCCCGTGTAAAAACTGCGTGAAAGTGGCCTTCCGCACGCATCAATGCGGCGCCCGCCGAGAGAAAAAACTCAAGCTCAGCATGGCTTTAGCAATCGGTGGCATAGCTGTTGCTTTAGCTGGTCGACACACACATCGACCCCGTCAAGAACATCGAGGATTAGCAAGCAATGCCGCCTTCACTCGAACTCCGCACCAAGCAAAGCCTTGCGCTCACCCCGCGCCTGCAGCAGTCGGTACGCCTGCTGCAGCTTTCGTCGCTCGAATTTCAGCAAGAGCTGCGTAACGCGCTGGATACCAACCCCTTCCTCGAATACGACGAGTCGCAAACCGAGGACAACGCTCTCGGCGCGGACAACGGCAACTCGATGAGCGACACCGCGCTCTCGCCCGCCGCCGACAGCCCCGCCGAGGCGCCGCTCGCCTCGGAAACCAGCATGGACGGCGATTCCGGCGCGGACAGCGGTTCGCGCGACGACGCCATCAGCGAATTCTCGTCCGACCCGTTCGGGCGCAACGCATCGCGCAACAACGGCGATGGCGAAGGCTCCGATCCGGCCGACTGGGTCCGCATCGAACCGTCGCTGCACGAAACGCTGCACGACGCGCTGCGGCTCTATCAGCTCAACGAACGCGATCGCGCGGTGGCGCAGCTCATCATCGAGGCGCTCGACGATGACGGCTATCTGCGTCAGGAATTGAGCGAACTGGCCGATGTCGTCGACATCGAGCCGGCGATCAACGAGGACGAGCTTAATATCGCGCTCAAGCTCGTGCAGTCGCTCGACAAGCCGGGCGTCGGCGCGCGCAATCTGTCCGAATGCCTGACGCTGCAACTCGACGCGATGCCCGAAGACACGCCGGGCCGCGACGTGGCGCGAGAAATCGTCGCGCATCATCTGGAGCGGCTCGCGCGCCGCGAGCAGGCCGAGTTGCAGAAGAAGATCGGCTGCAGCGCCGAGGAACTGCGCATCGCGTGCGCGCTCGTGCGCCGTCTCGACCCGAAGCCGGGCGAGAACTACGGCCAGAGCGAAGACAACTACGTGGTGCCGGACGTGATCGTGCGCCAGGTCAAGAAGCAATGGGTCGTGACGATCAACCCGGCGGTGCTGCCGCGCGCGCGCATCCATCGCATGTACGCGGAACTCTTTGCGCAGTCGGCCGGCGCGAGCCGTTCGCCGCTCGCGCAGCAGTTGCAGGAAGCGCGCTGGCTGATCCGCAACGCGCAGCAGCGCTTCACGACGATTCAGCGCGTGGCCGAATGCATCGTCTCGCATCAGAAGGCGTTCTTCGACTACGGCGAGATTGCGCTGAAGCCGCTCGTCCTGCGCGATGTCGCCGATGAGCTCGGCCTGCACGAATCGACCATTTCTCGCGCGACGGGCAACAAGTACATGTCGACGCCGCGCGGCATCTTCGAGTTCAAGCACTTCTTCCCGCGCGAACTCAGCACGGAAAGCGGCGGCACGTGCTCGGCCGCCGCAGTGCGCGCGCTGCTGAAGGAAATGATCGCGAAGGAAAACACGCGCGATCCGCTCTCGGACGTGAGTCTCGCGAAGAT
Organism: Caballeronia sp. GAWG1-5s-s; assembly: GCF_023631445.1. Classification (NCBI taxonomy): domain Bacteria; kingdom Pseudomonadati; phylum Pseudomonadota; class Betaproteobacteria; order Burkholderiales; family Burkholderiaceae; genus Caballeronia; species Caballeronia sp. GAWG1-5s-s. Next base: position 500,032 of record NZ_JALQDC010000003.1, on the reverse strand, counting down.
GCTCGCCGATCAGGGCGTGATCGTCGCGCGCCGCACGGTGGCGAAGTATCGGCATCTGATGAAGGTGCCGCCTGCGGAACTGCGCAGGCAGGCTTGAGGCGGAACGCCGCAAGCAGTTTCCGCGCTCCCTGCACTCAGCGAAGACCCGGTCAAGCGAATCGCAGAGCAGCACAGCAGGAAGCGCCATGTCGGGCCGCCCAGATCGGGCGGCCTTTTTTTCGTCAGCGCCAGCCGGACTCGCGATGCGTGCGCTTGCGCGCCGCCGTCGCGGAAATCTCGGCGCCCAGCAGAAAGACCGCCGCCGAGTAGTAGAGCCACAAGAGGATGACGGCGAGCGATCCCGCCGCGCCGAACATGTTCGCCGTGCCCGCGTGTTGCACGTAGAGCGCGAAGAGCCGCTTGCCGCCTTCGAACAGCAGCGCCGCGGCGGCCGCGCCGAGCGCGGCGTCGCGCCAGCGCATGCGCGTCGTCGGCAGAAACTTGAGCAGGACGGAGAACGCGAGCACCAGCATCGCCAGCGAAATGGCGTGACGCGTGAGGCTCGATAGCACGACGAACGGATTGCCGTCGCCGAGCGCCCAATGGCCGAGCACTTCGACGGCCGCGTCGAGCAGCAGCAGCGCGACGACGAGCAGCCCCGCGCCGACCACGAGCGCGAACGACATCACCCGCACGCGCAACAGGCCGACGATGCTCTCGCGCGTACTGACGAGGGGCGTGGGCCAGATGACGTTCAGCGCGCTGTGCAGCGACGAGAACGTGGCCGACGCGCCGACCAGCACGCCCGCAATCGACAGCACCGCCGTGCTGCGCGCCATGTCCGCGTGCCACGCGTTCGCGACGATCGCTTCGAGCGTATGCGCGGCGTCCGCGCCGACGATGCCGCTGATTTCATGGAAGAGGCGCCCCTGTACGGCGTCCGCGCCGAAGAAGATGCTCGCTACCGCGATCACGATGACGAGCGTCGGCGCAAGCGAGAACGCAGCGAAGAACGAGATGGCCGCCGAGAACATCAGGCAGTGGTCCTGAATCCACTGCGTGACGGGATCGGCGACCCACGAAAGCCAGCCGAAGCGCGTGGTGCGGCCTTCGGCGAGCGGTGTCATCGGGTCGGGAACGTGGCGGTTCATCGGCAAGGGCGGCGCGGGCGTGCGCTTTTCGTGGTTCGACCGCCGATGTTAGCGTTCCCGGGCAATGCGCGTAAAAAAGCGCGCACGGAATGATCCGCGCGCGCTTCATTCTTGCGACCGGCCGGCCGGAACCGTCAGACGTCTTCCTCGTCGGCGTCGGGATCGACGGCTTCGTCGTCGGCGAGATCGGTGATCTCCGTTTCATCCTCGACGCCATCGGGCAGAATGTCCGCGTTCGCGAAGAGATTGTTGTCGCCGTCGGCGGATGCGTCTTCGCCGGTGCCGGAGCGATCGCTGTCGCTGTCGAGCTGCGCATCCGACAGGCCGAGCGCGTGGGCGTCGAGTTCGTCTTCGATGTCGCCCGGACGACGCATTTCGCCCTGCACGTCAGAGCCGGAGTCCGAAGAATCGCTCGGGCCGAGCGCGCCGGTGCCGTGCCCCTTGCCCCATTCCGTGCCGCCTTCTTCCGGCGGATTCAGTGTGCTTCCAGTCATCATCGATCTCCTTCGAGTGTGTCGATGACGAGATCGCAAGGACCGTTCCGCGCTTGGCATCGCCCAAGTGAAAAGCCCCGCGCTTCTTTCGATGTGCGGGGCTTCGTGGTGAAGCGGCGGCCGAGCGATCAGGCCCGCGCCGCCCGCTTCGCTTCGGATGCGCCCTGCTTCACCGTCTTGACCGTTTTCGCCGTCACGGACGTCGCCGTCGCGACGCTGCGCAGATCCGACAGGAAGGAATCACGCCAGACGGAGAGGTTGTTCTTGCGCAAAGGCGCCATCATGTCGGCGTGGCGCGCCTGGCGTTCGGCGAGCGGCATCGAGAGCGCGCGCTCCAGCGCCTCGGACATCTGCGAGAGATCGAACGGATTGACGACGAGCGCGCCCGGCAACTGATCCGCCGCGCCCGCGAACTGCGAGAGCACCAGCGCGCCCGGATCTTCCGGGTCCTGCGATGCGACGTACTCCTTCGCGACCAGATTCATGCCGTCGCGCAACGGCGTCACATAGCCGACCTGGGACAGCCGGAACAGCGCCATCAGCAGATTGCGTTCGTACTTGCGATTGAGGTACTGAATCGGCGTCCAGTCGAGCTGCGCGAAACGCCCGTTGATGCGCCCCGCCTCGCCTTCCAGATTCTGGCGGATGCGCTGATACGTTTGCACGTCGGCGCGCGTCGGCGGCGCGATCTGCACGAGCGACACGCGGCCGTGCCAGCCCGGCGCGTTGAGCAGAAGCCGCTCGAATGCCTGAAAACGCTCGACGAGACCCTTCGAATAATCCAGCCGGTCCACGCTCATGATGAGCTTGCGGCCGCGCATGGAGTCGCGCAGGCTCTTGACCTGCTTGCGCGTCGAGTATTGCTCGGCGGCTTTCGCGATCGCGTCCGGATAGATGCCGATCGGATACGCGCCCACCTTCAGCATGCGCCCGAACGCCTGCAACATGCCGTCGTCGCTGAAATGGCCGCGGCCGCTGCGCTCGATGTAGTCGATGAACGACTGCTTGTCGCTCTCCGTCTGGAAGCCGACGACATCGAACTGGCATAGCGCCGTCATCAGTTCCTCGTGCGGCGGCACCGTGCGCATGACTTCGGGCACCGGAAACGGAATGTGCAGGAAGAAGCCGATGGGATTCGTCACGCCGATCTTGCGCAACTCCTGCGCGAACGGCAGCAGATGGTAATCGTGGACCCAGATGATGTCTTCCGGCTGCAGCAGCGTCTTCAGCTTCGCGGCGAGCGTCGCGTTCACGCGCATGTAGCCTGCGTATTCTTCGCGGTCGAAGCGCGAGAGGTCGTTGCGATAGTGGAAGGTCGGCCAGAGCGTCGCGTTCGAGAAGCCGCGGTAGTACTGGTCGTAGTCGCGCCGCGTGAGTCCGACGGTGGCATAGGTCACGTTGCCGTTTTTCTCGACAACGGGCGCGGCCGCTTCGCCGACGATCTCGCCGCTCCAGCCGAACCACACGCCGCCCGTCTCCTTGAGCGCGTCCAGCACGCCGATCGCGAGCCCGCCCGCGCTGGGCTTGCCTTCCTGGACCGGCGCGACGCGATTCGATACCACGATCAATCTGCTCATTACGGCGTCACTCCATCAGTTATCGTTGCTGCTCAATTGGCGACGAGAAACATGCAAGTCCTATGCCTTTTTGCCCGCTATCGAGTGGGAAATTCGTATCCAGATGTTACCGGCGAACGAAAACACGCGGCGAAACGCAGCCGCGTAGAACTTTATGCTTGTGATGGTTGGCCCGGGCGGATGACGCTCACGCGTCCTGCTCGGAGCCGAGGTCGCGCTGATAGTCGATGCCTTCGGAGCGCACGCCGCCCTGGTTGTGTTCGCCATCGGGCGGAACGCCAGGCGCAGGGCGGTTCTGACCGGCCGGGTCGTGATGCGCAGGCGGCGTGACCGACGTCGGCGCGGCGCCGTTTTTCGCGGCTTCGGCGCGGGCTTCGCGCTTGGACGAATGACGCGCGGAGCGTCGCAGTGCGGGATGCCTCATTGATGCCTCCAGAAAGAAGGCCGTCGCGAATGGACCTCGGCGGCGTCGGACCGATGCGCTGCTGGCTTTGCTTGCGACTGCCGGCAGCGCGGTTTGAGAAGAAACGACCGGCCACCGTAGGCGACGCCGGTCATTCGTACTTTGTCTGTTGTAATCCCTACGCTCGGGATGGAAGATTGTTCAAGGCTTGCACGACATCGGTGAATCGGTCCGCCGCGGCTCGCGCGCGTCAGCGGACATGCGGTGTTTCGTTCGGCCCGGGCGGCGGATCGCCGATCGGCTGCGTCGGCGGCTCGGGCGGATCGCGCGTCGGGTCTGGATTCGTATCGGGCGGAATCGGCGTCGGCGGCGGCGGATCGGGCGGCGTCACCGGCGGGTCCGGCGGCTGTGGCGTCTGCGCGCTGAACGGCGCGCGCTCGGAGGCGAAATCGGACATTGCGGGCTCCTTGCGGTCTTGTGATCGTGGTTGCATCTTCGTCCGGAGAGCGGCTGCTGTCCCGTCGAACGCGGATGTCGCATGGATCGGCAGCAAGGGTTATGCCCCTGATTTCACCTCGGCCGACGCGTCCATTCCTGTCATTATCGTTGCTGAAAGCGCGCCTGCCAACAAAAACGCCCGCGCTTTTTGCAAGCAGCGGGCGTTGTTTTCATGTGAAGATAAGCGACGTTCAGCGATTTTCGCTTTCCGATTCGTTCACGTCTCCGCCTTCGCCGACGGCCGCCTTGTTCGCATCCTCGCCGTACTCCACGAGCCGGTTGTAGAGCGTTTTCAGGCTGATGCCGAGGATTTCCGCCGCCCTCGTCTTCACGCCGCCGCATTGTTCGAGCGTCGCGAGAATCAGTTGCCGATCCGCTTGCGCAAGCGACGTCCCGAACGGAATCGTCACCGCCGTGCCCGACGAAGGCCGCGACAGCGAGATTTGCAGCGGGACGGTCGCGGTGCTGTCGGAATCGGAGCCGGACATGATGTACGCGCGCTGCACGTAGTTCTTCAGTTCGCGGACGTTCCCCGGCCAGTTGTACGACGCGAGCATCTCGCGCACCGCCGGCGGGAAGTCCTTCTTCGTGTTGTAACGGGCGTTCAGCTCGTCGAGGAACGCCTGTCCGAGCAGCTCCACGTCCTTGCCGCGTTCGCGCAGCGGCGGCAGGTTGATCGGGAACACGTTGAGCCGGTGGTATAGGTCGAGCCGCAGCTTGCCTTCGAGCACGGCCTGCTCCGGATCGCGGTTCGTCGCGGCGATCAGGCGCACGTCGGTCTCGATTTCCTTCGTCGTGCCGACGCGCATGAACATGCCCGTCTCCAGCACGCGAAGCAGCTTCACCTGCAGTTCGATCGGCATTTCGGTGATTTCGTCGAGGAACAGCGTGCCGCCGTTCGCGCGTTCGAAATAACCCTTGTGCTGACGATCCGCGCCCGTGAACGACCCGCGTTCGTGACCGAACATTTCGGACTCGATCAGGTTCGGCGAAATCGCACCGCAGTTCACCGCGATGAACGAATGCTTGCGGCGCAGGCTGAGCTCATGCAGCGTCTGGGCGGCGACTTCCTTCCCCGTGCCCGACTCGCCGATCAGCAGCACGGAGGCCGCCGTCGGCGCGACGCGGCCGATCTGGTCGTAGACCGTTTGCATGGCGGGCGAATTGCCGAGCATGAGCCCGAAACGGCCCATGCGGCGCAACTCGCCGCGCAGCGTGCCGATTTCCGCCTTCAGATCGCCGGCGCGCGGCAGGCGCGACAAAATCGCCTTCACGCGCTGCATGTTGATGGGCTTGACGAGGTAATCGGCGGCGCCCATCTTGAGCGCGCTCACGGCGGATTCGACCGTCGCATGCCCGGTGATGACGATAAATTCCACGCCGGAGCGCGGATCGAGATCTTCGAACAGGTCGACGCCCGTTCCGTCGGGCAGTTTCAGGTCGGTGAAAACGACGTCCGGCGTCTGCCGCACGAGCTGGATGCGCGCTTCGCGCAGATCGCTGGCGGTGGCCGTGGTCAGTCCGTCTTCGCCGATGATCGCGGCTAGCGCCTCGCGGGTACTGGGATCGTCATCGACAATCAATACGTGTGGCATTGCGTCTCGAATTCTTCCAAAGCGTTTCAGGGTCACACGCCGCGTGGCGGCGTGGTCTTCTCCGGGCGACTGGGGCCGTCCGGGCCGGTGCGTCTGGCGGGTCGGGCGCCCGTGGGGCTAAAACCCGACCGCGAAGCGCAGAAAACAGATTAATTTCCGAAAGTTCCGCACGCTTGGGTCTCTGAGCCGTAAGTTTTTCCAATTCGCGACTTATGGCAGAGGTTCAATGATTATAAGGGTTTATCAAGATAAAAACGCACGCCGCGAGGGCGTGCGTTCTATTGCGTGGGGATCGCGAAGGGCTCGGCGCAGTGAGCCGATGCGCCCGACCGCGTGGTGCCGACGCGAATTGCGCGATCAGCTTTTTGGGAAATGCCAGGCGTCCGGCGTCCCGCCGACGACGTACTTTCCGCCGCGCGAGCGTCCTCCTTGCCAGCGGTTCGTGCCGCTGAGGGCGCGTCGCCCGTTTGCGTCCTGCGACTGCACCCATTTCCAGGCGAGCACGCTGCCGACGGCGAAAAGCGCGCCGAACACTCCAATCGATGACCGTGCCATTGTTGTTCTCTCCCGTGTCGTTGAGTTCGATGCCGCGCGCCCGTCAGAAACGGGCGAACGATCCGCGCGATCAGCGCGAAATGATTGCGGCGAGCAGGAAACCCGCAGCAGCCGCCATGCCGAGCGACTGCCACGGATTCTCGCGCACGTACCGCTCGGTGCATTCGATGCTCGCCCGATAACGGCTTTGCGCGTTCGCCTGCGCGTCTTCGAGCGCGGCGCGTGCCGTGTCGGCGTGATCGCGCAGACGCGAGCGCAGCGCCTCGACGCCCTCGCCCGGCAGCGCCGACGACAGGCGCAACAACTCTTCCGAGTCGTTCAGCAGCACCTTGATGTCTTCGATGATCTTCTGCTTGCCCAACGCAAGCTGGACAGTCGTGTGACTCATGAATCAGTCCTCGCCAAGTGGGTCCTCCGCAAAATTGCGGATCTCATTACAACTACAGCGGCCAGGCGACTACTGCGCCTTCGGCACCGTCACGGTCAGCGGCCGATGCGCGCCGCTCGCTGTCATGCGCGCGCGCAGCCGCCGGATGATGCCGCTCGCCGTCAGCGCGCCGCCTGCCACACCGAACACGAGGCTCGTCACGTTGGCGGCGCGAGCCAGCGCGGGCGTGCCGGCCGCGTAACCGAGCACCGCGCACATCAGCGCCGTCACCAGCGCGACGGCCGCCCAGTGATAGATGTCGATCGGTTCGCCCGCCGCGAGTTCCTGCCGATCGCCCGACGGCCGCGCGCCCCTGTCGCGAGCCGGCCGCGCTTGTGCCGCCTGATCGCGGCGCTCGTCGGCGGCAACATCGAAATCGAAAATGTCTTCCATGATGTGCTCGACCTCTCCCGTTGCCCGTTCTTCAGCTTCCCGTCTCGGGCATTCGAATAAGGATGAGTAAGGTGAAGCAGCTTCCGTGCCATTCGCGCAAAGGCGGCGCGCCCGCGGGCGTCTGCGCAAAAGTCGAAATAGACGCGCGGCTGTCGGGTAACTCTTACGCCGTGGACTTGTAAATTCGCGGCGCGCACGGAGAACCTTTCCGGATACCGTGCGCGGCGCAAAACGCAATCAGACAAATTGCCATCCGACCGACGGCACGCATTGCCGCAATATCGTCGCGAATGGTTAAATAGCGTTTATGAGATAGAGTCGCAGCGGCGAATCATCGAGTTGCGCCGCGACTCCGGACTGACGCTTTCGAGGGAAACCCATCGCCATCGGGCGCACGACAGCGCAGCGCGTCAGCACTTCCGCGCCGCCGCCGACGCCCGACGCCACGGACCCACCCGGCCGCGCCGGACATTCAGCCGAATCGAGCGACCGCGCGTGCCCACGGGCGGCGCGTCAGCCGACGGCGCCGCGCGCCGCCCGCCCATCACATTCGCAGAACTCAGGAACTATCAGGACCTATGGCGTCAACCGATCTTGACCCGCCGCTTGTCGCAGGCGAAACACCAGCGCAGAAAAAGCGCTCTGCGGGGGACGTGCCGGGTTTGAAGTCTTACGGACTACTGTACGGCTCGTCGCCCGTCATGCTGGAGCTGTACGCGCAGATCGAGCGCGTCGCCGCCACCGACGCGACGGCGCTCATCATCGGCGAGTCGGGCACCGGCAAGGAGCTCGTCGCGCGGACGATTCACGACCACAGCGCGCGCAAGGACGCGCCGTTCATCGCCGTCAACTGCGGCGCGATTCCGGACAACCTGATCGAAGCCGAGCTTTTCGGCCACGAGAAAGGCAGTTTCACGGGCGCGGTGCAGGGACGCATCGGCTATTTCGAGCACGCGAACGGCGGCACGCTATTCCTCGACGAAGTGACGGAAATGTCGCCGGTGCGTCAGGTGAAGCTGCTGCGCGCGCTCGAAACCGGCACGTTCTTTCGCGTCGGCGGCAATGATCTGATCAGTTCGGACGTGCGCGTGATCGCCGCGACGAACCGCGATCCGGTCGCCGCGGTCAAGGAAAACGGGCTGCGCGAAGACCTGATGTACCGTCTCGCCGTGTTCCCGCTGCGCGCGCCGCCCCTGCGCGAGCGCGACGCCGACCGCGAACTGCTCGCGCAGCATTTCCTCTCCGAAATGAACGCGCAGGAAGGCACGAACAAGGTTTTCAGCAAGCGCGCGCTCGACGTGCTGCGCACCTATTCGTGGCCCGGCAACGTGCGCGAGTTGAAGAACACGGTCTATCGCGCGTTCATCCTCGCGGAGAAGACGGTCGAAATCGCGCATCCGCATCTGGCGTCTCGGGTGAAGAAGCCCGTCACGCAAGGCGATGCGATGAACGTCTGGGTCGGCACGCCGCTCGCCGACGCGCAGAAGCAGATCATTCTCGGCACGCTCAAGCACTGCGGCGGCGACAAGCGGCGCGCGGCCAAGGCGCTCGGCGTCAGTCTCAAGACGCTGTACAACCGCCTCGGCGCGTACGAAAACGAAGACACCGACGCGAGCGACACCCCTTCCACCAGCGAAAGCTGATCCTCGTCTCACCGCCGCAGAAGGCCGTCGCCGCCTCCTGCGGCGTCCTTCCTTCACGGCCCGCGTTACGAAATCCGCAACGCGTTCCCGCCGCTTGCAATTTCTTGCAATTTTCCCGAAGCGGTAATTAGAGGCATGCTTCAAAATGCGCGAAGCCCGCGACAGGACTTGCACCCGAGTGCCTGCTCGAAGGAACGTCGGCTGCGGCCTTTCCGAAGACCGCAGCGAGAAAAAACGGCAGACGAAGGAAAAGCAATATGCAGATTGGTGTCCCCCGGCGCGGCAAGCGCGCCGCCGCGCTTGCCGCGATCACGAGCGGCGTCATTGCGTGCCTGACGCTCAGCGGATGCAATTCCCTCTATAGCGAAGGCGCGACAGCGGGCGCGGGTATCGCGGGCGCGGCCGTGGCGGCCAAGGTCACGGACAACGCCGCCGTGGCGACCGGCATCGGCTTAGGCGCGGTAGCGGCGGCGCGAGCGGGCGTGCAGTACACGCAGCGCATCGTGCACACGGATACGCAGGACAAGATCGCGGCGGTTGCCGGCCCGCTCGCGGTGGGCGCCGTGGCCCCATGGGTCGTGACGCATTCGATCCCGCTCGAAGAAGACGAAAAAGGCCGGGTGACGGTCAGCCGCACGATCAGCAGCGGCGCGCTCGACTGCAAGGAAATCGTGTTCTCCGTCGATCGCGACGCCACCAAGGACCGCCCCGCCGACAGCGCGTTCTACGTCGCGTCCGTCTGCCGCGATGGCAACAAGTGGAAATGGGCGTCGGCCGAACCCGCCACGCCGCGTTGGGGCTCGCTGCAATGACGGTGCGGCTCGCAGTTCATCCCGCGCTGCGCTTCTCGCTTGCCGTGGCGGTCGCCGCCGCGTGCGTGACGATGAGCGGATGCGCGTCCATCGGCGCGGCCACAGGCGCGGTCGCGGGCATCGCGACAGGCGCCGTGACGACGAATCCGGCCATCGGCTTAGGCGTCGGCATCGCGGTGCAGGCCGCCACCGACGAAGCCGTGAAGCGCGTGTCGAAGTCGCTGCATACGGATCAGCAAGTAGCCATCGCGGCTGCGGCGGGCGTATCGGCCGTCGGCGAGACGCGCCCATGGAAGGTCAAGCACACGTTGCCGATCGAAAACGGCCACGGCGATGTGCGCGTGCTGCGCGAGTTCGACAACGCGCTGGCAAGCTGCAAGGAGTTCGCGTTCTCCGTTGCGGACGGCGACGATGCGAATGCGCACGCCGAGTGGTTCGTGGCGAGCGCGTGCAAGCAGACGGAAGGCTGGAAGTGGGCGTCGGCGGAGCCAGCGGTCGAGCGTTGGGGCAATTTGCAGTAGGCGTAGAGCACACGCGGCGCGCGCAAAAAAGCGCGGTTTCCGTTTTCGGGAACCGCGCTTTTTATTTGGGCGAGGAACTGCGCAATCAGCTTGGGCGTCTACTCGCGTTCTCCGTCGTGAAGATCAAAGGCGCGGTTTCCGTCTCCGGAAACCGCGCCTTTGTCTGAGCGACGGACGGCCAAATCAGGCCTCCACATCCTCCAGACTCAGCATCTCCGTCTGGTCGTTATACGAGAAAATCTCGCCGTAACGTCCCCAGTCGATGACCGCATCGAGCGTCTCCTGCGCGGCTTTATCGGAGAGAAAGTCTTCGAGTTCCTGCTCGAAGCGCACGCGCGGCGCGCGATGCCCCGGCCGCTCGTTGAGCACCTTCTTGATTCGCGCGGCGAGCGGCACATGCCGCAGCAAGTGCTCGGCGAACATCATCTTGCGTTCCTGCGTGCCGAATTCCGCGAACACGCGGGCCTGCGGCGTCAGATAGATGTCGCCTTCGCGCACGTCCGCGAAACCGAGATGTTGCAGCACTTCGGCGATCGGGAACAGGTCGTCCACTTCCAGATGCAGCGTCCGCGCGATCTCCGGCATGTCCGCCCGGCCGTGGTACGGCTCGGCGGCGAGCGTTTCGATGAGACCGGCCATCAGGTTCGTCGACACGGACGGCAGCCAGCTTCCGAGCTCCAGCCCCTTCTTCTTCGCGTCGTCGAGCTGGCGGGCGGTCATCTTCGCGTAGATGTCGTCCACCAGGCGCCGGAACGCCGGGTCCAGCCGGTTGCGCGGGTGCTTGAACGGCACCTTGATCTCGGCCATCACGCGGCCGGGATTCGACGACAGCACGAGAATGCGGTCGCACATGAACACCGCTTCTTCGATGTTGTGCGTCACGATCAGCACGGACTTGATCGGCAGACGGCCCTGCGTCCACAAATCGAGCAAGTCGGTACGCAGGTTTTCGGCGGTCAGCACGTCGAGCGCGGAAAACGGCTCGTCCATCAGGAGCAGCGTCGGATCGACGACGAGCGCCCGCGCAAAGCCCACGCGCTGCCGCATGCCGCCCGACAGTTCGCGCGGATAGGCGTTTTCGAAGCCGTCCAGACCGATCAGGTCGATCGCCGCGAGCGCCCGTTCGCGGCGCTCCCGCGCGCCCACGCCCTGCGCTTCCAGACCGGCCTCCACGTTTTGCAGCACGGTCAGCCACGGAAAGAGCGCGAAGGTCTGGAACACCATCGCGACGCCCTTCGCCGGGCCGCGCAATGGCTCGTTCAGATAGGTCACTTCGCCGTCGGTCGGCTCGATCAGTCCGGCGATGATGCGCAGCAGCGTCGACTTGCCCGAGCCCGAGCGCCCGAGCAGACCGACGATCTCGCCTTCGCGCAGCGAGAGGTTCGCGTCGTCGAGCACGAGCAGTTCGCCCTGCGTCTTGTTGAAGCCGCGGCTCACGTTCTGCACGCGCAGAATCTCCGCGCCGAGGCGCGGCGGCTTCAGCGACGCCGACGCCGGCGCGCCGGCGGGCGTGCCGGGAGTGCGCACCGCCGCCTGCTGGGCGGGCGTCTGGGTATTTTTAAGGTTCTGCATCGGAACTCGTCCTCAATCCAGTCGAAGCCGCGCTTCGGCGTAGGCGTACAGCGGGCGCCACAACAGGCGGTTGAACAGCGTCACGAAGAGCGACATCACCGCGATGCCGAGAATGATCTTCGGGTAGTCGCCATCGGCCGTGTTCTGCGCGATATAGGCGCCCAGTCCGTGCGCGACGACACTGGTCTTGCCCCACGACACCGCTTCCGCGACGATGCTCGCGTTCCACGCGCCGCCCGAAGCGGTGATCGCGCCGGTGACGTAGTACGGGAATATGCCCGGCAGCATGGCCTTCTTCCACCACTGCCAGCCGCGAATCTGGAAGTTCGTCGCGGCTTCGCGGTAATCGTTCGGATAGGCCGACGCGCCCGCGATCACGTTGAAAAGGATATACCACTGCGTCCCGAGCACGATGAGCGGCGACAGCCAGATATCCGGGTTCAGGTGCCAGCGCACGATCCCGACGACGAACACCGGAAACAGCAGGTTGGCCGGAAACGCCGCGAGGAACTGGGCGAGCGGCTGGAACTTCTCGGCGAGCGCCGGGCGCAGGCCGATGAGCACGCCGATCGGCACCCAGATCACCGACGCAATCGCGATCAGCACCACCACGCGCAGCAGCGTGATGAAGCCGAGCACGAACACATGCCCGACTTCGCCCCAGGTGACGCCCGTCGCGACGAACGACACCACCTTCCAGACCACGTACGCGGTAATCACGAGCACCGCCGCGCCCCACGCGATATCGCCGGCGCGCGTCGACGACACCGGCGCGCGCAGCGGCAGCTTCACGCCTTGCAGCGACGGCAGTTTGATCGGCACGCGCGCCGCTTTGGCGAGAATCCATCCCGCCGGCACGAGCAGCCGGTGAATCAGGCGCGTGCGGCGAATCAGGTCGAGGAGCCACGATTCCGGCGCGTTGCCCGAACTCGTGTTCTCCATGCGGAACTTGTCCGCCCACGCGACGAGCGGGCGGAACATCAACTGGTCGTAGGCAAGAATCACAACGGTCATCGCCAGAATCACCCAGCCGATCGCGCCGAGGTTGCGCTCGCCGATGGCCGCCGCGAGATACGCGCCGATGCCCGGCAGCACAATGCTGCGATTGCCGACCGTGATCGCCTCGGAGGCCACGACGAAGAACCAGCCGCCCGACATCGACATCATCATGTTCCAGATGAGGCCGGGCATCGAGAACGGCACTTCGAGCTTCCAGAAGCGTTGCCAGTTGGTCAGGTGAAAGCCGCGCGAGACTTCGTCCAGGTCGCGCGGCACCGTGCGCAGCGACTGGTAGAAGCTGAACGTCATGTTCCACGCCTGGCTCGTGAAAATCGCGAAAATGGCCGCGCACTCCGCGCCGATCACGCGCCCAGGGAAAAGCGCGAGAAAGAACGTGACGGTAAAAGAGATGTAGCCGAGCACCGGCACCGACTGGAGGATGTCGAGAATCGGCACGAGCACGAGCGACGCGCGCCGGCTCTTCGCGGCGAGCGTGCCGTAGGCGAGCGTGAAGACGAGCGACGCGACCATCGCGGCCAGCATGCGCAAGGTCGTTCGCAACGCATATTCGGGGAGATTCGCGGGGTCGAGCGAGATCGCCTGCGTCTGCAGGGTCGAGATGGGCGCGAGCGTTTCGTGGAAGCCGACAGCGGCGAGCGCGATGATGCAGATGATCATCGGGAACGCCACGAAGTCCCAGCGGTTGGGCAGGAGCCGCCAGGCGGACGCGTTCGCCGTGCGATTCAGATTGAAACCAAATTCCATTCAAGGCCCTCCCCGTAAGGCTGTGTTACGACCGCGCAAGGCGCGGATGATGCTCGAGACGGCCAGTGCCGTCGTCCGGGCGAGCCCCCTCACTGTAGCTGCCGCGACGGCGCGCGATGACGCACGACGGGTTCAACAGGTTCAACGCGTCCGGCCGCCCGCCGGACGACACGCGCTCGCGCTGAACCGAGCGACACTACACCACTCACGATGACAGGCACAACCTTCGCGCCGAACTTTGACTCGCGGCGTGCGGCTTCTGTTGCTCATCGGCACGGCCGGGCCGAACTGAAGGGCCGGCGCAAACCGGCGCGCGCCGCTTCATCCTTGCAGCGCGCTTTCGGCCCGCCATCGCGCCGAACGCACGCACAAGCGGGCCGCCGCGGCAAGCGAACCGCGTGGTTGCGAAGCAATGTGTTGGGCGAACGCCTTTCGCAGTAATAAGGCGCTTGATAGACGACGAAAAACATCGTCCAATCTGGGCTTGTCACAAACAATAAATGAGCGCCGATGCAATGCGAGACGCCAAGATCGAGTCGGAAGGCCGTCCGACGGACACGAGACACCTTTCTGGCCGCACGCCCGAAGCTCGCGCGCATGCACAGACCGCCGCCGCCGCGCCTGACAGACGCAATGAACGCGCCCGGGCAAGCCGGCTGACCGCCCGCCTCAGGGCGGCGATTATCGCGTTTTTGGCCCGTGACGGCGAGTCCCCGCGCGAATCGGCCACGCCCGGCGCAGCGCTTCTCGCGGCCGCGTCGCGAGCACGCGCCGAACACCCGATGGCCGTGGCGTGACGCCGCGACACGGGCCCGACCAATGAACAAGCTCCTCCTGCACCGTGCCATCGCGACGCTTTGCCTCGCGTTGCTCGCGCTCGGGTGCTGGGTTGCCGCCGGGCTGCTGTCGGACCGGATGGTACAGCAGGAGATGACCGCGACCGTGCGCACCGAACGACAGATGGCTGGCTCCATCGTCGACAACATGGCGCAGATCATCGCGAGCGACCTCGCCATGTCCCGCGCCATTCCCGCGACGCTCGCGCAGATGGACGTCACGCAGCGCGCGCTGTCGGAGTCGCGGCGTTACGCGTCGAGCGTGAAGGCGACGGAAAACGTGCGGCGCCAGCAATGGATGGCCCGGCCCGGACTCGACAAGGTGAACCGCTTCCTGCACGACGCGCAGGGCTTCTCCGGACTCGACTCGCTCTGGCTCGTGAACGAACAGGGCTACTGCATTGCGTCGAGCAACGCGGGCGAAGACGACAGCTTCATCGGCTACGACATGAGCGGCCGCGCGTATGTCGTGCGGGCGCTGCTCGGCGGTTTCGTCGAAATGTACGGCGTCGGCCGGCTGTCGGGCGAACCGGGCATCTTCATCGCCGCGCCCGTGTATCAGGACGGGCTCCTGGTCGGCGCGGTGATCGCGAAGGTCAGCATCGACCGGTTGCGGCACTGGGTGTCGCGCCCCGGCACGTTCGTCACCGACGAGAACGGCGTCGTGGTGATGGCGCACGACGGCCGGCTCGAATATCGGGCGATGCCGGATGCGGCCATCGCCCGCATGACGGCCCGCGAGCGCCTCGAACACTATCGACGCGATGCGTTCGCGCCGCTGCGCATCGAAAACGTCGGCGAGCGCATGCGGCAGTCGGCGCCCTGGCTCGCGCCCGCGCTCGCGAAGGGCTTTTTCGCCGTCAACGGCGACACCGTGCCCTCGCTGTACGACGAGCGCACCGGCCTCAACTCGGGCTTGTCGGCGCATATCGTCCACCCGCTCACCAGCTGGACAGAAATCACGCGCAACCATAGCCGCGACCGCCTGCTCGTGTTCCTCACGATGCTGGGCGTCGTGACGCTCGCCGTGGTGATCGCCACCTCGTATTCGCGCGAGCGCAGGCTGCATCGCGCAACGCGTGATCTGGCGGAGCAGTTGCAATCGGCCAATACGCTCTTGTCGGCGGAAGCGCGCCACGACGCGCTCACGGGCGCCCTGTCGCGCCGCTATTTCCTCGACACGCTGCGGCAAGAGGTCGAACTGGCGCGCTCGACCGGCACGCCGCTGTCGGTCGCCATCGCCGATCTCGACCATTTCAAGCAGATCAACGACCGCTATGGGCACGCTTCAGGCGACCGCGCGCTCGAGCATTTCGCGGAAGTCTGCCGCGAGCAGCTTCGTCCGAGCGATGCGATCGGGCGGCTCGGCGGCGAGGAGTTCGGCATTCTGCTGCCGCAGACGTCGCTCGCCGACGCGCAAGCCGTGCTCGAACGGCTGCGCAAGCGCTTTCATCACGAGCACTGCGCGCATTTACCGGACGATGCGGTGCTTTCGGTGAGCATCGGCATCACCGAACAGGCGAGCGACGACGCGCTCGAATGGATGCTCTCGCGCGCCGATCTCGCGCTCTACGAGGCGAAGTCGCGCGGGCGCGACCGCAGCGAAGTGCGCCCCGCCGACCCGCCGGCCACACGCCACACCGAAGACTCGCTCGCCGGCAAGTAGCGCCGCTTGCATGTCCCTCGTCGCCACGCGGACATGTCCGCGCAGGTATCATCGGTGCTGGGTATCGACTGCGTGGCTGTTATCGGGAGGATTGCATGAAGGGAAATCTGGTCATCGTGTGCCGCGATCAGGACGCTGAAACGTTCGACCAATTGCTCGCGGAGTACGGGTCGTTCCAGACGCGGCTGTCGTCCACCGCGTGGTATCTGAAGATCGACCTCGCGCCCGAGGTGATTCAGGAGGAAATCCTGTCGCGCCTCGGCAAGTACACGACGCACTACATCTTCGAGGCGTCCACCGTGACGTACAACACGGTAGATAGCGAGGCGGCCTCGGCGCTTCAGACGCTGTTCGACTGAGCCTCGCGGAATTACGGGCGCGTGGTCAGAACGCGCGCTCCTCGTGCGGCGATCCGGCGCGGCGCGCCGTGACCGTCCGCGCGGCGGGATCGAACGGGAAGGTCATCGCGACCCGCAAGCCGCCATCGACCTGATTGCCGATCTCGCACTCGCCGCCCGCGCGCCGCGCGAGCCGCTCTACGATGGCGAGCCCGAGGCCGCTATGCCCGCTGCCGCCGCGCGCCGGATCCAGCCGCACGAACGGGCGGCTCGCCTTGATGAGGTCGTCGGGCGCAATGCCCTTGCCGTGGTCCGACACGGACAGCACCCAGCCTTTCGCCTCGCGCCGCGTCTCGATGACGATGGGCGGCGCGCCATAAGCATGCGCGTTGTCCAGCAGGTTCGAGAGCAGGCGGTCGAGCGTCGCGGCCGGCAGCACGAAGCCCGGCCCCGCTTCGAGCTTCAGGCGCACGGTATCCGCGCCCGGTGCGACCGCGCGATACGCCCGCGCGACGCGCTCGCACTGCTGATCCACCGCGACCGGCTCGCTGCCGTCCGGTCGGTCGTGCGCGAAGACGAGAAACTGATCGACGATATGCGCCATGGAATCGACGTCGCGCACCACGCCGTCGCGCGTTTTCTCGTCGTCCATCATTTCGGCGCGCAGGCGCAGGCGCGCAAGCGGCGTCTTCAGATCGTGCGCGACGCCCGCCAGCATCACCGCGCGGTCGCTCTCGCTTTGCGACACTTCGCGCACCATCTGATTGAAGCCGTGCGTGAGCTGGCGCAACTCGCGCGGGCCGCGCTCGGGCACGGGCGGCGTGGGCTGCCCGCGTCCGAAGCGCGCGACCGCCTGCGCGAGCGAGCGCAGCGGCGACTGCAACTGCCATGCGGCGAAGAGCGCCGCCAGCACGGCCGTCGAAAAGATGATGGCAAGCCACACGAGCATGCGGTCGCGCGAGCGCGGCGGGCGCAGCGGCTGCACCGGCACGACGATCCAGCCCGCGTCCTTCGCGCCGTGGACCCAGACGCTCGGCGGCGCGCCGGGCGGGCCGGGGCGCACGTCGGTGCCGTCCGGCAAGCGGTCTTTCATGTCCTCGATGAAGCGCGAGAGCGGACGCGGAAGCTCGTCGCCGCTCGCGGGCTGCGGCACATCCGCGGCTTGCAGCGGCACGATGCGCACGCGCGAGGGCAACGGCTGCTCCGGATTGTTCGCGATGTGCTGCCGCACCGCTTCGACGAGGAACGCCGCTTCCTCGACGGCATAGCGCGTTTGCGAGTAGTCGCGCTCGACGCGGATGACGGCGAACCACGCGAGGTGCGAGAGCACCAGCACGCCGATGACCAGAACGACGAGCCGGCCGAACAGCGAATCAATGGGCCGGCGCATTTTGCTCGCCGTCGGGCACGAACACGTAGCCGCGTCCCCGCACCGTCTGGATGAAGCGCGGCGCGGAAGGATCGCTCTCAAGAATGCGCCTCAGGCGCCACACCTGCACGTCGATGCCGCGGTCGGTGCCGTCGTATTCAGGACCGTGCAGCAGTTCGAGCAGGCGCTCGCGCGTGAGCGTGCGCATCGGGTGGTTCACGAAAATCTTGAGCAGCGCGAATTCGCTGCCGGACAGCGTGATCGGCTTTTCGTCGTGTTGCAGCGTGCGCGACTGGAAGTCCAGGCGGAAGCGGCCGAACGAATACGGCTCGCGCTGCTCGGGCGCGGCGGACGGAATGGTGCGGCGGCGGCGCAGCACGGCCTGCACGCGCGCGAGCAGTTCGCGCGGGTTGAACGGCTTGCCGAGATAATCGTCCGCGCCGAGTTCCAGACCGACGATGCGGTCCACGTCGTCCGCGCGCGCGGTCAGCATGATGACGGGAATGTCGTCGCCCGATGCGCGCAGCTTGCGCAGCGCCGTCAGGCCGTCGACGCCCGGCATCATCAGATCGAGAACGATCAGATCGGGGCGCTCGCGCTCGATACGGCGTTCGAGCGAACCGGCGTCGTGCAGCACCGATACTTCGATGCCCTGCCGGACCAGATAGTCGCGCAAGAGATCGCGCAGTTCGGCGTCGTCGTCGACGACAAGAATTTGTGTAGTCATGAGAGGGAGTTTAGCGCGTGAGCCCCGCCCGCTCGGCGGCTCTCGCGCCGCAAAGGGTTACGGGGTGTTACCGCGAAAGCAGCGCGTAAACCAGCGTAATACGAAACGCCGCCCCGGTAACACGCGCGCCGGTACGAGCCACTACGCTGTGTCTCACCGACCAAGCGCGGTCTCAACGAAATCCGCGCATTCGGCTCCGACATCAATCAGGGAGTCTCACGATGAGCAAGCAATATCGCATTCTCGCCGCCGCTGCTACCGCACTCGCGCTGACCTTCGGCGCGGCCCACGCCGCCACCAACGACGCGCCGAACGCGCCGCCGCCCGGCGCCCCGGCCATGATGGGCGGGCCCGGCGGTCATCACATGGAAATGCGCATGCAGAAGCAGCTCGACGAGTTGCACGGCCAGCTCAAGCTGAATACGGATCAGGAAAGGCTCTGGCAAACGGCCATCGACACGATGAAGCAGAATCACAAGGCCATGCGGGAAAGCCATCGCCAGATGCGCGAGCAGTTCCAGTCGATGCAGAACCAGCCGATTCTGGACCTGAACGCGATGCACGCGGCGCACCAGAAGCTCGAGCAGCAGCAGATGCAGTTGCACGAGCAGACGGCGACCGCCTGGCTCAACTTCTATAACGCGCTGAACGACCAGCAAAAGACGACCGTGAGCACGGCGCTCAAGCAACACTTCGCCCGCATGCGCGAGCATCAGCAGAAGATGCACGAGCGCTGGGGCAAGCATCGCGGCGGGCCGGACGCGGCTCAGGCCGCGCCGGGCGCGCCGGGCGCCTCGGCGACTGCGAAACCGTAAACGGTTCTCGCAGGCGAAAAAAAACCGCGGGCTCGCGCCCGCGGTTTCTCACATCAATGGCCGGTCAAGCCAGATCGAACAGCAGCACTTCCGCCCGCTCGCCGCCGTCGATCGTCACTTTGGCGATGTCCTCGATCTTCGCGGCATCGCCCGCGCCGAGCGCCTCGCCGTTCACCGACACCTTGCCGCGCGCCACGTGCACATACACGCGGCGGCCCGCCGGCACGTCGAACTCGGCGCGCTCGTCGCCATCGAACAGGCCCGCGAAAATCCGGGCGTCGGCGCCGATCTTCACCGAGCCGTCCGTGCCTTCGGGCGAAGCGATCACGCGCAGGCGGCCGCGCTTTTCGTCATCGGTGAAACGCTTTTCCTCGTAGCCCGGCGCGCCGCCCGGCGCATCCGGAATGATCCAGATTTGCAGGAAGTGCGCCGTTTCGGTCGGCGAGCCGTTGAACTCGCTGTGCCGCACGCCGGTGCCGGCGCTCATGCGCTGGACGTCGCCGGGGCGGATGGTCGATCCATTGCCCATGCTGTCGCGATGCGCGAGCGCGCCTTCCAGCACGTAGCTCACGATCTCCATGTCGCGATGACCGTGCGTCCCGAAGCCCTGCCCGCCCGCGACGCGGTCTTCGTTGATCACGCGCAGCGCGCCGAAGTGGACGTGCTCCGGATCGTAGTAATCGGCGAACGAGAAGGTGTGATACGAGTCCAGCCAGCCGTGGTTAGCGTGACCGCGTTCGTTGCTGCGGCGAATCTCGAACATGTTGTGCTCCCGGTGTAGACGTTGAACTGCGATGGAGACAATGTAAGGGCGGCCGCCTGCCGGAACAACGAGCGCAACGGCACTACACCGTCCCGCCGATGGAGGTAATCGGACTTCTCCGGCTATCGCCGCGCGCACGCCGGGTTCGGGTAAAATACCGCGCTTTTCGGGCGGCAGCGCCTTCGGAAACACGGGCATTCGGGACCTTCGCGGCATCCACGACAATCGCGGCATTTGCGTTTTGGGCGTGCTCGCCAATTTTGGCCACCTAGAATACGGACCGCCGGCGCCCGCGCCACGAGCGGCGCCGGAAAGAAACGAGACCATCCGCGTCGGGGCTTCATCGAGGTAACGCCGGCGAGCCGCGCGTAGGCGGCCAAATTCGGCAGCGAGTTACGGCGGAAGCGCGGCGGCGAGCCGCTTCGTGCGCGCGTGGAATGGGCGCACCTTATCAAGGAATCACCATGTTGCAAGGCTACGGTCCGCTGATCCTCGCGGGCACCTGGCAGACCGTCAAGCTCGCGGTGCTGTCGCTGGCGTTCGCCTTCGTGATCGGCCTCATCGGCGCGGCGGCGAAGCTCTCCAAGAGCCGTATCGCGTCGGGCATCGGCACGGTCTATACGACGCTGATTCGCGGCGTACCCGATCTCGTGCTGATGCTGCTGCTCTTCTACAGCATCCAGATCTGGCTGAACCTGCTCACCGACCAGCTCGGCTGGGATCAGATCGATATCGATCCGTTCCTCGCGGGCATTCTCGTGCTCGGCTTCATCTACGGCGCGTATTTCACCGAGACGTTCCGCGGCGCGTTCCTATCGGTGCCGCGCGGCCAGCTCGAAGCGGGCGCCGCCTACGGCATGACGCCGTGGCAGACCTTCTCGCGCATCATGTTTCCTCAGATGATGCGCTTTGCGCTGCCGGGCATCGGCAACAACTGGCAGGTGATGGTGAAGGCGACCGCGCTCGTGTCGATCATCGGCCTCGCGGATGTGGTGAAGGCCGCCCAGGACGCCGGCAAAGGCACGCAGCGGTTCTTCTTCTTCACGCTGCTCGCGGGCGTCGTCTATCTCGCCATCACCACGATCTCGAACTTCGTGCTGATCTGGCTGGAGCGGCGCTACTCCATCGGCGTGCGCAAGGCGGACCTTTAACCAGCGGCATTCGGATATCCAGCCTTATTCCAGTATCAAAGAGCGGCGGACTTCATGATCGAAATCATCCAGGAATTCTGGAAGAACTACCTTTTCACCGACGGCTACCGCATTACCGGTCTCGCCATCACGATGTGGCTGCTCGTGGTGTCCATCGGCCTCGGGTTCTGCCTCTCCGTGCCGCTCGCCGTGGCGCGGGTGTCGAAGAACAAGCTGCTCTCGCGCAGCGTCTGGCTGTACACGTACGTGTTTCGCGGCACGCCGCTCTACGTGCAACTGCTGCTCTGCTACACGGGTCTTTACAGCCTGCAGGTCGTGCGCGATCACATGCTGCTGTCCGAGTTCTTCCGCAGCGGCATGAACTGCACGCTGCTCGCGTTCACGCTCAACACCTGCGCGTACACGACGGAAATCTTCGCCGGCGCGATCAAGGCGACGCCCTACGGCGAGATCGAAGCGGCGCGCGCATACGGCATGTCGAGCTTCACGCTGTATCGCCGAGTGATTCTGCCGTCGGCGCTGCGCCGCGCGCTGCCTTACTACAGCAACGAAGTCATTCTCATGCTGCACGCGACGACCGTCGCGTTCACGGCGACCGTGCCGGACATCCTGAAGATCGCGCGCGATGTGAACTCCGCGACGTATCAGTCGTTCCAGGCGTTCGGCATTGCCGCCCTGCTCTACCTCGTCATTTCGTTCGCGCTCGTGTGGCTCTTCCGCCGCGCCGAACATCGCTGGCTCGCGTACCTGCGGCCGCAAGGCAAATAAGTCAGGCAATCGGGCTACAGGACCGCACATGAATTCCCAGAAGCACAAGCTTTTCGTCGACGACATTCACAAGCAGTACGGCAGCAACGAAGTTCTGAAAGGCGTCTCGCTGAAGGCGAACGCCGGCGACGTGATCAGCATCATCGGGTCGTCGGGGTCCGGCAAGAGCACGATGCTGCGCTGTATCAACTTTCTTGAGCAGCCGAATCGCGGGCGCATTTTCGTCGACGGCGCCGAAGTGCGCACGATGTTGGACAAGACCGGCGCGTTGAAGGTCGCGGACGCGAAGCAACTGCGGCAGGTCCGCTCGAAGCTGTCGATGGTGTTCCAGCACTTCAACCTCTGGTCGCACATGAACGTGTTGGAGAACGTGACGGAGGCGCCCGTGAACGTGCTCGGCCTGCCGAAGAAGGAAGCCGAGGACCGCGCCCGCACGTATCTGGAGAAGGTCGGGCTCGCGCCGCGGCTGGAGAAGCAGTATCCGTCGCATTTGTCGGGCGGCCAGCAGCAGCGCGTGGCGATTGCGCGCGCCCTCGCCATGCACCCGGACGTCATGCTCTTCGACGAACCCACGTCTGCGCTCGATCCCGAGCTCGTCGGCGAAGTGCTGAAGGTGATGCAGACGCTCGCCGAGGAAGGCCGCACGATGATCGTCGTCACGCACGAAATGGCGTTCGCGCGCAATGTGTCGAACCACGTCGTGTTTCTGCACCAGGGGCGCATCGAGGAGGAAGGTCGCCCGAACGAAGTGTTCGCTCAGCCGAAGAGCGAGCGGCTCAGGCAGTTTCTTTCGGGTAGTCTCAAGTAGCTGCCGCACACTCTTCCAGAAAAAGCGCCCGCGAGGCGCTTTTTTTTCGCCGCCGCGCCCCGCCCGACGGCCCTTCCAGCCCATTTCTGCCACCTAGCGCCGAGACGTCCGCGCGTCAATAGGCGTGAAACCTGACCCCGAAACTTTCCCGAGCGCGGAGCCTTGCTGCATAAGGCTTTACGGGCCGTTTCCCATGCTTTGGGTCGCGTCCACGCCACAATGGCTTTGCGTTTTTGACACACCGCATCGGCGAGCGTCAAATTCCTTTGGCGAGTGTGACGTAATTTGTTAAATTGGTAACTAAAGTACCAAAACGAAGTGCACAAAAAGTAGTTTTACTTCAAAACAAAGTGAGGAAACGCCAGTCGACGGACCGGCGTCAGATTCGCGCCCACGACGCGCGAGTCGTCACGAGCACTGTCGTTACGCGTGTGTCGTTCCTCGAAAAACAATTTCCGGTTGGATGCGCCCGCATCGAACCGCACACGGCAGCACTTGGTTCTATTTCTTGACAGGGTTGGAGGAGATGATGAAGAAAGCTTTGCTCGCGGCAGCAGCACTGCTGACGTTCAGCGCGGTGGCGCAGGCTCAAAGCAGCGTGACGCTGTATGGCCGCCTGGACGCCGGACTGGAGTACATGAACGGCGTGCCGACCGGCGTCGGCGCCAACGGCGCGGCCACCGGCTCGTCGCACCGCTTCCGTGCGGAAAGCGGCGACTGGGGTACGAGCCTCTGGGGCATGAAGGGCGTCGAAGATCTGGGCGGCGGCTATCGCGCCGTGTTCCAGTTGGAAGGCAGCTTCAACACGATGACGGGTCAAGGCCCGGGCGGCGGCGGCCTCTTCAATCGTTGGGCGACGGTCGGTGTCGCGAACAACAACTTCGGTACGCTGCTGTTGGGTCGCGAGCTCTTCATCGCTAACGGCGTGTGGGACTTCGATCCGTTCGGTCAGTCGAACTGGTCGTCGGCTTCGCTGGTGCGTGGCCGCAACTGGCCGCAATCGAGCAACAACATTTCGTACCAGTCGCCGAAGTTCGCGGGCTTCGACTTCTACGGCCAGTACGCACTGTCGAACGCAACGAACTGGAACGGCAACGGCACGACGCCGCAAGGCCGCGAAGGTGGCGCGTACATCACGTACACCACGCCGCTCTTCCAGATTCGCGGTATGTACGACGAGATCCGCAACCCGGCCAACGGTACGCTCGGCGGCGCCTACAACGCGCTCAACGGCGGCACGACCGGCGCGAACAACGCGAACGGCAACGGCGTCTACGCGTACTCGCGCGAGTACACGGCGATGTTCAACCTGTTCCTCGGCCAGTTCAAGGTTCAGGGCGCTTACCAGGCGATCCGCTCGTCCGGCATGGTGGGCCAGTTGCCCGGCCAGCCGACCACGCTCGACCACGAATGGGGCGGCGTGACGTGGCAAGCAACGCCGGCGGCGGCACTGATCGGCGCGGTCTACCACGTGAACGGCAACAACGGCGCGGGTAACGCGACCATCTACACGGTCGGCGGCTCGTACAACCTGTCGAAGCGCACCCTGTTCGACCTGCAGGTCGCGACGGTGCAGAACAGCAAGACGGCCAACTACGGCCTGAACGCCAACAACTTCGGCACGGCCGCCGCCACGGACAACCCGTTCGCCGGCCACAGCCAGACGGGCGTCTACGCCGGCATTCAGCACTCGTTCTAAGCAGCGAGTCTGAACCAAGAATAGTTCTATAAGGTTTTCACGCTGCTGCGAGAGGCGCGTATCGGTGCGGTGCCCGAAAGGGTGTCGCACCGTTTTTTATTGGCGGCTCGTCTGACGCATGCATGCGGCGGCTTGTTGCCGCGTTTGTCAAATTGAATCAAAAGTACAAAGCCGGCCCTCCGAAAATGTAGTTCTCCTTCAAAATCCAACGGCAGTTGGTTCACTTTTGACAGGAGTTGGAGGAGATGATGAAGAAGGCTTTGCTTGCAGCGGCGGCGCTGCTCACGTTCGGCGCGGCGGCGCATGCCCAAAGCAGCGTGACGCTGTATGGCCGCCTGGACGCGGGACTCGAATACATGAACGGCGTGCCGACCGGGGCGGCGAAGAACGTCACGGCGAGCCGCATCCGCGCCGAAAGCGGCGACTGGGGCACGAGCCTGTGGGGCTTGAAGGGCGCCGAAGATCTGGGCGGCGGCAATCGCGCCGTGTTCCAGCTGGAAGGCAGCTTCAACACCATGACGGGCCAGGGCCCCGGCGGCGGCGGCCTCTTCAACCGCTGGGCGACGGTCGGTATCGCCAACAACAGCTTCGGCACCGTGCTGCTCGGCCGCGAACTGTTCGTGTCCAACGGCGTGTGGGACTTCGATCCATTCGGCCAGTCGAGCTGGTCGTCGGCTTCGCTGGTGCGTGGCCGCAACTGGCCGCAATCGAGCAACAACATCTCGTACCAGTCGCCCAAGTTCGCGGGCTTCGACTTCTACGGCCAATACGCGCTTTCGAACGCGACCAACTGGAACGGCAACGGCACGACGCCGCAAGGCCGTGAAGCAGGCGCGTACGTCACTTATACGTCGCCCTACTTCCAGATTCGCGGCATGTACGACGAGATCCGCAATCCGGCCAACGGTCAACTCGGCGGCAGCTACGGCACGACTCAAGGCGTCTACGCCTACTCGCGCGAATACTCCGCGATGGCCAACGTGTTCCTCGGCCAGTTCAAGGTTCAGGCCGGTTATCAGGCGATTCGTTCTTCGGGCATGACCGGCCAGTTGCCGGGCGAGCCGACCACGCTCGACCACGAATGGGGCGGCGTGACGTGGCAGGCGTCGCCGGCCGCGGCGCTGACGGCTGCTGTCTATCACGTGAACGGCAACAACGGCGCAGGCAACGCGACGATGTACACCGTCGGTGGCTCGTACAATCTGTCGAAGCGCACTCTGTTCGACCTGCAAGTGGCCACCGTTCAGAACAGCAAGACGGCGAACTACGGCCTCAACGCGAACAGCTTCGGCACCGCTGCGTCGACGGACAATCCGTTCCCCGGCCGCAGCCAGACGGGCGTGTACGCGGGCATTCAGCACTCGTTCTAAGCAGCGCGTCTGACTCAACAAGCATCATAGAAAGGGCCGCCGATTCGCATCGGCGGCCCTTTTCATTCGCACTGCTCGGGCGTTATTCCTTCGCCATGCCCGACGCACCGTGACTCAGCCAGTCGAGCACGGCGGCGGCTTCGTCGTCGCTGGACTCGCGGGCTTGCGCGACCGTCTCGCTGATCTTCGCACCCGGCTGCGGCGCCGCGCGGCGAATGGCCACGCCGACCGCCAGGATGTCGATGATCACGAGATGCAGAATGCGCGAGATCATCGACAACTGCGACTCGCGAATCTCGATGTGATCCGTCTCCAGCGCCACCGTCGCGCGCTTGGCGAGCGGCGTGTTGCTCGACGTGATCGCGATGACCGTCGCGCCCTGCTGCATCGCCACTTCCAGCACGCGCAGCAGTTCCGGCGCGCGCCCGGACTTCGACACGGCCACGATCACATCGCCCTTGCCGAGCAGCGCCGCCGACGCCGCCTGCATGTACAGATCGCCGTAGGCAATCGTCGGGATGCCGAAGCGGAAGAACTTGTAGTGCGCGTCCTGCGCGACGATGTTCGAATTCCCCAAGCCATAGAACTCGATGCGCCGCGCGCCGTTCAGAATGTCGATCGCGCGCTCGACGTTCTCGAAGTTCAGATGCTCGCGCAGCTGAAGGATGGCCGACACGGTGTTGTCCAGCACCTTCGCGCCGAAGTCGGTGGCCGTATCG
Source organism: Caballeronia sp. GAWG1-5s-s (assembly GCF_023631445.1). Lineage (NCBI taxonomy): Bacteria > Pseudomonadati > Pseudomonadota > Betaproteobacteria > Burkholderiales > Burkholderiaceae > Caballeronia > Caballeronia sp. GAWG1-5s-s. The sequence goes on along the minus strand of NZ_JALQDC010000003.1, from coordinate 473,619 downwards.
CCGAGATGCACCTGGCTGTGGCTCACCGGAATCGTGCCGGTGAGACCCGTCGCGAGCTTCAGCTTGAAGTCGGAGAGGCCCTGACAGCCCAGCGAGCGGCAAAAGCGAATCACCGTCGGCTGGCTCACGTCGGCCTTGCGCGCGATGTCGATGATCGGATCGTTGATGATCGAGCGCGGATGATTCAGCGCGAGATCGGCCACGCGCCGCTCGGCGGGCGTGAGCGCATCGCGCATCTGGCGAATGCGCTCGAACACCGCCGACGATCCGCTGTTCGCGCGATTCGACAACTGCTCGGCAAGAATCGCGGAGACGCCGAGGAACGCCGGATATTCCGCGGTGATGACGTAAGTCGGAATGCCGGACAAATACTGCTGGAAACGCCCTTTCGACTCGAATCGCTCGCGAAACGGCGACTTGTGGAAGAGCTCGCCCAGCTTCAGCACGATGCCGCCGCCGATATAAATGCCGCCCAGCGCGCCGAGCGTCACCGCGATGTTGCCGGCGAACGTGCCGAGGATCGCGCAGAAGCAGTTCACCGTTTCGAGCGCGAGCGCCTCGCCTTGATGCGCGCGCGTGGTGACGTCGGCGGCGGTGAAGGTGTCGGCCACCGCGACATTGTCGCGCTCCGCGAATGCGCGGTAGATCAGCTCCAGCCCCTGCCCCGCGCACACGCGCTCGAACGACACGTGCGGGAACTTGCGGCGCGCATAGCGCGTGACGAGGTCTTCGCTTTCATCGAACGGCGAAAAGGTAGCGTGGCCGCCTTCGCTGCCGAGCGCGATCCAGCGATCGTCCGCGGGAATCAGACCCGACACGCCCAGGCCCGTGCCCGGACCCAGAAGGCCGATCACGCTGTTCTGCCGGCGCGCGCCGCCGCCCACCTGCACGCGCTGCGCATCGGTGAGACCGGGCAGCGCCATCGCGAGCGCGGTGAAGTCGTTGACGACGAGCAGCGTGTCGAAGCCGAGCGCGCGGCGCGTCGCTTCGATCGAAAAGCTCCAGTCGTGGTTCGTCATCTTCACGTGATCGCCGTCCACCGGATTGGCGATCGCGATCGCAGCGTGATTCACGCGGCCGACTTTCGTGTCCTTCAGATACTGCTGCATGACTTCGGCGATGCCGGGGTAATCGGCGCCCGGATACACGCGAATCTGCCCGATTTCGCCGGGCGCCGTCTCCAGCGCGAAGCGCGCGTTGGTGCCGCCGATGTCGGCGAGCAGCCTCGGTCCATCGGCGTGGCTCGCCGCCGGCGCGGCCTTATGCACACCAGTAGACATCGAGCTTCACTCCTTCATCGTTGGCCAGGGTCGAGATGGCATTCTTTTGGCGCGCGGCGAGCGCCGCGTTCAGCACGTCCAGTTTCTTCTGGCCGGAGATGAAGAGGAAAAGCTGCTTCACCTGCTTGAGCGCGGACATCGACAGGCTCACCCGCGCGTGCGGCGCGTTGCCCGGATGCACGGCGACGAAGCGGTCCTGCGTGGAAATGGCGAAGTCCCATTCGGGCGCGTCCGCGAAGATGGACGCCGTGTGGCCGTCCTCGCCCATGCCGAGCACGGCGACATCCGGCAGACGGCGGCGCGCGTCGGCGTTGAGCGCGGCGACGTGCGCGTCGAGCGTGGCGGACGTATCGACGAGCGGCAGGAAGTAGGCGGCCGCGCCCGCGTCTTGCAGCAGCGTCTCGCGCACGAGGCGCGCGTTGCTCGCGGAATCGGTTTCAGGCACCCAGCGGTCGTCGACGAGCGTCACGTCGATGTGCGCCCACGCGAGCGGCTCGTGCGAGAGCGTCTGCAAGAACGGACGCGGGCTCGTGCCGCCGGACACGGCGAGCGTGGCATGAGCGGACTGTCCTGATGCGGCTGCGCTGGCATCGGCCGATGCGGCGCCTCTGGCCGCGAGCGACGCGGCAAGCGCGTCGCTGACGGCCTTCGCCAGCGCGTCCGAGTGGGCGCGCGGGTCGTCGAAAGTGCGAAGCTCGATCACTGCTCCTCCATCCTGCTTGTCTTGGTTTATCGACCCGCCTTATGCCGCGAAGCCGCGAACGGCCCGCGAAGCGGTCTTGTGTGCTGGCGTCCCGCGCGGCGTCTCTCTGAATGGAGGCGTCAGCGCGACGCCCTCAATTCTCTTCTTCCAGCCAGCACGTGCCATGCTGCGCGAGCATCGCGCTCGACGCCGCCGGCCCCCACGTGCCCGCCGCGTACGGCTTGGGCTTGTTCGTCGACGCCGCCCACGCGTTCAGAATCGGCTCGACCCAGCGCCACGCGGCTTCCTGCTCGTCGCGACGCACGAAGAGCGCGAGCCGCCCGTGGATCACGTCCAGCAACAGCCGCTGGTACGCCTCCATCTGCCCTTCCTTGAAGAACTGGTCGAACGCGAGGTCCAGATGGACGCTTGCGAGATTCATGCCCTCGCCCGGCTGCTTCGCGAGGCAGTAGAGGCGAATGGTCTCGTTCGGCTGCAGGCGGATCACGAGCCGGTTCGCGCCCGCGCGCAACGCATTTGCGCCGAGCGCCGAATGCGGCACGGGCCGGAAATTCACGACGATCTCCGCGACGCGGTCCGCGAGGCGCTTGCCGGTGCGTAGGAAGAACGGCACGCCGGCCCAGCGCCAGTTTTCGATCTCGACTTTCAGCGCGACGAAGGTTTCCGTGTTGCTGTCGGGGCGCACGCCGGCTTCCGTTGCGTAGGCGGGCACCGATGCGCCGCGAATCACGCCCGCGTGATACTGCCCGCGCACGGCGACGCGGCTGATGTCTCGCTCGTCGATTGGCTTCAGCGCGCGCAGCACGCGCAGCTTTTCGTCGCGCACGGAGTCGGAATCCATCGAATGCGGCGGCTCCATCGTCACGATGGAAAGCAGTTGCAGCAAGTGGTTCTGCACCATGTCGCGCAACGCGCCGGTGTTGTCGTAGAAGTCGCCGCGCGCTTCCACGCCGAGTTCTTCCGCAATGGTGATCTGGATGCTCTCGACCCATTCGCGCCGCCACAACGGCTCGAAGAGCGCATTGCCGAAGCGCAGTGCCAAGAGGTTCTGCACCGGCTCCTTGCCGAGATAGTGGTCGATCCGGTAGATCTGCTCTTCCTGGAAGATCTCGCCGACCGCGTCGTTGATGGCGTTGGACGACTTCAGGTCATAGCCGAGCGGCTTTTCAAGCACGATGCGCGCGTTCTGGTTCAGGCCGACTTCCGACAGCGCGCGGCAGATGGGCACGAAGAGCGACGGCCCCGTCGCGAGATAAAACACGCGCGTGCCGTCGTATTTGGCGAGCGCGTCGCGCAGCACCACGAAGTCTTCCGCGCGGCCCAGATCGAGCTGCACGTATTCGATGCGCTCCAGGAAGCTGCGCCACGCGGTCTCGTCGAGGCCCTTCTTCGACACATGAGGCTTCACGTGTTCCTCGACCCACGCGAGGTATTCGCCCGGAGCCTGCGCGCCGCGCGCCACCGCGACTATCTTGCCCGACGCGGCCAGCATGCCCGCCCGGTGCGCTTCGAACAGCGCCGGAAGAATCTTGCGCATCGACAAGTCGCCGGTCCCGCCGAAGAGCACGAAGATGAAATTCGAGTCGCTTTCCATGGGTTTTGAGGCCGTCTGTGAAGTCGGTGGGACGTCGAACGAAAGGGTACCGTAGTTCGACAAAATTTTTTTTGACACTGAATTGTAGTTTAACTACAATCCAAATCAAGAGGAAATGTCACCCGGGAAAAAAATGGCTTGTCAATCAGAAGCTGAGTGTTTTCCCTAAGGCGACCGCGTACTCATGTTAGCGAAGACCGGAAATCGCTGCTTCCATGCACCGGCTGCGTTTCGCACGTGTACCGCCTCGCGCCTGCGCCCTCTCGTTCCGCGTTGCAATCGCGGCTCGTGTGCGCGGGTAAAAATCAAAAGCAATCACTAGCATGGGCCGGCACAGGCATGACGCCATCGGCTCGCAGAGGAGACAGTCGTTGCGATTTGACCTACTCATCTCTTGAGAGCCGAGCGGCCGACTATCGGATATCGGACTGCCGGCTTCGCACGCGCGCATGCATCGCCCGCGTGGCGCGCTTCTCCGCCGACACCCCCGACACCCGAGCCACGGCCACCCAAGCATTGCCGTTGTGTAACCACCGTTTTTTTCAACGCTTCCTGGCGACATCAGGGGCCACTCGTTACTTGTTCAGGTGCTGGAGGAGATAAACAATGAAAGTCCGTAAGCTCATGGGCGCGCTGTGCGCCGCAGGTCTTCTGTGCGGCGCGACGGCGTCGGCGGTTCAGGCTGCCGAGGCTGTCTCCGTGCTGCACTGGTGGACCTCGGGCGGCGAATCGAAAGCGGTCGGCGTGCTCAAGGACGACATGACCAAGCAGGGCTATCAGTGGAAGGACTTCGCGGTCGCGGGCGGCGCAGGCGCTGCGGCGATGACCGCGCTGAAGACCCAGGTGATCTCGGGCAACGCGCCGTCGGCGGCTCAGATCAAGGGTCCGCTGATCCAGGAATGGTCGGAGCAAGGCGTGCTGGTGCCGATCGACTCGGTCGCCGGCGACTGGAAGAAGAACCTGCCGCCGGAAATCGACAAGATCATCCACGCTGACGGCCACTATGTCGCCGCGCCGTTCTCGGTGCATCGCGTGAACTGGCTGTACATCAACAAGGCCGCGCTCGACAAGGCAGGCGGCAAGGTCCCGACGACCTGGGCCGAGTTCTTCCAGGTGGCCGACAAGATGAAGGCCGCGGGCATCATGCCGATCGCGATGGGCGGCCAGCCGTGGCAAGACCTGACGCTGTGGGAAGACGTCGTGCTGTCGCAGGGCGCGGACTTCTACAAGAAGGCCATCGTCGATCTGGACCAGAAGACGCTGACCTCCGACAAGATGGTCTCGGTGTTCGACACCGTCCGCAAGATCCAGGGCTACTTCGATAGCGGCCGCACCGGCCGCGACTGGAACCTCGCCACCGCGATGGTCATCAACGGCAAGGCCGGCATGCAGTTCATGGGCGACTGGGCGAAGGGCGAATTCGCCGGCGCGAACAAGAAGGCCGGCACGGACTACGTCTGCGCCGCCGTGCCGGGCACGGAGAAGGCCTACACCTTCAACGTCGACTCGTTCGTGTTCTTCCAGCAGAAGGGCCAGAAGACGGCCACGCCGGGCCAGCTCGCGCTCGCGAAGACCATCATGTCGCCGGACTTCCAGGAACAGTTCAGCCTGAACAAGGGCTCGATCCCGGTGCGTCTCGGCGTGAAGATGGACAAATTCGACGACTGCGCGAAGAAGTCCTACGCTGATGAACAGACGGCGATCAAGTCGGGCGGCTATGTTCCGTCGCTCGCGCACGGCATGGCTCAGGGCGACGCTGTCGCGGGCGCCATGACCGACGTCGTGACGAAGTTCATGAATTCGTCGCAGGATTCGAAGAGCGCGGTTCAGGCGCTCGCGAACGCCGCCAAGACGAAGTAAGGACGTAGCAGCGTGACGGGCGGCAGGCGGCGCAGCACGGCCGCCCGCCGCCCGAGCCACAGAAGCGTCACATAACGTCGTACCAAGCGCCGGTCGTGCCGAAGTCAGCCGATCCGAAAGCACACCTTCGCACCGCGCGCGCAAGTCAGCGTCATTCAAGCGCGTCATGGCGCAATCTAAGCGCCGGCGCATCTTCCAGGAGTCGAGTTGTGACTGCCTCCCTCAGCGGTACCGCGGAAAAGAGTCCGCACCAGCCTCGCCGCGCTTCGCCCACGGCGGCGCTCGCCGATCGCTGGATTCCCAAGCTGGTGCTCGCTCCCAGCATCGTGATCGCGCTCGTCTTCGTCTACGGCTTCATTGCCGTGACAGGCTATCTGTCGCTGTCCGAATCGCGACTGATGCCGCGCTACGAGTTCGCCGGCTTCGACCGATACCGGCAGCTTTTCGCCAACGACGTCTGGTGGACCTCCGCCGCCAATCTCGGCTGGTTCGGCATTCCGTTCATCGCCATTTGCGTCGCCCTCGGCCTCTTCCTCGCGATCCTGCTCGACCAGAAAATCCGCAACGAAGGCGCGCTGCGCGCGGTCTTTCTGTACCCGATGGCGCTGTCGTTCATCGTGACGGGCACCGCGTGGCAATGGATTCTGAACCCCGGCCTCGGCATCGAAAAGGTGTTCCACGACTGGGGCTGGACGAGCTTCACGTTCAACTGGCTCGGCGATCCGGACAAGGCGATCTTCTGCGTCGTGATCGCGGCGGTCTGGCAATCGAGCGGCTTCGTGATGGCGCTTTTCCTCGCCGGCCTGCGCGGCGTGGACAGCGAAATCTTCAAGGCCGCGCAAGTGGACGGCGCGACGCTGCCGACCATCTACCGCAAGATCGTGATTCCGAGCATGCGTCCGGTGTTCTTCTCGGTGCTGCTGATTCTCTGCCACATCACGATCAAGACCTTCGACCTCGTCGTCGCGTTGACCGCCGGCGGACCGGGCACGTCGTCGTCGCTGCCGGCCATCTTCATGTACACGTTCTCGTTCAACCGGGGACAACTGGGCGTCGGCGCCGCTTCGTCGATGATGATGCTCGCCACGGTCGTCGCGGTTCTCGTGCCGCTCATGTATCTGGAATCGAGGAGCACTCGCAATGCAGCCTAAGATGACGATCAGCCGCGCCGTCATTTACGCGGTGCTGATTCTTTTCGCGCTCTACTTCCTGTTCCCGATCTACGTGATGCTGTCCACGTCGTTCAAGGACCTGGACCAGCTTCGCACCGGCAACCTGCTCACGCCGCCCACGCACTTCACGCTCGCGCCGTGGGTGAAGGCGTGGCAGGAAGCGTGTACCGGCGTGCGCTGCGACGGCATGGAGCCGTTCTTCATGAACTCCGTGCGCATGGTGATACCGGCCGTGCTGATCTCGTCGATCGTCGGCGCGTTCAACGGCTACGTGCTCACGCACTGGCGCTTCCGCGGCGCGGACGCGTTCTTCACGATGCTGCTCGTCGGCTGCTTCATCCCGTTTCAGGCCATTCTTCTGCCGATGGCGCGGCTGCAAGGCTTCCTCGGACTGTCGAACACGACGAGCGGCCTCGTGCTCGTGCACGTGATCTACGGCATCGCGTTCACGACCATGTTCTTCCGCAACTTCTACGTGAGCATTCCGGCTGAACTCGTGAAGGCGGCGCGCATCGACGGCGCGGGCTTCTTCATGATCTTCACGAAGATCCTGCTGCCCGTCTCGCTGCCGATCTTCATGGTCTGCCTGATCTGGCAGTTCACGCAGATCTGGAACGACTTCCTGTTCGGTATCGTGTTTTCGGGCGTGGATTCGATGCCGATCACGGTGGCGCTGAACAACCTCGTCAATACGTCGACGGGTGTGAAGGAATACAACGTGGACATGGCGGGCGCGATCATCGCGGCCTTGCCGACGATTCTCGTCTACATGATCGCAGGACGTTACTTCGTGCGCGGCCTGACGGCGGGCGCGGTGAAGGGTTGAGCGCAACGAACGCGCTTCCCGCTGAAGAGACAACATAGAGGAATCAAGCATGGCAAGCCTTTCCATCCGTGACGTGTACAAGACCTACCCGAACGGGGTGCCGGTTCTCAAGGGCGTCAACATCGACATCGAGGACGGACAGTTCCTGATCCTCGTCGGCGGCTCGGGCTGCGGCAAGTCCACGCTGCTCAACATGATTGCGGGGCTGGAGACCGTCACCAAGGGCGAGATCCAGATCGACGGCAAGACGGTCAACAACCTCTCGCCAAAGGACCGCGATATTGCGATGGTGTTCCAGTCGTACGCGCTCTACCCTTCCATGAGCGTGCGCGACAACATCTCGTTCGGCCTCAACATTCGCAAGGTGCCGAAGGACGAGCAGAAGAAGATCGTCGATCGCGTCTCCGAGACGCTGCAGATCGGCCACCTGCTCGACCGCAAGCCGGGGCAACTGTCGGGCGGTCAGCGTCAGCGCGTCGCCATGGGCCGCGCGCTCGCGCGCGATCCGGTGATGTTCCTCTTCGACGAGCCGCTCTCGAACCTCGACGCGAAGCTGCGCATCGAGATGCGCTCGGAAATCAAGCTGCTGCATCAGCGCCTCGGCACGACGATCGTCTACGTGACGCACGATCAGATCGAAGCGATGACGCTCGGCGACCGCATCGCCGTGATGAAGGACGGCATCGTGCAGCAGTTCGGGGCACCGCAGGAAATCTACGATTCGCCGTCGAACCTGTTCGTGGCGGGCTTCATCGGCGCGCCGCCGATGAACTTCATCAGCGGCAAGCTGGTCGAGGCCGGCGCGGGCGTCGGCCTGGAACTGGACACGGGCGTCGCGCGTAACGTGCTGAAGTTGCCGTTCGATGCCGCGAAGCTGCGCGGCAGGATCGGTCAGGACGTGGTGCTCGGCCTTCGCCCGGAGCGCATCACCGACGCGCGCAGCGCGCACGACGTCGCAGATGCGAGCCTGCAACCGATGGACGTGCGCGTCGACGTGATCGAGCCGACCGGCCCGGACACGCTCGTGTTCGCGCAGGTGAACGGCAAGCGCATCGTGTCGCGCGTGCACCCGGCGAGCAATCCGCAGCCGTTGTCGAACATGACGCTGCTGTTCGATGTGTCGAAGGCGGTGCTGTTCGACCCGAAGACGGAAGAGCGGCTGGCCTGAGCGCCGTCGTTGCTGATCTGCTTCCAAGCCGCGCCTCGTGCGCGGCTTTTTGTTTGATGGCGCGGTCGCGCCGATGCGGCACAATCAGCGTTTCGCTTTTGAATGCGCCGCGCCATGTCCCTTCTTTCCGATCACCCTTCCCTTCTCTGGCCGCAAGCCGACAACCCTGATCCTTTCATCGGACTCGAATCGCTCGACGACGCCCGCGTACAAGCCTGGATCGATGCCCAGAATCGCCGCACCGAAGCAGCCTTCGGCGAAACGCCCGACGCGCGCGCGCTCGCCGCGCGGCTCGAGAAGGCGTACACGTCGCAGGATCGCATCGTCACCTGCTCGCGCTACGGCGACTGGGCCTACAACACGTGGCAGGACGACGCGCATCCGCTCGGCATCGTGCGCCGCGCGCCGTGGAGCGCGTGGCTCGCCGGCACGCCCGAATGGGACATCGTGCTCGATGTCGATGCGCTCGACCTGAACACGAACGAGCACGACGACACGCGCTGGGCGCTCGCCGACTTCGACATGCTCTACCCCGGCTATGACCGCGCGCTCGTCTCGCTGTCGCCGGGCGGATCGGATGCGTGCATCGTGCGCGAGTTCGATATCCAGGAACGCCGCTTCGTGGAAGACGGCTTCGCGCTGACGGACGTCGGCAAGCACGACATTTCGTGGATCGACCGCGATACGGTCTATGTCGGCTGGGACGACAGCAAGACGAGCGCGCGGCCCGCGCTCACGACGTCGGGCTTTCCGCGTCAGGCGCGGCGCTGGAAGCGCGGCACGCCGCTCGCCGATGCGCCCGTCGTGTTCGAAGGCGCGCGCCGCGACGTATCGGCGGGCGCGGACTACGATCCGCTCGAAAAGCTGCATCTCGCGTCGCGCGCCGTGACGTTCTACGACACGCTGCACTTCTGGCTCGACGAAACCGCGAACGAATGGCATCAGTACGACCTGCCTCAGCACGTCGAGATCGAGCACTGGAACGGCTGGCTCTTCGTCACGCCGCGCAAGCAATGGAACGTGGGCGGCCGGCGTCACGCGGCAGGCTCGCTCACCGTGATCCGGCGCGACGCGTTTCTCGACGGCTCGCGCAACTTCACCGCGCTCTTTACGCCCGCCGAGCGGCGCGTGTTGGCGAGCATCGACTTCACGAAACAATGGCTGATCGTCTCGCAAATGGACGACGGCACGCCGCGCGTCACGCTCTGGCGTCCGCCCGCGGATGGCGACGGCGCGTGGCAATCGCGCGAGTTTGCGTTGCCGGACGCGAGCCAGAGCTATGTCGATTCCATCGACAGCGAGCGCGACGACACGGTCCTCATCCACGTCGAGCACTTTCTGATGCCGCCGTCGCTCTATCACGCCGATCTTGCCAGCGACGCCCCGTGGGCCTTGCTCGCGCGTCTGCCCGCGCAGTTCGACGCGTCCGGGCTCACCGCCGTGCGCCGTCATGCGATCGCGCCCGACGGCGAGCGCATTCCGTACTGGCTGATCGGCCGCGATGTCGATGCGCAGACGCCGCAACAAGCGCGGCCGTGCCTGCTCTACGGCTACGGCGGCTTCGAAGTCGCGCTGGACCCGCAATACGACGCGACGACCGGCATCGCGTGGCTGGAGCGCGGCGGCCTGTACGCGGTGGCGAACATTCGCGGCGGCGGCGAGTTCGGTCCGCAATGGCATCAGGCGGCGCTGCGCGAGAACCGGCAAGTCTCGTTCGACGATTTTGTCGCGGTGGCGCAGGCGCTCGTCGAGAGCGGCGTCACCACGGCGAAGCAGCTCGCCATTCGCGGCGCGAGCAACGGCGGCCTGCTCACCGCCGTGTGCATGGTGCAGCGGCCGGAGTGCTTCGGCGCCGTGCTGTCGGAGGTGCCGCTCGTCGACATGGCGCGGTTTCACACGCTCTTGCAAGGCGCATCCTGGATCGACGAATACGGCGATCCGGACGACGCCGCCGATCTCCCGCATCTGATGGCCTATTCGCCGTATCAGAACGTGAAGGCGGATGCCGTCTATCCGCCGGCGCTCTTCACGTCATCGACGAGCGACGACCGCGTGCATCCGGGCCACGCGCGCAAGATGGTCGCGAAGATGCAGGCGCAAGGCCACGACAACGTCTGGTATCAGGAAACGGGCGAAGGCGGCCACGGCGCGGGCGTCGAGCCGGAAGCGGTCGCGCAGGCCGAAGCGGCGGCGTTCACGTTTCTCGCTTCGGTTGTCGGGCCGCTGCCGCCGACACGGTGATCCGCTCGCGGCGCAACGGCGTGTTTCGGTGAAAAAGCGTCGCTCTCTTACGATTCGAATTCGTTCGATATAGCCGAGCTTACGGCCCGCCTATAGTTCAACCATTCCTTGTTGATCCGGCGAAACGCCTTCCTCGACAGAAGGTTCGCGGCAACGGGAATGGTTTGACTGACTTTTCGACCGAAACGAACTGATCGGGAACACCTTTGACCCAGGCACCCGATTCTCGACAGGAGGAGACGCCTATCGCCCAAACCGAATCGAGCGAGTATTCACCTTTGACCCGGACGAATACTGCCCACTAAAACGGCTCGACCGCGCGGCCTTCTGACCCAAGGCGGCATGAGTCGAGTTGAAACACCTTTGACCCAGATTGACCTCGCCATCGCGCGAGGTTTTTTTTCGCCCAACGCGCCGCGTCACTGCCTGACTTCAGACGCGCACGGGCGCCGCGTGCGAGCGCATCACGAGCGTGCGCCCGGCGAACGTCAGGACGCCGCACGTGCCGATGACGATGCCCATGCCGTGCGGCGAGACGTCGTGAAAGAGGCCGACGGCGAGACTCGCGAGCGCGCCGAGCGCGAGCTGCATCGCGCCGAAGACGGCGGCCGCCGCTCCCGCGTTGCGCGGATAACGGTGCATGAGTTCGGTCGTGCAATTGGCGGACAAGAGGCCGACCACGCCGACGACAAAGAACAGGCTCGCGACGATCGACCACAAGCCGCCCCAGCCCGTCAGCGAGACGAGCGCGACCACGAGGGCCGCCACGACGCTGACGAACGCCGCGCCGGAAATCATCTTCATCGCGCCCACGCGCCCGACGAGCTTCGTGTTGAGCACATTCCCGCCGATGATCCCGACGATATTGAGCCCGAATAAAAGCCCGTAATGCTGCGGCTTGACGTGGAAATAGTCGATGTAGACGAACGGCGTCGCGGTGATATACGCGAACATCGACGCGAACGCCATGCCGCCGCACAACACATGGCCCCACGTGACCGTATCGGTCAGCAGATGCCCGTATGCCGCGAACGACGTGCCGAGCGCCGCGCCCGCGCGTTTCTCCTTCGGCCACGTTTCGGGCACGCGCAGGAACGCGGTCACCGCGCACAGCGTGCCGAAGAGCGTGAGCGCAACGAACACCACACGCCAGCCGCCGAGCAGCAGCAGTTGCCCGCCGATCAGCGGCGCGAGCAACGGGCCGATGGACGTGACGATGGAGAGCATCGACAGGACGCGGGCGGCGTCGGTCGGCGCGTGCGCGTCGCGGGCGATGGCGCGCGCGAGCACCGACGCCGCGCCCGCGCCGAGCGCCTGCAGGAAGCGCACGAACACGAGTGCGTCGATGGAGAACGCCGTCGCGCACGCGATGCTCGCGAGCGCGTACAGCGCGATGCCGCCCAGAAGAATCGGCCGCCTGCCGTAGGCATCGGACAATGGGCCGTACAGCAGCATGCCGAACGAGAAGCCGAACATGAAGCTCGTCAGCGTGCTTTGCGCGGCGGCCGGGCTCGTCCCGAACGCGGCGGCGAGCGACGGCAGGCTCGGCAGATACATGTCGATGGACAGCGGACCGCATGCGGCGAGCGCGCCGAGCAACAGGATCAGCCGGCCATCGGGCCGGCGGCGGGTAGTGTCTGACATCGAGTGTGCAAGGATGAAGACGAGCGCTGCGTGGCCCGTCGTGGTGGTTGCAGCTATCGGAGAAAGCGTTCGAAGCGAGCGGCCATTGTACGCGACGCCCCGGTTTGACCGGGTACGCTAAGCTCACCGCTTCCGCCCTTCCCTCCTTTCCTCGACACGATGACCGCCTTTCTGCTGATCTGGAGCCCGAAGAAGTGGCCGTGGCCCGAATTGCCCGAGATCGCGCGCCGGGTGGCGGCAGGCGAAGCCGTCGCCGATGTCTGGGGCTGCGGCACCGCGCGCGGCCTCATGCCGGGCGATCGCGTGTTCGTGCATCGCGTGGCGCAGGAACCGAAAGGCGTGTTGGGCTCGGGCTACGTGACGCGCGCGCCGTATGAAGTGCCCGACGCGCAGTCGAAGCGCGGGTATCGGCTGTGCATCGACTTCGTGTATGACTGGCTCGTCGATGCACATGAACATGTCGTCGTCACGCGCGACGAGTTGCGCGCGCATCCGTTCTCCGTGCAGACGTGGGATGCGCAAAGCTCCGGCACGCTCATCAAGCCGATGGCCGAGGGCGCGCTCGAAAAGCTCTGGACCGAGCGCACCGGCCGGCGCGGCCGTCCGCCCGCGTTGAGCCAATCCACCGTTCCCGCAGTGCCGAGCAAAGCGAGCGCGCGCCAGGCCCGCGCAGCCGACGACGCGCCGCCGCGCAAGCCCGCGCGAACGCGCCAGCAGTAACCGGCTCCCCGTCAACGAGTCCGGTACAATTTCAGGCAACACTTGTCGCACCGGACGCGCATCGGCGCCGTGCTTTCATCGCGCCGGGCGGCGTCTTTCGCCGCGCAAGCCGGTCGCGTGTCTTGCATCCACTTTCAGCGCAGGCCTTCTCCATGTCCAAGAACCAAGCCCTCTTCGAACGCGCTCAGCGAACCATCCCCGGCGGCGTGAATTCGCCGGTGCGGGCGTTTCGCTCGGTCGGCGGCACGCCCCGCTTCATCGAGCGCGCGCAAGGCCCGTACTTCTGGGATGCCGAAGGCAAACGCTATATCGACTACATCGGCTCGTGGGGGCCGATGATCGTCGGCCACGTGCACCCGGAAGTGCTCGAAGCGGTGCAGCGCGTGCTGGCCGACGGCTTCTCGTTCGGCGCGCCGACCGAAGCGGAAATCGAAATCGCGGAGGAAATCTGCAAGCTCGTGCCGTCCATCGAACAGGTGCGCATGGTGTCTTCCGGCACCGAAGCGACGATGAGCGCGCTGCGTCTTGCGCGCGGCTTCACGAACCGCAGCCGCATCGTGAAGTTCGAGGGCTGCTATCACGGCCACGCGGACAGCCTGCTCGTGAAGGCGGGCTCGGGCCTGCTGACTTTCGGCAATCCGACGTCGGCGGGCGTGCCCGCGGACATTGCAAAGCACACGACGGTGCTCGAATACAACAACGTCGAGCAGCTCAACGAAGCATTCGCGGCGTTCGGCGCGGAGATTGCGTCGGTGATCGTGGAGCCGGTCGCGGGCAACATGAACCTCGTGCGCGCGACACCCGAGTTCCTGAACGCGCTGCGTGAACGCTGCAACGAGTACGGCTCCGTGCTGATTTTCGACGAAGTGATGTGCGGGTTTCGCGTCGCGCTCGGCGGCGCGCAGCAGGTGTACGGCATCAAGCCGGACCTCACGTGCCTCGGCAAGGTCATCGGCGGCGGCATGCCGGCGGCGGCGTTCGGCGGACGACGCGACATCATGGCGCATCTCGCGCCGCTCGGAGGCGTCTATCAGGCGGGCACGCTCTCGGGCAATCCCATCGCGGTGGCGGCGGGCCTAAAGACGCTGCAAATCATTCAGCGCGAAGGCTTCTACGACGACCTCGCGAAGAAGACGCGCAAGCTCGTCGACGGCCTCACGTCTGTCGCGCGCGAAGCCAAAGTGCCCTTCTGCGCCGACTCGATCGGCGGCATGTTCGGCCTGTACTTCATGGATCAGGTGCCGGGCAGCTTCGCGCAGATCGCGAAGGGCGACACGAAGCGCTTCAACGCGTTCTTCCACGCGATGCTCGATGCCGGCGTGTACTTCGCGCCGTCCGCGTTCGAAGCGGGGTTCGTGTCCAGCGCCCACGACGACGCCGTGCTCGACGCAACGCTCGACGCCGCGCGTGGCGCGTTCGCGTCGCTCGCGGTTTAAGGCCGCGTCGCGCAACGGGCCGCCGCGATGTTCTCGCAATCCGATTTCACCTACATGGAGCGCGCGCTCGCGCTCGCCTCGCGCGGCATGTACACGACGACGCCGAATCCGCGCGTCGGCTGCGTGCTCGTCAAAAACGGCGAAGTGATCGGCATGGGCTTCACGCAGCCGGCCGGCCAGGATCACGCCGAAGTGCGCGCGCTGAAAGACGCCCGTTCGCGCGGCAAGGACCCGCGCGGCGCGACCGCGTACGTGACGCTCGAACCGTGCAGCCACTTCGGGCGCACGCCGCCCTGCGCGCACGCGCTGATCGACGCGCGCGTCGAGAAAGTCATCGCCGCGATGGAAGACCCGAACCCGGCCGTGTCCGGCCGCGGCCTCGCGATGCTGCGCGACGCGGGCATCGACGTGCGCTGCGGGCTGCTCGCGAACGAGGCGCACGAAATGAACATCGGCTTCGTCTCGCGCATGACGCGCCGTCGGCCGTGGGTGCGCATGAAAGTGGCGGCGACGCTCGACGGACGCACAGGCCTGCCATCGGGCGAAAGCCAGTGGATCACCGGCGAAGACGCGCGCGCCGACGGTCACGCGTGGCGCGCCCGCGCCTGCGCGATCCTGACCGGCATCGGCACGGTACGCGAGGACGATCCGCAACTCACCGTGCGCGCGGTCGACACGCCGCGCCAGCCGCAGCGCGTTCTGATCGACAGCCGGCTCGACGTGCCGCTGGATGCGCGCATTCTCGACGACGCGCCGCCGTGGATCTTCCATTCCGCGCACGCCGACGCCCAACGCGCCGAGTTGCTGCGCGATAAGGGCGCGCAATTGATCGAGTTGTCGAACGAGCACGGCAAGGTGGATCTTCCGGCGATGCTCACGGCGCTCGCAGATCGCGGCATCAACGAACTGCACGTCGAGGCGGGGCACAAGCTGAACGGCTCGCTCTTGCGCGAAGGCTGCGTCGACGAACTGCTGGTGTATCTCGCGCCGAGCCTGCTCGGCAGCGCGCCCGGCATGTTCGACTTCGCGCCGCCCGCCACGCTCGATGCGCGGCCGCATCTCAAGTTTCATCGCATCGACCGGCTCGGCGACGATCTGCGCATTCTGGCGCGCTTCGCCGATGCGCACGTCGCCGGTCCCTTGCTCTAAACACGCTTCGATACAAAGGAACGCGCTTCATGTTTACAGGAATCGTCGCGGCGGTAGGCCGCATCGAAAAGGTCACGCCGCTCGGCGCGGAGCCGCAAGCCGGCGTGCGTCTGCGGGTGGCGGCGGGCGGCCTCGATCTCGCGGACGTCGAACTGGGCGACAGCATCGCGATTCAGGGCGCGTGCATGACGGTGATCGAGAAGACGCCGGATGCGTTCGATGTCGACGTCTCGCGCGAAAGCCTGAACAAGACGGTCGGCCTGGGCGATGCGGGGGCGGAGGTCAATCTCGAAAAGGCGCTGCGCGCGCACGACCGGCTGGGCGGGCATCTGGTGTCCGGCCACGTAGACGGGCTCGGCACGGTGTCGCGCTTCGAGCGCGTGGGCGAATCGCATGAATTGCGGATCGTCGCGCCGAAGGACATTGGCAAATATCTGGCGTACAAGGGCTCGGTGACGGTGAACGGCGTGAGTCTGACGGTGAACGCCGTCGAGGATCGCGCGGATGGTTGCGAGTTTTCGATCAACCTGATTCCGCATACGGTCGAAGTGACGACGTTAAAGGCGCTTCACGCGGGCGCGAAGGTGAATCTGGAGATCGATCTGATCGCGCGGTATGTGGAGAGGATGATGTCGGCGGGGTAAGCCGGTACGGCGCATAGCGCGAGGCCCCCCGCGAGGTAACGGCCTCATGTGGGTTACAATGCGCATAAATACCCACATCGAGAGGGCGATCATGCGCCACACGACGACCGACACCATTCCGCGCCGGGCTACCAACATTAGCCTGCCCGAGGACGTCTACAAGGACGCAAAGGAGCTCGGCATCAACTTCTCGCAGACGTGCGAGCGCGCGATACGACAGGCAGTGCAGTTGGAGAAAGATCGCCAGTGGGCGATCAAACATGCGGAGTTCATCCAGGCGTACAACGACATGATCGAGCGCGATGGCTTGCCGCTCGGACAATACCGGACGTTTTGATGGCCCGGTTCGACGTTTTCGCCAATCCAAGTGGACACGCCAGTACGCCTTATATTGTCGAGGTCCAGGGGAATCATCTATCGGGGCTGGCAACGCGCGTGGTCATTCCACTGCGCCGATTAGACCGGATCGCTCCGGTACCGCTTCCGCCCGATCTGATTCCCGTGTTTTCAATCGAGGGAATCGAGTGCATGCTCGATACCCCGACGCTTGCCGCCATTCCGCGCAGCGCGTTGACCAAGCCAGTCAGCTCGCTCGTACATCGACAGGACGAGATCTTGTCGGCGCTAGACCGATTGTTCGGCGGCTGGTGAGCGTCATACGCAAACGTCGCTGAAGCGCGCGCGTTGCCGGACATCGCGCGTTCGTCCGGCGCCGGCGCCTCCCGCGGCCCTGCGCTCTACCCAAGCCGACGCAACGCTCGATCGCGTTGCAAGCAGCACGACACGCCGCCCCGCCCCGCGTTTTCCCGACAACTGTCCATCGGCCGTGGCGTAAAATACAGGCCTTTCCCAAACAGACCTGCCGGGACGCCACCATGTCGATCGCTTCCACTCCAGAAATCATCGCCGAGCTCAAGGCCGGCCGCATGGTGATCCTCGTCGACGAGGAAGATCGCGAGAACGAAGGCGACCTGATCGTCCCCGCCGACTTCATCACGCCCGAAGCGATCAACTTCATGGCGCGCTACGGCCGCGGCCTGATCTGCCTCACGCTCACGCAGGAACGCTGCAAGCTGCTGAACCTGCCGCTCATGACGCAGCGCAACGGCACGCAGTACGGCACGGCGTTCACCGTCAGCATCGAAGCCGCCGAGGGCGTGACCACCGGCATTTCCGCCGCCGACCGTTCGCGCACCATCGCCGCGGCGGTCGCGGCCCATGCGCGCGCCGAGGACATCGTCCAGCCGGGTCACGTGTTCCCGATCATGGCGCAGCCGGGCGGCGTGCTCGTGCGCGCGGGCCACACGGAAGCCGGCTGCGACCTGACCGCGCTCGCGGGCCTCACGCCTGCTGCCGTGATCTGCGAAGTGATCCGCGACGACGGCGAAATGGCGCGTCTGCCGGACCTCATCGAATTCGGCGAGCAGCACGGCATCAAGATCGGCACCATCGCGGACCTGATCCACTATCGCAGCCGCACCGAATCCATCATCGAGAAGGTCAGCGAGCGCACCATGCAGACCGCGCACGGCACGTTCCGCGCGGTGCTGTATCGCGACGAACCGACCGGCTCGCCGCATATCGCGCTCGTGCGCGGCACGCCGTCGCCGGACCGCGAAACGCCCGTGCGCGTGCACGAACCGCTGTCGGTGCTGGATCTGCTCGAAATCGACGCGTCCACGCACTCGTGGACCATCGACGCCGCCATGAAGGAAATCGCCGCGCGCGATCTCGGCGCTATCGTCATGTTGAATTGCGGCGACAGCCGCGAGCATCTGGTCGAAACCTTCCGCGCGCTCGACGAAAGCGACAAAGCGGCGAAGCCGCAGCGCCGCCCGATCGACTTCAAGACCTACGGCATCGGCGCGCAGATTCTGCGCGATCTGGGCGTCGGCAAGATGCAGGTGCTCGCCAATCCGCGGCGCCTCGGCAGCATGTCGGGCTACGGGCTCGAAGTGACCGGCTTCATTCCGATGCCCGGCTGCCCCGCGACGGCGGCGAGCGCCACGGACGGCACAGTGGCGCATCTGCGTTCGGCCTGATTCACGACAGCCGCCGCATCCAACTTATTCCAAACCAACGGATCTCTACATGGAAATCGGACAATACCAGCCGAACCTCGACGGTGACGGCCTGCGCATCGGCATCGTGCAGTCGCGCTTCAACGAACCGGTGTGCAACGGCCTCGCGGATGCCTGCATCGAGGAGCTGGAGCGCCTCGGCGTGATCGGCGAGGACGTGCTGCTCGTGACCGTGCCGGGCGCGCTCGAGATTCCGCTCGCGCTGCAAAAGCTCGCAGAATCCGGCCAGTTCGACGCCCTGATCGCGCTCGGCGCGGTCGTGCGCGGCGAGACGTACCACTTCGAGCTCGTGTCGAACGAAAGCGGCTCGGGCATTTCGCGCATCGCGCTGGATTTCGGCATTCCGGTGGCGAACGCGGTGCTCACGACCGAGAACGACGAACAAGCCGTCGCGCGCATGACCGAAAAGGGCCGCGACGCTGCGCGCGTGGCGGTCGAAATGGCGAATCTGTCGGTCGCGCTGGAACAGCTCGGCGGCGACGAAGAAGATGACGAAGACGAAGACGAGGACCGCGCATGAAGAGCGCACGACGCCGCTCGCGTGAACTCGCGACGCAAGGGCTTTACCAATGGCTGCTGTCGGGTGCGCCCGGCGGCGAGATCGACGCGCAACTGCGCAACGCGCAGGGCTTCGACAAGGCCGACCACGAACATCTGGACGCGATCCTGCACGGTGTCATCAAGGAAGCCGATGCGCTTTCCGCCGAACTGCAACCGTGCCTCGACCGCCCGATCGACCAGCTCTCGCCGGTCGAACGCGCGGTGTTGCTCGTGGCCGCTTTCGAGTTCAAGCATCACATCGACATTCCGTATCGCGTGGTCATCAACGAGGCCGTGGAGCTGACGAAGACCTTCGGCGGCTCGGACGGCTACAAGTACGTGAACGGCGTGCTGGACAAGCTCGCCGTCGCGATGCGCCCTGCCGAAGCGCAGGCGCGCGGGCGCGGCTAACGGGATCGACGGCATGAATACCGCTTCGGAACCGCTCATGCGGCTCGCCTCCCGCGTCGACGCGATCGAGCCGTTCTACGTGATGGAGCTGATGAAGGACGCCCAGGCGCTCGAACGCGCCGGACGCGACATCATCCACATGGGCATCGGCGAGCCGGACTTCACCGCGCCCGCGCCCGTCACGCGTGCCGCCGCCGACGCGCTCACGCGCGGCGTCACGCAGTACACGAACGCGCTCGGCGTCACGGCGTTGCGCGAGGCGATCGCCGCGCATTACCGCAACGCGTTCGGCCTAAGCGTCGATCCCGCGCGCATCGTGGTGACGGCGGGTGCGTCGGCGGCGCTCTTGCTCGCGTGCATGGCGCTCGTCGACAACGGCGACGAAGTGTTGATGCCCGACCCGTGCTATCCGTGCAACCGGCACTTCGTGTCGGCGGCGGACGGCAAGCCGGTGCTGATCGCGAGCGGCCCGGCCGAACGCTTCCAGCTCACCGCCGATCAGGTCGAAGCGCACTGGACGCCCGCGACGCGCGGCGTGCTGCTCGCGTCGCCGTCGAATCCGACGGGAACCTCCATCGAGCCGGACGAACTGCGGCGCATCGTCGGGAAGGTGCGGGAGCGCGGCGGCTTCACCATCGTCGATGAGATCTACCAAGGCCTGAGCTACGACGCAAAGCCCGTGTCGGCGCTCTCCTTCGGCGACGACGTGGTGACGGTCAACAGCTTCTCGAAGTACTTCAACATGACCGGCTGGCGGCTCGGCTGGCTCGTCGTGCCGCACGCGATGGTCGGCGCGGTCGAGAAGCTCTCGCAGAATCTGTTCATCTGCGCCTCGGCGCTGGCGCAGCATGCTGCGCTCGCGTGCTTCGAGCCGGAGACGCTCGCCATCTACGAAGCGCGCCGGCTGGAGTTCAAGCGGCGGCGCGACTACATCGTGCCGGCGCTGCGGTCGCTCGGTTTCGGCGTGCCGGTGGTGCCGGACGGCGCGTTTTACGTCTACGCCGATACGACGAGCGTGCCGCATCCCGCCGCCGGCGACAGCGAAAGGCTCACGCGTTCCATGCTGCACGACGCCGGCGTAGTGCTCGTGCCGGGCGCGGATTTCGGCTTTCACGCGCCGGACCGTTACATCCGGCTCTCGTATGCGACGGCGTATTCGAAGCTGGAACAAGCGGTGTCGCGGCTCGGGGACTTGTTCAGTCGCTGAATTTCAGTCGCTGGATTTCAGTCGCTGGGTTTCAGTCGACTCAAACGACAAAAAGGGCACCCGCTTGAGGTGCCCTTTTCTTTTGTCCGACCGTTCGACTGACCGATCAGGCGCCCAGCTCAGCGGACACGGCGTGCTTCGACTCGCCGGAATCGCTCTCGTCCTGCGCGTCGGCCTTCTTCGCGCCGTCGATCGTCACGTGGACGCGCTTGGCCGTATCCGCCGAGGCGGAAGCCAGCACCTGCTTCGGCGCGGCCTGAACCGGCGCCTGCGGCGCGTTGATCGGCACGTTGCGGCCGCGCGCGACATCGCGCAGACGCGCACGTTCGGCCAGCACCTTCGCGCCATAGCCGCCGTCGTCCTGCGAGGTCGAGCCGACGTAGTAGCGCAGGCCGCCCGCCACCGAGCCGCCCCGCGCGATGCAATCCTTCAACACCAGCGCGCCGACCTTGATGTTCGCGAGCGGATCGAGCGCCGCGTGGCTGCCGCCGAAGTACTCGAACTTATCCGAGTGCACCTTCGACATCACCTGCATCAGCCCTTTCGCGCCGACGCCGCTTTCCGCGTACGGATTGAAACCCGATTCGATGGCCATCACCGACAGCAGCAGCAGCGGATCGAGACCGACTTCGCGGCCGGTGTCGAACGCGGCGCGCACGAGGTCGCTGACCGGCTCTTCGGCCACGCGATACCGCCGCGCGATGAAGTTCGCGACGAGCTTCTGCTCGCGCGTGGAGACGAGCACGCGGTCGTCGCGCGCATCGGCGACAATGCGCTGCGCCGGAATCGCGCTCGCCAGCAAGCTGACCGAAGGCATGGTGCGCGGATCGAGCCCGTTGGGCGACACGGCGAGACTGATGCCGCCGGTCAGTTGGCGCGTGCTCTCGTCGTCCGTGGCGGCGGCGCCTAGCGACGGCACCTGCGCCGCCGGCGCAGCGGTCCGGTCGGAGTTCGCGGCGAGGCTGATCGGCGCCGCGTCCGCCGGCTGGCGATGCACCGCCGAGAACGGAGGAAGCGGCTGGCCGGCGAGAAGCCGCGCAGGACCCGCCTGGACCGCGGCGGACACGAACGGCATGATCCGTGCGGCGAAGGTGGTGCGCCAGGACGGCAGAAGCCACAGCGCGAGCGCCGTGACGATCGCCGCGCAACCGACCAGGCTGAAGAGATAGTGACTCATACGGCTTCCACGACGCAGCGCGGTGCGCAAACTTTGCGCGACGCGAGTGTCGGGACGCCACGATAACCAAGCGTTCATCGATGCTCCCAATGTTGCATGATTTAGGCTGATGAATACCAATAAACCGGTGTTCGAAAGCGCAAATCAGACACCGCTCGCTCTTGGCAAGGCGTAAGCGGCATCGGGGAAACGGCATGCGCCGTCTGGAAAGCCGAACCGGCAAAAGCGGCCGGAGTGCGCGGCACGAACAGCATGCCCTTGATGCGCAGATGGCTTCCCACGCGAAAAACCGGCGTTCGATAACGCCGGCCGTGACAACCAACAGCCATGAATCGCCGGGCAGGTGCGGCGCAGGCGACGCATAGCGTCTGAGAAAAGACCTGAGGCTAAGGTAAAAAGTTTCAAAACCTGCAATGGATGCGAAGGGATTCTAGCAGGGTTTAATGATCCGTCAATGCTATACCGTTCCGTTTCAATTACTTACAGTAATAATGAACACCGTTTAGGAGCGCCAGCGCACGTCCCAAAGGCGCTTTCCAGCGGAATTTCCTGAATGTCTCCCAGCGCACGGACTGACACGCAGGTAAAATCGACAATCGCCTAGCGCGCAGCCGTCCCGCCCGCCCCGCTCCATGTAGCGGCCTCGAGTCCTCGTCCGACCATCGATGAAATATAAAGATCTGCGCGACTTCACCGCCCGCCTCGAAGCGCTCGGTGAACTGCGCCGCATCCGGCAGCCTGTCTCCCCCGTCCTGGAAATGACCGAACTATCCGACCGCGTGTTGCGCGCGGGCGGCCCGGCGCTGCTTTTCGAAGCGCCGACCGGTCACAGCATGCCGGTGCTCGCGAACCTTTTCGGCACGACGCGGCGCGTGGCGCTCGGCATGGGCATCGAAACGGAGCCACAGACCGGCGCCGATGCGAGCCTCGGCAGCGATACCGCCGCGCTCAGTTCGCTGCGCGATATCGGCAGGCTGCTGTCCGCGCTGAAGGAGCCGGAGCCGCCGCGCGGCCTGAAGGACGCCGGCAAGCTGCTCTCGCTCGCCAAGGCCGTGTGGGACATGGCGCCCAAGTCGGTGGGCGCGCCGCCTTGCCAGGAGATCGTGTGGGAAGGCGGCGACGTGGACCTCGCGCGCCTGCCGATCCAGACCTGCTGGCCGGGCGACGCCGGACCGCTGCTCACGTGGGGCCTTACCGTCACGCGCGGCCCGGACAAGACGCGGCAGAACCTCGGCATCTATCGGCAGCAACTCATCGGGCGCAACAAGCTCATCATGCGCTGGCTCGCGCATCGCGGCGGCGCGCTCGATTTCCGCGAGTTCGCGCTCGCCAATCCGGGCAAGCCGTATCCGGTGGCGGTCGTGCTGGGCGCGGACCCGGCCACCATTCTCGGCGCGGTCACGCCGGTTCCCGATACGCTTTCGGAGTATCAGTTCGCGGGCCTTCTGCGCGGTTCGCGCACCGAGCTCGCGAAGTGCCTGACGCCGGGCGTCGATACGTTGCAGGTCCCGGCGCGTGCCGAGATCGTGCTCGAAGGCTTCATCTATCCGCAGGAAGGCGCGATGCCACCCGCGCCGGAAGGCGCGCCGCCGCGTCCGTCGACAGGCGCCGCCGCGCGTTACGAACACGCGCTCGAAGGTCCGTACGGCGATCACACCGGCTATTACAACGAGCAGGAGTGGTTTCCGGTCTTCACCGTCGAAAAAATCACGCTGCGCCGCGACGCGCTCTTCCACTCGACCTACACCGGTAAGCCGCCCGACGAACCCGCGGTGCTCGGCGTCGCGCTCAATGAAGTCTTTGTGCCGCTCTTGCAGAAGCAGTTTCCCGAGATCACGGACTTCTATCTGCCGCCGGAAGGGTGCAGCTATCGCATGGCCATCGTGCAGATGAAGAAGAGCTACGCCGGTCACGCCAAGCGCGTGATGCTCGGCGTCTGGAGTTTCCTGCGGCAGTTCATGTATACGAAGTTCATCGTCGTGGTAGATGAAGACGTCAACGTGCGCGACTGGAAGGAAGTGATCTGGGCGATCACCACGCGCGTCGATCCCACGCGCGACACCGTCATGGTCGACAACACGCCGATCGACTATCTCGACTTCGCGTCGCCGGTCGCGGGCCTCGGCTCGAAAATGGGACTCGACGCGACCAACAAGTGGCCGGGCGAGACCAACCGCGAATGGGGCCGCCCGATCACGATGGATGCGGCCGTCAAGCGGCGCGTCGATGCGCTGTGGACCGAAATCGGACTGGACAACGCGGGGAAAAACGCATGATCGCAGCGACCTTGTATCGGGGAAATGCAATCGAGAACACGCACGTCGCGCATGTCGCGGTGGTCGATGCCGCCGGCCGTCTGCTCTATTCGTTCGGCGATCCGCATCGCGTGACGCTGCCGCGCTCGGCGGCGAAGCCGGCGCAGGCGCTTGCCGTCATCGAAACGGGCGCGCTGGAACAGTTCGGCTTCGACGAAGCCGATCTCGCGCTGATGTGCGGCTCGCACAGCAGCGAGCCGCGCCACATCGAACGCGCCCGCGCGATGCTGGCCAAGTCCGGCGCGAGCGAGAGTGATCTGCGTTGCGGCGGCCATCCGCCGATATCGGACGCCGTGTACAAAGACTGGATTCGCCGCGATTTCACGCCGACGCCCGTGTGCAGCAACTGTTCCGGCAAGCACGCCGGCATGTTGGCGGGCGCGCGGGCCATGAACGCGGCGCTCGACGGCTATCACCTGCCGGAGCATCCGCTGCAGGCGCGCGTGAAGCACGCGACGGCGCAGGCAGTCGATCTGCCGTTCGGCGACGTGCTCTGGGCCATCGACGGATGCAATCTGCCGACGCCCGCTTTCCCGCTCGACCGCCTCGCTCGGCTCTACATGAAGATCGCCGGCGCGCCGGACGGCTCGCCGCTCGGACGCATTTATCGCGCGATGACGTCGCACCCCGAACTTGTAGCGGGCGAAGGACGCTTCTGCACGCGACTGATGCGGGCGTACGGCGGCGCGCTCGTCGGCAAGACGGGCGCGGACGCGAGCTATGCGATCGGCGTCAAGCGTCCGGAAGGCGCGCTCGGCATTGCGGTGAAGGTCGAGGACGGCAACACGAACGTGCTGCATGCGGTCGTCGCGCACGTGCTGGAATTGCTCGACATCGGCACGCGCGAGCAACGCGCCGCGCTCGACGATTTTCGTCACCCGCCGATGGTGAACACGATGGGCGTGCCGACCGGCCGGCTCGACGTGACGCTCGCGCTCACGGAGCACGCATGACGCATTCGTGGTCGTTGATGTCGGACGGCTTCTTCTTGTCGCTGTCGCTATGTCTGGATATCGGGATCGCCAACGTCGCGATCATTTCGCTCGCGCTGTCGCACGGGTTCAAGCCGGGGCTCGTGCTCGGCCTCGGGACGTGTTTCGGCGACCTGTTCTACGCCGCGCTGGCGCTGGCGGGCATGTCGGCGCTGCTGCAGTTCTCTGCGGTGCGGTGGGTCGTGTGGATCGGCGGGGCCATCGTGCTGCTGTTTCTCACGTGGAAGATGGCGCGCGAGGCGATGAACCCCGCGTCCGCGCCGCCCGTCGAGGGCGAAGCGGACACGCGCGCGCCGCGCCAAAGCCATCTCAAGAGCTTCCTGCGCGGATGTCTGCTCGCGGTTTCATCGCCGAGCGCGATTCTGTGGTTCGCGGCGGTCGGCGGCGCGCTGATCGCGAAAGCCGGGGCGACGAGCCCGATCAGCGCGTCGGTGTTTCTGCTCGGCTTCTTCTGCGGCGGACTCGGCTGGACGCTCTTCGTCTGCACGCTCGCCGCCCACGGCCGCAAGCGCGCCGGCACGCGCCTCTTACGCGCGTGCCATGTGATGTCCGCCGTGCTGTTCGCTTATTTCGCGTACAGCGTGATCGTCAACGGCTACCGCGATCTGATCGTGCACGCGGCGTCCTGACGGCCCGCTTCACGCGATGAACTGCGCGAAGCGCGCCAGGTCGACGTTGCCGCCGCTCACGATCACGCCTACGCGCTTGCCTTCCACCGGCACGACCTTCTGAAGCACGGCCGCTGCCCCCAGGCAGCCGGTCGGCTCGACGACCATCTTCATGCGCTCGGCGAAGAAGCGCAGCGTATCGACGAGTTGCGCGTCGCTCACCGTGACGATGCGCTCCACATGCTTGCGGATGATCGGGAAGTTGTATTCGCCGACGTGCGTGGACGCCGCGCCGTCGGCGATGGTGCGCGGCACCTCGATATGCACGATCTCGCCGCGCGCGAGCGACTGCTGCGCGTCGTTGCCCGCTTCCGGCTCGACGCCGATCACCTTGCACGAAGGCGAGAGCGCCGCCGCCGCGAGCGCGCAGCCCGCGATCAGCCCGCCGCCGCCGAGACACACGAAGAGATAATCGAGCGGCCCGGTTTCTTCGATCAACTCCTTCGCCGCCGTGCCCTGCCCCGCGATCACATGCGGATGGTCATACGGCGGAATCAGCGTCATGCCGCGCTCTTCGGCGAGCACGCGGCCAATCTCTTCGCGATTCTGCGTGTAGCGGTCATACGTGATGACTTCGCCGCCGTAGCCGCGCGTCGCGGCGATCTTCGCGGCGGGCGCGTCTTCCGGCATGATGATCGTCGCGCGAATGCCGGCGAGCTGGGCGGACAGCGCGATCGCCTGCGCGTGATTGCCCGACGAATACGTGATGACGCCGGCCGCGCGCTGAGCGTCGTCGAAATGCGAAAGCGCGTTGAACGCGCCGCGGAACTTGAAAGCGCCCATGCGCTGGAAGTTCTCGCACTTGAAAAAGAGCGACGCGCCGGCGATTTCGTCCGCCGTGCGGGACGTGAGAACGGGCGTGCGATGCGCGACGCCGTCTATGCGGCGGGCGGCATCGGCGACGTCATCGAAAGTCGGGGCAGGAAGTGGAAGCATCGGATGTGAAGTGGCGTCGGAAAAACGCCATTCTCGCCAGTTCCGAAGCGAATCGGAATAGCCAGTTTCATCGATGCCAAAGAAAAGCCCCTTGCGGGGCTCGGGCGGTCGATCGCGGAAAAGCGACTATTAGTGCCAGTGGCCGCGACCGTAGCCGTAACCGTGGCCATACGGATGGCCATAATACCCGTGCCGCCAATAAGGACGGCCGTAATAACCGTATCCATATCCGCCCACGACGACTGCCGGCGGCGGCCCATAGACGACAGGCGGAGGCGGCGCGACATAAACCGGCTGCGGCGGAGCGACATAAACCGGCGCCGGCGGCGCCTGATACACCGGATACGCCGGCACGCTGATACCGACCCCGACCGACACATGCGCTTGCGCCAGACTCGCGACACCCAGGCCGAGGGCGCCGGCGACCAACAAACTACCGAGCTTATTCACTTTGGTTCTCCTCGCCGCTTGAGGCCGACCGGTCCATCCGGTCGCGCGGCTGCGTACTCTGAATTTAGCGAAAAACGCGCGCGGCCGCTCGAGCCATTTGTTGCAAATTGCAAGGTCTGCGACTGGCGCTCGGGCAGGTTGGCGATGCCGCGGGCGAGGAGCAGTCCGAACGGCAAGGTAGAGGGCGCGCTGATGGTTTGTTTGCGTCGAGACAGCGTGCCGCTCGAGTAACGCATCTTTACAAATCAAATTAAAAGCCCCGCCGGACGGGCCGTCCGGCGGGGCTATGTATTGTGTCTCGACTCCTTTTGAGGCGATCAGCCTACTTTCACATAAGCGAATTCGCGCGTGACATTGGGCGGAACATACGCCCCGCCGATTACGACACGCGGTGTCAATCGCTTCTTCTGATCCCACCAGCGACGCCTTTGCGCCTGGCTCAAGAAACGCAGATGCTTTCGATAAGAGAAAATGCTCATGCGACCTCCGAACGTAGCGTTTTGAAAACGTCGAGGAAAGCAGCCGCTTAAAAGCGATGCGTTTCCGTTAATCACTCTTGTCTTTAGTATTCGCGCCCGGTTCGTTCATCAATGTTCGCAAAAGAACTAGAACACGCTAACCGCGTGCGGTGAACCACATAATCAGCAGAAAACATGCCATCGATTAAACGGCGCAAAGCCGAAAGATCCGTAACGGCGTCTGATTCAATCGTTTTCTGTCATCCTATGCTGCCATCTTTGCGTGAAACGCGCTCGCGCAAAACGTCGTGCGCCGGCAACATCAGGGTTTGCGGCAATGCGCGCGAGCATGCGCTATGCTTGCGATCGGCTTTCAGTCGACTGTGAGAGGAAACGCTCGTCGTTGTTCGACAACGCGCCCAAGCCGCCCCGCAGCCATGTTATGGTGACGTCCGGCGCCCCACCGGCATTGACGGTGGGCGGGGAATGCTAGGCGCCTTTCGCTCGCAAGAGAAAGAAATCGCGGCGCTCGCGGGCTCCGGCCCGAGCGCGACGACTTCACATGACATTCAGTCCAGAGAACGAACAATGATCAAGGTCACTCACTACGACTCGCGCGACGCAGCGTGCGCGTGCGCGGCGCCAAGCCAGCCTCAGTCCCGGCGGCCGTCTTAGCGGCTGCCAGCGTCGTCTGTTCCTTCGCTTTTCCCGACCCCGGCGCGGCCTTCTTGCCGCGCACGTTTTCCAGAGGACCCGAGATGTTCGGCGATATCGCCCGTTTTCTGCTCAATACCGTCTTCACTCTGTTCGGCGCGGCGCTGCTCCTGCGCGCGTGGATGCAGGTCGTGCGCATGCCGCCGTACAACCCGGTTTCGAATGCCGTCATGCAGGCGACCAACTGGATCGTGCTGCCGCTGCGCAAGATTCTGCCGGGCGGCAAGATCGACTGGGCCAGCATTGTCGCCGCCTATATCGCGGCGCTCGTCTATGTGACGTTGATGGTCTATCTCGCCGGCGTCGATCCGACGGTCATGCTGCCGATGCTCCTGCTCGTCGCGGCGCTGACGGTCGTCAAGTGGGCGCTCAACCTCATCATCTGGATGACGATTCTGATGGCGCTGCTTTCGTGGCTCAATCCGCAGTCGCCCGCGATGCCGCTGCTCTATCAGATCACCGCGCCGTTTCTCGATCCGCTGCGCCGCATCTTGCCGCGCTTGGGCGGCATCGATTTGTCGCCGATCCTGCTTTTCGTGATCGTGCAGGTGCTGCTGATGGTGGTGACGCGCGTCGCGGTTTCGATGACGCTCTTCGGCATCTGAGTGACGCCGCGCCGCCCGCGATTGCGCGGCGGCGCGCGTTGCGCTTACAATAGTCGGCTCACGCGGGCGTCGTATAATGGCTATTACCGTAGCTTCCCAAGCTACTGACGTGGGTTCGATTCCCATCGCCCGCTCCAGATTCACGAGCAACACATAAGCAGCAAATAAGCAGCAAACAAGCGAAAGCCGCCTTCCATACAGCGAGGCGGCTTTTTAGTTTCCGCGCGACGCTTCTTCGCCTTCCGATCCCGCCATGAACGACCAATCCCACGATTCCCACGATGACGACGCGCATGCCGCCGGTGAGCGTACCGAGAGTGCGGCATCGCAGCCGCTGCATCATCGGCGCATTCGCAGTTTCGTGACGCGCGCGGGCCGCGTTTCGCCGGGCCAACAACGCGCGATGGACGAACTGGGTCCGCGCTTTGTCGTGCCGTACGCGCCGGAACTCGCCGACTGGGACGCCCTCTTCGGCCGGCAGGCGCCGCGCGTGCTGGAGATCGGCTTCGGCATGGGCGCGACGACGGCGGAAATCGCGGCCGCGCGCCCCGGCGACGACTTCATCGGCGTCGAAGTGCATGAGCCGGGCGTCGGCGCGCTGTTGAAGCTGATCGGCGAGCAGCAGCTCGGCAACATCCGCATCCTCCAGCACGACGCGGTCGAGGTGCTCGAACACATGATCGCGCCCGCGAGTCTCGACGGCGTGCACATCTACTTTCCCGATCCGTGGCACAAGGCGCGGCACCACAAGCGCCGGCTCATCCAGCCGAAGTTCGTCTCGCTCCTGAGCTCGCGCGTGAAGCCGGGCGGCTACCTGCATCTCGCGACCGACTGGCAGAACTACGCGGAGCAGATGCTCGACGTGTTTTCGGCGGAACCGACGCTCGAAAATACGGCGGACGGCTACGCGCCGCGTCCGGATTACCGGCCGGTGACGAAGTTCGAGCGCCGCGGCTTGCGGCTCGGACACGGCGTCTGGGATCTGCTCTTTCGCCGCAAGTAAGTCGCGCTGACAAACGACAACGCCACGGCTAGCCGTGGCGTTGTCGTTTGTGCGGCAATCAAGCCGGATCAGTCCGCCCAGCTCAACCCGCCGCTATAGCCGACGATCAGAATCAGCAGCCCGAAGCCGATGCGATACCACGCGAATGCCGTGAAGTCGTGCGAGGCGACGTAACGGAGCAGCCATCGCACGCAGATAAAGGCGCTCACGAACGCCGATACGAGCCCGACGGCAAAGAGCCCGAGGTCGTTCACAGTGAGCGCGCGCCAGTACTTGGCCATCTCGTAGAGCGTCGCGCCGAAGATGATCGGAATGGCGAGGAAGAACGAGAATTCGGTGGCCGCGCGGCGCTCCAGCCCGAACAGCATGCCGCCGATGATCGTCGCGCCCGAACGCGAGGTGCCGGGAATCAGCGCGAGGCATTGCGCGAGGCCGACTTTCAGCGCATCGGCGTACGAGAGGTCATCGACCGAATGCACGCGTGGCGGCGCCCCGCGATCGCGCTGACGCGCCTCCGCCCACAAAATCACGATCCCGCCGACGATCAGCGCGACCGACACCGGCACCGGCGAGAACAGCACCGACTTGATCTTCTTTTCGAGCAAGAGGCCCAAGACGATGGCCGGAATCGTCGCGATGATGACGTTGATCGCAAAACGCCGCGCGTCCGGACGGCTGCCGAGGCCGCCTACCACGGAGCCGATCTTGCCGCGGTATTCCCAGCAGATCGCGAGGATCGCGCCGAACTGAATGACGACATCGAACGTCTTGGCTTGCGCGTCGGTGAAATTGAGCAGACTGCCCGCGACGATCAAGTGCCCCGTGCTCGACACCGGCAGAAACTCCGTCAAGCCTTCCACGACGCCCAGCACGAGCGCCTTCACCATCAGAATCCAGTCCATCCGTCAGCCCTTGTTCGCTTTTTTGCTGCAGGTGTGGAGCACTGCGCGCCGAGATTTCGAATCACTTCTCGACAATCTGAACGCGTATGCCGTTTGTAAGGACTGTGATTGTACCGGGTTCGTAAGACACGCCCGCAAATTGCAGCTCTTCCGGCTTGAACGTGTAGATCGGATAGCGGTCGAGCAATTGCGCGGCGAGCAGCGCGCCGGCCGCCGCGATTTGTTGGTTGTACTGGGCAGCGTCGCCGGTTAGCTGCGAGTCGTCAACTGTCGGCGAGACGAGCACGACGGAGCGGCTCGGGGCGTCGTAGGCCAGTTGCGTCGACAACGTGAATGCGCCGTTCACCGGGTTCGGCATGAAAGGCGTGGACAGCCGCGCGTCCACGCGCACCGTCACGCGATTGCGGTCCGCCGCCATGCCGACCACAGGATTGCTCAGCACGACATCGAAAATCTGCCGCGCGGTGCGTTCCAGCGGAAACTTGCGCGCGACCGCTTCCTGCACCTGCTTTTGCGAAAATGTGTAGTGGTCCGGAATAAACGGAAAGATGGATGCGGCATGCGCCGTCGATACGAGCGCGAGTGCCGGCCACGCGGCGAGCGCGCCCAGCAGCAACCGGCGCCTGAGCGGCGCGACGGGTCGTGGCATGCGGGAATCTCCTCTACTAGATGTCGTGACGGTGCTTGGACAAACGAAGTTCATTGCGGTTGCGTGTCGATTTCGAGCCGCGTGAGCCACTGAACGGCGTGCTCGCGCGTCTCGCCGCACATCTCGGCGGACGGCTGCAGGCCGCCGCAACACGCGGGCCGGCGCGGATCGCCGAAGATCTTGCAGCGCAGGTCATCGTCGAGCTGGACGCACCGCTCGCCCGCGCGCTTGCCGTTGGGCATGCCGGGAATGGCGCTCGTGATGGACGGCGCGATGCAGCACGCGCCGCATCGTTCGCGGCAGGCATGAGGGGACGAAGACGGAATTGACATGGCAAAAACGAGACAGCGGACGATCCTCCATTCTCCCATGCCAGGCCAAAGCGGCTGCGACGTTATCACGCAAGGCGCGCGCGCACGCGCCCGCGTAAGATCGCCGCAACTCGAAGGCTGCCCATGACTCTCGCCGACACTATTTTTCGCCCGGACCTGCTCGCGCGTTACGACGCGCACGGCCCGCGCTACACGTCCTACCCCACGGCCGTCCAGTTCACGGAATCGTTCGATCCCGCGCACTACTACGAAGCCGCACGCCGAGGCGGCGCATCGGCGGATCTGTCGCTGTACTTCCACATTCCGTTCTGCGACACCGTCTGCTTCTATTGCGGCTGCAACAAGGTCGCGACGAAGAATCGCGCGCACGCCCGCCCGTATCTCGACCGCATGAAGCGCGAACTCGCGATGCAGGCCGCGTGCTTCGATACTCGCCGCCCCGTCACGCAGCTTCATTGGGGCGGCGGCACGCCGACTTTCCTCTCGCACGACGAGATGGCCGAGCTCATGGCCGCCACCGCCGAGCATTTCAACCTCGTGCCCGATGCGCGCGCCGAATATTCGATCGAAGTCGATCCGCGCGAAGCGTCCGCCGAAACCATCGCGGTGCTGCGCGAACTCGGCTTCAACCGGTTGAGTCTCGGCGTGCAGGACTTCGACGACCGCGTGCAGCGGGCCGTCAACCGCATCCAGCCGCGCGCGATGACCGAGGACGTGATGCACGCGGCGCGCGAGCACGGCTTCGAGTCGGTGAGCGTCGATCTGATCTACGGCTTGCCGCATCAGAGCGTCGAGAGCTTCACGCGCACGCTGGATTCGATCATCGCGCTCGCGCCGGACCGCGTCTCCGTGTTCGGCTATGCGCACATGCCCGCGCTCTTCAAGATGCAGCGTCAGATCGACGAAGCGGCGCTGCCTTCGGCCGCCGTGCGGCTCGCCATTCTGGAGCGCGTGATCGAGCGGATGAGCGATGCGGGCTACGTCTACATCGGCATGGACCATTTCGCGCTGCCCGGCGACGAACTCGCCCGCGCCTTTGAGGCCGGCACGCTCCAGCGCAACTTTCAGGGCTACAGCACGCATGCGGACTGCGATCTGATCGGCATCGGCGCGTCGTCCATCGGCAAGGTCGGCAACGTCTATGCGCAAAACGCGCGCGATCTCGCCGACTACGCAGCCGCCATCGACGGCGGGCGCTTCGCGATCCGGCGCGGCGTTCGCCTTTCCGCCGACGACCTCTTGCGCCGCGACGTCATCATGCGGCTCATGTGCGGCGGCGTCCTGCGGTTTGCCGACATCGAGCGGGAACACGGCATCGTCTTTGGCGACGCCTTCGCGGCGGAACTCGCGCGCCTCGCGCCGATGGCCGACGACGGCCTCATCGACATCACGCCGGACGCCATTCGCGTGCTGCCTGCCGGACGAATGCTCGTGCGCAACGTCGCGTCGGTGTTCGACCGCTATCTGGGACAGGCCAGCCTCCGGCGCTTCTCGCGGACCATCTAAGCGGGCGACTCGTCGCAGCCATCGCGTCAACGTCGCGTCGTGGTGGCGTCGGGGTGGCGTATTTCTTACTGCGCTGGCTTAGAATGACAGCCACCCTGGGCGTCCGGCTTCAGTTCGCCACGACCGCCCGCCCTTTCACCGCCGATGCGTCGCGCCCCCGCCCGCATCGGACCGCCGCCGGCACGATGAACGAAGCCCGCCGCACGCTTCGCCTGCGCCGCCGCCGGCAACGCCACTGCTCGATGCCATGCCGACCACTTCGCCGCAGTTCCCCCCGCTAGCCCTCCTCGCCGCAGAATTGAAGTGCGGCCGCACGACGAGCCGCGCGCTCGTCGAGACCGCGCTGGAACGGATCGCCGATCCCGACGGCCAGGGCTCGACCGTGTTCCTTCAGGTCGATGCCGAACACGCCCGCGCCGCCGCCGACGCCCACGACGCGCTGCGCCGCGCCGGCACGGTGCTCTCGCCGCTCGCGGGCATTCCGGTGTCCGTGAAAGATCTTTTCGATGTCGAAGGTCAGGTGACGCGCGCCGGATCGCGCGTGCTCGGGAACGCCGAGCCCGCCCGCGCCGATGCCGTCACGGTGGCGCGCCTGCGCCGCGCGGGCGCGGTGATCGTCGGACGCACGAACATGAGCGAGTTCGCGTTTTCGGGGCTCGGCCTGAATCCGCACTATGGGACGCCGCGCTCGCCGTACCGTGCGAACGTGCCGGACGACGCGCGCATTGCGGGCGGATCGTCGTCGGGCGCGGCGGCATCGGTCGCGGACGGCATGGCCGCCGTCGCGCTCGGCACCGATACCGGCGGTTCGCTGCGCATTCCCGCCGCGTTCTGCGGCCTGACCGGCTTCAAGCCGACCGCGAGCCGCATTCCGAAGCAAGGCGGCGTGCCGCTTTCCAGGACGCTGGATTCGTTCGGGCCGATCGGCGCGACGGTCGCGTGTTGCGCGCTCGTCGATCGCATTCTCGCGGGGCGCGAGCCGGACGTGCCCGCCACCCGCCCGCTCGACGGCGTGCGCCTCGGCGTGCTCACGAATTACGTGACGGACGGCGTGGAAGCGCCTGTCGCGCAGGCCGTGCAGGCGGCCGTCGATCATCTCGCCGCCGCGGGCGCGCTGGTGGAAGACGTGCGCTTCGCGCCGCTCGACCGTCTGCCCGAGATCAACCGCTTCGGGCTGGTGGCGATCGAGGCGTACGCGTGGCATCGCAAGCTGATTGCCGAGCATGCCGGCGAATACGATCCGCGCGTGCTCGCGCGTCTGATGCGCGCGGAAACCGCGAGCGCCGCGGACTATATCGAACTGTGCGAGGCGCGCGCCGCGATGATCGAGGCCGCGCGCACGACGCTCTGGCAACGCTTCGACGCCATCCTCTGCCCGACGGTGCCCGTGCTGCCGCCGCGCATCGCCGATCTTGAAGCCGACGACGACCGCTTCGCGCGCACCAACGCGCTCGTGCTGCGCAACCCGACGACCTTCAATTTTCTCGATGCCTGCGCGCTGTCGCTGCCGTGCCACCGGCGCGGCGAGGCGCCGGTCGGCCTCATGCTCGCGGGCGCGCCGAACGCCGACGACACGCTGCTGTCCATCGGCCGCGCGGTCGAAGCCGTGCTGGAGACGACGCGCTGACACGCCGCATCGTTCACGAAAAACGCGGCTGTGTTTCGCGCCGGGCGATCGCGCTAGAATTCCTGCGCGATGCCGGCCCGGTCAGGTGCTTCCTTCTCGAAACGTTGCGAAATAATGAACAACCATTTACATCAATTCACGATGCACGAGGACGACCGCGCGCTGCGCCGCGAGCGGCGGCTTCTGACGCTGCTGGGCTTCGTATGTCTCGGGCTCGTCGCGGGGGCGCTGTATCTGCAGTTCTTCCGTGGCGAAGACCCCTGTCCGCTTTGCATCATCCAGCGCTATTTCTTCGTGCTGATTGCGGTGTTCGCGTTTCTCGGCGCGGGCTTCAACGGCTGGCGCGGCGTCGCGCTGCTGGAGGCGCTCGTCGCGCTTTCGGCGCTCGGCGGGCTGGCCACGGCCGCGCGGCACGTCTACATTCAGGCGAATCCCGGCTTTAGCTGCGGCTTCGATGCGTTGCAACCCGTCGTCGACAGCCTGCCGCCCGCGCGCTGGCTGCCGCAAGTCTTCAAGGTGGCGGGGCTTTGCGAGAGCGCTTATCCGCCGATTCTCGGGCTCTCGCTGCCGCAGTGGTCGCTGGTCGCGTTCGCCATCATCTTCGCGCTGGTTGCGTTGAGCCTCCGGTCGAGGCGCAAAACGCGGGCGGCGGCGCTCTAACTGCGTTCGGCGCGGGCGTTTGCGTCCCGCGCGTCTTGCCTTTCTCTCGCATTTCACTTCCCCGCATCACCGCTTCCGCATAATCTGAATACGATCCCAAAAATATTTTTGGGATATTGCGGTGCTATGGTCGAGGCTGGATGGCGATCTACGTGCGCGCAGTCCGCGCTGCATGCCCGAACTTCGGGATGCGGGCGGAAACCGCGTAACGCGCGCCTGGTCCGCAATGTCCCTGCCCGGCTCATGACAACGCACACCATCCGCTTCCTGCACCGCGGCGCCGTCCGCGACATCGCCGATACGCCCGCCACGCGCACCGTGCTTCAGCATCTGCGCGCGAACGACTGCACCGGCACGAAAGAAGGCTGCGCCGAAGGCGATTGCGGCGCCTGCACCGTGGTCGTCGGCGAACTCGATTCAGCCGGCGAGCTCGCGCTCAAGGCCGTCAACGCGTGCATCCAGCTTCTGCCGACGCTCGATTCGCGCGCGTTGTTCACCGTCGAAGACCTGCGCGGCGCCGACGGCGCGCTGCACCCGGTGCAGCAGGCGCTCGTCGATTGCCACGGCTCGCAATGCGGCTTCTGCACGCCGGGCTTCGTCATGTCGCTCTGGGCGCTGTATCACGCCCATCCGCGCGATGCCGGCCCGCCCTCGCGCGACGAGATCGCCGCCGCCATTTCCGGGAATCTGTGCCGCTGCACCGGCTACCGGCCGATCATCGATGCCGCCGAGCGCATGTTCGACTACCCGCCGCCGGCCTTCGACCGCGATGCGATCCGCGCGACGCTCGCCGGCCTGCGCCGCACGCAGACGCTCGAGTACCGCGCGCCGGACGCGCGCGGCGAAGCCTTCGGCATGTCGGCGTTTCTTGCGCCCGTCACGCGCGCCGAATTCGCCCGCCTTCGCGCAGCGAACCCGGACGCGCGGCTGCTCGCCGGCAGCACGGATATCGGCCTGTGGATCACCAAGCAGTTTCGCGATCTCGGCGACATTCTGTTCATTGGCAACGTCGAGGAACTGAAGCGCATTGAGCGCGACGCGCAGACGCTGACGATCGGCGCGGCGGCATCGCTCGAAGATGCGTACGCCGCGCTCACCGCCGATTACCCCGAGCTCGCCGAGCTATGGACGCGCTTCGCGTCGCGCCCGATCCGCAATGCCGGCACGCTCGGCGGGAACATCGCGAACGGCTCGCCGATCGGCGATTCGATGCCCGCGCTCATCGCGCTGAACGCCGAACTCGTGCTCCAACACGGCGACAAGACGCGCACGATGCCGCTCGACGCGTTCTACCTCGCGTATCAGAAGACCGCGCTTCAGCCGGGCGAATTCGTCGCGGCGATCCGCGTGCCGCGCCCGGGCTCGGACTTGCGGTTCCGGACGTACAAGGTGGCGAAGCGCTACGATCAGGACATCTCCGCCGTCTGCGCCGCTTTCGCGATCCGGCTGGACGACAGCCATCGCGTGACGAGCGCGCGGATTGGGTTCGGCGGCATGGCGGCGACGCCCAAGCGCGCGGCTCAGGCCGAAGCGGCGCTCATCGGCGCGCCATGGAGCGACGACACCGTGCGCGCCGCCATGAACGCGCTCGACGCCGACTTCCAGCCGCTCACCGACATGCGCGCATCGAGCGCGTATCGGGCGAAGGTGGCGCGCAACCTGCTGCGGCGCTTCCATCTGGAGACGCGCGCCGACGCGCCGCTCGCGCTGGCCCAAGTGAACGCGTTCGCGTACGCCGCGCATGCGTCGATCTCCGAGGAGCAGCCATGAACAAGGCGAGCGAACCGATCGCACTGGATGCCGCAGCCCGTCCCGCCAACGTGGACGCCGACGCTGCGGGCGCCGCGCTGCCGCACGAATCGGCGGCGCTGCATGTGAGCGGCGAGGCGATCTACACCGACGACATCCGCGAATTGCGCGGCACGCTGCACGCGGCGCTCGGGCTGTCGCGATACGCGCACGCGCGCATCGTCTCGATGAATCTCGATGCCGTGCGCGCCGCGCCCGGCGTGGTCGCCGTGCTGACCGCCGCCGACATTCGCGGCGAGAACAACTGCGGCCCGGTGCTGCACGACGACCCGATCCTCGCCGCCGACGAAGTGCAGTACCTCGGGCAGCCGGTGTTCGCGGTCATCGCAGAGACGCACGATCTGGCGCGCCGCGCCGCCGCGCTCGCCAAAAGCGACGATGTCGTGCGCTACGAGCCGCTCGAAGCCGTCCTGACGCCGCGCGAAGCCAAGGCGCGCAAGCAGTTCGTGCTGCCGCCGCTGCATCTGAAACGCGGCGATCCGGACGCGCGCATCGCGGGCGCGAAGCATCGCATTGCCGGGGAATTCGAGGTCGGCGGGCAGGAGCAGTTCTATCTCGAAGGCCAGGTGGCGTACGCGGTGCCGAAGGAATCGGACGGCATGCTCGTCTACAGCTCGACGCAGCATCCGAGCGAAATGCAGCAGGTCGTCGCGCACATGCTCGACTGGCCGACGCACGCGGTCGTGTGCGAATGCCGGCGCATGGGCGGCGGCTTCGGCGGCAAGGAATCGCAATCGGCGCTTTTCGCGTGCGTCGCGGCGCTCGCCGCGCATGTGCTGAAGCGCCCGGTGAAGCTGCGCGCCGATCGCGACGACGACTTCATGATCACCGGCAAGCGCCACGACGCGGTCTACGAATACGAAGCGGGATTCGACGACGACGGGCGCATCGTCGGCGCGCGCGTCGAGATCGCGCTGCGGGCCGGCTATTCGGCGGACTTGTCGGGCGCGGTGGCGACGCGCGCCGTGTGCCACTTCGACAACGCGTATTACTTAAGCGATGTCGATATCCGCGCGTTCTGCTGCAAGACGAACACGCAGTCGAACACGGCGTTTCGCGGCTTCGGCGGCCCGCAAGGCGCGCTCGTGATGGAAGTGATGCTCGATGAAATCGCGCATCGGCTGAAGCGCGATCCGCTCGACGTGCGGCGCGCGAACTACTACGGCATCGACGAGCGCAACGTCACGCCGTACGGCCAGACGGTCGCGGACAACGTGCTCGCCCCGCTCACCGACGACTTGATCGCATCCAGCGATTACCACGCGCGCCGGCAAGCGATCGCCGCGTTCAACGCGACGAACGACGTGCTCAAGCGCGGCATCGCGTTCACGCCAGTCAAGTTCGGCATCTCGTTCAACGTGCCGTTTCTGAATCAGGCCGGCGCGCTCGTGCACGTCTACAAGGACGGCTCGGTGCTCGTCAATCATGGCGGCACGGAAATGGGCCAGGGGCTCAACACGAAGGTCGCGCAAGTGGTGGCGAGCGTGCTCGGCATCGGCCTGGCGCGCGTGCGGGTGACGGCCACCGATACGTCGAAGGTCGCGAATACGTCGGCGACGGCGGCATCCACCGGAAGCGATCTCAACGGCAAGGCGGCCGAAGCGGCGGCGCTGACCATCCGCGAGCGCCTCGCGGAACTGGCCGCGAAGCAGCTCGGCGGCGCAGCCGCGGACGTGCGCTTTCACGGCGGCGTGGTCGAGGCGAACGGCGGGCAGATGCCGTTCGATCAACTCGTCTCGGCGGCGTATCTGGCGCGCGTGCAGTTGTGGTCCGACGGCTTCTACGCGACGCCCAAAGTGCATTGGGACGCGAAGACGCTGACCGGACATCCGTTCTACTACTTCGCGTACGGCGCGGCGGTGTCGGAGGTCGTAATCGACACGCTC
The DNA here is from genome assembly GCF_023631445.1 of Caballeronia sp. GAWG1-5s-s. Classification (NCBI taxonomy): domain Bacteria; kingdom Pseudomonadati; phylum Pseudomonadota; class Betaproteobacteria; order Burkholderiales; family Burkholderiaceae; genus Caballeronia; species Caballeronia sp. GAWG1-5s-s. The sequence continues at coordinate 434,254 of NZ_JALQDC010000003.1, read as the reverse complement.
ACCGGCGAATGGAAGTTGCTGCGGGCCGACGTGCTTCACGACGCGGGGCGCTCGATCAATCCGGCCATCGACCTGGGACAAGTGGAAGGCGGGTTCATTCAGGGCATGGGCTGGCTCACGACCGAGGAGCTGTGGTGGAACCGCGACGGACGTCTGATGACGCACGCGCCTTCCACCTACAAGATTCCCGCCGTCAACGACACGCCCGCCGCGTTCCACGTCGCGCTCTTTCGCGGCGCGGGCAACGAGAACGTCGAGCCGACTATCTTCCGCTCCAAGGCGGTCGGCGAGCCGCCGCTGTTGCTCGCGTTTTCGGTGTTGCTCGCGATCCGCGCGGCCATCGCGGGCGCTTCGCCTGACGCGCCCGACGCGCCGAAGCTGCGCGCGCCCGCCACGCCCGAAGCGATTCTCGACGCGCTCGCTTCCGTCGCCGCCGAGGCTCAGTCCGCCGCCCCGGTAAACTAGCGCCTGCGACGACGCAATAACCCGATCCTCTCCCGGAGCCTCATCCATGCAACTTTGGCTGAACGACCTGCAACACCTGCTCGCGCACGGCGACGCCGTCGTGCTCGTGACGGTCGCGCGTGTCGAAGGCTCCGCGCCGCGCGAGCCGGGCACGAAGATGATCGTGACGCGCGAGGATGCCCGCTACACCATCGGCGGCGGCCATCTCGAGTGGAAGGCGATCGAAACCGCCCGGCAAGTGCTGAAGGACGGCATGCGCAGCCCGCGCATGCGCCGGCTCGAACGTTTCGCGCTCGGTCCGAGCCTCGGCCAGTGCTGCGGCGGCGCGGTCGTGCTCGCCTTCGAGCGGCTCGACGTATCGGACCTGAACTGGGTGACTTCGCTCGCCAAACGCACGGCGGCCGGGCTTTCGACGGTGCGCAGCGTCTCCTTCGCGCCGATGCCCGACGCCGTGATGCTGTCCGATCCCGAGCCGGGCGCCGACACCGCCGACTGCCTGTTGTGGGACGGCGCCGGCTTCGACGAGAGCGGCGCGCTGCTCACCGAAACCATCGCGCCGCGCGACTTTCAGGTGGTGCTGTTCGGCGCGGGTCACGTGGGCGCCGCGCTCGTGCGCGTGCTCGCCACGCTGCCCTGCCATGTGCGATGGGTCGACGAGCGCGACGCCGCGTTTCCGGCCGCGCAGTTCGTGCCGGACAACGTGACGATCGAGCCGAACGACGCGCCCGACGAAGCCGTCGACAACGCGCCGCCGGGCACGTACTTCATCGTCATGACGCACAACCATGCGGTGGATCTCGTGCTGGCCGAACGCATTCTCGCGCGCGGCGACTTCGCGTTCTTCGGCATGATCGGCTCGCACACGAAGCGCCGGCAGTTCGAGCACCGGCTCGCGGCGCGCGGCATCGACCCCGCGCGCATCGCGAGAATGGTGTGTCCGATCGGCATCGACGGCATCGTCGATAAAGCGCCCGAAGTGATCGCCGTCGCAGCAGCCGCCCAACTGCTGCAGGCGGTGGAAGCGCGTGCCGAACTCTCCGCGTCGTCGCAACAGACCGCTTGACCCCGAGCGGAAGCCCCTAGCATCGACATAAGAACCCCAAGCCCATGAATCCCACACTCGCCGACAAGATCGCGCGCGCGCCGAAGGCGGAACTGCACATTCACATAGAAGGCTCGCTCGAACCCGAACTGATCTTCGCGCTTGCCGAAAGGAACGGCGTGAAGCTCGCGTACGACTCCATCGACGCGCTGCGCGCCGCGTACGCGTTCACCGACTTGCAGTCGTTCCTCGACATCTACTACGCGGGCGCGAGCGTCCTGCTGCATGAGGCCGATTTCTACGACATGACGATGGCCTACGTCGAGCGCGCGCTCGCCGACCACGTGACGCACGCGGAGATCTTCTTCGATCCGCAAACGCATACGGAGCGCGGCGTCGCCATCGAAACGGTCGTCGCGGGCATCGAGCGCGCGCTCGCCGAAGGCGAGAAACGCGGCCTCACGTCGAAGCTCATTCTCTGCTTCCTGCGTCATCTCTCCGAGGAAGACGCGCTCGCCACGTATGAAAGCGCGCTGCCGCTTTTCGACCAGTACGCGCACCGGCTGATCGGCGTCGGGCTGGATTCGTCGGAACGCGGGCATCCGCCGTCGAAGTTCGAGCGCGTCTTCGCGAAGGCGCGCGCACGCGGGCTGAAGCTCGTCGCGCATGCGGGCGAGGAAGGTCCGCCCGCGTACGTCTACGAAGCGCTGGATGTGCTCAAGGTGGATCGCGTCGATCACGGCGTGCGCAGCATCGAAGACGCGGCGCTCGTCGCGCGTCTCGCGGATGCGCGCATCGCGCTGACCGTGTGCCCGCTCTCGAACATCAAGCTCTGCGTGTTCGATGACATGACGAAGCACACGCTGAAAGACCTGCTGGATCAGGGCGTCGCGGTGATGATCAATTCGGACGATCCCGCGTACTTCGGCGGCTACGTCAACGCCAACTACTTCGCCATCGTCGATGCGCTGAAGCTCTCGGACAAGGAGGTCTACACGCTGTTGAAAAACAGCCTGGAAGCCTCGTTCGTGACCGACGAGGAACGCGCCGCGATGGTCGCGCGCCTCGACGCGTACTGGAAGCAGTAACCCAAGCACTAACCGCACTAATGCAATAAAGATGGATACCACAGCAACAACACAACGCGACACCACCGCCCTCGAACGATTCTTCGGCATTCGCGCGGCCGGCTCGCGCACGAAAACCGAGATCGTCGCGGGCATCACGACCTTTCTCACGGCGATGTACATCATCGTCGTCAACCCCGGCATTCTTTCGCAGGCCGGCGTGCCGTTTCCGGCAGCGCTCACGGCAACCGTCATCGTCAGTTTTCTCGGCAGCTGCGCGATGGGCCTCTACGCGCGCAACCCCGTGCTGGTCGCGCCCGGCATGGGCATGAACGCGCTCTTCGCCTTCGTGATGGTCCACGGCGGCAAGATGCCGTGGCAAACGGCGCTCGGCTGCGTGTTCTGGGCCGGCGTGATCTTCGCGGTGCTCGCGGTGTTCAACGCGCGCAAGCTCGTCGTCGATGCGATTCCCGCGAACCTGCGCCATGCGGTGTCGTGCGGCATCGGCCTGTTCATCAGCCTGATCGGGCTCGTGAACGCGAAGTTCGTCGTCGGCGATCCGGTGACCATCGTGCATTCGGCCTCGCTCAATCCGGTGGTCATCACGTTCCTGATCGGCCTTGCCGTCACGACAATTCTGGTCGCGCGCAAAGTGACCGGCGCGTTGATGCTCGGCATCGTGTTCACGACGATCATCGCCATTCCGATCGGCCGCGTCTGGGGCGACGGCACCGCGTACTGGCCCGCCGCCATCGCCACAAAGACGCTCGTGAACTGGAACGGCCTTTTCGCCGCGCCGGACTTCTCGGGCATCTGGCAACTGGACCTGACGGGCGCGCTGAAAGTGGTCTACTGGCCGTTCATCTTCGTGATGCTCTTCACGTCGTTCTTCGACGCGCTCTCCACCTTCATGGCGATTTCCGAGGCCGGCAAGCTGTTCGACGCGAACGGCAACCCGCGCAACATCCGCCAGTCGATGATGGTCGACGCCTTTTCCGCGCTCGTTTCAGCGCCGCTCGGCACGAGTCCCGCGAACGCCTATATCGAATCGGCGGCGGGCATTTCGGCGGGCGGGCGCACCGGGCTCGTCGCCGTCGTCGCGGGCTTGTGCTTCCTGCCATTCCTGTTCCTCTCGCCGCTCCTGTCGCTCGTTCCGGCGATCGCGACCGCGCCCGCGCTCGTGCTCGTCGGCGTGTTCATGATGGAAGCGATCACGCAAATCGAATGGCATCGCTTCGATGAAGCCATTCCCGCGTTCCTCGCGATGATCCTGATTCCGCTGACCTACTCGATCACGGACGGCGTCGCGTACGGCTTTCTCGCGTTCGTCGTGCTCAAGTCGGCGACCGGGCGCTTCAACGAGATCAAGCCGGCGATGTGGATCATCGCGGCCTTCTCGCTCGTATTGCTTTCGCAGTTGTAGACATCACTAGAAATCGGAGACGTTGCACCATGACTCAGACCGCCTACCGCGCCCAGTTGCTCACCTTCCGCGAAGACCCCGCGCTCGCCGCCGACGGCGCGGTGTACGAGGCCGACGGCCTGTTGATCGTCGAGGACGGCAAAGTGGCCGCGGCAGGCGCGTATGCGTCGCTGCGCGACAGGCTCGGCGCGGACGCGACCGTGCACACCATGCGCGACAAGCTGATCGTGCCGGGCTTCATCGACTCGCACATTCACTTTCCGCAGACGGACATGATCGCGTCGCCCGCGCCGGGTCTCTTGCCGTGGCTCAACACGTACACGTTTCCGACCGAGCGCGGCTTCGAGAATCCGGCCGTCGCGCGGGAGACGGCGAGCTTCTTCCTCGACGAACTGCTCGCGTGCGGCACGACGACAGCGCTCGTCTACTGCACGGTGCACAAGCAATCCGCCGATGCGTTCTTCACCGAAAGCGAGGCGCGCAATCTGCGCATGGTGGCGGGCAAGGTGCTGATGGATCGCAACTGCCCCGAGTTTCTTCGTGATACGGCGCAATCCGGCTACGACGACAGCGCCGAGCTCATCGCGCGCTGGCACGGTCGCGGCCGACAGCATTACGCGCTGACGCCGCGCTTCGCGCCGACATCGACCGAAGCGCAACTGGAAGCGTGCGGCGCGCTCGCGCAGCAACATCGCGATGTGTTCATTCAGACGCACGTCGCGGAGAACACCGACGAGATCAAGTGGGTCGAGCGCCTGTTTCCGGGGCACCGCAGCTATCTGGACGTCTACGATCACTACGGCCTATTGCGGCGGCGCGCGGTGTACGGCCACTGCATTCATCTGGATGACACCGACCGGCAGCGCATGGCCGAAACGGGCGCGGTGGCGTCGCATTGCCCGACGTCGAACCTGTTTCTCGGCAGCGGTTTGTTCGATTTCGAGAAAGCTGGCGCGTCAAAGATGCCGGTCGCGCTCGCGACGGATGTGGGCGGCGGCACCTCGTTTTCGATGCTCCAGACGATGAACGAAGCGCACAAGGTCGCGCGTCTGACGGGGCATCACCTGAGCGCGACGCGCATGTTCTGGCTCGCGACGACGGGCGCCGCGCAAGTGCTCGAACTCGACGACAAGATCGGCACGCTCGCGCCCGGCAGCGAAGCGGATTTCGTCGTGCTCGATCCGGCCGCGACGCCGCTGCTCGCCCGGCGCACGGCGCGCGTCGAATCGCTCGAAGAACTGCTGTTCGCGTTCGCGCTGCTCGGCGATGACCGCGCCGTGTTCGAAACCTACGCGGCAGGCAAGCGCGTGCACGAGCGCGAGCGACGCAGGACGACGGCGCTGGAACTGGCGGCCTGAGTGTCGATTAAGCGCCCTTCGCACGAAGGGCGTTTTCCTTTGCGATGCCGAGAAAGCGCTGATCCGAGCACAAATTTTGCGCGCTCGCTAAAGTGCAAGCTTTCGTCCGTCACCGTGAAGATTCGTTATGAAGGCCGCCGCGCTTTTCTTTCGCCTAGCCGCATCCCTCGCGCTCGCCCTGTCGGCTGCGCCGTCGCATGCACGCGCAATCGAAGCGCAACTCGACTGCCACTCCACCGCGCACGACTTCATCGCGCCGCTTCAGCAGGACGGATTGATCGAGAAGAAGCCCATGCGCGTGGAGCCGAACTCGGTCAACGCGTTCAAGGCGGTCAAAGGCGCGACGCTGACGGCATACGGATTCAAGGTGTATGCGGTCGTCGGCTACCAGAAGGACGATCCGATCTTCCGACAGGGCAACGGTGAGCCGATCGCGGATTCGGCTTACGGCGTGGTCGTCTGGGCGAGCGACGACGCCGTGAAGGAAAAGGTCGACGCAGCGGGCAGCGACGCGGATGTACACCACGTCGCGCCCTTCATCACGGCGATCTTCTGCAAAGGCCCCTGACGCTTACGCTCAACGCAGCAGGTCCGCGACGGATGCGATGAGGCGATCCATGTCGCTGGCGTCGAGCGCGCCCATCGTCGAGATGCGGAACAAGGTCTTCGACAAGCCGCCCTGCCCCGCGTAGATCACGAAGCCCTTGGCTTTGAGCGCATCGTGCAGCGTTTCGTAGCTGATGCCCGCCGGCAGCCGGTACGCGCGCAGCACGACCGACGACTCGTCCGCCGGCAAAGCGCTTTCGATGCCGAGCGCCGCAAAGCCCGCTCGCACTTGCTCGGCGAGCGCCGCATAGCGCGCGTGGCGCTTGCGCCAGCCGCCTTCGTCCTCGAACTCGCGCAACGCCTCCACGAGCGCGTAGTACGCATGCACCGACGGCGTGAACGGCGTGTTGCGCGCGTCCTGCAACTTGGCGAGCCGCGCGATGCCGAGGTAATACGTGCGGCTCGCGGCCTTCGCCAGCGCGTCGCGCCGCGCGATCACGAACGCCGCGCCCGGCACGCCGTGCAGGCACTTGTTCGCCGTCGCCGCCACCGCGACGATACCGCCGCCGTCGAAGTCGATCGCTTCCGCGCCGAAGCTGCTCACGCCATCGACCAAGAGGCCGACGCCGCGTTCGGCGCACGCCCGCGAGAGCGCATCGAGCGGATTCAGGCGGCCCGTCGTCGTTTCATGATGAATGATCGCGACGTGCGAGAACGCCTTCTCGTCGATCATGTGGATGATCGCGTCGGTGTCCGGCGCCTGCATCCATTCGTACTTCAGCACGTCATGCTCGATGCCGTACTGCGCCGCGATCTGCGCGATGCGGTCGCCATACACGCCGTTTTCCACGACGAGCAGCCGCCCGCCTTCCGGCACGAGGCCCGCGATCATGCTTTCGACGGCAGCCGTGCCGGAACCGGTCATCAGCACCGCGGTCCACTCCGCGGGATCGAGCTCGTATGCCGCGACGAGCCGCGTTCTCGCTTCGTCCTGCAAGTCGAAGAACTCCGGCTCGCGATGGCACAGGTCCGTCCGCAGCAGGCTGTTGCGCACGCGTTCGGTCAGCGTGACGGGACCGGGATTGAGCAGCAGCATCAGCGTTCTCCGATGTGTCGTTGCAGACGCGCGCGCACGTCTTCCGGCGTGATCTTCGGGCGCGGCAGGTCGGCGGGCGTGCCGGTGGTAATCGACAGCCGCGCGAAGCGCGCGCCTTCGGGCGCTTGCGCGTCGAAGAGGCGGTCGATCACGCCGATGTCGTCACCGTCGAGCGCGAGCGCATAGCCGCACGCCGACGCGATCGACGCGAAATCGACGCCGCGCGACACGGTCGCCTGTCCGCCGGTCGATTCGTGCGCGCCGTTGTCGAGCAACAAGTGGATGAGGTTGGCCGGGCCGTACGCGCCGAGCGTCGAAAACGCGCCCATGCGCATGAGCGCCGCGCCGTCGCCGTCGAGCGCGACGACGGTCAGGTCCGGACGCGACAGCGCGAGGCCGAGCGCCATCGGCGTCACGCAGCCCATGGAGCCGACGAGATACAACTGGTTCTCGCGGTCGTCGATGGCGTACAGCTCGCGGCCGCAGAAGCCGGTCGAAGCCAGGACGACCGTCGAGTCCTTAGGCGTGCGTGCGATCACCCGCTCGAGCGCGGCATGACGTGTCACGCGCTCGCCTTCGAATCGGTCGACCGGCGCGGAGGCTTCGGACGAGCGCACGCCCGACAGCCCGGTCTTCTTCAGTTCGTACGGCGCGACGCTGCCCTTCTGCATCACGAGCGCATACGGTCGGCCGGTGCGGTCCATGTATTCGGTCGCGCGGTCGAGCGCCGGACCGATGGCGTCCGCTTCCGTCGGGAAAAGCTCCCACGGAATCTCCATCGTGTCGAGCATCTGCGGCGTGATCGGGCCCATCAGCGCGTGCTGCGGCTCGTCGGCGACGCCCGGCTGGCCGCGCCACGTCACGATCAGAAGCTGCGGCAGCCGGAACGTCCACGTGAGCGAGGTCAGCGGGCTCACTGCGTTGCCGAGGCCGGAGTTCTGCATCATCGCGATGCCGCGACGTTTGCGCTCGCCGTTCCCTGCGCCAAGCGCGACGCCTGCGATCAGCGCGACCGCATCGCCTTCGTTCGCCGCCGACACGTAATGCAGCGATTCGTCCTGCAGCACGTAGTTGATGAACGGCGTGAGAAACGAGCACGGCACGCCCGCATACCAGTCGAAGCCGCGCGCGCGCGCCGCCTCGACGAACTGGGCGGCCTCAATCACGCGCGTTCTCCAGTCCTTCCGAGCCGATCGGCGTTTGACCGTGCGCAAAGTCGCCCGCGCGACGGAAGTCGTCGAGGTCGTTCACGCCGCGCCAGTGGCCGTGCACGTACTGCACTTCGATCTTTTCGCCCGCCGCGACGAGCGCATTCAGCAGCGCGGCCATGTCGAGCGTATCGAAGTCGGGGCGCGCCTGAAGCTGCGCGAGCACCGCGAGCAGGCGGTCACGGGCACCGCTGCGTACATTGATGAGACCCATCCAGCGGCCTTGCGGCGCGCGGTTTTCGGTCAGGCCATGTCCCGCGCCGACCACGCTTTCCAGCCACACTTCCTGCCCGAAGAGCGCGCGGTCATCGGGTTGCGAGCAATAAGCGAAGTCCGTCGCGGACGCGCCCGATTGCGGCGTCTGCGACGAATCGACGACGACGCAGAAGTCGCTCGGCGATTCGACGAGATCGCGCAGGATATAGCTGCGAAACAGCAGGTCGCCGTAGGAGAGCACCGTGTCGCCGGTGATGTGCTTCGCGGCGCACGCGAGCGATGCCAGTTCGCCCGTCGACGCGTGCTTGTCGTTGACGACGAGCCGGACGCCCGACATATCGATCGCATCGGCACGGTAGCCGCCGACCACCGTGATGTCATTGATGCCTTCCTTCTTGAACGCCTCGACCAGATGGCGCAGAAGCGGCTTGCCCGCGACCGGCAGCATCACTTTCGGACGATCGGCCGTCACGGCTTCGAGGCCCGCGCCGCGGCTCGCCGCCAGCACGACCGCGCTGCGCTTTTCGTTGGCCGCCGTCAGATAGATGTTCTCTGCCGCCGAGTATTCGTCGGCGTCTTGCAGCCGGAAAATCTCGTTGACCGTCGCGATGCGGTCTTCCACATTGACGAGCGTCTCGCTGTCGTGAATTTCCTTCGCGATAGCCTGCATCGCGGAAACGGCGCCGCGAATCAGATGGTTCGCCCAGATCACGCAGCTGATGCCCGCCTGACGGAACGCGTCGGTCGGCGTGCTGTAATACTTCGTCGGCACGATCACGAGCGGACCGCGCCCGGCCCATTCGCGCGCGAAGGTCAGGATTTCGTCGGGCTTCGAGAGCTTGCTGTGGATCAGAATCGCGTCCGCGCCCGCCTGCCGGTACGCCTCGGCGCGCTTGAGCGCCTCCTCCATGCCCCAGCCGGCGATCAGCGCCTCGACGCGCGCCACGATCGAGAAGTTAGGATCGCTTTGCGAATCCTTGCCGGCCTTGATCTTGCCGCAGAATTCGTCGATGTCCGCGAGCGGCTGCGCTTCGCCGTTGATGAAGCTGTTGGTCTTCGGGAACTGCTTGTCCTCGATGCACACGCCCGCGATGCCGCGCTGCTCCAGCTTCTTCACCAGCCGGCGCACGTTGTTGAAGTTGCCGTAGCCGGTGTCGCCGTCGAGCAGGATCGGCAGATCGCTCGCGTCGGCCATGAATTCGAGGTTATCGACAACCTGCGTCCAGCTCGCTTCGTTGTTGTCGCGCACGCCGAACTGCGCGGAGATCGAGAGGCCCGAGCCCCAGATCGCCTTGAAACCGGCTTCCTTCGCGATGCGCGCCGAGATGCCGTTGTGCGCTTCCATCAGGAATTCGAGGCGGCTGCTTTGCAGCATCTCGCGCAGGCGCATGGTGCGCGAGTAGCCGACGGGAATGGTTCGGGGTGCGTTCATTGTTGGGAGGCTCCTGCAAACTGACGTAGCGGTTGCAACTGCGGCAGCACTTCGTCGGCTGCGCGCTTCACGTCGTTCTGAAAGTCGATTTCAATCCACGGCGCGCCGGTCACATCGGCGATATCGAACACGTGGGCTTTTTCCAGCAGCAGGTCGCGCACCGCTTCTTCGTGCGGCATCTTCGCGCGGCCCGTTTCGACATAATCCGCGACGATATCGGCAAGACGCGCGGCCGTCTTCTCGTCGAAGCGGAAGAAACCGACCGATTCGCCGATGGTGTCGTACGCGAGGCCCGCCGCGACCTGCTTGCGCAGTTCCACCGGCACGCCGTTTTCGACGCACAGCTTCACCGGCTCGTCGCCGGCTTCGAAATCGCGGTCGATCAGCAGGCGATTCACGGCGCCGCCCGCGACCAGCGATTCGATGATGCGCTCATCGTAGAGCACGTCGGCGTCCATCAGCAGCACGTCGCCGCCGCGCGTCATCGCTTCGCGCGCGGTATGCACGGACAGCACGCTGCCGAGCGTGAATTCCTCGTTCACGACGATCTCCGTCTTCGGCTTCCAGTCGATCGACGCGAGTTCGGCCTCGATCTGTTCGTGCTTGAAGCCGGTGACGAAGACGATTTCATCGACACCCGCGCCCTTCAGATAATGAAGATGGCGTTCGAGGAGCGAGGCGTCGCCAAAGCGCAGCAGGCATTTCGGCTTTTGCTGGCCTTCGGGCTGAACAAGACGCAGTCCCATCCCGGCCGCAAGAATAATTGCGCGCATGGTTGTTGTTCCCTTCGAGGGTGAATCAGTCGATATCCGGCACGCGCGCAAGACGACGGCGCTGCCAGCCTTTTTCAACGAAATGCAGATAGACGATGCCCGGCACGCCGAGCAAGAGCTCGCGGGCGCGCTTGGCGAGCGAGAGCGCCAGCGCCGTTTCGGGCGGCAGGCCGACGAGGCGCGCGAGCAGCAGATAACCGCCTTCCTGCACGCCGAGCGAGCCGGGAATGGCGAACGCCGCGCCGCGAATCGCCTGACCGAGACTTTCGAGCAGCAGCGCTTCGGTCCAGCCGACCGGATGCCCGAGCAGATCGAGCACGATCCAGACTTCGCCCGTGCCGACGATCCAGCCGAGAAGGCTCAGGCGGAAGCTCGCCGCCACCTTGCCGCGCTCGCGATACAGCGCGTGAACGGCCGTATCGACCGCCTCGGCGCGCGTGACGAGCGACGACCAGTCGCGCTTCTTCGAAAAGCGCGCGGCAATGCCGGACGCAAAGCGCATCGCGCGGCCGAAGAGACCGCGCCGCTGCGCGAGATAGAAACCGAAGATCATCGCGCCGATCACGGCGACGACCGCGAGCACCGCAATCGACACGACCGTCGACGAGCCGCCCGCCGCGTAGCTCGTCAGCAGCACGACGCCGACGAGCGCGAAAAGAAGCTGCGCGACGGTCTGCATCGTCGTGCTCACGGTGATGACGGCGGCTGCGTCGCGCGCGCGCATGCCGCGCTGCGAGAGATGGCGGACCATCAGCATGGGCCCGCCGATTTGTCCGGCGGGCATCAGGCTATTGACCGATTCGCCCGCCCAGCGCGCGAGCAGCGCGTCGCGCAAGGTGACGTCGCGTTCGTTGCGGGAGAAGAGCACGCTGATCGCGCCCGCGTCGAGCACGAGCGGCGCGAAGTGAAACGCGGCCACCGCAAAGATGCCCCAGCCCGCGGCGGCGAGCGTCGACGCCACCGAGCCGAAACCTTGCCAGCCGAGCAGCGCGATGAACAACACCACGCCGATCGACAGCAGAAACGTGCCCGCGCGGCTCATGCCTGTCCGTTCTTGCCGCCTTTGCGGCGAAAGACCTGCTTAAAGCCGAAGTACGCGATCGAGTCCTTCATGTTCGAGATGAAACGCTGGAACGGCCGCATCTCCGGGTTCGTGACGTACTCGAACGTGAGCGACACGCGCATCTCGTTTTCGCCGAGCGGCGTGACGCGATGCCGGAGCTTGTCGCCGTCGAAGAACACCAGCGCGCCCGGCGGATACTGCACCGAGCCGGGCTGCGGCGTCGCGTTCGGCGTGCGCGTGTGCAGTTCGTAGTCGAGGCGGCAGGACGAGTCGTCGATCACGCCGAGCAGCATGGTGTAGCGGCGGCCGTTGTAGTACGACGTGTCGTAGTGCCAGCCGATGTGATCGCCGGGGCGCGTGTAGAAATAAAGCGCGTAGGCGTGCGGATCGTCTTCGGGCGAGAGTTGCAGCTTGTCGCCGCTCACCGCCTCCAGCCACTTGATGAGCGCCTCCGAGCGGTACAGGTCCGCGATGAACGGCGCGAGCTTGTCGAGCGTATGACGGCTCACGCTGCCGCCCGCCTTGTGGCCCGGCAGGTAGTTGCGGTTCACGGCCGGCATCACGTCGTGCACGGCGGCGATCAGGCGTTCGGTGTAGTCGCGCGGAAGGAAGTCGTCGAGATAGAGGAAGGAGCCTTGTTTCTCGTAGTCCGCGTGCAGCCTCGGCGTGGGCAACGTGGCGAGGCGCGCGTTGAGGGTCGCGTCGATATCGCGTGGCGACGGGCGGCCCGCGTGGTCCGCGTGTGACTGTCGAGGTTGCTGGTTGACCGGAGTTGCCGTATCGCTCATCTCACCGCCTGAAAATCGTTGCCGTCCTTGCGCGCGGCGTGCGCCGTCTGTGCTGTCTGTGCCTTCGCGCGCACGGTGGCTTCGGCGCGCACGCGGCGCGTCACGCGCCGGTAGTCCACCGCGACGAACACCGCGAACAACGGCGCGCCGATGGCCGCCGCGATCAGAAACGGCGTCATGCCGTTCAGCACCGTCACGAGCGGCAGCAGATACAGCACGTCTTCGGTTTCGAAGCCGGCGACCGTTGCCTGCTTGGTGCCGGACTTGCCGACCATCGACTCGATGCGCATGCGCAGGAAGAAAATGAGCGCGACCGCGACGCCCGCCACGCCGCCGAGCCACTGCGCGGCCGTCGCGTACGAAGGATGATGCACCGCGACGTAAAAACCGATGCCGGCGAAGAGCAGCACGGTCACGAGCGCGTCGCACGCAAGGTCGTAAAAGTGTCCGATCTTACTCGACTGACCGCTGATGCGCGCAAGCTCGCCATCGGTGTGATCGACGAAATTTGACAGCGCGATCAGGAGCGCGCCGAGCGAGCACAGCCAGAAGTCGCCGAGCGAAAGGTAGTACGCGCCGCCGAGCCCGATGGCGAGGCGAACGGTCGTCAGATGATTCGGCGTGACGGGCGTGCCGACGAGCGGCGTGACGAGGCGGCGGGCGAGCCGGGCGTCCCATGTGGCGGGCTCGGGAACGGCTTTCGGACGGGGCGGACACGGTTTTGTCATGACCGCGAATATATCGCTTATTGACCGCCGCTGCATATATTGCGGCGCGGCCGAATGCCCTGTTCTGGCGCGTCTCGGCGTGCCGCGAGCCACCGTCACTCCGCGGTTTTGGGCGCTGTTGCAGGCGCCGGCGCGGCGCCGCTCGCCGTCGAATCGGGCGATGCCGCCGTCTCGTTGCCGATGCCGACGTTCTTGTCCACCGGCAGCGTCACCGTGCGCACCGTGCCGTTGCCGAGCGGGAAGTCGGCGAGCGCGCTGCGGGCGAGATACGGCATCGCGCGATACAGCGAGGCGTCGTCGGTCGAATTGACCGCTGTCACCTTGTAGACCTCGCGTCCGGTCACGCGCTCGGTCATGCGGATCTGCAGCGCGTGGATATAGACGGGGTAACTCTGGTCGACATAGCCCGTCGGACCCCACGGGCCGTATGGACCGAAGCCGCCCCACGGCCCCCAGAACGGACGGCCGTAGTAGCCGTACCACGGCCACGGATCGTAATAGACGGGCTGCCGCACCGTCACGAGGTCGCCGCGCACGGAATACGCGAGCGCCACCTGAAAATGCGCGCTTGCTTGCGGCGCCTCCTTGAACGCGTATTTCGCCAGTTCGCTCGCGACGAGCGTCTCGTAAGTCTTCTGCTCGATGCTGTTCTGCTGGTCGTCACCGCGGGCGAACGCATAGGTGCGCGTGGCGTCGCTGCCCGTCCAGTCCGAGAACGCGGTCACCTGCGTCTGGACGTAGGTCGTGCAGCCAGCAAGCCACAACGCGCCGGGCAGGGAGGCCGCGCGTATCAGCCGATGGGTCGAGAGGTTCATGGCCATCCTCATTTCGTTGACTGCGCTCGGGCGAGCGTCGAACGGCGGCGCCGGACTCACCGGACTCACCGGACTCACCGGACTCACGATAGCCAGCCGTTTTGTACAATGGTTCGACCTGCTGAGCCCGCGTTCGTGCGCGCATGAGCCGCACGTGAGCGTTCGGGCCGCCACTCTCACCGAGATGATCTTGCCATGTCCAACACGCCCGCACCGACCGCGTCCGCTGTGATTCGCCGCGAGGACTATACGCCGCCCGCTTTCCTCATCGATTCGGTCGCGCTGGAATTCGACCTCGTGCCGTCGCGCACGGTCGTGAAGAACACCATGCGCCTGCGCCGCAACCCGGACGCGCCGGGCCATGCGCCGCGCCTCGAACTGATCGGCGAGCAACTGGAGTTCGTGCGCGCCGCGATCAACGGCGCAGCGCACGCGGACGTGCAGACCAGCGAGAACGGTTTGTCGATCGGCGACCTTCCCGGCGACGCGTTCGAACTCAGCATCGAAACCGTCTGCAATCCGGAGCAGAACACGACGCTCTCCGGTCTTTATGTGTCGAGCGGCAACTTCTTCACGCAATGCGAGGCGGAAGGCTTCAGGCGCATCACGTACTTCCTCGACCGTCCGGACGTGATGGCCACCTACACCGTCACGCTGCGCGCCGACAAGGCGGCGTATCCGGTGCTTTTGTCCAACGGAAATCTGATCGAGGAAGGCGATCTGCCCGACGGCCGCCACTTCGCCAAGTGGGAAGATCCGTTCAAGAAGCCGAGTTATCTATTTGCGCTCGTCGCGGGCAAGCTCGTCGCGCTGGAAGAACGCATCAAGACCGGCTCGGGCAAGGAAAAGCTGCTGCAGGTGTGGGTCGAGGAACACGATCTCGACAAGACGCGCCACGCGATGGATTCGCTCATTCACTCGATCCGCTGGGACGAGAAGCGCTTCGGGCTGGAACTGGATCTGGACCGCTTCATGATCGTCGCGGTGAGCGACTTCAACATGGGCGCGATGGAGAACAAGGGCCTCAACATCTTCAACACAAAGTACGTGCTCGCCAATCCGGAAACGGCGACGGACACGGACTTTTCGAACATCGAGGCGGTGGTCGGCCACGAGTACTTCCATAACTGGACCGGCAACCGCGTGACGTGCCGCGACTGGTTCCAGTTGAGCCTGAAGGAAGGGCTGACGGTGTTCCGCGATCAGGAATTCTCCGCCGACATGGCCGCGGGCGACGCCGATGGCGCGGCGAGCGCGGCGGCCCGCGCGACCAAGCGCATCGAGGACGTGCGCGTGCTGCGGCAAATGCAGTTCGCCGAGGACGCCGGCCCGATGGCGCATCCGGTGCGCCCGGAGAGCTACGTCGAGATCAACAACTTCTACACGATGACCGTCTACGAGAAAGGCTCGGAAGTCGTGCGGATGTATCAGACGCTGTTCGGCCGCGACGGCTTCCGGCGCGGCATGGACCTCTACTTCCAGCGCCACGACGGCCAGGCCGTGACGTGCGACGACTTCCGTCAGGCGATGGCCGACGCAAATCATCGCGACCTCGCGCAATACGAGCGCTGGTACAGCCAGGCGGGCACGCCGCGCGTCACCGTGCGCGCGTCCTACGACGCCGCGAACAAGAAGTACACGCTGACGCTGACGCAAGGCTACGGCGAGACTTCGGAAGCCGCCCGCGCGACGCAGAAGGGACCGCTTCTGATTCCGTTCGCGGTCGGTCTGATCGGCGCGAACGGTGCGGATCTGCCGCTGCGTCTCGAAGGCGAAAAAGAGCCGAGCGGCACGACGCGCGTGCTCGAATTCACGGAGCGCGAGCAGTCGTTCACCTTCGTCGATGTCGCCGAGGCGCCCCTGCCCTCGCTGCTGCGCAATTTCTCGGCGCCTGTGATCGTCGAATACGACTACACGAATGAACAGCTCGCGTTCCTGCTCGCGCACGACAGCGATCCGTTCAACCGCTGGGAAGCCGGCCAGCGCCTCGCCACGCGCGAGTTGCTCGCGCTCGCCGGGCGCGCGGCGAAGGGCGAGACGCTTTCGATCGACGACGAAGTGATCGCGGCGTTCGCTCAGGTGCTCGACGACACCACGCTCACGCCCGCCTTCCGCGAACTCGCGCTGATGCTGCCGTCCGAGAGCTATCTCGCCGAGCAGATGAGCGTGTCGGACCCCGCCGCGGTGCACGCGGCGCGCGTGTTCATGAGCCGCCGGCTCGCGTCGCAGTTGCGCGACAAGTGGCTCGCTGTCTACGAGGCGAACCAGACGCCGGGCGAATACCGGCCGACGCCCGAAGACGCCGGCAAGCGCGCGCTCAAGAATCTGGCGCTCGCCTATCTGAGCCAAGTCGACGATCCGAGCGACGCCGTGCGTCTCGCGCAAAAGCAGTACGACGACGCGAACAACATGACGGACCGCTCCGCCGCGCTTTCGGCGCTGTTGCTTGCCAGCGCGACGGCAGGCGCGGACCCGACCGTCGCCGATGCGGCGCTCGCGGACTTCTATCGCCGCTTCGAGAAGGAGGCGCTGGTGGTCGACAAGTGGTTCGCGCTTCAGGCGACGCAGCGCGGCGGCGAGCAGCGTAAGGTGATCGAGATCGTGCGGCAGCTGATGCAGCATCCGGCATTCACGCTGAAAAACCCGAACCGCGCGCGCTCGCTCATTTTTAGCTTCTGTAGCGGCAATCCCGCGCAGTTCCACGCGGTCGACGGCTCCGGCTACGCGTTCTGGGCCGAGCAGGTTATCGCGCTGGACGCGTTGAATCCGCAGGTCGCGGCGCGGCTCGCGCGCGGACTCGAGATGTGGCGGCGCTTCACCCCGGCGCTGCGCGAGAAGATGCACGCGGCGTTGAGCGAAGTCGCGTCGAAGGCGAAGTCGCGCGACGTGCGGGAAGTGGTCGAGAAGGCGTTGGCGGCGTAACCGCGCTTGACCCGCTCAGTGGCCGTCGCGCGATGTTTCGTGCGACGGCCATTCTTGTTTATGGCGGCGACGGCCGGTGCTGTCACATGGGCGAGCAGGATCGAGCGGTTAGAATCGTGAATATTCGTCTAACGCTCACCGGAGCCCAGCATGTCCTCCATTTCCAGCCGTACCACGCTCACGAAGTATCTGATCGAGCAGCAGCGCGAACACCAGAACCTGCCGGCCGACCTGCGTCTTCTGATCGAAGTCGTCGCGCGGGCCTGCAAGCAAATCGGCTATCAGGTGAGCAAAGGCGCGCTCGGCGATGCGCTCGGCTCCGCCGGCAGCGAGAACGTGCAAGGCGAAGTGCAGAAGAAGCTCGACGTGCTCTCGAACGAAATCCTGCTCGAAGCCAACGAATGGGGCGGCAACCTGGCCGCGATGGCATCGGAAGAGATGGAAAAGATCTTCCCGATTCCGAACCGCTATCCGAAGGGCAACTATCTGCTGACCTTCGATCCGCTCGACGGCTCGTCGAACATCGACGTGAACGTGTCGATCGGGACCATCTTCTCGGTGTTGCGCTGCCCGGACGGCGCGGACCCGACGGAAGCGGTCTTCATGCAGCCGGGAAGCGCACAAGTGGCCGCAGGTTATGCCGTGTACGGGCCGCAGACGGTGCTGGTGCTGACCACGGGCAATGGCGTCAACTGCTTCACGCTCGACCGCGAACTCGGCTCCTGGGTGCTGACGCAGCGCGACATGCAGGTGCCGACGGAAACCCGCGAATATGCGATCAACGCGTCGAACAGCCGCCACTGGTACGAGCCGGTGCAGCGCTACGTCAACGAACTGAACGAAGGCAAGGACGGTCCGCGCAAGGAAGACTTCAATATGCGCTGGATCGCGTCGATGGTCGCGGACGTGCATCGCATCCTGAATCGCGGCGGCATCTTCATGTATCCGGCCGACAAGCGCACGCCGGATCGCCCGGGCAAGCTGCGCCTCATGTACGAAGCGAACCCGATGGCGTTCATCGTCGAGCAGGCGGGCGGCGCGGCGACCGACGGCGAGCGGCGCATTCTCGACATCGTCCCGACGAGCTTGCACCAGCGCGTGCCGGTGTTCCTCGGCTCGAAGAACGAAGTGGACCGCGTCACCCGCTACCATCAGACAAAGAAAAATTGATTCAGGGTCTTGCCAAATCGAGAATGTGGTCGCTATAATCTTGTTTCTCTGATGCCGGAATAGCTCAGACGGTAGAGCAGCGCATTCGTAATGCGAAGGTCGGGGGTTCGATTCCTCTTTCCGGCACCACAAGCTTCAAGCAGCAAACCAAAACCCGCGTTCATGCAAATGACGCGGGTTTTTGTTTTTGGTGGTCTCGAACGCGCGCGAGACCGGCTCTCCTCCAATGCGTAGTTGCTTCCTCCGGCTTCCTCGACTGCCTCGAATTTCGGTTCGCGGCGCAAATACGCAAAAGCATTTCGCATTCGCGCAACCGGCTTCTCTAAATCGCGCGATATGTGCGCTTTCGTACAACGACGAGCCATTTTCCGCTTTGCACCACAGCGTCAACGAAGGTTTCCCGGTATCGTTATATCCATAGAGGAAAGGCAACGATTCAGCGTGGGCGCGGCGCCGCGCCTGGCGCGACGGGGCTCCGCGTTGTTCTAACGGCTTGGTCCACTGCGGTTGTTTTTGCTAAAACTTAAGTAAGCGGGTTCATCCGTCAGCGAAAATTACCGACCGCCGCACGAACGGTCATATGCTTGATCGGTCACCATAGTTTTGCGCTCAAGCCGAAGCCACGCCGAACCGATAACGCTTAAACAGAGGATCAGTTAATCGGCCATGCGGCAGCGCACGAGACATGCAGCAGTCGCAATAGCCAGCAATCGAATGTCGATGTCACCCGAGGAGAGAACCATGGACGCCAAACCGACGAAAATCCCGACGCCCGACAAGGTGCATTGTCCGGACCCGGAGCCGGTAGCCGTCGAGTTTCTCGCGACCGAACTGCCCGAGCACGTGCGCGCGTTCTTCGACGAACAGCGCAAGCTGGCTTCGGTCAAGTAGGCGGCCGCGCTGAACCATCACGCCGCCGTCGTGAAGACGACGCCCGGTGCGCGCGGCGCGCACGGACTTCGCAGTCCGCACATGGCGCTCGCCAGGAAGCGTCACGCCCTCTCCTTCTGAAACGAGTCGGGCTGACGCCTGGCTTCGCTCGCCTGATCCAACCGTCCGCACGACTGCGCGCCTGCGCTATGCTGGCGCTTTTGCGCGAACCGCCCAGACGATGCGCCACCGATCGGCCCCCGCTCTTCTCTCTCTTCTTTCTCGCCTGACCGTCGCCTGCACGCTGCTGCTCGCGGCTGCCGCGCCCGCGCAAGCAGACGGCGACGACACGGCGTTCACCAACCTCATCGCGCTCGTTTCTCAACGCTTAGCTCTCGCTGAACCGGTCGCCCGCTATAAGTGGGCGCGCCACGAGCCGATCACCGACGCGCCGCGCGAAGCCGCGCTGCTCCGGCACGTTGACGAAAAAGCACGCGCCGCGGACATCGATCCAGAATTCGCGCAGCAGTTCTTCCGCGATCAGATCGACGCGAGCAAGGACGTGCAGAACGCGCTGTTCGCGAACTGGCGCGCGCTGAGGGCCGCGCCCGAAGGTTCGCCGCCCGATCTCGCCACCGAGACCCGCCCGAAGCTGGATCGGCTGACGAGCGCGCTGTTGACCGCGCTCTCGCGTATCGAGCCGATGCGCCACGCCGATGACTGTCCGCTGCGTCTCGCCGATAGCCTCGCGCGCTGGAAGCACGTCACGCGCTATGACTCGTCGATGAACGCGCCGCTCGGGCGCGCGTTGTCTCACGTGTGCGCGGCCGGCGGCGTCGGCGGGATCGGCTGAGGTTAGGAAGCCGCGCTCGCCAGCACGTCCTGCCGCAACGGCACGAACGCGAGACCGCGAGCCAGACGTTCGCCGAGAATGCGGTATACCGCCAGGTCGAAACGCGCGGGTTCGCCTGTCGCCCGCAATTCATGCGCTTGCTCGAGCGTCCCAGCGGTGCCGAAGTACTGCCAGTTGTCGACCACATGCCATGCGCGGTGCCCGGTTGCCGCGTCGCGTTCCTCGATGGCGATGGCGCCTGTGTGCGGCCACGGCATGCCGCGCGCATCACCGGCTCGGGACTTCGGCGCGCGGTTGAGCAAAGGACGCAGCGTCGCGATCATCTGCGCCTCGGCAAGCATCGCGCCGATTTCGCCGCCCGTCGCCTTCCATTCCACGCGTCGCACAAGGGCGGCCAGGCGCAGGTCCTTCGCTGACCGGCGCGGCCCGGTCAAATGCGAGCGCACGCGCTGGCGCAAGCGCACGCTGCGGCCGACATAGAGCGGTGCGTCGTCGTCGCCGAAGAAGACGTACGCGCCGCAGCCCGCCGGAATGCGCTCGATCGTGTCTTCGTCGATCTGCGCCGCGAGACGGAAGCGGCGCGTCACCCGGCCCACGTGTTCCGCCAGTGTCTCCGGCGCGTGCGCCCGATGCAGATGCTGCCAGAACTGCCACAGCAGATCCGCATCGGCGAGCGCGCGATGCCGGGCGGCGGGCACGAGCGCGTGACGTTCGACGAGCGCATCCAGCCCGTGCCGCGTTTCCGCCGGATACACCGCCCGCGACAGTTGGACCGTGCACAGCACGTCCGGCACGAAGCGCATGCCGATGCGCCTGAACTCGCTCTTCAGAAAACTGTGATCGAAGTGCGCGTTGTGCGCGACGAAGAGCCGCCCGTCCATCCGGTCGAGCAAGCCGGCCGCGAGTTCGGCGAAGGTGGGCGCGTCTCGCACCATCGCGTCGTCGATGCCGGTCAGCTGCTGAACGAATGCGGGAATCGGCCGCTCCGGATTCACGAGCGAGGTCCACTGCGACACCCCTTGCGGCCCGGCCTCGACGATACCGATTTCAGTGATGCGATCGACGCCGAACGTGCCGCCGGTGGTTTCGAGATCGACGAAAACGAGAGGGGTGGAAGGCAGTGCAAGCGCGGGAGGGAAATTGGGGTGCATCGTGATCTAAGGCAGTGCGGCAGCTTCGGCCGTGCAACGGGGAATTCGAATTGCCCATTCTAACGCACCGGTATCTCCGAGGCGTCGGCGGAAGGTTCGGGCAAATCGGGCGGTCTCGGCAATTCATCGAATATCTTGAGGGCGCCGACGTAGGTAGTTTCACCGATTTACCGGGATATTATGGAGTCGCAGGTGCGTCGATACGGCGAAAGCCGATTTCGCGCGTGGTCGCGCATGTTTTCGCCTTGCAATCTCGTATAAACCCCAGTCATAAAACGCATGCGGGAATACTGCTCGGAAATTCGGCGTGGTAGGCCTTGCCGCACCTGCGCCACGCGGGACAGCCGTTCCCGCTCGGCGGCTGCGCCGTGTGGGCCACGCTTCGCGGCCTCGCCAGGCAGCGTAGATCAGCCACGGCTGATTAACTCCGGAATTAACGGTTCGCGGCGTTCTGCAAAGTTACTTCATCACGCTTGATTAACTAGCCGCAGTTGGGATCATGTGACGGCTTTACTCGGCGCATATAGTTTCGATAAAGATAGCATTCGTGAAAAGCCGATTATCTGGCGCGAGGTGCAAATCTCATTACCAAGGAGTAAGTGTTAACTCGCCTTGCCCGATTCTCCACCCGAGAGGATCATGGAAATAAGATGTGATGCAATGAATAGGAGGATCGACGATGAATCACTTGACGCGCTTTGCGCAATGGCTGAAGTCACTCGTCGGTTCGTTTATTCCATCTGGCGCGCCGTCGATATCGCCGCTTTCATTCGAACCGGCATGGCACGGTGATCACTGGCAGAACCTGCTTGCATCGCCGATGGACGCCCGCCGCTACGTCACCGAGGACTGGGCCACGCCGCTGGACGACGACCTCGTGCCGAACCGGGAGGAAGCCGTCGACCTCGAGCCCGCTGAAGCCTCGACCACACTGTGACAAGCAAAAAAAAAGCGCGACCAAAAGGCCGCGCTGACAAAGTTTGGAGATCTTTTCCGTCAACGAAAAAGTCTGCTTCGGAAAGCAGAAATGACAGTATAGCCACCGCCGTCGCAATAATTACCCTCAGGCGTGGCAATCTTCTGTTGCTGTTTTCTCAACAATCCATTTTCCGAACTCGTCCCATTCCATTTCGGCGCAAATCGTGTCGCACATCTGCAACGCAGATTGGTTGACACTTAAGCGCCGCGCCCTTTATTCGCCAATAAATCACTGAATCTAAAGCAGAAAATCGCCTCTTGCGATCATTGCTAATCGGAGAATGATTTATTGCGCGAAGTGGAACGTGTCGCTATGTAACACCGTCTTTACACTTCGTCTGGTCCGGAAACAAACGCGTCGCTGTCCGCGGCACGTTGCTCCTCCGACCGCGCCTCTCGCAGCCGGTCGCAGCGAGGTTTCCTCAAAGCCTGGGTTCCTTAGGCCCAATCTGCTCTCGGAGTTACAAAGATGAAAAAGACTCTCATGGTCGCAGCCCTCACGGGCGTCTTCGCTACCGCCGCTCACGCGCAAAGCAGCGTCACGCTCTACGGCCTGATCGATGCGGGCATCACCTACACGAACAATCAGAACGGCCACAGCAACTGGAAGGCGACGAGCGGCGCGGTCAACGGCAGCCGTTGGGGCCTGCGCGGTTCGGAAGACCTGGGCGGCGGCCTGAAGGCGATCTTCACGTTGGAGAACGGCTTCAACATCATGAACGGCACGAACGGCCAAGGTGGTCGTGAGTTCGGCCGTCAGGCATATGTTGGTCTGTCGAGCAACCAGTTCGGCGCTGTGACCCTCGGCCGTCAATATGACTCCGTGGTCGACTTCCTCGGGCCTCTGGCTCTGACGGGCACGCAATACGGCGGCACGCAGTTCGCCCACCCGTTCGATAACGACAACCTGACCAACACGTTCCGCGTCGACAACTCGGTCAAGTACACCAGCGCGAACTACGCTGGCCTGAAGTTCGGCGCGATGTACGGCTTCTCGAACCAGGCTGGCGGTTTCGCGAACAACCGTGCGTACAGCGCGGGTGTGTCGTATAACTACGGTCCGTTGAACGTGGCGGGTGCGTACTTCCAGACGAACAACAGCGCGCCGATCAATGCAGCGGGCGCGGCAATCGCGGGCGGCGCGGTCACGGCTGACCAGGCTCCGTTCTCGGCAGGCCGTCAGCGCATCTTCGGTGGTGGCCTGAACTACGCGTTCGGTCCGGCGACGGTTGGCTTCGTGTTCACGCAAACCATGCTCGACAGCGGCGTCGGTCTGACGAACGTCGGCTCGCAAGGTCTCGGCAACATCACGCTGGGCAACAGCGTGCGCTTCCAGAACTACGAAGTGAACGGCCGCTACAACCTGACGCCGGCTCTGTCGCTGGCAGCGAACTACACGTTCACCGATGCGCGCATCGAAGGCGTGAAGCCGAAGTTCCACCAGGTCGACCTCCAAACGGCATATGCGCTGTCGAAGCGTACCGACGTGTATCTGCAGGGCGAGTACCAGCACGTGACGAACACGGACGGCACGAACATCGGCGCGACGATCAACGGCGTTGGCATCTCGTCGACCTCGAACCAAGTCTCGGCAACGGTTGGCGTTCGTCACCGCTTCTAAGCCTCGACTGCAGTTCTGCTTGTTAAAAAGCCGCTCCTCGGAGCGGCTTTTTTTCGTCTCTACGCCGACATGACGCGCGAACTAGCGCGGATACCGCACGTCGAGAATATCGATCTGCTGCACGCCCGCCGGCGTGTGCAGCGGCACCGTATCGCCGATACGCGCCTTCAGGAGCGCCCGCGCGACCGGCGAGATCCAGCTCACGTGCCCGCGGTCCAAATCCACCTCGTCGACGCCGACGATCGTCACCGTATGCACGATGCCGTCGTCGCCCGCGTAGTCCACCGTCGCGCCGAAGAAGACCTGATCGACGTTCTCCTGCTTGCGCGCATCCACGACCTCCGCGAGATCGAGACGCTTCGTCAGAAAGCGGATGCGCCGGTCGATCTCTCGCAGGCGCCGCTTGCCGTAGATGTAATCGCCATTCTCCGAGCGATCACCGTTCGACGCCGCCCACGACACGAGCTTGACCACTTCCGGGCGCTCGTTGTCGAGCAGTTGCAGCAACTCGTCGCGCAGCCGCTGATGGCCGGCAGGCGTGATGTAGTTCTTCGCGCCGGCCGGCACATCCGGCTGGCCCAGTTCGAGATCGTCGTCGCTCTCGTCGGATTCTTTGACAAATGCCTTGTTCATGGTGCAAACCGATTCCAGAATTCCGCGCATCGCGCGCTGAGTGTGTAGAGGCGTGTAATCGTCAACTTACCACGACGCTAGCCCATCTCACCCACTTTTCGGTCAACGCCTCTTCCCTTTTCAAACGGGCTTGGCTATAATTCCGCTTCTGCGTGCGGCTGTAGCTCAGTTGGATAGAGTACTTGGCTACGAACCAAGGGGTCGTGGGTTCGAATCCTGCCAGCCGCGCCACCTTTTCCGGTGTTTTGCTTCGAAGCCAAACACCAGCGCTTAACCAAAAGCGCGTTGAAGTCACTAGCAGTATCGTTGTAGTACCGTTTTGCGTGCGGCTGTAGCTCAGTTGGATAGAGTACTTGGCTACGAACCAAGGGGTCGTGGGTTCGAATCCTGCCAGCCGCGCCACTTTTGAAGGGCCTTCCATCCGGAAGGCCCTTTTTGTTTTTCCCCTCGCTTATCGCGACGCTGATCGTCAGGGCCGTGGCGGCGACTTGATATCGCCAATGCGCGCGTTGGGCGCCGGCACGTCCTCCGCCGAGATGAACGCCGTCGGCTCGCTGATCGCTTCCGCGCGCGTGCCGAGCAAGGTCTGCGGATGCCGCAAGTAGACATCGTCGACGGTATCGCCGAACGAATGCCGCACGAACGCGCGCAAGAGCGCCACGCGCAGCGACGGCCCCCGCGCGTGCACCGGCTCGCCGTCCTTGCCGAACGTCGCCGTGCACTCCACTTCCCCGCGTCCCACGTCGCTCATTTCGAGCCGGCAGGCGCGCTCCAGCACGACAGAGGCGGCCTCCCACGACGTCGACGGCAGAAACCGCCCGTCCCACGCCTTGCCGCGGTCATTGCCGCGGATCGAGAGCGTCGTGCCGCTGTCGGTAAAGTGGATTTCCCTGATGAAGTCGTGAAGGCCGCGCGCCACCCAGTAATCGAGCGTGGGGCCTTCGAGGTCGGATGTATTCATAACGGCGCTCTCCATGCTTTCGGTCGACTGACGACCGCATGCACGCCGCGTTCCCGCGCCGGATCAGTAGTCGGCGCGTTCCCGGTCGATGCGCATGCCGCCGTCCTGATTGCGATGATGCGGCTCGTCGCTCGGACGCTCGCGCGCAATGCGCATCACGTCCAGATTCGTGCGCACGCGACGCATCACATTCGCGAGATGCACGCGATCGCTCACCTGAATGACGAAGCGCAGCAGCTTCGCTTCCTGCGAGACGTCCTCGTCCATTGCGATGTGAACGATGTTCGCGTCCGCCGACGTGATGTCCGCCGCCACGCGCGCGAACACGCCCTTCGTGTTCTTCACGAGCACCTTCACGGCGACGTCGAAGAGACGCCCCGGCTGCGGCGCCCACGCCACGTCGATCCAGCGCCCCGGATCGCGCCGGTGGATGCGCTGCGCGACGCGGCATTCGGTCGTGTGGATCGCCATGCCGAGCCCGATCCCGATATAGCCCATGATGTCGTCGCCGGGAATCGGGCGGCAGCACGGCGACAGTTGCACCGACATGCCTTCCGTACCCGTGATAACCACGGGCGGCGCGGAATTGGTGTTGTGGTGCTCGCGATGCGGATGATCCTCGTCGTCCGCAATGCCGTTCATCAGCACTTCGATGCGCTTGGCCATCACGGCCGCCACGCGCCGGCCCAGACCGATATCCGCGAAGATTTCCTGACGCGTCTTGTTGCCGGTCCACAGCACGAGCTTTTCCCAGACCTCCGGCGTCACGTCCGACAGCGCGAGACCGTAGCCCTTGAGACTTTGATCGACGAGCCGCTCGCCGAGCTGCACGGATTCGTTCAGGCGCATCGTCTTCAGGTAGTGACGGATGGCCGAGCGCGCCTTGCCGGTGCGCACGAACCCGAGCCACGCGGGATTCGGCTTCGAGTACGGCGCGGTGATCACTTCGACGATATCGCCGCTCTTCAACTCCGTGCGCAGCGGCAGCAGTTCGTTGTTGATCTTGACCGCGACGCACTGATTGCCGAGGTCGCTGTGAATCGAATACGCGAAGTCGAGCGCCGTCGCGCCGCGCGGCAGCGGCATGATCTTGGACTTCGGCGTGAACACATAGACCGCGTCCGGGAACAGGTCGATCTTGACGTGTTCGAGGAATTCGCTCGAATCGCCCGCTTCGCTCTGGATGTCGAGCAGCGACTTGAGCCATTGATGCGCGCGCTTCTGAACGTCGTTCAGATCCGCGCCGCCGTTCTTGTAAAGCCAATGCGCCGCGACGCCTGCCTCGGCGATCTCGTGCATCTTGCGCGTGCGAATCTGAAACTCGATCGGCGCGCCGAACGGCCCGACGAGCGTGGTATGCAACGACTGATAGCCGTTGACCTTCGGAATCGCGATGTAATCCTTGAACTTGCCCGGCACGGGCTTGTAGAGCGCATGCAGCGCGCCGATGCACGTGTAGCACTCCAGCGCGCTTTCCACGACCACGCGAAAGCCGTACACATCCAGCACTTGCGAGAACGACAACTGCTTGTCCCGCATCTTCTTGTAGATGCTGTAGATGGTCTTTTCGCGGCCGGTGACTTCGGCGCTGATCTTCGCGTCCGCGATCGTGCGCTGCACCGCTTCGAGAATCTTGCCGACCACTTCACGCCGATTGCCGCGCGCCGCCTTCACCGCTTTTTCGAGCGTGGCGTAACGGTTCGGATTGAAGTTCGCGAAGCTCAGATCCTGCAACTCGCGATACGTGTTGTTGAGACCGAGCCGATGCGCGATCGGCGCGTAGATATCCAGCGTTTCGCGCGCCACGCGCCGACGCTTCTCCGGCGGCACCGCGCCCAGCGTGCGCATGTTGTGCAGCCGGTCGGCGAGCTTCACCAGAATGACGCGCACGTCGCGCGCCATCGCGAGCAGCATCTTGCGGAAGTTTTCCGCCTGCGCTTCCTCGCGGTTGCGGAACTCCATCTTGTCCAGCTTGGACAAGCCGTCGACCAGTTCCGCGACCTTCGCGCCGAACCGCTCGGCGATTTCCGTCTTAGTGACGCCCTGATCTTCGATCACGTCGTGCAGGAGCGCGGCCATGATCGACTGCGCGTCCAGCTTCCAGCCCGCGCAGATTTCCGCGACCGCGACCGGATGCGTGATGTACGGCTCGCCGCTCTGGCGATATTGCCCGAGGTGCGCTTCGTCGCTGAAATGGAAAGCCGCCTTGACTTCCTTGATCTCGTCGGCGGAGATGTAGCTGGCCAGCGCGTTCGTCAGATTCGCGATGGAAACGACGTCGTGCTTGCGCGGCTGCTCCGGCGTGGCGGTCGGCCCGAACAGATGGCGAAACGACTGTTCGAGAACCGCGTCGATGTACTTGCGCGCCGCGTGCGGCTTGTCGGCATCGAGAAGCGAATCCTGATCGATCTCGATGTCCGGGTCCACTGAAGCGGAGACGGGCAGCGGTGTCTGACTCATGTTCGCCTCCGTGTTCGTCTGACGCGCCGCTTATCCATCAGTTGCGCCGGGTTTGCAAAAAGTGAAACGGATGAAACGGGTAAAAGAGGTCGAAAGAACCGTCCGTCAGACGGGCACTTTCTTCAGCATTTCGACGCCCACCTGCCCCGCTGCGATTTCGCGCAGCGCGACGACGGTCGGCTTGTCGCGGCTTTCGATCTTCGGGGTGTGGCCTTGCGCGAGCTGGCGCGCACGATACGTTGCCGCGAGCGCGAGCTCGAAGCGGTTCGGAATTTGTTTCAGGCAGTCTTCGACAGTGATGCGGGCCATGTTTGTATCCTTCTCGATGTGGGTTTTATTCTACCTTATGTGACCGATACGACTCGGCCACCGCTCGCGTCATTGCGGGTGCGTGGGATGAATGCCGAGCTCGACGAAAAGCTGCGTGTGACGCGCGTATTGCGACGTGAAGCGCAGGCGCGTCGCGGCCACGAGGCAGCGCAGTTCGTTGAGCGCGCGATCGAAATTCTCGTTGATCACGACATACTCCGCTTCCGACGCATGCGCCATCTCGCTGCCTGCCGCGAGCAGCCGCCGCACGATCACGTTAGGCGCGTCCTGGCCGCGCTTCTTCAGGCGGTCTTCGAGCGCGTCCAGCGAAGGCGGCAGAATGAAAATCTCGACCGCATTGCGAAAGCGTTTCTTGACCTGCTGCGCGCCCTGCCAGTCGATTTCGAGCAGCACGTCGTGGCCCATCTTCATCTGGTCCTCGATCCACAGGCGCGAGGTCGCGTAGTAGTTGCCGTGCACTTCCGCGCTTTCCAGAAACTCGCCCTTGTCGTGCCGCTCCATGAATTCGTCGACGGACACGAAGTGATACTGCACGCCGTTGGTCTCGGCCGGGCGCGGGTCGCGCGTCGTGTACGAGACGGACAGGCGAATGGCCGGGTCCTGCGCGAGCAGCGCGTTCACGAGCGTGGACTTGCCTGCCCCCGACGGCGCGACGACCATGAACAGGTTGCCGGGATAAATGCCCGTGTACGTGCTATGCGAGCGGTGCGTGGTGTTCGGCATGATCGAGCGTTACTCCAGATTCTGTACTTGTTCGCGCATCTGTTCGATGAGCAGCTTCAGCGTCATCGACGCATCCGCGAGTTCCTTGGCGGCCGCCTTCGAGCCGAGCGTGTTCGCTTCGCGATTAAGCTCCTGCATCATGAAGTCGAGCCGCTTGCCGACCTTGCCGCCCTTTTGCAGCACGTGGCGCGTTTCCGTGAGATGCGCGCTCAGGCGCTGCAACTCTTCCGCGATGTCGATGCGAATGCCGTACATCGTCACTTCCTGACGGATGCGCTCGGCGATTTCATCGCGCGGCACGCTCGTCGTCGTGGCATTGTCCGACGTCGCGATGCCGAGCGCGTCCTGCAGGCGCTCGACGATCTTCTGCTGATGCTTCGCGATCAGTTCGGGCACGAGCGGCGTGATGCGCGCGACGATCGCTTCCATCTCCGTCACATTGTTGATGAGCACGTTGGCGAGCGCCGCGCCTTCGCGCGCGCGCACTTCGATGAGATCCGCGATCGCTTGCTTGGCACACGCGAGCACCGCTTCGCGCAGCGTGTCCTGCGAGACCGAGCTTTCCGCGAGCACGCCCGGCCAGCGCAGGATCTCGCCGGTGCGCATGCGTTCGGCATCCGGAAAGACGTCGAGCACCGCGCGCTCCAGCGTGGCGAGTTGCGTGAGCGCGTCGCGATTGAGCGCGCCCGCATTGGCCGTCTGCTCGACGCGATTCAGGTTGATGCGGATATCGACCTTGCCGCGCGAGAGCTTCGTCATCAGCATTTCGCGCATTTGCGGCTCGGTGGCGCGCACGTCTTCGGGCATGCGGAAGTTCAGGTCGAGAAAGCGCGAATTCACCGTGCGCAATTCCACCGAAACGCCGACGCCTGCGCCGCCCGCGCCGTCCGCGACGACTTCGCGCGTCGCGCTGGCATAGCCTGTCATGCTGTAGATCATGGTACGTCTCGCGATGTGCGCCTTCGCTTGCCGAAGGCCGGTTCAACGAAACGCCCGGCGCGAATGAAGGTGCGCTGGGATTGGCACGCGTTTGGCCGCCGGGCGATGAACCCGCATTATCCCATTTTTACCGCGCGCGCCGTCCGCCCGAACGCGCGCCGGACATTCCGCGGCCGGCAACGCCGCCCGGTGATTGACGATAAAATCGCACCACCTGGCGCACCGAACATTCGAATCGCGCCCGACTCTTTCTTCCCTCGCTCACCATGACCGACTCTCCCCTGCTCAAGCCTTCCATTGCCCGCCCGAGCGGCCGCCGCGCGAGCCAGTTGCGCGACGTGCGCATCACGCGGCACTACACGAAGCACGCGGAAGGATCGGTGCTCGTCGAGTTCGGCGATACGAAAGTGATCTGCACGGCGAGCATCGCCGAACGCGTGCCGGCGTTTCTTACCGGACGCGAGCAAGGCTGGCTCACCGCCGAATACGGCATGCTGCCGCGCGCGACGCACACGCGTAGCGACCGCGAAGCCGCGCGCGGCAAGCAGACCGGTCGCACGCAGGAGATTCAACGGCTGATCGGCCGGGCGCTGCGCTCCGTGTTCGATCTGAACGTGCTCGGCCCGCGCACGCTGCATCTCGACTGCGACGTGATCCAGGCCGACGGCGGCACGCGCACCGCGAGCATCACGGGCGCGTTCGTCGCCGCGCACGATGCCGTGACGAAGCTGCTCGCGAGCGGACGTATCGCGCAATCGCCGGTGAAGGATTTCGTCGCGGCCATTTCGGTCGGCATCTTCGACGGCTCGCCCGTGCTCGACCTCGACTACGAGGAAGACTCGCAGTGCGATACCGACATGAACGTCGTGATGACCGGCGCGGGCGGCTTCGTCGAAGTACAGGGCACGGCCGAAGGCGCGCCGTTCTCGCGCGACGAGATGAACGCGCTGCTCGATCTCGCCGACAGCGGCATCAAGGCGCTGATCGCCAAGCAAAAGGCCGCGCTGGAGATCGAAGGTGTCTGATTCACATGGCATCGGGCATGGCATCGGACGCGTCGTGCTCGCGTCGAACAACGCGGGCAAGCTGCGCGAGTTCGCGTCGCTCCTGAACGCCGCGGGCATCGAACTGATCGCGCAGGGCGAACTCGGCGTGCCGGAAGCCGAGGAGCCGCATCCGACGTTCGTCGAGAACGCGCTCGCGAAGGCGCGTCACGCGTCGGCATTGACCGGCCTGCCCGCCCTCGCCGACGATTCCGGCCTCTGCGTGCGCGCGCTGAACGGCGCACCCGGCGTGCACTCGGCGCGCTACGCGATGAAGCACGGCGGCGAGAAGAGCGATGCCGCGAACAACGCGCGACTCGTCGCCGACCTCGCGAACGAAGCGGATCGTCGCGCGTATTACTTCTGCGTGCTCGTGCTCGTGCGTCACGCCGATGATCCCGAGCCGCTCATCGCGGAAGGCCGCTGGCACGGCGAAGTGATCGACACGCCGCGCGGCGCGCACGGCTTCGGCTACGACCCGCACTTCTTCCTGCCGGCGCTCGGCGCGACCGCCGCCGAACTCGATCCGGCGCGCAAGAACGCGGTGAGTCATCGCGCGCTTGCATTGCGCGATCTGCTGCAACGACTAAAGGAACTCGCGTGAGCAGCGGACCGAAGACGATCAACATCGTGCAGGCGTTCACGTCGCCCGGAAGCATCCGGCTGACGTCGCTGCCGCCGCTTTCGCTGTACGTGCATTTTCCGTGGTGCGTGCGCAAGTGCCCGTATTGCGACTTCAACTCGCACGAGTGGAAGGACGATACGTTCCCCGAAGAACGCTATCTCGATGCATTGCGCGCCGACCTCGAACGCGCGTTGCCGCTCGTCTGGGGACGGCACGTGCATACCATTTTCATCGGCGGGGGCACGCCGTCGCTGTTGTCGGCCAAGGGGCTCGACAGGCTGCTCTCGGACGCGCGCGCGCTCTTGCCCATCGACGCCGACGCCGAAATCACGCTCGAAGCGAATCCCGGCACGTTCGAAGCGGCGAAGTTCGCTTCGTTCCGCGCGAGCGGCGTGAACCGGCTGTCGATCGGCATTCAGAGCTTCAACGAGGCGCATCTGAAGGCGCTCGGCCGTATCCATGACGCGACGCAGGCTCAGCGCGCCGTCGAGATCGCGGCGAAGCACTTCGACAACTTCAATCTCGACCTGATGTTCGCGCTGCCGCAGCAGTCGCTCGACGAATGCCGGCGCGATATCGAGACGGCGATTGCATTTGCGCCGCCGCATTTGTCGCTGTATCACCTGACGATGGAGCCGAACACGCTCTTCGCCAAGTACCCGCCCGCCCTGCCCGACGACGATGCCGCCGCCGACATGCAGGACTGGATACACGAGCGCACGCGCGATGCCGGCTACGAGCGCTACGAAGTATCGGCGTATGCGAAGCCGCATCGGCAGAGCCGCCACAATCTCAATTACTGGCGCTTCGGCGATTACCTCGGCATCGGCGCGGGCGCGCACACCAAGCTGTCGTTTCCGTCGAAGATCGTGCGGCAGGCGCGCTTCAAGCATCCGGCGACGTACATGGATCACGCGCTGTCGGCCACGGAAAGCGCGATTCAGGAAGAGCGCGAAGTCGGCCCGCGCGATCTGCCGTTCGAGTTCATGCTGAACACGCTGCGGCTGGTCGAAGGTTTTCCGGTGCATGCGTTCGTCGAGCGCACGGGACTGGCGCTCTCGGCCATCGAGCCGGCGCTCGTCGAAGCGGAGAAGCGCGGCCTCATCACGCGCGATTTCGAGCGCATTGCGCCGACCGAGCGCGGTCAACGCTTCCTCAACGATCTGCAAGAGCTCTTTCTGGACGATTCGGCACGATGAGCGCACCGACGATGGCGCCGGGCTCGGTCATGCGGCATCGCCCGTTCGCGCTCTTCTGGACGGCGCGCGTGATGTCTTCCGTCGCGTTTCAGATGATGTCGGTCGCGATCGGCTGGCAGGTCTATTCGATCACACACAGCGCGTTCGCGCTCGGTCTCGTCGGCCTCGCGCAGTTCCTGCCGATGTTCGTGCTGACACTCGTCGTCGGGCACGTCGCGGATCGCTATGACCGGCGCACGATTGCGTATGTCTGCCAGACGGTCGAGAGCGTCGCGGCGCTCATGCTGTGTCTTTACGCATGGCGCGGCTGGAATCACGCCGGCCCGATCTACGCGATTGCCGCGATCACGGGCGCGGCGCGCGCATTCGAATCGCCTTCGATGGCGGCGCTCCTGCCGAACCTCGTCGCGCGAAACCAGTTGCAGCACGCAAGCGCCTGGTCGACGTCCGCGAACCAGACCGCGCAGATTCTCGGCCCCGCGATGGGCGGCCTGCTCTACGGCCTGGGTGCGTCGACCGTGTACGGCGCGGTGTGCGTGGCGTTTCTCGTTGCCGGGTGCGCGGTCGGCGCGATCAAGATCGAGAACGCCGTGCGCGTGCGCGCGCCGTTGTCCTTCGAGGCGCTGTTCTCGGGCATCGGCTTCATTCGCAGCAAGCCGGTGATTCTCGGCGCGCTGTCGCTCGATCTGTTCGCCGTGCTGCTTGGCGGCGCGACGGCGCTGTTGCCGGTTTTCGCGAGCGACATCCTGCATACGGGGCCGTGGGGACTCGGCATTTTGCGCGCGGCGCCGGCCGTGGGCGCGCTCTGCGGGTCGATCTGGCTCGCGCATTTTCCGCTGCGACGGCGCGCGGGCACGGCGCTCTTTGCCGGCGTGATTGCGTTCGGCATCGCGACGATCGTGTTCGGGCTCTCGCGCAACGTCTATCTTTCGCTAATTGCGCTGGCGGCGCTCGGCGCATCCGATGTGATCAGCGTGGTCGTGCGCATGTCGCTCGTGCAGTTGCAGACGCCGGACGAGATGCGCGGTCGCGTCGGCGCGATCAACTCGCTCTTTATCGGCACGTCGAACCAGCTCGGCGAATTCGAATCGGGCATGACGGCGGGACTGTTCGGCGCGGTGCCGGCGGTGCTGATCGGCGGATTGGGGACGATCATCGTCGCGCTCGTGTGGATGCGGCTTTTCACCGCGCTCAGCGCGACGCGCACACTCGAAGGCTGAGGTCGCTCGACGCCGACGAGTTGCGCTACAATACGCGCCTTGCTGGAGGTGTGGCCGAGCGGTTTAAGGCACCGGTCTTGAAAACCGGCGAAGGAGCGATCCTTCCGTGAGTTCGAATCTCACCGCCTCCGCCAATCTCCTGTCCGCGTTGGTTTCCTTCCGTCTGCATCAAATCCTCGAAAAGCTTGCCAGATAAGGGCTTTCAGCCCGAATCGCCTCGGGAGCCGCCGCCGGTTGTTTAGCGCTTCGCTGGACACGCAAAAGCCGATCCGTTGCTTACATGAGCGGCCGGGCTCGCCGCCCCTGACCGATGCTCGCGCGCCGGCGCGCCGGCGGACGGAACTCCCGCAGGCGTCGCCCCGCCCTGTCATCGGTACTCGTCGATATCAATCTCGATTCCCGTCGCTTCAGACATCCTTCGAATATCCGGAGGCACGTCCGGCACTCGGTTTCCGTCCGCGTTGTTCCAATAGCAGAAGAACCGAACCTTCGCGTGTTGCCGCTCGATCTGGGCGCGCAGATCAACACGAGGAAGAGCGAGAAGGCTGACGAGATAGCGGAGGTGCGGCGATAGGTAGTCGCTAGACACGACATCCTTGCTGGAAATGCTCCAGATTCCTTGGCGCCAAGGGAATGCACTCTTGCGGCCGGATCGGGTTAGCCGGGGCTGCCCCTTTACGCCGGCCGTCGAAGGCGGCACGCCGAAATAGTCCGTCCAGAATTCTGGCGGCTCCACGTCTTGATAGATGGAAAACGACGCATAGGCCAAACGACGCGCATTCATGCTGTGGCCCGCCTCAATAGTAGAGTCCCGACGGCTCCACAGGCGTCGCGTGCGGCAAACAAACCATCCTCAAGCCGCCGGGCGAATCTTTCACTGATACTCGTCAATCTCGATGGTGCCGCCGAGAGCATCCATCATTGATTGGATATCGGCCGGCACGTCTGGAATTCGGTCGCCGGACTCATTCACCCAGAAGCAGAAGAACCGCATCTTCGCTCCCGCCTGCTCGACGAGCGTCCGAAGGTCTTCGCGCGGTAGGCCAAGACTGCTTTTCAGGTATCGCAGATGCGGCGAAAGTTGGTCGCTAGCGACCGCCGACTCACTGCTGACGCTCCAAACGCCGGTTCGGCGGTGCGCCGTTATCGTCCCACGCCTTCTTCGGATTGCATCACCTTTTTTCACTGCAATGTCGGGCTGCACACCGAAATAGCTCGTCCAGAAATCGGGCACGACACGATCGCCCGTTATGATGAAACTGGCGTGGGCCAGCCGAGGACTCTTATTCATGCCTCTCTCTCAGTTCTCGTAACCGTGAAAGTTATCGATGTAATCGCCGTCAAGATAGACATCGCCGTTGTCGTGCCAAAGCAGGTCATCGTCTGCAGCAATCCCGTTGGTGGTTTTGAAGCGGTGAACCATCTCGCGGAACTGCTGGCTGGAGTAACCGAGCATCTTGGCCGCATAGCGCGGATTGTTCGTGCTGGCCGCCAGCTCGTCGACATCGCCGCCAAGGTCATCGGGGACATACTCGAACGGCTGTGCGTCGGCGAAAAAGGACTTCGAGACCGGCGTTGCGATAGAGCCGTCCGGCAGGATGTCGCCCGGCTCCGCTGCCCAAATTGCCGGGCCATCGGCGGCAGTTAGCTGCCGCACCGCTGGCGCAACGTACGACGCGGCGAGCGGCAACACGCTCGCCGCGCGCTTAAAGAGCTGCGACGGCGTGAACGTTGGTCCTGATGCAAATGAGCGGGGCTCGCCGCCAGATTGACCGCCCCCGCGCGGCCGATCCGGGGTCGGCTTGATCGGCGTATCTGGAACCGTCACCAGTTCGCCCGTTTCAATGGCGCGCTCGATCTTCCATCGCAGGTTCGCCGCCTCCGGTTCGCTGATTCCCAGCAGACTGCGCGCCCCTTCCAAAAATTGCTCGTCGCCGATCCAGTCTAGTTTGTTCGAGAGGAACACCCGCGCGGCTCGCTTCGCTTGCTGCTTCTCGTCGGCGGTCTTGTAACCAGCGTCCTGACGGCGTAGCACCGTCAATGCTCCCCTTCGTGGCCTGATGCCGTTTGGCATTGTCTCGTCCTTCTAATTGAATCGCGCTCGAAGGCGCGGCGCGCGAGAGTTTTACTGTCTGGCTGTGTCGTCTTTTGACGGATTCGGACCGATGCACACGACAGGGCGGGCGATCGCGGACGAAACAAGTGCCATCGAACAAAAAGACACATTCGACTATAGGGGGCTAGTAAGAGGGTCCGGCTGATGACTGCCTCCAAACCCTTTACCCTTGACGGTCACCGCCTCCGTCAATCCATCTTCGCGTTAAGACAACGACCACGGGTCGATATTTCCTCCTTCGACGATGAAATGCTTGATGCCACTGCCCGGTTCAAAGAGCCGCCAATCTTCCTCATCTGACATCGTCCCCGCAACGACTTCTAAACAAAAACTATTCGACATTTCGAGTTGAAAACCGCCGAACTCAGTTGCCGATAGGCTTTTTACAATCGTTGGTCCGTCCGTCACCAAAAGCCCGTTGAGCCAAGTCGCACTACGATGGGCCGCATCATCGGAACGGGCAAGCACGGCTTGCGTTGCCACGACAACACCGGCTCGCGCGATCTGCCACTGACATTGAACATGTAGGGCCCAAGTACCGCCTTGTAGAACAGCGCCTCTGCGCGTTGTGTACTGCTTTTGTGGGCCAAAATGTATCGTCAGCATATCTGCCGCATGGCTGACTGCACTCACGTCGAGTCCGATGAGCACTGACAGGCGTTGAGTGATTTCGCTTTTCGTGTCAGTCACCTGCACCTCCAAAAATGTCCTGCGCGCGCTCCATGATTTCGTGATAACCCAGCCCCTGCTTACTAATTTCCATGTGGAGTTCTTGCGCTTGATCTTTGTCGAGACCCAACGCCCTCACTACGGCTCTGAACTGCTTGTTCTGTGCTTGATTATTGCTCGGAGTGCCTTCCCCACCTGCCAAAGTATCCACGGCTCCACCGGGATCATCCGGCTGATACTCGAACGGTTCCGCGTCACCGAACGAAGACGCGATGTCGAGATTTTGCGGCAAGCGCGGCGGCTTGCTCATCATCTGCTGCACGGTCGCGTAAGGGTTGGAGTCATGCTGCTGCACTGCGTGTGAACACTGCTTCTGCCGGTCCGCCTGGATGGCTCGGGCGCATCTGCGCAAATTCTCCGGCTCCGGAACGAAGACCAAGCGGCCTTTTTCTACTTCCTCGCGCACGGCTTCGGCCATCTGCCGTTGGTCCTGCCATACCCATTCCGGAAACGATTCGCTGGAGCGTCCCAGCACGGAGCGCAGTTCTTCGCGTGAGTGCGCCATTCGCATGCCGTCAAAACCCAGAAGAAATGCCTGTCTTGCGGCTTGCATCGCCGACGCGATTCCGGCGATCTCGTCGCGGGTGACATCGGCGGCGCTCCGGCTCGTCCCAAAACAATAATGATCGGCGGCGGAAAACATGCATGGGTTCTGCACGCTCACAGCGAGCGATTGTTGGAGGCTTACCCAGAAGAGATGTGCATATTCCGTGTAAGCGCCATGCGTGTCGTATCCCGGAACAAGGTAAAACATGAATCGTGTTCCCCACTTCCTGCGTCTCGAAAGGAAACGACAGAAGTAGCACGTAGCCGTGGCAGGGGAATAGTGCGTTTGTCCGAAATGTGGCGCAGTTGACTATGGGCTGGCAGGGCTATTGTTTGTTTCAAAGCGATGAGAACACCGCTTTGACCTAGTTCGCCACGGTATGCGCGAGCGAGTTCAGCAACGTCATGAGCGCAGTCCGGTCGCTGGCCCAAGCGCGGAAGCTGCTGCGAAAGCCGTGGGCCGTGGCGATGCGTCCGGCCTATCGTCTTCGCTTGCACGCGGCGAAGAAAGGACGTTAGAAACAGTCGCTGACAAATCGCCTGCGTGGTGACGGAAAGACAAAGGTCTCGCGTAGCTTCGGTGCCGACGGACAGCGCAACGCGATGCGTTTCTCGCATTGATCCGGCCGACCGGAATCGTCGAATCTGCGGCATGAAGGTTTGAGCGAGTCGACGTGCCATCCTTCGGAATTACTCAACACAATCTTTTTGCGGCTCTGACGCCCACTCGACCATTCAAAGATTGGGCCGGAAGATTCCGACGCTCGACTCGATTAACATTTAGGATAGCTAAAGCGGGTCCGGAAAGCGCAATCACGCGTCGGCCTGCGCGTTCGTCACAAACGCGCCGTGATCCGTCGCATAGAAGCGTTCGAGTTTCAGACAAACCGCATTGCCCCCCCACTCGCCCCCACGTATCGTCGCAAAGCTTCTTCACGCGTTCCCCCGTATCCGCGTGACGGGAGCCTTCAATGGTAGGTTGGTTTGAGCCTCGCCGAGCGCGAGGCTTTTTTCGCCGCCACGGTCTGTTCGCAGCACCGATTGAACGCCGCGCCCGCTGCCGCATCTAACCGCGCTCACCACTCAGCGCGGAGACCTGACGATGCACCGCACTCGCAGCATCCCCCTTCTGTTGGCGCTTGCCTGCTGCGGCGAAGCGTCGGCGCAGGCGGACAGATCGCCCAACGCCCAATGGCGCCGCGCCGACACCACACTCTTCGATCTTGTCCAAAACGGCTACACCATCGTCGCGATGACGAGCGCGCCCGCGCGCAGCCCGGCGTCGCCCGAGGACACGTACATCCTGCAGAAAACCAATAGCGTGTACCGCTGTGTCGAGACACGCGCCGCCGAATCCGCAGCGACGCGTTCGACGCCGCCGCTGCGTTGCGCCGAGCTCGTCAAGCCCTACTCCGACTAGCCCGGCGCGCCACCGCGCTCAACCCACGGGCGGTTCGCCCTCGCCGGGCTGCTGGCCCGGGTTATCGTGCGGCGCCTGCTTGCGCCCCTGATCGTCACGCTCCGGCAGCTTGCTCTTCTCGTTGTCGCTGTGTTCGGCAGGCTGCGCGTCGTCGGGACGATTCGTTTCACCAGTCATGGCTCCCTCCTTGTACGTTCGAAGTATCCGAGTAGCGGAGCAAGACCCGCACCCGGAAAGAGCTAATACCGGGCGGCTTCGGCAGCGGCTACTATTTGAGTATCGCCCTTCGCGCCACTCGTCCTCAGGAATCATGATCGCGACGTCCGCATCGCCCGTTCGGATCGCCGCTGCCTGGCTCGGCATCGCGCTGATCCTCCCGACGACCGCCTGCACGTTCACGCCGCCGCCGAGCGTCGTTCAGGCGCGCGCCGCCGCGCCGTCGCCGGCGCCGGGGCTGACGCTCGATCAGTACAAGGCGCGCATCGCGGAGAGAATCTTCGAGCGCAATCCGTCGCTCGTGCTGCACGGCACGCCGCAGGCGATGCTGCGGTCGTTCGTGCTCGTCGCGTTCACGGTGGACCGTAGCGGGCGGCTCGTCCAATCGTCCGTGTATCGGACCAACGGCGACGACGAAGCCGAAGCCACCGCGCTTGCCTCCCTGCGCCGTTCCGCCCCGCTGCCCGCGCCGCCCGCCCGCCTGCTGAACGGCAAAGGCCAGGTCGAATTGTTCGAAGGATGGATGTTCAACGACAACGGACAGTTCCAGTTGCAGACGTCGCACTCGCCGCAAGCGACGAGCATCGACTAGCGCGGATCGGCGCGCGTCGGTGCAGATTGGCGCTTGCCGGGCCCGATCGTTATAATTTTTGGCATCCCCTTGCCGGTTCTACACCGGCCGGCCTTCGCCACGCGCTTACCCCGCGCGCCGTGCGAAGCGCCTCCAGGCATGGCCCGCCCGCCCCCGTCTCGCGCACCACGCCCAGCGCGAGCCCGAGCTATCGCGCCCGATTCCCCAGACGCACGACGCAGCGCCCGTCGAGCACGTCCCGCGAGTGCGACCGCAGCAACAGACACTACAACGCTATAAACGGAGACAGCATGTCATCACCCTCGCTTTCCGCCGCCAAGCCCGGCGACAAAGCCCAAAGCACGTCGCGCGTGATTTTCGCGAGTTTCATCGGCACCGCGATCGAGTTCTACGACTTCTACGTCTACGCGACCGCCGCCGCGCTCGTCATCGGGCCGGTGTTCTTTCCGCATGGATCGCCCGCCGCACAGGCGCTGTCCGCGTTCGTGACCTTCGGCATCGCGTTTCTCGCGCGGCCTGTCGGCTCGTTTCTGTTCGGACATTTCGGCGATCGCGTCGGCCGCAAATCGACGCTCGTCGCGTCCTTGCTCGTGATGGGTCTCTCGACGACGCTCATCGGCTTCGTTCCCGGCTACGCATCGATTGGCAGCCTCGCGCCCGTGCTGCTGTGCATTCTGCGCTTCGGGCAGGGCATCGGGCTCGGCGGAGAATGGGGCGGCGCGGCGCTGCTCGCCACCGAATACGCGCCGCAAGGCAAGCGCGGCCTGTTCGGGATGTTCCCGCAACTCGGGCCGTCGGTCGGCTTTCTGGCGTCGAACGGTCTGTTCTTCGGCCTCGCGCTCTCGCTGTCGGACGAGCAGTTTCGCAGCTGGGGCTGGCGCGTGCCGTTCCTCGTCAGCGCGGTGCTGGTGGCGCTCGGGCTGTACGTGCGCCTGAAGATTGCCGAAACGCCCGCGTTCCGCGCCGCACTGGAGCGCCATGAGCGCGTGAAGGTGCCGATTGCGACGCTGTTCAGCCGCTACCTCGCGCCGACGCTGCTGGGCGCGCTCGCGATGGTCGTCTGCTACACGCTCTTCTACATCTCGACGGTGTTTTCGTTGTCGTACGGCGTCGCAACGCTGCACTTCTCGCGCGAGAAGTTCCTCGGGCTGCTCTGCTTCGCGGTGCTGTTCATGGCAATCGCCACGCCGATCTCGGCCATCGCCAGCGACCGGTTCGGCCGCAAGCCGGTGCTGATCGTGAGTTGCATCGCGGCGATTCTGTCCGGTTTCGCGATGTCTCCGCTGCTCGGCAGCGGCAACACGGCTTACGTGGCGCTCTTTCTCACGATCGAGCTGTTCCTGATGGGCGCGACGTTCGCACCGATGGGCGCGCTCCTTCCCGAGCTTTTCCCGACGAACGTGCGCTACACCGGGGCGGGCGTCGCCTATAACCTCGGCGGGATTCTGGGCGCGTCGGTCGCGCCGTATATCGCGCAATTGCTCGCCAATCGCGGCGGGCTGGCGTGGGTCGGCGGGTACGTGTCGGCGGCAGCGGCGGTCAGCCTGCTCGCGGTGCTCGCCATGCGCGAGACGCGCGACATCGTGATGGAATGAGGGCGGCAGCGGCGGTCGCGGTCGACGGCGCGGGCCGGCCGCCGCTGTTATCCGGGCGGCGTGCGCCTTCGCGAAATTACGCTATCCGTGGGCGATTGTCTGTCGATCGCTTCCGCAGGCAGTCGCGTTGCGCGGTCGGCGTGTCGGTTTCTCTCTGAATCACGTCGAACGAATGGGCAGCGGCGTCTGCATTGCGCACGGCACAAGCGGCACGCTCTGCTGCGCGGCGTGCCAGTACGCCCGATATCACGCTTGCACGAAAGCCGTGGCTGCGTCCGACGATCGCGCCGATCAACATCGTGCGCAGCGCGAGCCACGCCGTTCGCATACGTTCGGCTGAGTGCGCTCCTTGTCCCCCTCGATGAAAGC
This sequence comes from Caballeronia sp. GAWG1-5s-s, assembly GCF_023631445.1. Lineage (NCBI taxonomy): Bacteria > Pseudomonadati > Pseudomonadota > Betaproteobacteria > Burkholderiales > Burkholderiaceae > Caballeronia > Caballeronia sp. GAWG1-5s-s. The sequence continues at coordinate 392,953 of NZ_JALQDC010000003.1, read as the reverse complement.
CGCACGCCGCTCAACGATCTCGCCAGCTAACGCGATGTCCGGGCACTAAAGGTCGCCGTCTCTGCCTGGCCTGCTGGCTCCTGAAAGTCTGACGGTCGACGCGCCGCAACCCGGGGATCATCGGCGCCTGGCGGCCACCGCGCTGACACGCGCGGGGCCGCTCCGCTTCACCGGTCGCGCCGATTGACCGCATGCGCCGGCACGGGCCGCCGTTCGATCAAGGCACGCCGCCGCGCCGTCTCCCGACACGCACTCGCCGCCTTGCGCTCCGCCCAAAACCGCGCAAGCCACAGCAGGAAGCCGACAGCGATCGCATCCGCGGCGATCCCCGCCAGCCAGTGCGACGGATACCGCCCGAGGTTCTCGACGCCCATCGCGCGCAACGCCGAATCCAGCACGAGCGAAACCGCCGCGCCCGCGATGAAGCATACGAGCCCCTGCTGCCCGACCGTCACGATGCCCGGAAATCGGCGAGCGAGCGTGCCGATCCAGCCCGCGTAGACCGCGCGCGCGATGATCCACGCCACTGCGCCGAAACTCACGATGCGCAGCGTCGCGAGGTTCTGCTTCATGTATCCCGGCGGCGCCTGCGTTTCAAGGAAGAGCTTCGCGAACGCGAACGTCAGCGCGAACGCAACCGCCAGGCAAGTCAGCGCCCGCGCGACGCGGCCCGCGTGGAAGTCGTCGCTGATCGGCTGCACGCGCGCGAGCACGCCGGTCACGAACATCAGTTGCCACGCGAACGGATTGAACGCCCACGCCTGCGCATAGGAAGCCGGAAGCGCGTTGGCAAGCGGCGTGGCCGCGAGCCAAAGGAGAAGGCTGCCGAACATCGCGACGACCGGCCTGCGCGCGGCGAGCGGCACGACGACCGGCACCGCGAGCGCGAAAAGCGAATACATCGGCAGGACCGACGACAGATACGGCTGCTGCCGCAGCAGCGCGACATCGAAGAGCAGGCCGAACGGGCGGGCGAGAAACGCCGGCCATTCGGTGTACTGGAGCATCGGCGAATCGATCCGCAGCAGCATCAAGAGCGCCCCGCCGATGAGCATCAAGACCGCCGTCAGTAGATACGCGCGGTAGATTTCCCAGCTGCGCCGGAAAAAGCGACGGCGAGCGGCCGAATCACTCCGGCGCGTCGCAAGCGCCGTGTAAGCCGCCGCCGACGCGTAACCGCCCAGAAACACGAACACTTCCGCGGAATCGCAAAAGGCGTACTGATGCAGCGTGAAGCGCGACAGCACGCTTCCCGATATGTGGTCCACCGCGATGATCAGAAGCACGATTCCCCGAAAGAAATCGACTTCGAGCGAACGTGCCGGCGGGGAAGTCATCTGTCGAATGCTCCTCGGACTGCAGTCGGGCGCGCCTGTCGAAGCGATCGCGCGCATACGGGGTTTGTACCTAGCGTCGAAACAAAATTCCCGTGGCAACGTAATCAGGTACGTACTTTCAAGGTAACACCGGCAGACGGTCGGCAAGCTGGCGGCGACATGGCTTTTTCGCCGGTTTCGCCGCGCCCCGTTAGACCGATCCTGGACAACAACGGACTTGCATCGAGACCATCATGTCCCTGCGCCTGACCAGCTCCCATCTCGTCGCGATGATCGCCATCGCGCTCTCGGTCGCGTTGCTGCTCGCGATCCGGTTTCGGCCTGCGACCTGGCGCGGCGTGGTGTGCGAAGCGCTTCTCGCCAACCTGAGCGCGATCGCGGCGGTCGTCGCTTTCGAAATGCTGACAGCCTGATTTTTTGCGGACTACTTTCGATTTCTTTGAACTCTGGCGAGCGGGCGCGGTCCGAGGGTGTAATTGCCGTTCGTGTCGCTGATTGCGGCGCGCCCGGCTCTCTTCTCCTCTCCGCTCCTGATTGATAGGGGCGTTTCCTGGGCGCCTGGCGAAAGCCTCGCGCCTGTTCTTTTTCCGCGCCCGCTTTCCTGTCGTCACGCCGGCGACGCGGATTGCGTTTCGAGATCGTCGTTATAATCGGCGCTTTGCCGATGGTCTTCGCATGATCCGCGCGCTTCGTTCCCTCTCGACTGTCACCACGCGCCGAACGCGCAGCCTGTGGCGCCGCTACGGCATCTTCTGGCTGGGCGCGATCCTCGTCGGTCTCGTCGCCGTGTATTACGCGCGGCTCATCGACTGGGGATACGGCCTCTTCATGGGCTTTCGCGCGGAACATACGTGGCTGCCGCTCATCGTGACGCCGGCCGTCGCGGCGCTCTGCGTTCTTGTCACGCGCGCGTTCTTTCGCGGCTCGGAAGGCAGCGGCATTCCACAGGTGATCGCAGTTCTGCATAGCCCGACATCGGCGGCGGGCGGGCGGCTACTCACGCTCAAGATTCTCGCCAGCAAGATCGCCGTTTCGTTCCTCGCGATTCTCGGCGGCTTCACCATTGGTCGCGAAGGGCCGACGGTGCAGGTCGGCGCGGCGCTGATGTTCAACATGCGGCGCTTCTATCCTCGCTCGAATTCCCTGATCGAGCGCCAGCTCGTGCTCGCCGGCGCGGCGGCCGGATTGTCCGCGGCATTCAACACGCCGCTCGCGGGCATCGTGTTCGCCATCGAGGAACTCACGCGCAGCTTCGAAGTGCGCGCGAGCGGCGTGCTGATCACCGGCATCATCATCGCGGGTATCGTCGCGCTCGGGCTCAACGGCAACTACACCTACTTCGGCACCATCGACGTCGGCGCGCATTTTCCGAAGGTGCTGGCCGTGGCCGTCGTCGTCACGGCGATCGTCACCGGCATCGCGGGCGGCGTGTTCTGCTGGCTGCTGCTCAACACGAGCAAGTGGATTCCCGCGCCGCTGCGCAAACTGCACGCGTCGCAGCCGGTCGCGTTCGCCGCGCTATGCGGGCTCGTGATCGCGGCGGTCGGCATCGTGTCGGGCGGCAATACGTTCGGAAGCGGCTACGCGGAAGCGCGCGGCCTGCTGGAAGGACGCGAGCATCTTTCGGCGTTCTATCCGCTCTTGAAGATGGTTTCGATGATCGGCTCGTATCTGCCCGGCATTCCGGGCGGAATTTTCGCGCCGTCGCTGTCCATCGGCGCGGGCTTCGGCAACGTCCTGCACATGGTGTTCTCGGACATGCAGTTGCCCATGCTGATTGCGCTCGCGATGGTCGGCTATCTCGCCGCCGTCACGCAGTCGCCGATTACCGCGTTCGTGATCGTGATGGAGATGAGCAACGGGCACGCGCTCGTCATCTCTCTGATGGCGACCGCGCTCATTTCGAGCCGCGTGTCGCGCGTGTTCGCCCCGCCGCTCTACGAGGCGCTGTCGGAGCGTTACATGACGCCGCTCGCGAGTCCCGCCGCGCCTTCGCCCGAAGTGCCGGACCCGAAGACGGAGGCCGCTGCGGAGGCGGCCGCTTCGCAGAAATAGCGCGCGCAAACGATAGCGCACCAAAACAAAAAGCCAGGATCGCCCGATCCTGGCTTTTTCGTTTGCGAGTCCGCGACAGCAGGCGCCGCGCGGACCGATGGCGGCATTAGGCCTGTGGAATCTCGATCTTGACTTCCAGCACTTCGAGATCGTCCTGACGTTCGAGGCTCACCCGAATATCGTCATCGGAAATCTTCACGTATTTCGAAATCACGGCAACGAGTTCTCGTTGCAACGCCGGCAGGTAATCGGCGGCGGCTTTGCCACCCGCGCGCTCGTGCGCAATGATCAACTGCAAGCGTTCCTTCGCGACCGAAGCGGACTTCTTCTTCTCGCCCAGCAAAAACGAAAGAATCGACATTGCGTCCCCTTACTTGGTGCCGAAGATGCGTTGCAGCAGACCAGGCTTTTGATAGTCGGTGAAACGCAGCGCCTTGTCCTCGCCGAGGAAACGCGACACCACGTCCTTGTAGGCTTCCGCGACATCCGTGCCGTCGAGATGCACGGCCGGCAAGCCCTGATTCGATGCATGCAGCACCGCTTCCGATTCCGGAATCACGCCGATCAGGTCGATGCGCAGGATCTCCTGAATGTCGTTGAGCGACAGCATCTCGCCTTCGGACACGCGCTTCGGGTTGTAGCGCGTGATGAGCAGGTGCTCCTTCACGGGCTCTTTGCCTTCCATCGCGCGCTTCGTCTTCGACGCGAGAATGCCGAGAATGCGGTCCGAGTCGCGCACGGACGAGACTTCCGGATTCGTCACAATCAGCGCCTCGTCGGCGAAGTGCATGGCCATCAGCGCGCCCGACTCGATACCGGCCGGCGAATCGCACACGATGTACTCGAAGTCCATCTTGATGAGTTCGTTGATGACCTTCTCGACGCCTTCCAGCGTGAGCGCGTCCTTGTCACGAGTCTGAGACGCCGGAAGGATGTAGAGGTTCTCGCACTTCTTGTCCTTGATGAGCGCCTGATGCAGGTTCGCCTCGCCCTGGATCACGTTGATCAGGTCGTACACCACGCGGCGTTCGCAGCCCATGATGAGGTCGAGGTTGCGCAGACCGACGTCGAAGTCGATCACGGCTGTCTTGTGGCCGCGAATCGCGAGCGCCGATGCGAAACTCGCGCTCGTGGTCGTCTTGCCGACGCCGCCCTTCCCCGAAGTCACCACAATGATTTTTGCCATACAAGTACCTTGTGTTCGTCAAATGGGTCCGCCTGCGCTCCCTTCATGAGCGCGCGCCAACGCACCGGGCGCGCGGCTTCAGGTCAGCCGCAGCGGTTCGATCATGAGTTTTTCTTCGTCCAGCCAGATTTGCACGGGCTTGCTCGCCACGTCGGCGGGCAGCGGGTTCTCGGTCGTCCGGTAGATTCCCGCGATGGAGATCAGTTCCGGTTCGAGACAGGTGCAGAAGATGCGCGCGTCGAGATTGCCGTGCACGCCGGCGAGCGCGCGGCCCCGCAGCGGCGCATAGACGTGGATGTTGCCTTCCGCGATGACTTCCGCCCCGTACGACACGAGCCCGAGCACGATGAGATCGCCCTTCGCGTAGACCTGCTGCCCCGAGCGCAGCGGCCGGTCGATGATGGTCGCCGGTTGCGGCACCGCGGGCGGCGGTTCCTTGGCGACAGCCGCTTCGATAACGGCTGCGGCTTCGGTGTTGGGCTTGGCTTCGTCCACCGATGGCTTCGGCGCGCCGCGGCGATCGCGTGCTTCGAGAATCGGCAGGCCGCCCGCATTCGCCCATTGAATCGCCCACGTTTGCGCGGGCAGCGCGACGACGCCGACCGGCCGCATGCGCACGCTCTTGAGCAGCGTCTCCAGTTCCGCGAGCGAGATGGGTTCGCCTTCGCCGCCGTTGCCCGAAGCCGCGAGACGCCGCACGTCGATGGCGACGACATCATTAGCAAAGAATTCGGGAGTCGCCTCGAAGCGCCGCGTGAGTTCTGTGCGCAGGGCATCGAGGTCTGGAGTCTTGACGACGAAGAGAAGCGTGTCGACGGAGCCGCTGCGCAGTTCGAAGAAGGGCGTTTTGTTGAGCGACATAGGAACGGCCAAAAATTTTGCGTATTTTACAGGCGTACACGCTCGCGGCCATAGTTTTTAAGACCGATTTGCAGGCGCTGGAAAGGAAGAACGCGCGACGAGATGCGCCCGAAAGTCTCAGGCGTCGTGTCCGGGCTTCACGTGACGCACATAGAGCGATTCGGCTTCCTGCTCGCTCGGAGGCATGGCGCGGCGATCGCCCGTGGGACCGAAGCCGAGCCGTTCGTAGAAGCGCATCGCGGTGCGGTTTTCATCGGCGATCCACGCATGCACTTCGGATACGCCCTGCTCGGCGAGCCATTGCGACGCGACGTTCACGAGCAGTTCACCGCCGCGCAGATGACGCACGGCCGGCGCGACCCACAGCGCGCTCACGAACGCGCGCTTGTCGCCGCTCTCCTCGATGTACGCATGCACGAGCCCCGCGGGATGACCTTCGGTGTACAGCAGGAACGTCGCGAGCCGGGGCGAGCTGGCGTGCAGCGCGGCGGTCTGATCGAACGATGCGGGATCGACGAGCAGTGCATCTTCGAGCGTCTCGCCGAACGCGTAGGGCGCTTCGCGCAGCGACGCCGTGCGAAGCTCGCGCAGAACCGAACCTTGTTGCGCGGCAATGCGGCTGACGGTCAGTGAGGGACTCATGCGGGCAATTATCTCTCTGGCTTTCTGGCTGTGCTTCGAACGCCTTGCGGCGGCTCGTACACATGGCCCATTCGCGTAGCTTCAACCGAACGGGCGAACCCGTCAATTCCTAAATCGTCGGAAAGTGCCTTACAGCGCACATCGTCTGCGCGGCGCGCGAGGCCGGCAGAGCTTGCGGCAGAAGGCGCCGCTCACGGCGTCTCATAAGCGCCGGTGCCGTCCGGCCACGGCGTGAGCACTTCGTAGCCGTCGTCGGTGACGGCGACCATGTGCTCCCACTGCGCGGAGAGCGAGCGGTCCTTGGTGGTCACCGTCCAGCCATCGCGCGATTGCTGCGTGGCCGCGCGGCCCGCGTTGATCATCGGCTCGATCGTGAAGACGAGGCCCGGCTTCAGTCGCAGACCGGCGCCCTTCTGGCCGTAGTGCAGCACTTGCGGGTCTTCGTGATACACGCGCCCGATGCCGTGGCCGCAGTACTCCCGCACGACCGAAAAGCCTTCGCGATGCGCGACCGACTGAATCGCGAAGCCGATATCGCCGAGCGTCGCGCCGGGACGCACCTCGCGGATGCCTGCGAGCATCGCTTCGTAGGTCGTCTCGGTGAGGCGGCGCGCTTCCTTGCCGGGCGTGCCCGCGTAATACATGCGGCTCGTGTCGCCGAAGTAGCCGTCCTTGATGATGGCGACGTCGATGTTGATGATGTCGCCGTCCTTGAGTTCCTTCGGTCCCGGAATGCCGTGGCAGACCACGTGGTTCACCGACGTGCAGACGGTCTTCGGAAAGCCCATGTAGCCGACATTCGCCGGAACGGCCTTGAGTTCGTTGACGATGAACCGGTTGCAAATGGCGTCGAGTTCGTCCGTGGTGACGCCGGGGCGGACGTGTTCGGCGATCATCGCGAGAACTTCGGCGGCCATGCGGCCAGAGATGCGCAACTTTTCGATGTCGGCGGGGGTCTTGAGCGTGATGGCCATTGAGCGATGCGGATGGATTCGTGCCGCCTGCATGCGGGCGCCGGGCCGCCGTTCGCGAACGTTCGACGCGCGCCGCGCACGAGGACAATGAGGCCGATGATAGCATTCCCGCTTTCGTCGCCGGCTGCTTTCGGGCTGCGTCTCTCGCCCGATCGCTGCCCTTGCGATGCGTCTTCGTCTGTGTTCAAGTGCGACGAATCGACTTTTCGTACGGAGCGTTATGAGCTTGTATCGCTTGAGTTTGGCTTGCGTGTTGGCGTCGGCTGCGGCGGCGCTCGCCGCGTGTGGATCGACGAGTGGCCCGGAACTGCGGGCATCGAAACCTGTGATCTATGTGTCTTCGGCGCGCACGGCGTCGGATGTATCCAGTTGCCTTCAGCGCATGCTGCCATCGGCGCAGATCACGCGCGATCAGGGCTCGACGGAGCTTCTCGTAGGATCGAACGCGTGGCTCGTGACGCTGACGCCGTCGGGCTATGGGTCGATCGTGAAGGTGCAGCATGCCGCGTCGGACGACGGTGGCGTGCCCGAGCCCGAACTGCGCTTCGATGTGGCGCGCTGCGCGGTTTGAGAGCGCTTCAGACGATACGCGCGCCCGCCTGTTCGCCGGTCTGTGGAACATGAACGCATGGCATCCATGCGTTCCAACGGCAGCCCCAAAAGGAAAAACCCCGCAAGCCTGACGACTTGCGGGGTTTTGAATTTTGGCGGAAAGGGTGGGATTCGAACCCACGGTACGGGGAAACCGTACGCCTGATTTCGAGTCAGGTACATTCGACCACTCTGCCACCTTTCCGTCTACCAGCTTGCTGCTGCCGGCCTTCGCTGAACGGGTCGTTGCTCAACGAAGAATCGAAGTATATCGAAGTCGCTAAAGGTTTCCAAGCACCTTTTTGCAAATAAACATCACGCAGCCGGCGCTTCAATGCGCTCCGCCCCGCCCATGTAGGGACGCAGCGCCGCCGGAACGGTTACCGAGCCGTCCGCATTCTGGAAGTTCTCCAGCACGGCGACGAGCGTACGGCCGACTGCGAGCCCCGAGCCGTTGAGCGTGTGCACGAACTCCGGCTTGTTCTGCGCGTTGCGAAAGCGCGCCTGCATGCGCCGCGCCTGGAACGCCTCGGTGTTCGAGCAGCTCGAGATCTCGCGATACGTGTTCTGCGCCGGCAGCCACACTTCGAGATCGAACGTCTTCGCTGCCGAGAAACCCATGTCGCCCGTGCAGAGGGTGATCACGCGATACGGCAGTTCCAGCTTCTGCAGAATGGCTTCGGCCTGTCCGACCATCTCGTCGAGCGCCGCGTACGAGTGTTCGGGCGCGACGACCTGCACCATCTCCACCTTGTCGAACTGATGCTGGCGAATGAGACCGCGCGTATCGCGACCGTAAGAACCCGCTTCCGAGCGGAAGCACGGCGAATGCGCCGTCAGCTTCACCGGCAGCGCGCTCGCTTCGAGAATGCTGTCGCGCACCGTATTCGTCAGCGAAATCTCGGACGTCGAAATGAGGTACTGCGTGACCGTGTTCTCGTCGCCGCCCTTCTCCACGCGGAACATGTCGTCGGCGAATTTCGGCAACTGGCCCGTGCCGTACAGAATCTCCGGATTCACGATGTATGGCGTGTACGCCTCGGTGTAGCCGTGCTGTTCCGTATGCGTGTCGATCATGAACTGCGCGAGCGCGCGATGCAGCCGCGCAATCGGCCCACGCAGCAGCGTGAAGCGCGCGCCTGAGAGCTTCGCGCCCGTCTCGAAGTCGAGGCCGAGCGGCGCGCCGACGTCCACGTGGTCCTTGACCTCGAAGTCGAACGCGCGCGGCGCGCCCCAGCGCCGCACTTCGACGTTGTGCGTCTCGTCCTGGCCGACGGGCACGCTTTCGTGCGGCAGGTTCGGCACCGTCAGCATGAGGTCCGACAGGCGCTTCTGAATGTCTTCGAGCTTCGCCGCCGATTCCTTCATCGTGTCGCCGATGCCGCTCACTTCCGCCATCACCGCCGACGTGTCCTCGCCGCGGCCCTTCATCGCGCCGATCTGCTTCGACAGGCTGTTGCGGCGCGCCTGCAGTTCTTCGGTGCGCGTCTGAATCTCGCGGCGCTCGGCTTCGAGCGCGGCGAAGGCGGCGACGTCGAGCGTGTAGCCTCGATCGGCGAGGCGCTTCGCGACGCCGTCCAGGTCTTTGCGGAGGAGTTGAATGTCGAGCATGGCGGGGCTGCGTTTGTTAAGTATTCGGAAACGCCGATTCTAGCGCACGGGCTCAGGCGTTCGCCGGCATCGCGGGATCGCGTCGCGAAATGCGCCTGGTGCCGCCGCGAAACGACGCTCAACGCTTCTTCGGGTCCGGATGCTCGAGGCGCCAGGCTTCGTCGAGTTCGGAAAGCCGCGCGAGCTTTTCGCCAATCTTGCCTTCGAGGCCGCGCGGCGTCGGCTGATACCAGTGCGGATCGCGCATGCCGTCCGGCAGATACGTTTCGCCCGCGGCGTACGCGTCCGGCTCGTCGTGCGCGTAGCGGTACTCGTGACCATAGCCGAGTTCTTTCATCAGCTTGGTCGGCGCGTTGCGCAGATGCACCGGCACGCCACGCGACTGATCCCGGCTGACAAAACGCCGCGCCTCGTTGTACGCGTTGTAGCCCGCGTTCGATTTCGGCGCGACGGCGAGATAAATGAGCGCCTGCGCGATCGCGAGTTCGCCCTCCGGCGTGCCGAGACGCTCGTACGTTTCGGCGGCGTCGAGCGCGATGCGCGCGCCGCGCGGATCGGCGAGCCCGATGTCCTCCCACGCCATGCGCACGATGCGCCGCACGAGATAACGCGGGTCCGCGCCGCCGTCGAGCATGCGGCAGAACCAGTACAACGCGGCGTCCGGATTGCTGCCGCGCACCGACTTGTGCAGCGCGCTGATCTGGTCGTAGAACGCGTCGCCGCCCTTGTCGAACCGGCGCAGATTTTCGGCGAGCGCGCTGCCGAGCAGCGCGCCGTCCACCTCGGTCTTCTTCTGCTGCGCCGCCGCCCGCGCGACGATCTCCAGATTGTTCAGCAGTTTGCGGCCGTCGCCGTCGGCCGAACCGACGAGCGCCTCGCGCGCTTCGTCCGTGAACGTCAGTCCGCCGAGCTCGGCCGTCGCCCGTTCGAGCAATTCCTTCAGCTCGTCGGCATCGAGACTCTTCAGCACATACACGGCCGCGCGCGACAACAACGCGCTGTTCACTTCGAACGACGGATTTTCCGTCGTCGCGCCGACGAACACGAAAAGTCCCGACTCGACATGCGGCAAGAACGCATCCTGCTGGCTCTTGTTGAAGCGATGCACCTCGTCGACGAACACGAGCGTCTGCCGCCCGTTCGCGCGATGAATCTGCGCCGTCTCGACGGCCTCGCGGATGTCTTTCACGCCGGAGAGCACCGCCGACAGCGAGATGAACTCGGCGTCGAAGGCTGCTGCCATGAGGCGCGCGAGCGTGGTCTTGCCGACGCCGGGCGGGCCCCACAGAATCATCGAGTGCGCCTCGCCCGACTCGAACGCGACGCGCAGCGGCTTGCTCGGCCCGAGCAAATGCTTCTGCCCGATGACTTCGTCGATGGTGCGGGGACGCAGACGCTCCGCGAGCGGAACGGTGCCACGGTTTTCTTCGAACATGTGCTGTGGACGCAATTTCAGGCGGTTGAAGCAATGGATGCGGGGTCTCGCGCAGAATCCGCAGGCGGCGATAATCTTGCGCTTTTTGCCGTGCGCCCGGCATCGGCCGTTCGGCCTAGTTTTCAAGCCGGACGACGGCAGGCACAATCGCGCACGATTCGGGTGATTATGACAGCCGCGCGCCGGGCGCGACCGGCGCCGCTCCAACCGACTTCTATAGGCAGACCTTTCGATGCAGCAAGAGAACACCTCCACCTACGCGCCGCTCGTGCCGGTGCCCTCCGAGCGCCGCGCCTTCGGCATGAGCGACGCCTTCGCGCTGTGGTTCTCGCTCGGCATCGGCTTGCTCGTCGCGCAGGCGGGCGCCTTGCTGGTGCCGGGCCTTTCGCTGCCGCACGCGCTCGCCGCGATCGCCATCGGCACGGTGATCGGCGTCGTGCTGCTGGCGCTCGCGGGCGTGGTCGGCACGGATACCGGGCTCGCGGCCATGTCCTCGCTGCGCCCGACGCTCGGCGTGCGCGGCGCGTCGGTGCCCGCCGTGCTCAATGCGGTGCAACTGGTCGGCTGGGGATCGTTCGAGATCATCGTGATGCGCGATTCCGCCGACGCGCTCGCCAAACAATCCTTCCATCTTTCGATGCAGCTCGTCTGGACGCTCATCTTCGGCGTGCTCGCGACGCTGCTTGCGGTGAGCGGACCGCTCTCGTTCGTGCGGCGCTTCTTGCGCACATGGGGCATCTGGCTGCTGCTCGGCGGGGCCGGCTGGCTGTCGTGGAATCTGCTGTCGAAGCACGATCTCGCCGCGCTGATGGCGCGCCCCGGCACCGGCGAAATGGCGTTCGGCGCGGGCATCGACCTCGTGGTGGCGATGCCGCTGTCGTGGCTGCCGCTCATCGCCGATTACACGCGCTTCGGCCGCAGCGCGAGCGGCACGTTTCGCGGCACGCTGCTCGGCTACGGCATTGCGAATCTGTGGTTCTATGCGCTCGGCGCGGTGTATGGGCTCGCTGCGGGCGGCGGCGACACGCTGCTGACCGTCGCGCTCGCGCAGGCGGGCGGCGGCATTGCGCTGCTGCTGATTCTGATCGATGAAATCGACAACGCCTTCGCCGACATTCACTCGGCCGCCGTGTCCACCGGGACGTTCTGGGCGCGCGCGAGCGTGCCGATGTTGTCGGCGGCGTTCGGCGCGCTGTGCACGCTGGTCGCGCTCGTCGTGGCGATGGGCAAGTATCAGAACTTTCTGCTCCTGATCGGCTCGGTGTTCGCGCCGCTTTTCGGCGTCGTGCTGGCGGATCACTTCATCGTGCGAAAGCGCCGCGTGGATGCTGCCGCGGTCGGCCGGCTCGACGGACGCTACGGCTACTCGGGCGGCTGGCACGTGAGCGCGTTCATCGCGTGGGCGGTCGGGATCGCGGCCTATCACGCGATCAACGCATGGCTGCCGAATCTAGGCGCGACGCTGCCGGCGCTCGCGCTCGGCGCGGTGTGCTATCTGCTGCTGGTGTCGACGCGGCGGGCTGCGGTCGCCTCGTGACCGCAACGCCAGCGCGCGCGGATTCGGCTCGAGAATCAACGCGCTAGGCGACTTGTCAGGCGCTTTTCCACAGGGCGTTGCACAGAAGTTGTGGAGAAGTGCTTGGCGCGCGCTGTGATTTCCGTTCGCGGCGCTGAACCCCAAGCGCTGTCGCATCGCGTTAGAGAAGTGTCGTCGATGCCTTCATCGCGCGTCACGATTGCGGCTTGTTAGCAGTCGAAACTATCCGACATCTGCCCAGACGACACGCATCGCGCTTTTTTCATCCGCGCCAGCGAAAAGTCATTGTCGAATCGATCGGAGTCCTCTTATTATCGTCTGACGCATTGAAGGATCGAGTAAGACCGTATCCGCCGATGCGCGCGGTATCGAACCGCGACAACACGACCAATTAGGGGAACACGATGAACAACATGACGCTGCGCAGAACGGGAAGCTGGCGAATCGCAATGGCAGGCGTGGCCGCCTGTTTCGCCCTATCGGCGAACGCCTACACCATGCCGGGCGGCACGATCACGTTCCGAGGCGCGCTTGTCTCGCCACCTTTAGTGGTATCGGCAATATCGGCAGGACCAGGCATGCACGCAGGCGCATCGACCACGCTGAGGCAAAACGGACGAACAGCCACCGTCGCGTTCGACGCTTTTCCGAACAGCACCCCCAACGCCGTGGTTTCGCTGATGGTCGACAACCATCGTGCGAAACCGGATGCCCTGGTCGCGGACTTCGTCGACGGCAACGGCCATCGCATCGCGGCAGCGAGCGACGGTGCATTCGGCGTCGGCGCTTCGGGCGGACTGTTGTCGATGCAAAACAGATCGCCGTCAGCGATGCGAGTGACGCTCGTCACGGAATATCGCTAGACGCGACGCAAACGACGCGCGGCTCCGAAGAGCCGCGCCGCGACATCATCCGTTGATGACGTCCGCGCCTTTCGGCACGTTGAACTTGAAGGTGTCGGCCTTGACCGGCGGGTTCTTCTGGATGTTCGAGAACGTGAGCAGGGTCACGTTGCCGAATACGTCGTGCAGTTCCATCGCTTCGAGATTGCCATCCTTGAAGCCGATGCCGACCGTCTGGAACTGCGTGTCCTTCGCCTTCGGCGTGAGTTCGAGCCAGTCGATGCCGCCCTTCACGCCGGCATCGCGCAACGTGAAGTTCTTCTCCAGATCGTTGCTGCCGAAGAGAATGGCCGCCGGGCTCGCGCCGAGCGCGCCGCCGAGATTGCGCACCGTCACCTGGTTCAGGTCTTTGTCGTAGACGTAGAGCTTGTCGCCGTCGGCCTGCAACAACTGCGAATACGGCTTCTCGTAGGACCAGATGAACTTGCCGGGCCGCGCGAACATGAACGTGCCGCTCGATGTCGCGCCCTTGGTCGGCGTCGTGGTGCTGCTTGCGCCGTTGTTGGCCTTGCCGGGCGCCTTGACTTCCTGCTGCGTGAAGTCGCCGCGCGCCGCGTGAACCTGCGACACGAACATCTTCAACTGCTCGGTGCCGCTTGCGAATGCGTGCGACGCAAACAGCATCGACGCCGACAGCAGCGCCGCGCCGAATGCCTTCTTCCCCGTGTACTGCTTCATGCTGTTGTTCTCCTTCCGTTGCCGCCCCCGCTATTCCGACTCGCGCGCGGGCGTGAGGATCTCGCGGTTGCCGTTGGACGACATGGCGGACACGAGACCCGAATTCTCCATCTGTTCCAAAAGGCGCGCGGCGCGGTTATAGCCGATGCGCAAGTGCCGCTGCACGAGCGAAATGGACGCGCGCCGGTTCTTGATCACGACCTCGACCGCCTGATCGTACAAAGGATCGGACTCGCCATCGGTCGAGCCGGTTCCGCCCGCGCCCGCCGCGCCTTCGTCGCCCTCGCCCGCAAGCCCGCCTTCGAGAATGCCTTCGATGTAATTTGGCTCGCCGTGCTCTTTCAGCTTGTCGACCACGCGATGCACTTCCTCGTCCGACACGAACGCGCCGTGCACGCGCACCGGCAGGCCCGACCCCGGCGGCAAATACAGCATGTCGCCCATGCCGAGCAGCGATTCGGCGCCCTGCTGATCGAGAATCGTGCGCGAGTCGATCTTCGACGACACCTGGAACGCCATGCGCGTCGGCACGTTCGCTTTGATAAGGCCGGTGATCACGTCCACCGAAGGGCGCTGCGTCGCGAGAATCAGATGGATGCCCGCCGCCCGCGCCTTTTGCGCGATACGCGCGATGAGTTCTTCCACCTTCTTGCCGACGACCATCATCAGATCGGCGAGTTCGTCGATCACTACGACGATGTTCGGCAGGCGCGTGAGCGGCTCGGGATCGTCGGGCGTGAGGCTGAACGGATTCGGGATCTTCTCGTCGCGTTTCTTCGCTTCGTCGATCTTCGAGTTGAAGCTCGCGAGATTGCGCACGCCCATCTTGCTCATCAGCTTGTAGCGGCGCTCCATCTCGGCGACGGCCCAGTTCAGCGCGTGACCGGCCTGCCGCATGTCGGTGACGACCGGGCACAGCAGATGAGGAATGCCTTCGTAGACGCTCATTTCGAGCATCTTCGGATCGATCAGAATGAGCCGCACCTGCTCCGCGCTCGCTTTATAGAGAAGCGAGAGGATCATCGCGTTGATGCCGACCGACTTGCCCGAGCCCGTCGTGCCCGCGACGAGCAAGTGCGGCATTTTCGCGAGGTCGGCGCACACCGGATTGCCGCCGATGTCCTTGCCGAGGCCCATCGTGAGCGGCGAGGCCGCCGCCGCGTAGACTTCGGAACCCAGAATTTCGGAGAGCTTGACCGTCTGCCGGCGCTGATTCGGCAATTCGAGCGCCATGTAGTTCTTGCCCGGAATCGTCTCGACCACGCGGATCGACACCAGCGACAGCGAGCGCGCCAGATCCTTCGCGAGTCCGACGATCTGGCTGCCCTTCACGCCCGTCGCCGGCTCGATTTCATAGCGCGTCACGACCGGCCCCGGATACGCGGCGACCACGCTCACCTCCACGCCGAAGTCCTTCAGCTTCTTTTCGATGAGGCGCGACGTGTATTCGAGCGTATCCGCGGCGATGGTTTCCTGCGTCTTCGGCGGCGGATCGAGCAACGCGATGGCCGGCAATGTGGAATCGCCCGGCAGATCGGCGAAAAGCGGCACCTGCTTTTCCTTCTCGACGCGTTCGGAGCGCGGCGGCGTGGCGACCGGCGGCACGATCACGATCGGCTCGTGATCCTCGCTCGTCACGCGGGAGCGCACGACCTTGCCTTCGCGCTTCGATGCGGCTTCTTCGCCGAGCTTGCGGTCGCGGCCCGCTTCGCGGCGCAGTTGCGCGCCGGTGATCGCGTTCAGAATGCCCTCGCCGACCTTCTCGCACACCGAGAGCCACGAGAACCGGAAGTACAGCGAGAGACCGATGGCGAGCGCAATCAGCAGAAACAGTGTCGCGCCCGTGAAGCCGAGCGCATGCGACACGTGACGCGCGATCATGTCGCCGACCACGCCGCCCGGCGCGCGCGGCAGCGGCACCTTGAGCGACCACATGCGCAGCGCCTCGATGCCGTCCGTTGCGAGCAAGACGAGCACGAATGCGAACGCTTCCGCAAGCCAGGTGCGGTCGCGCGGCGCGTTTTCATCGTCCGACGATGCTTGCGCCGCCGGCTCCGCGATGCGCCGGTAATTCGCGACGATGCGCCGCCCGAGCAGCACGACGAGCCAGTACGACGACAGCCCGAACACGAGCAGCAGAATGTCCGACGTGTACGCGCCGACGCGCCCGGCCCAGTTGGAAATGTGATCGACGCTCACCGCGTGCGTCCAGCTCGGATCTTTCCGGCTGTACGAAATCAGCGCCATGACGAGGAAAAGCCCGAGGGCGACCTGGAGAATCCAGCGAATCTCGGTGAAGAGCCGCGACATGCGGTGCGGCAACGCCTGCGGGCTCGCGGAATAGGATGCTTTGGCCATTGATTCGGTGTCGCTTGTCGCGGCCTTCGTCAGTTAGATCGGGGCCGCATGAACGGTGACCTATTGTAAACGCTGCATTGCGGTGAAAGGCGCAAAAACGGCCGCGTTCTTGCAACCTGTAACACTCCTCACATGCCGTTCATCGCCCGTTTCTGCGTGAAATCTGCGACGGGCGCCTATCAAAGCGATTGAAAGGTTCACTCAGAACGCTTTCGCAGCGGCCTTTATAATTGACGTTTCACATCCAACTACGGGTCATCGGCCGGCACGCATCAGGTGCCGAACTTGCTGCGCGAAGCAGAGCGCATGCACTGCCGATCCGACCATCCATAACGGACCACCATCATGTCATCACCGCAACCCGCGCCCAAACACGCCAAAG
The DNA here is from genome assembly GCF_023631445.1 of Caballeronia sp. GAWG1-5s-s. NCBI lineage: Bacteria > Pseudomonadati > Pseudomonadota > Betaproteobacteria > Burkholderiales > Burkholderiaceae > Caballeronia > Caballeronia sp. GAWG1-5s-s. The sequence goes on along the minus strand of NZ_JALQDC010000003.1, from coordinate 376,404 downwards.
TGCTGATTCTCGGTTCCGGCCCCGCCGGCTATTCCGCCGCCGTCTACGCGGCCCGGGCGAATCTGGCGCCGCTGCTCGTCACCGGCCTCGCGCAAGGCGGCCAGCTGATGACCACCACCGACGTCGAAAACTGGCCGGGCGATCCTTCGGGCGTGCAGGGTCCGGAACTGATGCAGCGCATGGAAGAACACGCGCGCCGGTTCAACACCGAAATCGTCTTCGACCACATCCATACCGCGAAGCTCAACGAGCGTCCGCTGCGGCTGATTGGCGACGCCGGTGAGTACACGTGCGATTCGCTCATCATCGCGACGGGCGCGTCGGCGCAGTATCTCGGCAATCCGTCGGAACAGGCGTTCATGGGCAAAGGCGTGTCGGCCTGCGCGACCTGCGACGGGTTTTTCTATCGCAACGGCGAAGTGGCGGTGATCGGCGGCGGCAACACGGCGGTTGAAGAGGCGCTGTATCTGTCGGGCATCGCGAAGAAGGTGACGGTCATTCACCGCCGCGACAAGTTCCGCGCCGAGCCGATCCTGATCGACCGCCTGCTCGCGAAGGAAAAGGAAGGCGTCGTCGACATCAAGTGGAATCACGTGCTCGACGAAGTGACCGGCGACGAATCCGGCGTCACGGGCCTGCGCGTCAAGCACACGCAGACCGGCGAAACCACCGACATTCCGCTGCAAGGCGTGTTCGTCGCGATCGGCCACAAGCCGAACACCGAGCTCTTCGCGGGTCAGGTGGAAATGAAGAACGGCTACATCATCACGAAGGGCGGCACGAGCGGCAACGCGACGGCAACCAGCATCCCCGGCGTGTTCGCCGCGGGCGACGTGCAGGACCATATCTACCGCCAGGCCATCACCAGCGCGGGAACCGGCTGCATGGCCGCGCTCGACGCGCAGCGTTATCTCGAAGCGATCGACGAAACGCCGACGCCGCACTCGATGAGCCACGAAAAGGATCGGTAAGCACGAGGGCGCGGCGCGCCTTCACCCTTGACGATGCATTTCGTCGAAAAACGGGCCCCGGTTCGCGCCGCCGGCCCGTTTTTTGTTTCCAGCATTGTCGAAGGCTGTTTCCCGCCGGCGCATTCGGCGACGACCGCGCCCGTGGCACAATCGGCGCGCTGCGTCGGATCGCCGTCTTCCGTCCGCCGCTGCCCGCGCAGCCGTACTTTGTGGCCGAACGATGCCGAAAAATCATCCTCACCCGAACGAACCGAAGCCTCGCCGTCCGCAGACGCCGCGCGCGGCCGCTGTCGAAAAGCCGCCGGCCGCCGATCCGCGCGATGTCAAGGACGCCGTCAAGCGCGACGGGCTCGCGGGCCTCGCCGCGCTGAAGGACGCGCTGAAGTCGGACGCCGACAAGCGCGCCGCCGAACGCGCCGCAGCGGTGCTCGCCGAGCGCGAAGCGGCCGCGCACGCGGACGAGTTTCGCCGGTCCATCGGCCAGATCGAGCCGCTCAAGACGCCGCCGCGCATGACCGTGACGCGCGTTCCCCCGCCGCCGCTTCCGCTGCAAAGTCGCCGCGACGAGGAAGCCGTGTTGCAGGAGGCGCTCTCCGACGAGTACGACCCGGAAAGCCTGCTCGATATCGACGAGACGCTTTCCTATTGCCGGCCGGGCATCAGCCAGGAAGTCGTGAAGAAGCTGCGGCGCGGCGCGTGGATCGTTCAGGCGCAACTCGATCTGCACGGCATGCGGCGCGAAGAAGCGCGCGAGGCGCTCGCGGAGTTCATCCGCGAATCGGTGAAGCGCGGCCTGCGCTGCCTGCGCGTGATTCACGGCAAGGGGCTCGGCTCCATCGGCAAGGAACCGATTCTCAAGGGCAAAGTGCGCGCGTGGCTCACGCAAAAGGCCGAAGTGATTGCCTTCTGTCAGGCGCGTCCGCACGACGGCGGCGCGGGCGCCGTGCTCGTCCTGTTGCAGCCGGGCGGCACGCCGCGGCATCACAATCATCCCCAAGACAAGACCCGCTGACTGAACGACCGTGCATCCGAGACTCACCCTCGCCATTTCCATCATGGAGGCGTTCGCGATCTTCGCGTATGCGCTCTCCGGCCTCATCGAAGCACGAAAGCGGCGGCTGGATGCCGTGGGCGCCTTTCTCGTCGCGCTCGCGACGGCATTCGGCGGCGGCACGGTGCGCGACGTGCTGCTCTCGCGCCGCCCGTTCTACTGGGTCGAGCATCAGGATTACGTGCTCGCGATCTTCGCGATGGCGATCTTCGCGCCGCTCTTTCTACGCCTGACTTCGCGCCTGTTCGACCAGCGCGCGCTCCTCGTCACCGATGCGATCGGGCTCGGCCTCTTCAGCGTGTCGGGCACGTCCATCGCGCTCGATGCGCAGATGCCCGCGTTCACCGCGACGATGATGGGCGTCACGACCGGCGTCTTTGGCGGCATCATGCGCGACGTGCTGTGCAACGAGATTCCGCTGATTCTGCGCGATTCGCGGCCCTACGCGGTATGCGCGTTCGCGGGCTGCTGGATCTATCTCGGCCTCGCGCAACTGGACGTCGACACCATCTACAACGTGCTGCTTTCGACGGCGTTCATCCTCGTCGCGCGGCTCGCCACGTTCAAGCTGGACATTCGCCTGCCGCATTAGGGCGGGCGGGAAAACCCGTCCGTTTGCTACAATCGCGAAGTCAATCCGCCCCGTCCGGCCGCTCGCGCCGGTGCTTCGGGGCACCGGTTTCCTGTCGTCAACACGCACACAGAACATGAACATCGAGCAAGCGCGTTTCAACATGATCGAGCAACAGATTCGTCCCTGGGATGTGCTGGACCTGGACGTGCTCAACCTGCTGTCGATCGTCAAGCGCGAGAACTACGTTCCCGCCGCCTATCGCAACATCGCTTTCGCGGACCTCGAAATTCCGCTGCCGGGCGGCGAGCGCATGCTGGCCCCGAAGATCGAAGCGCGCATCCTGCAGGAACTGACGGTGCACAAGGGCGAGACGGTGCTCGAAATCGGCGCGGGCTCGGGCTACATGGCCGCGCTCCTCGCGCATCGCGGACGCAGCGTGACGACCGTCGAGATCTCGCCGGAACTCGCCGAATTCGCGAAGCAGAATCTCGCGGCGAATGGCGTGACGAATGCTGAAGTAGTCGTCGGCGACGGCGCGCGCGGCTGGAGCCAGGGTGCGCCGTTCGACGTGATCTGCGTGTCGGGCGGCCTGCCCGTGATGCCGCAGGAATTTCTGGAACTGCTGAACATCGGCGGGCGCATCGCGGCCTTCGTCGGTACGGCCCCGGTGATGGAAGCGCAGATCATCACGCGCATCGACGAAAAGCAGTTCCGCGTGTCGGCCGTGTTCGAGACTTTCGTCGCGCCGCTGAAGAACGCGCTGCATCCGCCCGCGTTCAAGTTCTAAGAGCTCCTGTCTCGCCGCCGGGCCGCATGCGCCCGGCGTCCGCTTCACCCACATCTTCCGCGCCCGGTACTTCATGCAAAACTTGACCGCATCCGAACTCGCCGCGTGGCTCGCGGATTCTTCCCGCCCCGCTCCCGTTTTGCTCGACGTGCGCGAGCCGTGGGAACTGCAAACCGCGAAGATGGAGAACGTCGTGTCCATTCCGATGCGCGACATTCCCGCGCGCAGCGAGGAACTGGAGGACGACGCGCAAATCGTCTGCATTTGCCATCACGGCGCGCGCAGCGCCCAGGTCGGCATGTTCCTCGAATCGCGCGGCTTCACGAATATCTTCAATCTGTACGGCGGCATCGACGCGTGGTCGCGTCAAGTCGATCCTTCGGTTCCGACGTATTGATTTCTGCGGGCGCCCTCGCCCGCGTCTCATACTGCTTTTTCGGCGCCCCACAAAACAAAGGCCACATGCGCTCTCACGCATGCGGCCTTGTCACGCTGAACCCACGACCTAGACGACGTTCATCGCCAGCGCGCTCGCCCGATAATGCTCGGCGGCCTTTTCGGCATCGCCCAGTTGCTCATGCAGGCGCGCGAGCGCGCGATGCGTCCGGATCTTGAGCGGCTCGTTGTCGGCCAGTTTGAGCGCCGACTCCAGAAACGCCTGCGCCTTGCCCCACAACTGCTGATGGAGGCACAAGCGCCCGAGCGTGAAAAGCAGGTCCGCGTCTTCCGTGCGCTCCTTCTGCCAGGCTTCGGCGCGCTGAATGAGCGGAAACGCATCGCCGCCGACGACGCAATCCGGATAGCGCCGCAACAGCCGCGCGTCCCAGTTATGCGCGAGCGCCTCCTCGACGATCTTCCTCGCCTCCGCGCGGCGGTCCAGCGCGATCAGCAGTTCCGCGGCGAGATCCGCGAGCCGCGGCGACTGGCGCTCCGTCGCGGAGAGCGACTGCCAGAATTCGAGCAGCGCGTCCGGATTGTGCCGCCGGTCACGCAGCAGATTCTCCGCCGCCACCTGCCGCAAACGCACCGCGACCGCCGGATGCAACGCCTCGCGTTTCTCCAGCATGCGCACGAGCTTCAGCACTTCGGCCCAGTTCTTCAACTGCTGCTGCGCCCGCAGCGCGATCTGCTGCGCGTGAATGCGCCGCCCGCCCTGCGCCTGGATCTCCGTCAACGCGACGAGCGCGCCGTCCGCGTCGCGGCCATCGGCGCGCATGTCGGCGGTAGCCATCAGACGCGCGTCCTGCCAGTCCGCGCCGCTGATCTGCGCGAGCCATTCGTCGCGACGCCCGTATTCATGCAGCCGATGCGCCGCGTTCGCGCCGATCAGCCCCGCCGCGCCCTGGTTCTCCGCGACGGAAAGCGCATCGCGCGCGGCCTTCTCCGCCTTCGAGAAACGCCCGGCGTACAGGTGGCCGATGGCATCGCGCAATGAAGCGTTCGCCTTCGCGAGCCGGCTGCGGGCGCGGTAAGCGGCCACGCGCTGCGGCATTTTCCAGACGCCGCGCGCCGCCCGAATCAGCGCGTACAGCGCGATGAACAGCACGACGAGCGCCACCGCGAACAGATTGAGCGACACGTCCACGCGATACGGCGGAACGACGATCAATACCTGCCCGCCATTGAAGCCGCCGACCGTCGCGACGATCACCGCGACCGCGAAGAGCAGCGCGAGCCAAATGAGTCCTCGAATCGTCATCATCCGCCTCGCTTGAACTGATGCACGGCGGCAAGGCTCGCGTCCAGGTTCGGCACGGCGACCGCGAGCGACGCCTGATCGACCTGCTTCACGAGATCGCGCACGGCGGCGACCTTTTTGGACGACGGATCGAAGTAGCGGCCGAGCGCGGCATCCGCTGCCGCGAGATCCGACTTCAGCGTGGACTCGCTGCGCGAAAGCAGCGACAGACGCGCCGACAACAGGCGCAGCTTCACGTTCTCCCGCACGAAGTAGCCCTGATCGGGCGACGTCAGCATGGCGTCCGCATTGTCGATGCGTCGCACCGACACGAGACTCGACAACTGTTGTCCGATGCCGCTCGTGATCTGCCGCCACAGCACCTTCCAGCGGGGCTCGCCGGTGGCCGCCGCGATCGACGCGCTGTCGCCCGGCGCCGCGGCCTGCGCCCGCGCGCGCTCGATCGGCGCCTCGCCCGCGAGCGGCAAGCCGTCGATCTGCTCGATGGCCGTGTCCAGCTTGATGGCGAGACCGGTGAGGTCGGTGGTTTGCGTCGACTTGAGCTTGTCGATGTCCTGCGCGATGGCCTTGCGGATTGCCACGACTTGCGGGCCGGTCGTCGCGGCGAGGCGCGTGTCGGCGCTTTGCAGCGCGAAGAGCGCGAGCTGGACGTTGCCGGTCAACTGCAACTGCTGGCTGGCGCTGGAGAGAATCTGCTCGACTTCCGCGATCGTCCAGTCGTCGCGGTTGCTCGCGAGATCCTGATACTGCTGCTGCAACGCCTGGCTGTGCGCTTCGGCATCGGCGAGCTTGCCCTGCAACTGGATCAACTGCGTGTTCAGCGCGGACATGGCGCTCGCCGCCTGATCGGCCTTCGCGCGCAGAGCGGCGTTCTGCGCATCGGCTTCCTCGACGCGCTGCGCCATTTCCTGTTCCTTGCGGTCCACTTTGCGGTTCAGCGCGTAGCCGCCCGCGCCCGCCGCCACCGCCAGAATGACGACGAGAAACCACAACAACACAGTGCCCGCGCCGCCGCGCCGCTTCTGCTGTTCATACGGCGTGAAGGGCGTATTCGGCGGCAAGGGCGGTGTCACGTTCGGCTGAGGTGAAGCTTTCTTGGAATCGTTCGAGTCAGTCATGCGTGATTGAGCCGTTTGGTGGGCCGGCGGCGTGGCCGGCGATGTGTCGGTCGCTCGAGAGAATGCGCCGGCCGTCGCCTGCGCGTCGGGCGCCTGATTCGCTGCCGAGGCGTAGGGAAACAGCGCCTCCAGCGTATGCACGATGCGTTCGTCGCCGGCGCCGGACACCGTAATCCTATCAAAACCCGTTTGGCGCGCGGCTTCGGCGATGCGCGGGTGCGGGCAGACGACGGGCGCGTGCTTGAGCCGCGCGATTTCGTCGGCGGTCAGATGCTCGCGGGCGAGTTCGTCCAGATTGCGCACGCCTTCCGAACTCGTGAGCAGCCACGCGTGATCCCCGCCCAGCAGCGCGTGGATGCGCTCCCACTTGCGCATCGACGGCTCGGGCAGCAGACGCCGGTAGGCCGCGACCTTCGTCACCCGCGCGCCGGCCTGTTCGAGCCGTTCGGCGAGCCACTCGCGACCGCCGTCGCCGCGCACGATCAGCACGCGCCGGCCGTCGAGCCCGTTCGCCCCGAAGTGCGACTCGATGGCGGCGTAGAGCGCCTCGGAATCGAAACGTGGATCGTCTGCTTCTTCCGACGGACTGATCACGCGATGCGTCGGCGCATGCACGCCTTGCCGCGCGAGCGCCGCGACGCTGCCCGGCCCGACGACCGCCACCGGCACATCGGCCGGCCACGGCGCGAAGAGGCGGCCGAACGCATGATCGACCGCGTTCGGCGACACGAACACGACGAGCGCGTAGCGCTCGGGCGCGTAGAGCTCGTCGAGCGCGGCGCGAAGGGGCGCGTCGTCGGCGACCGGCGCGATGTCGATCAGCGGAAACTCGAACGCGTCGAAGCCCGCGCCCTGAAGCCGCTCGACGAGCGCCGACGACTGCCCGCCCGGACGCGTGATGACGACGGTGGCGCGGACCGCGCTCGCCATCAGGATGCGCTCGCCGCGGGCGGCGGCGCTGGATTGTCCGTCGAACCGCTCGCGGACGGCGGCTCGTTGGGCGCGTCGGCGCGGCTCATCGTCGAAAGCGCGTTGACGATCTCGGCCGCGCCTTGCGCTTCGAGATCGGCCGACACCCGCTGACCGAGCGCGAGCGCGCCGGCCAGATCGGGCGCGCGCACCGCTTCTTCGGCGCGCAGCATGCGTTTGCCATCGGGCATCGACACCGCGCCGCGCAAAAACAGCGCGCCGTCGCGCCAGTGCGCGAACGCGGCGAGCGGCACTTCGCAGCTTCCGCCGAGCGCGCGCGACACCGCGCGCTCCGCTTCGACGGCGAGCGCGGTGGCTTCGTCATGCAGCGGCGCGAGCCACGCCGCGAGTTCCGGTCGGTCCGCACGAATCTCGATGCCGAGCGCGCCCTGCCCCGCCGCCGGCAAGCTCTCGGACGCATCGAGGCATGCGCGAATGCGCGACTCCAGCCCGAGCCGCTTCAGGCCCGCCGCCGCCAGAATGATCGCCGCGTAATCGCCGCGATCGAGCTTGGCCAAGCGCGTGTCGAGATTGCCCCGCAGCGGCCGCACGTCGAGGTGCGGAAAGCGCGCGCGGATCATCGCTTCGCGGCGCAGGCTGGACGTGCCGACGACGCTGCCCGCAGGCAAGGCATCGAGCGATTCGAAGTGCGGCGACACGAAGGCATCGCGCGGGTCTTCGCGTTCGAGAATGGCGCCGAGCGTGAAGCCTTCGGGCAACTGCATCGGCACGTCCTTCAGCGAATGCACCGCCAGATCGGCGCGGCCTTCCGCGAGCGCGGCTTCCAGTTCCTTCACGAAAAGACCCTTGCCGCCGACCTTGGACAGCGTGCGGTCCAGAATCTGATCGCCGCGTGTCGTCATTCCGAGAATTTTGACGTCGCAAGATGGATATAATTTGTGCAGCGCACACCGCACATGCTCGGCTTGCCACATCGCGAGCCGGCTTTCCCGCGAAGCGATGACAAGCGTGGCGGGCGGTGTCGTTGAATGCGTCTCGGAATTCATTGATGCTCGATCGAATACGGGATGAAATAACGAACAATGGTAGCACGCACGCCACGGTCCATTCGGGCATGGGCGGCGCGCGAGAGCCTTGTCCGGCGCGCCTTTCCGAGCGCCGGGAAGCGGGCTTGGCGCATGGGGAGACACATGCGCCGGGCGCGGACGCCTCGCACACGTTCATCTTGCTGGTCCGCATGACTTGCTTCGCGCGGCGCCGCACAGGCCGCCGTTTCGCCGATGGTCCCTGGCTTCGCCTATCAGAGAGCAGAGAGAGGAACTCAACGTGACGTCTTCCGCTTCGGCCCGCCCGGCGCGCCGCAACGCCGCATCGCCCGACTCATCCTCCGACACGTCCATCACGGCTGCGTCGCCTTCCATTCCGAAGACGCGGGCCGCAGGCGCCGCGAAAGCGTCCACGGCGGCCGTCGCCGTCCAGGAGAAGCCGGGCGTCGAAGTGATGGTGAAAGCGCCGAAGCCGGCGAAGGCGTCGAAGAAGGCGAAGGCCGCTTCTCCCGCCGATGACAGCGCCGCCGTGGAGTTCACCGATTCCGCCGACCGCGCGAAGCCCGCGAGCCGCGCCCGCGACGACAAGGACCGTCCGCTCTTCGAAGACATCCGCTTTCTGGGCCGCGTGCTGGGCGAAGTGCTGCGCGAGCAGGAAGGCGACGCCGTGTTCGACATGGTCGAGGCGATTCGTCAGACCGCCGTCAAGTTTCGCCGCGAGGACGACGTCGACGCCTCGCAGACGCTCGAAAAGCGCCTGCGTGCGTTGTCGCCGGAGCAGACGGTGTCCGTCGTGCGCGCGTTCAGCTATTTCTCGCATCTGGCGAACATCGCGGAAGACCGTCACCACAACCGCCGCCGCCGCATTCACGCGCTCGCGGGCTCGGCGCCGCAGCCGGGCACTATCGCGTATGCCATCGAGCGCATGCGCGAGCAGAAGAACGTCAGCGCCACGCGCAAGATGCTGCAGAAGTTCTTCGACGACGCGCTGATCGTTCCGGTGCTTACCGCGCATCCGACCGAAGTGCAGCGCAAGAGCATTCTCGACGCGCAACACGACATCGCGCGTCTGCTCGCCGAGCGCGATCAGGAACTGACCGCCCGCGAACGCGCGCAGAACGAGGCGGTGCTGCGCGCGCGCGTGACGTCGCTCTGGCAGACGCGCATGCTGCGCGACGCGCGTCTGACTGTCGCCGATGAAATCGAAAACGCGCTCTCCTACTATCGCGCCACCTTCCTCGCCGAGATTCCCGCGCTGTACGCCGATATCGAAGCCGCGCTCGCCGAGCACGGCCTGCCCACGCGCCTGCCGCCGTTCTTCCAGATGGGAAGCTGGATCGGCGGCGACCGCGACGGCAACCCGAACGTCACGGCGGAAACGCTCGACGCCGCCATCACGCGGCAGGCGACCGTGATCTTCGAACACTATCTGGAAGAGGTGCACAAGCTCGGCGCGGAACTGTCGGTGTCGAACCTGCTCGCGGGCGCGAGCGATGCGCTGCTCGCGCTCGCCGATGCGTCGCCGGACCATTCGCCGCATCGCACGGACGAGCCGTACCGGCGCGCGCTGATCGGCATCTACACGCGGCTCGCGGCGAGCGCGCGCGTGCGGCTGGGCGAAGGCGTGGTGGCCGTGCGCAGCGCCGGGCGCGGCGCGGCCCCGATCCGCGCGACGCCGTATGCCGACGCCGCCGAGTTCACGCGCGATCTAAACGTGCTGATCGAATCGCTTGCGCAGAACCACGGCGCGTCGCTGGCGGCGCAGCGCCTGTCGCCGCTCGCGCGGGCGTCCGAAGTGTTCGGCTTTCATCTGGCGAGCATCGACTTGCGGCAAAGCTCGGATATTCACGAAGCGGTCGTCGCGGAACTGCTCGCGCGCGGCGGCGTCGTCGCCGATTACGGGTCGCTCGACGAAGCGCAGAAGCGCGACGTGCTGCTGAAGGAGCTCGGCCAGCCGCGGCCACTGCGCCTGCCGTACGCGCAATACTCCGATCTCGCGAAAAGCGAACTCGGCGTGCTGGAAGCGGCGCGGGAAATCCGCGAGAAGTTCGGCGCGCGGGCGGTGCGCAACTACATCATTTCGCACACGGAAACCGTCAGCGATCTGCTGGAAGTGATGCTGCTGCAAAAGGAAACCGGCGTGCTGCAAGGCTGTCTGGGCAGCAAGGACGACGCCGCGCGCGACGGCTTGATGGTGATCCCGCTATTCGAAACCATCGCGGATTTGCGCAATGCGCCCGTCATCATGGGCGAGTTCTTTGCGCTGCCGGGCATCGACAAGCTGATCGAGAATCAAGGCCAGGAGCAGGAAGTCATGCTCGGCTATTCGGACAGCAACAAGGACGGCGGCTTTCTCACGTCGAACTGGGAGTTGTATCGCGCGGAACTGGCGCTCGTCGCGCTGTTCAAGGAACGCAAGACGACGCTCAGGCTCTTTCACGGGCGCGGCGGCACGGTCGGGCGCGGAGGCGGTCCGACGTATCAGGCGATCCTTTCGCAGCCGCCCGGCACGGTCGACGGCCAGATTCGCCTGACCGAGCAAGGCGAAGTGATCGCGAGCAAGTTCGCAAATGCGGAAATCGGACGGCGCAATCTGGAGACGGTCGTGGCCGCGACGCTCGAAGCATCGCTGTTGCCGCACGAAAACGCGCCGGCGCAACTGCCGCAGTTCGAAGCGACGATGCAGACGCTTTCGGATGCCGCGATGTCCGCGTATCGCGCGCTCGTCTACGAGACGCCCGGCTTCACCGATTACTTCTTCTCCTCGACGCCGATTGCGGAAATTGCGGAACTAAACATCGGCAGCCGGCCGGCGTCGCGCAAGCTGCAGGACCCGAAGCATCGGAAGATCGAGGATTTGCGCGCGATTCCGTGGGGCTTTTCGTGGGGCCAGTGCCGTCTGCTCTTGACAGGCTGGTACGGCTTCGGCAGCGCCGTGACCGCTTATCTCGACGAAGCCGGATCGGATGCCGAGCGCACCCGGCGTCTTGCCGCGCTTCGCAAGATGCACAAGACCTGGCCGTTCTTCAAGAATCTGCTGTCGAACATGGACATGGTGCTCGCGAAGACCGATCTCGCGGTGGCGTCGCGTTACGCGCAGCTCGTCAGCGACAAGAAGCTCCGCAAGCTGGTGTTCGATAAGATCGTGGCCGAGCACGAGCGCACCTGTCACGTGCTCACCGAGATCACTGGCCGAAGCGAGCGGCTCTCCGACAACCCGCTGCTCGCGCGTTCGATCAAGAACCGCTTTCCGTACCTAGACCCGCTGAATCACCTGCAGGTGGAACTGCTCAAGCGCCACCGCGCGGGCGATCAGAACGTGCGGCTGCGGCGCGGGATTCATTTGACGATCAACGGGATTGCGGCAGGCTTGCGGAATACGGGCTGAACCTGTGTTGGGGAGCGCCGTCTATCGTGGCGGCGCTTCAGAACGCGCCAATTCCCGCAAGCACTGCCCGACCTTGGCGATCACGTCGCTCCAGTCGTCAGGCCGCGATTGCCGGAAGAGGCGCGCCGACGGATACCACGGCGAATCCTCCCGCCCGACGAGCCAGCGCCAGTCGCCTGCAAAGCGGAGCAGTATCCAGACCGGCTTGCCCAGCGCGCCCGCCAGATGCGCGACGGATGTATCGACGCTGATGACCAGATCGAGCTGTTCGATGAGCGCCGCCGTATCGGCGAGATCGGTGACGCCGCTCATCAGGTCGACCGGCCGGAGGTGCGGCGGTATCTGAGTCAATTCGGCTTCGGGCCCGCCCATTTGCAGGCTGAAGAACTCGATTCCCGGTATCTGCAGACAGTCGATAAAGCTGCTCAAGGCGATGGACCGCTGCTCGTTCTCGGTCGTGTCGAACCGTCCGGGCCGGGCGCAGCCTAATCTGTGGCTGCCGCCCCAAACGAGTCCTACCTTCGGCCATCGGGACGGCGCGCGTTGCGCGAACGTCTTGCTCAACCGCGTGACCTGCGCATCCGGCAATCGAAAATACGGCACGTCCGCCGGCAGGTTCGCGAGCGTAATGTCCAGCCGGTGCGGCAGGCTCATCATGAAGCACCACCGGTCATAGGAGGCGACGTCGATCCCTTGCGTCGACGGAATGACTTCGTCCACGCCGTCGACACATTCCAGCAATCTGATCAGGTTCGGAGTACAGAGGACCGACAGCCTGCTCACACCCCGCGCTTTTAGCATCGGCAGAAAACGGGCGAACTGAATCATGTCTCCGAGACCTGCCTCCTGCACGACAAGGAGCGATTTTCGCGCGATCGACTCGCCGTGGCGCCACTGAACGATCGAAAGGCCCGATGCGGCCGCAGCGGCAAAATCGAAGTTCGCCCTATCCCAGGCGGTGGAGTCGGTGTCGAGCCGACTCTCGCAGAGGGCCCAGCCTTCCGCGTACTGGCCCGTGCTGAGCAGGATCATTCCGAGCAACAACTTTGCAGGCGGATTGTCCGGGCGAATGGCTAGCGAGCGTCGCGTCGCAGCCTCCGCTTCTTCGACCCTTTCCTGCGAATCCAGCACGATGCCCAGCGTTTGATAAGTTTGGAACGAGTTGGGGTCGAGCGTCAGCGCATGTTTCAGCACGGCCTCTGCTTCGGGCAGACGACGCTGAAGCCGGAGAACGTTGCCCAACGCGCTATATAAATTCGCATCGTCCGGCTTGATATTAATTGCGTCGCGGAAAACCTTCTCGCTCTCGGCCCAGCGGGCTTGCTTGCTCAACACGTCGCCAAGCACGCCGTGCGCATCGCCGAAGTCCGGCTTCAGGGCGCAAGCGCGGCGCACGGCCACTTCGGCTTCCTCGAACCGCCCGAGATCGACCAGGACGAGCGCCAGATTGAAGCAAATCTCCACGGAATCTGGTCTCACGCGAAAAGCGTTTTGAAGCAGCGCCTCGGATTCCGCGTAGCGACCCTGCTGTCGCAAAAACGCGCCGTAGTTGTTCATCGCGGCGGCAGAGTGCGGGCTCTGCTCCAGCCGGCTGCGTAACTGAACTTCCAATTCGTTGGCTTGCATGATGGATTCTCGCGACGCATCGGCTCGCGAACCGTTTTCGCCGTTCCCGGCGGCCGATGCGCAGAACTTGCCCGAAGCGACAATTGTAGAATCGCGACGCTCACGCTTTGTGAAGTTCCATGAAACGCCAGCCGGCAAGACTACGATCGTCGCCCTTCGATCATCAACGCATCCAGTTCGAACGATCCATCTTCCTTCACCGCGAAGTACTGGCGCACTTCATCCGGAGCCCGCTCCCACATCGATCTGATCGCGGTCACGCGCTCGGGCGGCGTGCGCATGCGCGTCACCCATGCGTCGAATTGGAGCGGAATGCGCCAGCGTTCGGTCACGCGCGCGTCGAAGCCGGCGGCGCCGAGCATCGCGATCCATTCGTCCGCGCGATAGTCGCGGATATGCGATGCATCGCGCAACACTTCGATCGCCTGAATGTGCGTGTCGAAAAGCGGATCGTCGATGCCCGCGATGTCGATGAACTTGAGCCGCCCGCCCGGCTTCAGCACGCGATGCACCTCGGCGAGCGCCTTCGGCACGTCGCGCCAGTGATGCGCGCTCATGCGGCTGATCGCCCAGTCGAACGAGGCGTCGTCAAAGGGCAGCGTTTCGGCCGTGCCCTGCTGCGTGCGGATGGCCGTCAGCCCGCGCTCTTTCGCGGCGGCTTCGACGGTGGCGAGCATCTGCGGCGCGATGTCGTAGGCCACGACTTGCTTCACATGCGGCGCGACCGCGAAGCTAGCGTGACCCGCGCCGCAGCCCATGTCCAGCACCGTCGCGTTGCCGCACGTCGCGGCGAAGGTCGCGGCAAGGTTTTGCAGATCGGCGCCGGTCGCGTGAACCTGACTCGTGAGATACGCGGCGGCAGTGCTGCCGAACGCGTCGGCGACCTGTTCGTGGTGTTTCATCGTGACTCCGCATGGTGGACGTGTTGTGCATCGGATACCGGTCGTCGCAGCGCCGGCGTGTCGATACAATAGAGCCCGCCTTGTACCGGTACAAGTTGACTGGTTATCCTGGTATCCGAACCACCCGTCGCGCGCCGACGTTTGCGTCCGAAGTCCGCATGAACCGAACCGAAAACAAGCCCGCCGAACCGCTCGCCGGACCGCTCCCTGATACGCCGGCCCGCGCGCTCGGCGAATTCATCCGCACGCATCGCGAGCGTCTGTCGCCGCTCGCGGTCGGCTTGCCGTCGGGTCCGCGCCGCCGCACGCCCGGCCTGCGCCGCGAGGAAGTCGCGCAACTGTGTGGCGTGAGCCCGACCTGGTACACGTGGATCGAGCAGGGCCGGCCGGTGTCCGCCTCCGCCGACGCGCTCGCGCGCATCGCCGTCGCGCTGCAACTGTCGCGCGCCGAACGCGCTTATCTGTTCGAACTCGCCGCGCAACGCGATCCCGCCGAGCCCGATCCCGCCGCGCAGGACGTCCCCGCCGCGCTGTTGCAGACGGTCGGCCTGATCGGCGCGCCCGCCTACGTGCTCGACCGCCAGTGGAACGCGCTGCGCTGGAACGCGCCGGCTGCGGACCTGTTCGTCGGCTGGCTGGACGGCGAGCACGACCGCAATCTCCTGACCTACACGTTCACGTCGCCGGCGGCGCGAACGCTGATCGTCGACTGGGAAACGCGCGCGCGGCGCCTCGCCGCCGAATTTCGCGCGGATTCCATCCGCCATCTGAACGATCCGCCCACGCGCGCACTGATCGACGCGCTGAGCGCCGCAAGCGATGCCTTCGCGCGCTACTGGGCCTCGCAAGACGTGTTCGAGCGGGAAGGCGGCGAGCGCGCGTTCGATCATCCGTCGCGCGGGCGCGTGGTGTTCAATCAGATCACGTTCAAGCCGGCGCATCGCGAAGACCTGAAGCTCGTGATTCTGGTCGGGGACGCGTAGCCCCGAATGTTAAAATTCTCGTCTTTCTGACGCCTCGAACGCCGAAAACACACCATGACGTCCCAACTTCACAAAAAAGGCGAAGCCTGGTCGGCTCGCTTCTCCGAGCCGATGTCGGAGCTCGTCAAACGCTATACGTCGTCGGTGTTCTTCGACAAGCGGCTCGCGCTCGTCGACATTCAAGGCTCGCTCGCGCATGCGTCGATGCTCGCGGCGCAGAACATCATCGGCGCGGACGACCTCGCGGCCATCGAGCGCGGCATGGCGCAGATCAAGGGCGAGATCGAGCGCGGCGAGTTCGAATGGAAGCTGGATCTCGAAGACGTGCACCTGAACATCGAGGCGCGGCTCACCGCGCTGATCGGCGATGCGGGCAAACGGCTGCACACGGGCCGCTCGCGCAACGATCAGGTCGCGACCGATATCCGCCTGTGGCTGCGCGGCGAGATCGATCGCATCGGTGACTTGCTGAAGGACCTGCGCCTCGCGCTCATCGACATGGCGGAGAAGCACGCGGACACCATCATGCCCGGCTTCACGCATCTGCAAGTGGCGCAGCCGGTGACGTTCGGGCATCACCTGCTCGCCTACGTCGAGATGTTCACGCGCGATGCCGAGCGCATGCGCGACTGCCGCCGTCGCGTGAACCGGCTGCCGCTCGGCGCGGCGGCGCTCGCGGGCACGAGCTATCCGATCGACCGTCACGCGGTGGCGGCCTCGCTCGGCTTCGACGGCATCTGCGCCAATTCGCTCGATGCGGTGTCCGACCGCGATTTCGCGATCGAATTCACGGCGGCGGCCGCGCTCATCATGACGCACGTCTCGCGCTTCTCCGAGGAATTAGTGCTGTGGATGAGCCCGCGCGTCGGCTTTATCGATCTGGCGGACCGCTTCTGCACCGGTTCGTCGATCATGCCGCAGAAGAAAAACCCGGACGTGCCGGAACTCGCGCGCGGCAAGACGGGCCGCGTGAACGGGCATCTGATGGCGTTGCTCACGCTGATGAAAGGTCAGCCGCTCGCGTACAACAAGGACAATCAGGAAGACAAGGAACCGCTTTTCGACACGGTCGATACGGTTGCCGACACGCTGCGCATCTTCGCGGAAATGGCCGCGGGCATCACGGTGAAGCCGCAGGCCATGCGCGCCGCGGCCTTGCAAGGCTTCGCAACCGCCACCGATCTCGCGGACTATCTCGTGAAGCGCGGCCTGCCCTTCCGCGATGCGCACGAAGCCGTGGCGCACGCGGTGCGCATCTGCGACGAGCGTGGCTGCGATATCGCGGATCTCTCGCTGGACGCGATGCGCATCGAACTGCCGAACGTCGCGCATCTGATCGGCGAGGACGTGTTCGAGTATTTGACGCTCGAAGGCTCGGTCGCGAGCCGCAATCATCCGGGCGGCACCGCGCCGGATCAGGTGCGCGCGGCGGCCAGGGCGGCACGCGAGGCGCTTTGAGCCCGCGCAGAAGCCGTCGGTTGCATGAAGGGCTGTCCGCAGGGACGGCCTTTTTTGTCGCCGTATTTTCAAGACAGTCGCGCGTTTCCTCTCAAACATGATCATTCGCCCGAAGCTGCACTGGTTCCGCATGCTGTTCGTCTGGCGCGGCTCCGTGCTGCCGCAACTGCTGCCGCGGCTCGGGCTGATCTTCGCGCTGTCGGTCGCGGCGATCTTCATGCACGACCACATGCGGCACTATCCGATCGGGCTCGGCACGCCGCCGTTCGCGCTCGTCGGCATCGCGCTCGCGGTGTTCCTGGGCTTTCGCAACAGCGCGAGCTACGACCGCTGGTGGGAGGGGCGCAAGCTCTGGGGCTCGCTCGTCATCACGGCGCGGTCGCTCGCGCGTCAGGCGTTGTCGATGCCGCATCCGCGCGACGCCGGCGACACGCGGCGCTTTCTCGCGGCGATCGGCGGACTGGCGCATGCGTTGCGGCATCAGTTGCGCGGCACCGACGCGACGAGCGATCTCGCGCCGCGCCTGCCGCCGGAACTGCACGCGCGCGTCGCCGCCGCGCAGTACAAGCCCGCGCTGATCCTGCTGTGGCTCGGCGAATGGGTCGCGGCGAGAAAACGCGAAGGCGCGCTCGACGGCTACGCGGTGCTCGCCATCGACGCGAACCTGAACGCGCTGTCGGCCGTGATCGGCGGCTGCGAGCGGCTCACCTCGACGCCGCTGCCTTTCTCGTACTCGGTGATGATCCACCGCACGATCTACCTCTTCTGCGTGATGCTGCCGTTCGGCCTCGTCGATGGCGCGGGCCTGTTGACGCCGCTTTTCGCGTTGCTGGTGGCGTATGCGTTCATGGCGCTGGAGGCGATCGCCGCGCAGATCGAAGACCCGTTCGGGTTAGAGGAGAACGACCTCGCGCTGAATGCGATGTGCGCGACGCTCGAAGCGGCGCTGCACGATATGGCGGCGGACCCGGAGTTCGCGTCCGCGCCGCCCGTGTCGCGCGATTCATCGCGCAAGTTCATCGTCGATTAGCGGCGGCGGATGGCGCAGTCACGATTCGGGCGGTGAGATCGTCGAGCGCTTTGCTGTCGAAGAGATCGATGCATTTCTTCGTTCTGAACGACGAGTGAACCGCGCCGGAGTAGCGCCGGTTCGCATACTCGCTCGCAAGCTTGTCGACAGCCAGGTAGGCGTCAGCCGCGACGCTGCCAGCTTCGAGATAGCTGCTCGCTGTTGCGTTCGCGTCGTCCTTCGCCGGTGAGTCGGGATAGACCTTCGCGAGACAACGGCTCAGTGCCCAGCGCTTCAGGAGCGCCTGCTGCGTCTCAGTCACTGACGCCGGAGAGGCCAGTGCAAGCTGGCCGAGCGCCAAGAGCACGACACCTGCGACGAAGAGGCGCATCAATGCAACTCCCACAGCGATGCCGTATCAGGAATGAACGTGCCGTTGTCCGGATTCTGAAGCAGGTGGCAGGAATCCGAACATGCAGCGCCGTTCCAAAGAGTGACGTGCCCTCGCGCATCCTTCCAGCCGTGTCCGCGCACGACGAGGATGCCTCGCTGACCGCGAAAATCTGCTTCCTTCGGAGACTTGACGGTTTTATCGGGCCTTCCGAACTCGCGCTCGAGATAGGCCATGATGTCGTTCACCCGGAACAAGTACTGCTTTCCGTCCGCACCCGATACAGTCGCATAGCCCGCTTCCTTCCTGACGGGAAACCCGGTGCTGTTCAGCACGTAGCTCATTCTTATCGGACATGCGTTCTGGAAGATACGGGCCTTGATATTGTCGTCGACGCGACCGCCGATCAATTTCCCGACATCCGCCACGCTCACGTGTACACGGGTGAATGCGATCCATGCGCTCCCGAATGGTGGCCTGCCGCTCATGATGACCTCTTTGCTTTGTTATTGGATTCAACAGCATGGTCGTGAACAGCTTGAAGCAACACACGATTTGTCCTATTCACGGCTGCGGCAAATTGATCTCCGAATATCAGAAGCGATCGCTCGCGCCGCGCCCTCGTCCGAATCGTTCATAATGGCGCGCGTTTCACCTTGGAGATTTGAATGAAACTGTTCTACAAAGCCGGCGCGTGCTCGCTTGCCTCGCATATCGTCCTCGAAGAATCCGGTCTGCCGTACGAAATCGAAGCCGTCGACCTGAAGACGAAAGTCACCGCAAGCGGCGCCGATTTCATGGCGATCAACCCGAAGGGCTACGTGCCCGCGCTTCAGCTCGACAACGGCGAACTGCTGACCGAAGGTCCGGCGATCATGCAGTACATCGCGGATCAGGCGCCGGCCAAGCATCTCGCGCCGCTCGCCGACGCGATGGCGCGCTATCGTCTGCAAGGCTGGCTGACGTTTATTGGCACGGAATTGCACAAGAATTTCACGCCGTTCTTCAGCCCGGCTGGGACGAGCGAGTGGAAAGCCGCCGCAATGGCCAATCTGGAGCGCCGTCTCGCGTACGTGGCGAAGCATATCGACGACAAGCAGTATCTGCTGGGCGACGAATACGGCATCGGCGACGCGTATCTCTTCACCGTGCTCGGCTGGGCGCCGTTCATCGACCTCGATCTGAACAAGTGGCCGGCGTTGACCGCGTATCGGGCGCGCGTCGCGGCGCGTCCGGCGGTGCAGGCGGCGATGAAGGCGGAAGGACTGATTTAAGCGGTTCGCGCTTCCTAGAACGACAAACGGCCCTTCGATGAAGGGCCGTTTGTCTTTGCAACAGCGAATCACGCGATATCAATCGCGCACACAATCGACGAAATACTCGATGCGCCCGTTGATCATTTCACCGACGAGCCCGTGAATATCCGTGTGGAAGCCCGGGAAGCGCTCGTTGAACTCACGCGCGAATCGCAAATAATCGACGATCGTGCGGTTGAAGCGCTCGCCCGGAATCAGCAACGGAATGCCCGGCGGATACGGCGTCAGCAGAATGCTCGTCACGCGTCCTTCGAGTTCGTCGATCGGCACGCGGTCGATCTCGCGGTGCACGAGCTTCGCATACGCTTCGGACGGCTTCATCGCGGGCTCCATGCTCGACAGATACATCTCGGTCGTGAGCCGCGCGATGTCGTTCGCGCGATAGACGCTGTGGATCTGCTCGCACAGATCGCGCAGGCCGATGCGCTCGTATGACGGATGCTGCGCGATGAACTCGGGCAGCACGCGCCACAACGGCTGATTGTTGTCGTAGTCGTCCTTGAACTGCTGAAGCTCGGTGACCATCGAGTTCCAGCGGCCCTTCGTAATGCCGATCGTGAACATGATGAAGAACGAGTACAGCCCCGTCTTCTCCACGATGATGCCGTGCTCGGCCAGATACTTCGTCACGATGGCGGCCGGAATGCCCGTCTCGCCGAATTCGCCGTCCACGTCGAGCCCCGGCGTGATGATCGTCGCCTTGATCGGGTCGAGCATGTTGAAGTTTTCGGCGAGCGCGCCGAAGCCGTGCCAGCGGTCGTTCGGCTTCAGCATCCACTCCTCGCGGTCGCCGATGCCCTCTTCGGCCAGCGCGTCCGGGCCCCAGACCTTGAAGAACCAGTCGTCGCCGTATTCGGCATCCACCTTGCGCATCGCGCGGCGTAAATCGAGCGCCTCGGCAATCGACTCTTCCACGAGCGCCGGGCCGCCCGGCGCTTCCATCATCGCGGCGGCCACGTCGCACGACGCGATGATCGCGTATTGCGGCGACGTCGACGTGTGCATCAGATACGCCTCGTTGAATCGATGGCGGTCGAACGTGCTGTTCTCGCTGTCCTGCACGAGAATCTGCGATGCCTGCGAAATGCCGGCGAGCAGCTTGTGCGTGGAGTGCGTGGCGAACACCAGCGCGCCGGTGCGCGGCCGGCCCGCGCCGATCGCGTGCATGTCCTGATAGAACGAGTGGAACTCGGCGTGCGGCAGCCACGCTTCGTCGAAATGCAGCGTATCGAGCATGTCGCCGAGCAGGTCCTTGATCATCTCGACGTTGTAGATCACGCCGTCGTACGTGCTCTGCGTGATGGTCAGGATGCGCGGCTTGACCTTCGGGTTCTTCGCGAGCGCCTCGCGTGCGAACGGATTCGCCTCGATCTTGCGGCGAATGTTCTCGGGCTTGAACTCGTCGCGCGGAATCGGCCCGATGATGCCGAAGTGATTGCGCGTCGGCGTGAGGAACACGGGAATCGCGCCCGTCATCGTGATGGCGTGCAGGATCGACTTGTGGCAGTTGCGGTCCACGAGCACGATATCGCCCGGCGCGACGGTCGCGTGCCACACGATCTTGTTCGAGGTCGACGTGCCGTTGGTCACGAAAAAGAGATGATCCGCGCTGAAGATGCGCGCCGCATTGCGCTCGGAGGCCGCGACCGGCCCGGTGTGATCGAGCAGCTGGCCGAGTTCGTCCACCGCGTTGCACACGTCCGCGCGCAGCATGTTCTCACCGAAGAACTGGTGGAACATCTGCCCGAGCGGATTCTTCAGGAACGCGACGCCGCCCGAGTGACCCGGACAGTGCCACGAATACGAGCCCTCTTCCGCGTACTGCACCAGTTCCTTGAAGAACGGCGGCGCGAGCGAATCGAGATACACCTTGGCTTCGCGAATGACGTGACGCGCGACGAACTCCGGCGTGTCCTCGAACATGTGGATGAAGCCGTGCAGCTCGCGCAGGATGTCGTTCGGCAAGTGCCGCGAGGTGCGCGTTTCGCCGTACAGGAAGATGGGGATGTCGGCGTTGCGGCGGCGCACGGCGTTGATGAACGCGCGCAGCGCGACGATGGCCGACGCCAGTTCGGGCGTGTCGCCTTCCACGACGACATTGTCGGCGTAAGGCAGCAGCTCGTCGTCGTCGATCGACAGAATGAAGCACGACGCGCGGCTCGACTGCTGCGCGAAAGCGGCGAGATCGCCGTAGCTCGTGAGACCGAGCACTTCGGCGCCTTCGCCCTCGATCGCCTCGGCCAGCGCGCGAATGCCGGAACCCGAGATGTTCTCGGAGCGAAAGTCTTCGTCGATGATGACGACGGGGAAGCGGAACTTCATGAGGCGAATCTCCAAATGGAACGACCGCTGCCCGAGACTTTTTCCCGGAGCCAGCGGTCCTTCGACAAGCGCGTGCCGTGTGCGGTTCTAGGGACGCCGGGCGATCAGGTTTTCGGCAGCGTCACGCCGTGCTGCCCTTGATACTTGCCGCCGCGGTCGGCGTAGGACGTCTCGCAGATCTCGTCGCTTTCGAAGAAGAGAACCTGCGCGACCCCTTCGTTCGCATAGATTTTGGCGGGCAATGGTGTCGTATTCGAGAATTCGAGCGTCACGTAGCCTTCCCACTCCGGCTCGAACGGCGTGACGTTCACGATGATTCCGCAGCGCGCGTAAGTGGACTTGCCGAGACACACGGTCAGGCACGAGCGCGGAATGCGGAAATATTCGACCGTGCGCGCGAGCGCGAAGGAATTCGGCGGAATGATGCAGACATCGCCCTTGAAGTCCACGAACGATTTCTCGTCGAACGCCTTCGGATCGACGATGGTCGAGTTGATGTTCGTGAAGATCTTGAATTCGTCGGCGACGCGAATGTCGTAGCCGTAGCTCGACGTGCCGTAGCTCACGATCTTGCGGCCGTCCTCGGCCACGCGCACCTGATCGCGCACGAACGGCTCGATCATCTTGTGCTCTTCGGCCATGCGCCGAATCCACTTGTCGGACTTGATGCTCATAGGGGACGGTACCCAACGTTGCGGCGCGAAGTCGCGCACTTGGCGGGACTGCAGGCCTGCGGTGAAACGGCGCATGGCCTCGTGCGGCCAGACGAAAATGGAAGCGCGTATTTTACGCGAACGACGCCCGCCGCGAGATCGGCCGTTCGGACGATGCCGTTACCGCCTGATGACGCCGCACGCAAGCGTCGGACCCACGTTGTGCGGACTTATCGCGTAGGGGTCGGCCGCTTCGCGGTGCAGCATGATCGCGCGGGAGATGACCGAGCGCACGCCGTCGAGCGACACGTCCGTCGCCACGATGAAGCCGGTGGCCGCGCCCGTGGCGTCGGCGTGAATGTTGCCGAGTTCGCCTTCGAGCCGGCTACCTGCGCGCCCGCGGTCGGAGGGCAGCGCAAAGACCGGGCTCGCGTCCCCGTTCACCGCGATACAGTCACCGCGTTCGTGAACTTGCAGAGCGTGGTCGCTGTTGGGCGGCATGTCGACGAGGTTGTACGAGATCTGCACGCCGTCGGCGCGCTCGATGAGCGTCACCGTGCCGCGCGCCGTGTTGCCGGGCGTGGGCGTCAGCGTGGCGTCCGCGCGTTTCTCGTGATTCTGGAAGATGATGCCGCAGCCGCCGAGCAGCACGCTGCACACCGCCGCGGCCACGGCGAACAAGGCGAACCAGGCGGAGCGCGTCCGCCCGTTGACTCTGTCTCTCATGCGATCCTCTCGGCGGCCCGCCGACACCCGTTGCGTCGACGCTGCCGCGTCTCGAAGGCGACATGATACCGCGAGCCGCGCCGCACAAGGCTCGCGCGAGAGGGCCGCTTTGCGGCGGATCAGGTGTTCTGCACGACGATGCTCGGGAACTTCGAGGTCATGTCGCGCTGACGCTCGGCGACCGAGATCGCGACGCGCCGCGCAATCGCGCGATAGGTCTCCGCAATCTTGCTTTCCGGCTGCGACACGACGGTCGGCTGGCCGGCGTCGGTGCGCTCGCGGATGGAAATGTCGAGCGGCAGCGAACCGAGAATCTGCACGCCATATTCTTTCGCCATGCGCTCGCCGCCGCCCGCGCCGAAGATATGCTCCTCGTGGCCGCAGTTCGAGCAGATATGCGTGCTCATGTTTTCGACGATGCCGAGAATCGGAATGCCGACCTTCTCGAACATCTTGAGGCCCTTCTTCGCGTCGAGCAGCGCGATGTCCTGCGGCGTCGTCACGATCACCGCGCCCGTCACCGGCACCTTCTGCGACAGCGTGAGCTGGATGTCGCCCGTGCCCGGCGGCATGTCGACGACGAGGTAGTCGAGATCCTTCCAGTTCGTCTGGCGCAGCAGCTGTTCGAGCGCGGACGTGACCATCGGGCCGCGCCACACCATCGGGTTGTCCTGCTCGATCAGAAAGCCGATCGAGTTCGCCTGAATGCCGTGTCCGGTCAGCGGATTCATCGACTGATTGTCGGGCGATTCCGGCCGGCCGGAAATGCCGAGCATCATCGGCAGCGAGGGGCCGTAGATGTCGGCGTCGAGCATGCCGACCGATGCGCCTTCCGCCGCGAGCGCGAGCGCGAGATTCGCGGCTGTCGTGCTCTTGCCGACACCGCCCTTGCCCGACGCGACCGCGATGATGTTCTTGACGTTGGGCAACAGCTTCACGCCGCGCTGCACCGCATGCGCGACCACTTGCGAAGAAACGTCGACGGCGGTATCGGTGACGCCTGGCACCTGACGCAGCGCGTCCTCGACGAGTTTGCCGATCAACGCGAACTGCGTCTTGGCCGGATAGCCCAGCACGACGCTCACCGACACCTTGCCGCCTTCGACCGATACGTTGCGGATGCTCTTGGTGTCGACGAACTTGCGGTTGGTGTTGGGATCGGTCAGGTTAGCGAGTGCAGTGTCGATCTGCGCGCGGTCAATGCTCATTGATACTCCGTGGAACGAGGGTTGCTGCCGTGCGTCGCCGTGCAACAAACTGATGAAATTGCAAGTAATTGTTAGCGCCGTTGCGCGCGACTTGCTTCGCGCTGCACTATGCCGCTGCTGTCGTTTTCCGGGGACGTATCGCCGCGGGAAAACGGACGTTTCTCAATATTGTAGAGGCTCGTCCGAAAGCCCGTCCGAAGACCCTTTCGCACTGTCGGCGCGTGCGCGTCGAATCGCTTGTTGAATCAAGGAGATCAAGATGAAGATGAAGATGTTGACCCGTTTGTCCGTGTTCGCCGTGGCGGGCGCGCTCGTCGCAGGCTGCGCGTCGCAGCAAGGCACCAACGCAGCGGTCGGCACGGGCGTCGGCGCGGCCACGGGCGCGGGCATTGGCGCGATTTTCGGCGGCGGCAAGGGCGCGGCGATCGGCGCGGCCACGGGCGCGGCGGTCGGCGGCATCACCGGCTACAACTGGCAGGCCATCCGCAACAAGATTTCCGGCGACTCGAAGGGCACCGGCACGCAGGTGACCGAGCAGCAGGACGGCTCGCTGAAGGTCAACATCCCGAATTCCATCTCGTTCGATACCAACAGCTACGCGATCAAGCCCTCTTTCGACCCGGTTCTGAACTCGGTCACGCAAACGTTGCAGCAACATCCTGAACTGATCGCGAGCGTCGTCGGCCATACGGACAACACCGGCACGGCCGCGTACAACCAGACGCTGTCGCAGAACCGAGCGCAGAGCGTGGCGTCGTATATTTCGAGCCACGGCGTCGCGGCGCAGCGTCTGTCGGCGCAGGGCATGGGCCAGAACCAGCCAATCGCCGACAACTCGACGGAAGCCGGCCGCGCGCAGAATCGTCGCGTGGAAATCTATCTGCGCGCGACGGCGCAGCCGGGGCAGGTTCAGTAAGACCTGACTAACAGGGGAAAGGCGACGAGCGCGTGATCCGGCACCGTTTCAGAGGCGAGTGAAAAATTTTTGAAACTTGCCGGCGCGCCGCTTGTCTGTCGTTACGGTGGGTGGATGGCTGGGCCATCGCCTGCCATTCTCCTCTTGTCGTTGTTGCTCCGGGGCCCGATTGGACCCCGGTTTTTTTTGGGCGGCGCAAATATCGCCGTTTCGCGCGTAGGCCGCCCTTACGCGAGAGAAATGCTGAGGCGTTTGCCCAGCGATTTCAGTGCGGCTTCGATAGCGTCGAGTTTTGACGGATGACGCGGATTCAGCAGCCGGTCCACCTGCGGCATGTGAACATTGAGCCGACGCGCGAGCTCCGACTTTCGCACGCCTTGCCGCACCATTTCGTTAGCGAGCAGGACCTTCGAGACGACGAGCGCCGGCAAAGTAACGACGGCCTGGCCCTTGCGCGGCTTCGACGGAGGCGGCAATTCGCGTTTCTCATCGAAGTAGATCTCGATGGCGCTTTCGAGCGCATCCAGCGCATTCAGAAGCGCCTCCTCTTCATCGTCGCCTACCGACACCGCTTCCGGAATGTCGGGGAACGTCACCAGGTAGCTGTTGTTCGTATCGAGCTCCAGGTTGACTGGATAAGACAACATGACTGTGTCAGCTCCCACGTGCATGAGACTTTCTTTCACTTCAATCCCAATTGTTTCTTGATCTGTTCGACTAGCTTGGTACCGATTTCCCTGCTTCCATGGTCGGGGAAAATCGTCGTTCTTCCATGCAAGGTCACGCGAAAATGGCTTCCTTTCGCCGGCTTGAACTCGGCTCCTTGCTGGCGCAGCCACCTTTTGAATTCGCTGTACTTCATATGCCTCCTGCAGTGCCGGAGTCACAGTACAGCGTCTCTCGCCTCGTTCGATCAACCATAGCACAACATTTGCGTTGCATTTTGTCGTGATGCGTAGCGCGCTTCACCTGGCGGGTTGATTTGCCCGGCGCAACCCGCAGCCGCGCGTGCTGCCCGCCCGCCCTGCTAAAATCGACATTCCCCTTTTCACCCGCTTCCAGCACTCCTTCGGGCCGCGCCTCCATGTCAGCATCGTCAGCACCGATTTCCGCCACCGCGTCCGCCGCTTCGGCCAACGAAGGCGGCCGCCGCCAGATTCTCGTCACGTCCGCGCTTCCCTATGCGAACGGCCAGATTCATATCGGCCACATGGTCGAGTACATCCAGACCGACATCTGGGTGCGGACGCTGCGCATGCACGGCCACGAGGTCTACTATGTCGGCGCCGACGACACGCACGGCACGCCCATCATGCTGCGCGCCGAAAAGGAAGGCATCACGCCGAAAGCGCTGATCGAGCGCGTCTGGAAGGAGCACAAGCGCGATTTCGACAGCTTCGGCATCTCGTTCGACAACTACTATTCGACCGACGCCGAAGAAAACCGCGTGCTGTGCGACTCCATCTACACCGCGCTTCAGCAAGCCGGCCTGATCGAAGCACGCGATATCGAGCAAGCCTACGATCCGGTCAAGGAAATGTTCCTGCCGGACCGCTTCATCAAGGGCGAGTGCCCGAAGTGCGGCGCGAAAGACCAATACGGCGACAACTGCGAAGTCTGCGGCTCCACGTATCAGCCGACCGAGCTCATCAATCCGTATTCGGTGGTGTCGGGCGCGACGCCCATCCGCAAGACGTCGACGCATTACTTCTTCCGCCTGTCCGATCCGCGTTGCGAAGACTTCCTGCGCGGCTGGGTCGGCGGACTCGCGCAAGCCGAAGCGACCAACAAGATGCGCGAATGGCTCGGCGACAAGGGCGAAGCCAAGCTTGCCGACTGGGACATTTCGCGCGACGCGCCGTATTTCGGCTTCGAGATTCCCGGCGCGCCGGGCAAGTATTTCTACGTGTGGGTGGACGCGCCCGTCGGCTATTACGCGAGCTTCAAGAATCTGGCGGATCGCATCGGCGTGGATTTCGACGCGTGGGTGAAGCCCGGCTCGAAGGCGGAGCAATATCACTTCATCGGCAAGGACATCCTGTATTTCCACACGCTGTTCTGGCCCGCGATGCTCCAGTTCTCCGGCCACCGCACGCCCACGAACGTGTTCGCGCACGGCTTCCTGACCGTGGATGGCGCGAAGATGTCGAAGTCGCGCGGCACGTTCATCACCGCGCAAAGCGTGATCGACACGGGCATCAATCCGGAGTGGCTGCGCTATTACTTCGCCGCGAAGCTGAACAGCACCATGGAAGACATCGATCTGAACCTCGACGACTTCCAGGCGCGCGTGAACAGCGATCTGGTCGGCAAGTACGTGAACATCGCGAGCCGCGCGGCGGGCTTCCTCATCAAACGCTTCGATGGCCGCGTGCAGGACAGCGCCATGCAGCATTCGCTTATCGCGCAACTGCGCGGCGCCATTCCGCAGATCGCGGCGTTCTACGAATCGCGCGAATACGGCCGCGCGCTGCGCACGACGATGGAACTCGCCGACGCCGTCAACGCATACGTCGATACCGCGAAGCCGTGGGAACAGGCGAAAGACCCCGCGAACGCGGTCGCGCTGCATGAGACGTGCAGCGTGAGCCTCGAAGCGTTCCGGCTGCTTTCATTGGCGCTGAAGCCCGTGATGCCGAAGCTCGTCGAATCCGTGGAAGCGTTCCTCGGCATCGCGCCGCTCGCATGGGCCGATGCCGAGCGCCCGCTCTCGTCCGCGAATGCGATCAACGCGTACAAGCATCTGACGACGCGCGTCGATCCGAAGCAGATCGAGGCGCTGCTCGCGGCGAACCGCGAATCGCTGCAACCGGCCGCGCCGGAAGCGAGCGCAGCTGCGCCGAAGGCCGCGGCAACGAAGGAGCCGAAGCAACAGGACAACGGCGTCATTTCCATTGACGATTTCGCGAAGGTCGATTTGCGCATCGCGAAGATCGTCGACTGCAAGGCAGTGGAAGGCTCCGACAAGCTGCTGCAACTGACGCTCGATATCGGCGAGGAGAAGACGCGTAACGTGTTCTCCGGCATCAAGTCGGCATATCAGCCGCAGGACCTCGTCGGCAAGCTGACGGTGATGGTCGCCAATCTCGCGCCGCGCAAGATGAAGTTCGGCATGTCCGAAGGCATGGTGCTCGCCGCGTCCGCCACGGACGAAAAGGCCGAACCGGGGCTCTACATTCTGGAGCCGCATAGCGGCGCGAAGCCGGGCATGCGCGTGAAGTAACGCGCGGCGTCGTGGAAGAAAGGGCACGCGAGCGATCGTGTGCCCTTTTATTTTGGTTGATCGTCAATCTGCGGGGACCGACTTCGCCTGATTGGAACAGGATGAGCGTTCCGAGATGGACCACCGCCTACGCGGCATCGAACCCGTAAAGCCTCGTCGGATTCGTCACGAATATCATCCGCTGCCACTCCGGCCTGGCGATCCAGCCCGCGATGACATCGACCAGGCTGGCGTCGTCCGGCTTGCCCGATGTCTGCGTCGGATGCGGCCAGTCCGTGCCCCAGAGCATGCGCTCAGGGGCCAAGGCGATGAGCGCCCTGGCGACCGGCGCCACGTCTTCATAGCCGGGCGCGCCCGTCTTGCTGTCCACGTACGGCCCGGACAACGTGATCCACGTGTTGCCCCTCTCGACGAGACGCTGCACCGTACGCAGCGCGTCGCTGGAGGCTCCACCGGGCTGCGGCACGTGCGCGATATGGTCGATGACGAGCGGGCAAGGCAGCGCCGCGAGGTGCCCCTCCAGTTGCGGCAGCTTCGCGCCTTGCACGACGAGTTCGATATGCCATCCCATCGGAGCGATGCGCTTTGCCAGCGGCGCGAGCATCTCCAGCGTCGTCGCGCCGGGATAGCTCAGATTGAATCGGATGCCGCGCACGCCGGCGCCGTTCAACGCATGAAGCTCGTCATCCGTCACCGACGTATCGACGACCGCAATGCCGCGCGCGTCGTTGCCGAAGCGCTTCAACGCTTCCACGGTGCATCGGTTGTCGGTGCCGTATGTCGATGGCGTCACGACGACGTTGCGCCGTATCCCGAGCCGCGTCTGCAACTGCCGATACTGCTCGACCGTCGCATTGGGCGGCCGCAGTTTGGTGCCAGGCGCCACCGGAAAGCGATCGTCATAGATATGCATGTGACAATCGACGGCATGCTCCGGCAAGGCGAAGGACGGTCGCTCCGAACCGCTCGACCAGGTTTCCTCGGCCGCCGCCGTGCGAGGCAGCGCGGCCGTCGCGAGGGACGCGCAAGCCAGTTCCAGAAAGCCGCGTCGCGACAGACCCTTGCTGCTCATGCCGCCTCCGTCTTGCCGACCATGCGCCCGGATTGACCCTTGCGCGTCAGAAGGAGCAGCGTGGCGACGCTGACCAGCGTCAGGATGCCGAGCGGCATCAGCGCGAGCGAATAGCTGCCCGTCGCCGCCTTGACCCAGCCGTAGACGTTGACCATCAGGCCGCCACCCAGCAAGTTCGCGATGGCATTGACGGTGGCCAGCCCCGCCGCGATCGTGCTGTTCGACAGCATGTCCGATGCGAGCGCCCAGAACGGTCCCTTGAACGCATAGGCGCCGACGAGCACGCAGCACAGCATGCACACGGTGGGCACCAGCGAGCCGCTGAGCGACGTGGCGAAGAGACCGCCGCCGATCAAGAGCATCGGCACGACCGTATGCCAGCGATGCTCCTTCGTGCGGTCGGAATGACGGCCCCAGAAGATCATCAGAATCGACGCCAGTGCGTACGGCACGGCGTTCAGCATGCCCGTCTGCAGCACGGTCAAGCCATACGACTTCAACAACTGCGGCTGCCACACCGACAACGTGCTGCCCGCAGCGGACGCACAGGTATCGACGAGCGCGAGACACAGCACGTAGCGGTTGCGAAAGAGCTTGGTCAGCGGCATCGGCGCGACCTTCTTCGGCTGTGCATTCTCCGCGGCGAGCGCGCCGAGCAGCCACGTGCGCTCGTCTTCGTTCAGCCATGTCGCCTTGGCGGGCTTGTCGGTCAGCATGAAGAGGCACGCGATGCCGAGCAGCACCGTCGGCACTCCTTCGAGGATAAAGAGCCAGTGCCAGCCGCGCAGACCCGCAATGCCGTCCATCTGCAGCAAGAGCGCGGAGATGGGCGACCCGATGAAGCTCGCCGCCGGAATCGACACCATGAAGGTCGCGACGACGCGCGCGCGATACGCCTTCGGCACCCAGTAGGACAGATAGAGCAGCACGCCCGGCGCAAAGCCGGCTTCGGCCGCGCCGAGCAGAAAGCGCAGGATATAGAACGTCGTGGCGTTGTGCACGAGCGCGGTCGCCGCCGACACCAGCCCCCACGTAATCATGATCCGCGCGATCCAGACGCGCGCGCCGTACTTTTCGAGCGCGAGGTTGCTCGGCACTTCGCAGATGAAGTAGGACACGAAGAACAGACTCGCGCCGAAGCCGAACACTTTCGCGGACATGCCGATGTCGTGATTCATCTGGAGCGACGCCATGCCGACGTTGCCGCGATCGATGAACGCCATCAGATAACAGATCATCAGGAACGGCAGCAGCCGCCAGATGACCTTTCGCATCGTATGCCGCTCGAGTGTCGTGGTGCTTGCAATTGACATGTTCGTCTCCGACTTTATGCGCCTTCGCGCTGTAGTTTGAATCGTTGCCACGCGACGATGGACAGGACGCCCACCGCGAGCACCACCGCCATCGCCGCGAATGTGTGGCGCACGCCGAGCGCCTCGGATATCGTGCCGACGAGCAGATAACCGAACGGCATCGTCCCGTTGTAGGCCATGCCGTACATGCCGACGAGTCCGCCGCGAACGTGCTCGGGGCAGCGGCGCTGGATGGTCGCGTTCGTCGATGTCGCCGCGAACGTGAGGCTGAAGCCCAGCGCGTAGAACGCGGGCATCGATGCGCCTACCGCGCTCGTCGTGGCGAGCACCATCAGCGCGATGATCGCGGTCCACGGCGCCCACGCGATGAACCGCGCCGACGCGCGCGGACCCAGCGCCGACGAGAGCAGCACGGCCGAACTCAGCGAACCCGCGCCCGCGCAAGCGAAGAACACGCCCGTGAAACGCGCGGCGTCGTGGAACGCGCGGTCCGCGAGAAGCGGCACGAGCGTCTGGTAGCTCGCCGCGAAAAGGCCGATGCAAGCGAGGATCGGCAGATAGCGCGCGGAAAACGCGTCCGACATCACATAGCCCACGGCGTCGCGCAAGCTGCTGTCCGCGCGCGAGGCCCGTGCCTCCGTGGACAGTCGAATCGAACGCACGCATATCGCCATGAAACACAGCGCGAGCGCGTAGATCGCGAACGATGCGCGCGGACCGAGCGTCGGATAGACGAATCCCGCAATCGTCGGGCCGACCATGCGGCCGACGTTATAGACCATGGTGTTCATCGCGACCGCGTTCGATGTCAGGCTCGTATCGCGCAGGCTCGTCAGCAGCAACACCTGACGCGCGGGCACTTCGATCGCACTCGAAATGCCGATCGCCAGCGCGTGCGCGAGAATCAGCGGCACATTCAGCAGATGCAATGCGGACAGCGTGATCAGACTGCCCGTCAAAATGAGCGACGCCGTGAGCACGCACAGCGTCACGCGACG
Source organism: Caballeronia sp. GAWG1-5s-s (assembly GCF_023631445.1). Taxonomy (NCBI): domain Bacteria; kingdom Pseudomonadati; phylum Pseudomonadota; class Betaproteobacteria; order Burkholderiales; family Burkholderiaceae; genus Caballeronia; species Caballeronia sp. GAWG1-5s-s. Next base: position 344,724 of record NZ_JALQDC010000003.1, on the reverse strand, counting down.
CGCGTTCTCCGCGCGAATGCGCGATCCGGCGACGGGCGCGACGACCAGTTGCGGCCCGTACAACAGGAAGTTGAGCAGCGCGAGGATCGCCGCCGAACCCGACAGGTGATACACGAGCAGGTTCAGCGTCACGTTCTGCGTCCAGCTTCCCAGCACCGACGCGACCTGCCCGCTCAGATAGCGCCGCAGCGACGCTTCATTGAGAGCGGGAAAGAGCCTGCCGATCCATCCCGGCTGATGTGCGGCGGTCGTCATGCGAGCGTCTTGCCGCGCGTCTCGGGCGCGAAGAACACGACGATCGCGGCGGCGATGAACGCGACGATGGTCGTCGACAAGCCGAGCACGAAGCCGCCCGCAGTCGTTGCGAGTGTCCCGATGACGAGCGGCGCGATGAATCCACCGAGCCGCCCGCCGTTGTACGCGAGGCCCATGAGAAAGCCGCGCGATGCCGTATTGCCGATGATTTCGGCGAGAAACGGTCCGGCGCCCGCGAAGATGCCGTTCACGCTGAAGCCCGTGAAGAAGATGGCGACCATCAGCACGAGCGCATTCGACGACAGGATGTAGCCGAACACCGCCGCCGCGCCGACGAGCAGATACGCCATGAACATCGGCCGGCGGCCGAGGCGATCGACGAGAGCGGAAAACATCAGAAAGCCGGCGATTGCGCCGAATTGCAGCGCGAGCACGAACTTGAGGCTATGCACGAAATCGAGGTGCTTCACCGTGACGAGGAACGTCGGCGTCCAGGTGAACACGCCCCAGTACAGGTATTGCAGAAAGAAGATGAACATGAACGCAGTGAGCAGACCGCGGACGTTCAGCTTCGCATCGACGGGCGCGGTCTTTGCCTGCGCCCTCGCGCGTTTGCGTTCGAGCCAGATGGGCGACTCGGGCGTCTTGCGCGCGACGAAAAACAGGATGAAGAACGGCAATGCGCCGATCAGGAACAGCACGCGCCATCCGTGGCCCGCGAGACCCTCGTTGACGCCGCTGACGATGCCCGAGATCGTGATCGCGAGGATCGCGCCGATGGGCAGTCCCATCTGCATCAGCGCCCCGCCCTTCCCACGGCGGCTCGCGTGCCACGTTTCGGCGATGAGCGCCGCGCCCGCCGTCCACGTCCCGCCCATGCCGAGCGCGCCGAAGAAGCGGATCGTCGCGAACCAGTGCTCGTTCGGCGCAAACGCGAGCAGCCCGGAGAACAGCGAATAGATGCCGATGCAAAGCAGCGCCGTGCGCACGCGCCCCAGCCGGTCGGACACATAGCCGAACAGGATGCCGCCGAGAATCTGCCCGGCGGCCGTGATGCTCGTGAAAAGCCCGAGCTGGGCTTTCGACAGACCGAACTGCAGCGCAAGCGTCGGCAAGAGAAGCGAGAGGAGGAACGAGTCATAGCTCTCGAACGTCCAGCCGAGACCGGCGAGCGACAGCGAGCGCCACTCCCCGCGCGTGATGTCCTTGTAACGCTTCCCTTCGGCTTGGCTGCCGATTTCCCTTCCGGTTGCGCCCGATGCGACGCTAGCGCTGGTTTTCATGACTCGTCTCCTGGTAGCCGCAGGCGATACGTCGCCGCGGCGGTGCCGCTGAATAGCGCGGATTTTTCATCCGCTGACAATGACTGCGCCAGCCGCTTGAAGGCGTTCCACAGCACGCCGTAGCTGAACATGCCCTTGTCCACGGGGAAGTTGCTCTCGAACATGCAACGCTTCGCGCCGAAGAGTTCGATGCAGGTCTCGAAGTAAGGACGCCACGCAGCGGCGAGTTCCTCCGACGAAGGCGGCGTTTCGCGCGACGCGAAGCCGAACCCGAAGCCGAACCCGAAGCCGAACACGGTCATGCCCGCGCCGCCCAGCTTCATGCGCGTGTTGGGCAGGCTCGCCAGCCGCGCGAGCCCCTGCCGCCATGCGGCGATGACCTGCTCGCGGTTGTTCGCGTGCGGTCCGACGCCGAGCGGGCCGCCGAAGTGGTCGATGACCACGGTCACATCCGGCGCGGCGTTCGCGAGTTCGTACAGCTCCGCGAGTTGCGTGTGATAGACCCACGCGTCCAGCGACAGCCCGTAGCGCGCCAGCGTCTTCACGCCTCGCCGGAAGTCGGCGTTCGCCATGAGATCGCGCGGCGGCGTCACCGGGCTCGAAACCACGTCCGCGCTCGAATGCCACGCCAGCGGATTGCGGATGCCGCGCAAACGGCCGCCCGTGACCTGAAGCATGGCTTCGAGCACGGGCGCGACCGCATCGCCCAGCGCGAGATCCGCGCCGCCGACGATCGCATCGCAGGCTCTCGTCGGTCCATACGCCCCGCTTGCGAACATCGCGGCGATGCCGTTGGCGAACTCCGCTTCGCCGACCGGCTTCATCGCCGCGGGACCGTGCTCGCGCAGCATCGAGCGGCATTGCACATACACGCTCGCTACGATGCGATGCCCGCTGCCGACATCGCGCGCGAACTCGTCCGTCAGATAGCGCCCGCTCTGCCGGTCCCACAGATGATGATGCGCATCGACGATGGGGAGATCCGGCTCCAGAATCGGCTCCTGACGGCGCGCGAGCCATTCTTCGCGGACGGGCAAGTGAGGCGCATGGACGATCTGCACGGCGGTTTCCTCGTCAGAACTTCTGGCGCAGGCCGACTGTGACGCCGGTCTGGTTGTAGCCGGGCGCGACCGTGCCGTAGCCGTTCACGCCAAGCGCCGACTTGTCCTTGTTGTGCGCGTAACCGACGGTCGCGTAGAGGTCGGTGCGCTTCGACAGGAAGTAGTCGGCGTTGATGACGGCCAGCCACGGATCGGCGCCGGTCGAATGAACGTCGTGGTAGTAGCCGACCGCGGTCAACTGGAACGACGGCGTGATCAGATATTGCGCGCCGAGCCAGTACAGGTTGGCGGCATTGGCGGCCGAACCGTTGGCGACGGCGATCGGATTGGCCGGCAGGAATGTGTTCGATGCCCGCAGATAGCGGTAGCCCGCATAAGCCGTCACCGGACCGAAGCTATACGTCGCGGCGGCGAGCGCGCGGCGCTCAGTGCTCGTGTTAGTGGTCAGCGTGTTGCTGTTGCGCTGTTCGTAGACGGCGGTCGCCGCGATCGGGCCGCTCGCATAGGTCAACGCGCCGCTGAAGAACCGGCCGGTGATGAGCGCGCCGGGCACTTCGGAACCGTAGCCCGTGTCGTAGCGCGTGCTGTACATCGCCTGCGCGGTCAGCGGACCGAACTTGCCGGTGTACTTCACCGAATTGTCGATGCGAGCGGCGAGCGCATAGTCGAGCGACAGCGCTGAGTACCGCGACGAGACGCCCATCGGATCGAACGTCACCGACTGTTCGTAAATCAGCGCGTTCTGGCGACCCAGCGTCAACTGCTGCCCTTTGTAGCTGAGACCGACCCACGCCTGCCGACCGAAGAGGCGCGAGGTCGTCGTCGGGTTCGTGCCGAGGCCGCGGGTCGACTGCGAGCTCGTTCCGTCGTTGATATTGAAGCCGGCCTCGAGGTTGAACAGCGCCTTCAGCCCGCCGCCCATGTCTTCGACGCCCTTCAGGCCCCAGCGCGAGCCGGAGAGATTGCCGGACACTTCTCTCACTTGCGATCCGCCGGCACTGGTGTTGTTCAGATACTCGACGCCGACATCGGCGATGCCGTACAGCGTCACGCTGCTTTGCGCGCGCGCCGCGCCGGACGCGCACGTCATGCTTGCGACTGCGACCGTCCCAAGCGCAAGACCGGTTCTAAGCTTGGCTTTCTTGTGAGCCTTCTTCACGGACATTTCGTCTCCAAACAGGGTTATAAATTTTGTGGACGCAGGCTTTCACGACTTGCGCGCGGCGCTGGCTTCGCCGGCATTCGCGCCGGGATCGCCGAGCCATGCGATCGTCAGCGCGCCGATCAGCAGCACGGCGGAGACGGCCAGCAGCGGCAGCGTGAAGCCGCCGGACATCTGCTTGAGCGCGCCGATCATCGACGGTCCCGCGAAGCCGCCGAGATTGCCGACGGACACGATGAGCGCGAGGCCGCCCGCCGCGGCGCGGCCGGTGAGAAAGCTGGAGGGAATCGCCCAGTACGTCGCCTGGAACGCGAGAATTCCGCTGACGGTGAAACACAGGGCGATGAGCTTGAGGAGCGGCACGTCGGTCAGCGCGCTGCATGCGAGCGCGGCGGCGGCGACCAGCAAAGCGCCGGCGACGTACGGCACGCGCTTTTGCGCCTTGTTCGCCACGCGCGCCCACCACAGCATCGCGAACGCGCCGATCAGGTAAGGAAGCGCCGTCAGCCAGCCGACGACCGAGTGCGTGACGCCGAACTGCTTGATGATCTGCGGCATCCACAAGCCGACGCCCACCGATCCGACGATCCCGCAGAAGTTGATGAACGCGAGCACGAACACCCGCCAGTTGGTCATGGCGTCGCGCAACGTGCTGCCGTGCTTGCTGCCGATATCCTTCTGTTCCGCGGCGAGGCGCCGGGCGAGCGTGGCCTTCTCCTCGTCGCTGAGCCAGCTGGCCTTGTCGGGACGATCCGCGAGGATGAACAAACATGCAACGCCGAGCAGCACGGCGGGCAGGCCTTCGATCAGCAGCAGCCATTGCCAGCTTTTCAGGCCGTGCAGTCCGCCCAGCTGAAGCAGCGCGCCGGAGATCGGCGAGCCGATCATGTTCGCGACGGGAATGCCGACGAGGAACGCGGCCGTCACCTTGGCGCGCCATTTGCCGGGAAACCAGTGCGTGAAATAGAGATAGATGCCGGGCGTGAATCCGGCTTCCGCGATGCCGAGCAGGAACCGCGCGCCGGCGAAGCTCTTCGGGCCGACGACGAACGCGGTCAGCATCGAGCACACGCCCCAGGTGATCATGATGCGCGCGATCCAGACCCGCGCCCCGACCCTCTGCATGATGAGGTTGCTCGGAATCTCGAACAGGAAGTAGCCGATCGAAAACAGTCCGGCAGCGAGGCCGAATTGCTCGCCTGTGAGACCGAGGTCTTTGTTCATCGTCAGCGCGGCGAAGCCGACATTCGTTCGGTCGAGATAGCTGACGACGTAGCAGAGGAAGATGAACGGAAGAATGCGCCGGAACGCCTTCGCGAGCGTGCGTTCGCTGGCCGCGAAGTCTTCGCTGGCGAGCACGGTGCCGCTCGCCGCGTTCTTCGAACGCGCGCTGCGGGTTTCATCGATGGTTTGCGAGAGTTGCATGAGTGGCTCCTCCATCGCGCTGCTTGGGCGCAATGTCTCGACTTCTCGTCGCGCAGGCGTGCATGGCCCGTCGACGACAAAGCCTTAGTATTTCTTCGCTTGTTTGGGAAGCGGTCCGCAAACGCTCATGTCGGCTTTCAACACCAGACCGTTCGTCGACTCCGTCATGTAGAGCGTCTTCATGTCCGCGCCGCCGAAACACAGATTCGTGAGCGACACGCCTTCCTGCGCGGTCAGAATCTCGACCGGCTCGGCGCGGCGATTGAGCACCCACACGCGGCCAAGCCCCGGATTCGCGATGAACAACCGGCCGTCCGAGTCGATCGTGAGACCGTCGGGGCCGCTCGGGCCGTAGGACGTGAAGAACTGCCCGACCTTGCTGACCGAGCCGTCCGCCTGCAACGGCACGCGCCACACGCAGTTGCCGCGCGTCATGCCGACGTAAAGCACCTTCTCGTCCGGCGACAGCACGAGTCCGTTCGGGCTCGGGCAATTACCGAGCAGCATGTCGAGCTTGCCGTCCGGCGACAGCCGATACACGCGGCCTGTCGGATCGTGCAGGCCGGACTGGCCCTGATCCGTGAAATACAGGTTGCCGTGCGAATCGAAGGTCAGGTCGTTCACGCCCTTGAAGCGCTCGGAGTTGCGGCGCTCGAGGTAAGGCTTCACTTCCCCGCGCTCGATGTCGAGCAACATCAGGCCGTTGCGATAGTCGGTGATGAGAAGGTGCGCGTCGTCGAACAACTTCATCCCGTTGGGCTCGCCGTCGTACTGCGCGACGAGATCCCACTCGCCCGAGAGCGAAATGCGAAAGATGCGGCCGTAAGGGATGTCGGTCACGTAAAGGTGGCCGCGCGGGTCCCATACAGGACCTTCGAGAAACGAATCGGTGGTCATGCCGCCGCGATTGGCGCGTGCCCAATCCGTCTGCACATCCGCCTTGCGGTACTTCTCCGGCATGCGCGTGAACACCTGCGCTTCGCGCACTTCGGGCGACGTGAGATAGTACATGCTCAGTATTCCTGCGAATGTCACGCCACCTTGCGGGCGTTTTCCTCGATGACCGCGAGCACGTTGGCTGCAGCGCCCTTGCCCATGTTCACGTAGGCCGCTTCGCTGACGCCGCCGACGTGCGGCGACAAAATCAGATTCGGCACGGACTGGAACGGGTGCGGATGCGTCATCGGCTCGACCGCGAAGCTATCGACGCCCGCCGAGCGCAACCGGCCGCTCGCGAGCGCCTCGACGAGCGCGGCTTCGTCGATCAGCCCGCCGCGCGCGGTGTTCACGAGAATCGCGCCCTGCTTCATGCAAGCAAGCGTGTCGCGATTGATCATGTTGCGGTTTTCGTCCGTCAGCGGGCAGTTGAGCGAGAGCACGTCGGCCGCGGCGTAGATGTCGTCCATCGACGCGAGCGTCACGCCGTGCGGCGCTTCCTTCGCGAACGGATCGAACGCGAGCACGTTCATGCCGAACGCGACGCCGATGGCCGCGACGCGACGGCCGATCGAACCCAGCCCGACCACGCCGAGCGTGCGGCCGTCGAGTTCGAAGGACTTGTGCGTGGACTTGTCCCAGTGACCGGCGCGCATGCGAACGTCGAGCTGCGGCACCGACTTCGCGCACGCAAGAATGAGCGCCCACGCGTGCTCGGCGACCGCCGCCGCGTTCGCGCCGACTGCCGCGCGCACCGCGATGCCGCGCGCGGCGGCGGCATCCTGATCGATCACGTCGATGCCGCTGCCGTGCTTCGAAATCACTTGCAAGTTTTCCGCTGCATCCATGATGCGCGCGTTGATCTTGCCGTAACGGACGATGATCGCGACCGGCTTCGTCTTCTCACACAGCGCAACGATGTCGTCTTCGGTCGGCTGCTTGCCGGCGAACACGACCTTGAACGCGTGCAGCATGTCGAGCGCTTGCGGCGCGAGATCGGCGGCCGTGACGAGAACGACGGGCTCCTGAGCAGTCGTGTTCATTACAGAACCTCGCATTCGGCCAGCATGCCCGCCGCGCGCAGTTCCTTGTCGAGCCAGCCAGGACGCACATCCCCCTTGTGGATCGCCGCGATACGCGCCGTTTCCATATCCAGCTTCTTCTGCGCGAGTTCGACGATGCGCGCGACGTCCGCGCGCGGAATCACGACGACGCCGTCGGCATCGCCGACCACGAGATCGCCGGGATTGACCGCCGTGCCGCCTGCGGAAATCGGATGGTTGACGAGACCGGCCACGCTCTTGGTCGGGCCGCACGGATTCAGGCCGGCGGAGAAGATCGGATAGTCGCCGTTCGCGAGTTCGTGCGCGTCGCGCACCGCTGCGTCGATGACGATGCCCGCGATGCCGCTGACCTTCGCCTGCGTCGCCATGATCTCGCCGAGCAGCGCGCAGCTCACGTCGCCCTTGCCGTCCACGACGATCACATCGCCCGGCTTCGCGACCGCCAGCGCGGCGTGGATCGCGAGATTGTCGCCTTGTCGCACCTCGACGGTGATCGCCGGTCCCGCGACTTTCATCTTTGGGGACAGCGGCTTCACGCGGCCGTGCACGGTGCCGCGCCGGCCTGCGACGTCGGCGAGGATGGCGGCCTGGAACTTCGCCGCAGCTTGGACGAGTTCGGGTGAAACGCGCTCGATGTCGCGGATGATCGATTGATTCGTGTCGGTGCTCATGGACTAACCTCAGGGGAGAGTTGTACTGTGTGCAACAGTGGTGTACGAAGTGAAACCACTTTAACGCGCGCTCGATGTGCGAGCCAGTAGCGTTAACCCTTTTACGGTGCGCACCATTGTTTTACTGTGTACAATGCGCCGAGAGGATGAACGTCAAGGGGACGAGATGGGAAACGACGGTGTGGTCGCGGTCGAACGAGCGCTCGGCCTGCTCGACTGCTTCAGGCTCGGCAAGGAAAAACTTTCACTTGCTGCGCTCGCAAGCGCGTCGGGCATGCACAAAACGACGGTTTATCGGCTAATGAACTCGCTCGAACGCATGGGTTACGTCGTGCGTTCCGACGACGGCATGTACGGACTCGGCGCGCGCGTGCTTTATCTGGGCAAGCTGTATGAGCAGTCGTTTCATCTGTCGTCAGTGGTCGAGCCCATACTCTTCGCGCTCGCGGCGCAAACGAAGGAAAGCGCCTCGTATTACGTGCTCGAGAAAAACCAGCGTCTATGCCTGTTCCGCGCGGAGCCGTCCGAGGGTCTGCGCGAGACCCGGCTCGCGGGAACATCGCTTCCGCTCGACGACACCGCGATCGGCCAGGTGATCCGTTACTGGGGACTGCGCGAACCGATCTTTTCGGAGCCGCCGCAGCTTCCGCTTTTCACATCAGGTGCGCGGGACGTGCATACGGCGGCATTCGCCACGCCGGTCTTCGGACCCGATGCCGAATTCATGGCCGCGTTGACGTTGTCCGGCCCCGCCTCGCGCTTGAACGAGGCGCGCGAAACCGGCGAGCTGATTGCGCCGCAACTTCAGGCTGCGTCCGATCTTTCACGACGGCTCGGGGCAAGCATGGCGTTTTGCGAGCGCATGTACGGCACCGGCGAGCGCCGTCAGGCCTGAGCCCACGCAGCGGCCGGCTCGGCAGATTTATGACGCAGATCGACGACGCTGAATCACGGCGCCGCGCCAAGCAATGCGCTGGCAGCGAGCGCTTCGTCGAAGAGTTGCGAGCGGATACGTTCATCGTCCACATCGAAGTGGCCAATCACGCCCGAAAGCGTCAGCACGCCGACGAACGCATCGGACATACCGAAAAGCGGCGCGGCCATCGACGCGAGCAGCGGGTCACCGACGCCCGCCGACGAAACGATGCCCGCCACGCCCGCGCTCGCGAATGCCTGCACGGTTTTGCGCTCGAAGCGTTTGAAAGCGAGACTCGACGCCGACTTGTCCATTGGACGCCGCGTGCCGGCGCGGATCGCCACGCGAACATCACGCTCGGGTTCCGCCCGCAGCAGACAAAGGCGCGCGTCGCCGTCCCGCACATAGACTGACGCGCTCGCGCCGGTTTTCTCGCTGAGCCGCTCGACGACCGGCTGCAATGTCGTCACGAGCCCCACGCTGCTTTCGAATGCACGGCCGAGCTGGGCGGCCTTGTAGCCCAACCGGTACATGCCGTTTTGCTCCTTGTGCACGAAGCCGCGTGCTTCGAGCGAAAGCATGTATCGGAGAATGACGCTCTTGAAGAGCCCCGTTTGCTGTTCCAGATCCGACAGCGACCGGCCGCCAGGTTCGCACAGAAACGCTTCGAGCAAGGAAAGCGTCCTGTCGACAGCGGCCACTGACCGGTCTATTTGTTCGTCATCCTTATTGTGCGATTTCATTGCCCGTACCTTTGGCTTGCAGCCACGCCTTCCGGCAACCTGATCAGGACGTCCGGCGTCAATTCGTCGATGCCAACGACGCCGAGCAAGCCGAGATTGCGTTGCACCTCTGCTTGCAGGATTGCGATTGCGTGCCCGACGCCCGCCTTGCCGGCCACCGAGGCGGCATAGTTGAACGGCCGGCCGACGAAGACGAAATCCGCGCCGAGCGCGAGCGCCTTCAGAACATCGGTACCCCGCCGGACGCCTCCGTCGATCATCACCGCGATGTCGTGACCGACTGCATTCGCGATTCCAGGCAGCACGCGAAGCGGCGCGGCGGTGCCGTCCAGCTGTCGCCCGCCGTGGTTCGAGATGATGATTCCATCGGCGCCGTAATCTCGCGCGGCGATCGCGTCGTCGGTTGCCATGATGCCTTTGATCACGAGCTTTCCGGTCCATTGCGCCCGGATCTGACGCACATGGCTCCAGTTCAGGTGGTCCTTCGCGCCGAAATCGCGCACCACGCGGCCCGAGAAGATGGGCGCGCCCCTCGTCGCATACGAGTTCTCGAAGTGCGGCATGCCGTGATTGACGAGCGTTCTGAGCGCGGTGCCGAAGAGCCACCGAGGGCGCGTGACGCCGTCCCACGCGAGCCGCATGCTCGGCTTAAGCGGTGTCGAAAATCCCGTGCGGATATTGTTCTCGCGATTGGCCAGCACGGCCGTGTCGACTGTCAGAACGAGCGTGTCGTAGCCGGCGCGTTCGACACGTTCGATCAGCGCGCGAATCTTCTCGGGCTCGCCGGGAAGATAGGCCTGAAACCATGTGCCGGACGCTTCCTTGGCCACTGTCTCAAGAGGAATGAGCGACGAGCCGCTCATGATCATCGGGATGCCGGCATCGCGAGCGGCTTGTGCTTGCACGAGGTCGCCACGGTAAGCGGACAATGCGGAAATGCCCATCGGCGCGATGCCGAACGGAGCGCGATACGTCTTGCCGAGCAGTGTCGTCGCTTGCGTGCGCCGGGACACGTCTCGAAGCACGCGCGTCACGAAGCGATATTCCGAATACGCCCGTTCGTTGTCGTCCAGCGATGCGTTGCGCTCGGCCGCACCCGAGATGTACCCGAATATGGGCCGCGGAAGATGCCGCCGCGCGGCGATCTCGAAGTCATCGAGCGACAAGTATCGCCGCAACGCCTTGGGAGCCGGCTGTGCCGGGGCTTGCTTGGTTGGTTCCGCTTTCATCGCCCGCCTCTCGGATGCACGCATGCCATCAGAGGCAAGACATCCATGCTGATTCGTGGACCGCTCCGCGCATTAACGACCGCGCCGTGGCTTTCGAAAAATCATAACGCCGTTATGAAAACGGCGCAACGAGTCGCAGTCAGCGAAGCATTGGACGAAATGTGGTGATCAGCCGAAGCCACGTTTCAGGAGGCTGCGGCTGCTTGGTGGGATCAACGATCAGGACATCGAGGCGATGATCGTGTTTCGGTGGCAGGCGTGGGCGCCGCTGGGCAACTTGAGATGAGAGGGATGCGACTGAAAGTGGCCCGATAACCTGTCGCAAACGGTCCCCGGCGAATCTGCGAAGAGCGCGACGCGCGGCGCTTAGTCCGAATCCACCGCCGTCGCCGATGCCCCGAACGGCGCTGACACGCCCGACGCGCCCGATGCCGCCGAAGGCTGCTCCGCCGACCGCGAATCCGGCGAGCTCGACGCAAAGAGCCGCATCCACGAATTGAACCGCCGCGTGTACGACAGATCGACGCCCTGATACGTGCCGCCATACGCCGTCACGGACCAGAAGCGCGACAGGCTCAACGTCGCCTTGACCGCGTTGGCCGCCGACTGCAGCCCCTGCTCGTAGCCGATCACGAGCCGCTCGTTGATCGCCTTAGAAATCAGCACGACCTGCTGATCCGTCAGCCCGACTTCGCTGGATCCGATGGAGAACTCGTCGAGCCCGAACGTCTGCGCGATGCGCTTGCCGCTCGACCCGCCGAGAAGCGCGAGCGCGCTCGTCATCGCGCTTTGCTGGCCGATGTTGTTGCCCTGATCCGTGCCGTGGCCGAACAGCAGCCACGAAAGCTTTTCATTGTCCGGCACGTTCGGCTCCGAAATGAGCTTCGCCACCGGCGACTGCACGGTGCCCGTCACCTGCACGCCCGCCTCGATTTCCTGATTGCGGCGCATCGCGAGAATATTCAGGCCGGGATTCGTCACCGGGCCGTTGAACGTGAAGAAGCCGTTCTCGATGTTCAGCTTGCGGCCGAACGCCGTGTAGGTCGATCCGGGCGTCACGCGCACGTTGCCGACCGCGCGCAGCGGCATGTTCGGCGCGCTCATCGCGGTGATCGTGCCGGCAAGGCCGAGGTCGGCGCCCGCGCCCTTGAAACGGAACCGCTGCCCGAGGTCGATATCGATATTCGCGCGCGGCGTGAACGGCCCGACCGGTTTCTCCGTCGCGGCTTCGAACGATTTCGCGTTCTCGCCCTTCACCGTGCCGTCCGGACGCATGACCACGACGTCGTCGCCGAGCGCGGGCGCCGAACTTTCCGGCAAGTCGAACAATCCGTGATCGACGGTAAACTTGCCGTTGATCGCCATGCCGCCTTGCAGACCCGCATTCGCGATGCTCGCGCTGCCCGAGAGCATGAGTTGCCGGTCCGGCGACGCGAAGAGTTCGAGCTTGTCCGCGATGATGCTCGCCGTCAGGTCGGGCTGCTGCTGGTCGAGCCGCACCTTGCCGGTCGCGCGCAAGGTGCCGCTCGCGCCGTGGAACTCCACTTGCCGGAAGTCGACGAGATTCTCCGACAGCGCGATCCGGATGATGCCGTCCTTCAACTGCACGCCCTGATCCACGACCGTCGCGGACACGTTGTCGCCCGTCAGCGAACCGGAGAGCGTCGGCTTCGCGACGATGCCCGCGATCGTCAGTTTCAGCGCGAGTCTGCCGCCGAGCAGATAGTTCGCGCCGAGCAGGCCGCCGGTCGTGCGCAGTTCGGGAATGTTTGCGTCGATGGCGCCGGTGAGCGGCGCTTCGTCCGCGACGGTGAGCGCGCCGTCGCGGGTGACGAGCGTCGTGTGCGCGTTCGCGTCGATCACGCCGATGCGGCTCGCCTGCGCATGCAGCGTCGCGTTCAGGCGATTGCCGCCGGTGAAATCCGCGCGCGCGACGATATCGGAAATGCCGAGCGCCGCGACGCCGCGCGTGCCGTCGATGGTCACGTCCCCGGCGCGGCGTTTGATCTGCGCGTAGCCGGTTGCCGTCGAGCCGAGCGAGAAGTTCCAGTCGCCGTCGAAAACGAGATCGGTGCGCAGCGACGATTCCTCGCCCGTCATCTCCCGCCGCACTTCCATCAAACGCGGCACCGAGAGATTCGTGAGCGTGCCGGCTGATTGCATGCGCCCGTTCTCCAGCGCGAACGACTTGAGATCGAGCACCGCGCCCTCCGCGACGAGCCGCGTCGCGCCGAGCACGATGCGCTTCGGCCCGTAGCTCACCGCGAGCGGCGCTTCGAGATTCACCGACGGCGTGCCCTTGTTCGACAGCTTCGTGATGGTGCCGTCCCAGTGCGGGCCGTCGGCGGCGTCGGTGAACTTGCCGTTCGCGCCGAGCGCCAGGTTCACGGCCTGACCCTGAACCTTGCCGGTGGCGGTGACAGCGAGCGTGTGCTGCATGCGCGTGCCGTTCAGATTGGCGTCGAGCGTCGCGACTTCGATGCCCGTCGTGCTCGCGTCGCGCGCCTTCAGCGTGAAGTTCAGCGCGCCGTTTGCGCCGTCGCGGATATCGGCGCGGCCTTCGGCGTGGCCGAGCCGATTCGCGCCGAACACCACGCCATCGGCCTGATAGTTCGCCGCGACATTTGGATGCGCGAGCGAGCCGGTGAGATCGCCGTCCGCCTTCACGGTGCCGGCGATGCCGAAGCCGAGCCGCTCCAGTTGCGGCGCGTCGACGCGAAAGCGCAGCCGGTCGCCGGGCGCGCCGAAACTGCCGTTCAGATCGACATCGTTACCCGCAATCGAAAGCTGCGCCGTGCTCGGCAGCAGGCGCATGCCCGCCACCTGCACCGTGCCTGCGCCGGTGAGCGGCAGGTTGTCGTATGTGCTGTCGTTCAGCTTGAACGTGGCTTTCGTCGTGAGCGTCGGCGCGAGCATGCCCGAGGCGGCGAGCGTGCCGTTCACGCGGGCCTCGATCACGCGCGGCGGCGGTCCTTTCTTCGCGGCAGGCTTCGGCTGAACGAGTTGCTGCGTCAGTTGCAGCGGATTGAAGTCGATGAACTTCGCTTTGACGTCGTAGCTCGAATTCGCGTCTTTCTTCAGCGCGCCGCTCGCCTCCACGCGGCCCTTCGCGACGATCAGCTTCACGTCGTCGAGCGTGGTCGCTTTAGGATCGAGTTTCACCTTCGCCTGCGCGCGGATGGCGGCGCGCGGATCGTTGAGATCGGCGGTGACGGTTTGCGTATCGCCCGCCAGCACGACGCGCACGGGACCCGCGAAGTCCGTCGGCCGCACGCTCGGCTCGATGGCGTTCAGGTCGAGCTTCGCCACGTTCAGGTCGAACTGTCCGTTGCCGCCCGACAGCGCGCCGCCGCCCGTGATCGTCGCGTTCTTCAGAAGCCGCACGTTCAGATCCGCGATGCGCTGCGCCGACGCGTCGAGCCGCACGTTCGCCCGCGCGTCGATGAGCGGCAGCAGCTTCTTGTCGATGGAACCGGGTTTCGCGTTGACGATCGACACCGGCCCGCTCACCACGAAGGTTTTCGCGTCCGGCACCGGCTTCACTTCCGCGCGCACGGCGAGATCGGCGGCGGGCGCGCCCGCGCTGAACGCCTGCGGATTGATGTGATCGGCGGTGACGATGGCGAGCTTGAGCGGCACGTCGGCGAACGGCGTCGCTTCGACGTGCGCCTGGCCCGCGAGCTTCAGGCCGCTCGCATTCACGTCCGCGACGAGGTCTTCGAGCGAACCCGAAAGGCGCGCGCCGACCTGCACCGTCTCGCCGCTGACCTTGCCCGCGTAGGTCACGTCGCCCGTGAGCGGGAACGGCCGCGCGCCGCCGTCGAGCTTCGCGGCCGCCGTCACCGCGCCGAACGGCGTGTCGAGACGCTGCACCGTCGCCTCGTGATGCCGGCCGTCGCTGCGCCCGTTGAAGAGCAGGCGCGAGAATTCGGTGGTCGTCGTCCCCTGATGCAGCCGGAGTTTTTCGACGCTGAGATCGCGGACGACCAGCTGGATCGGCAGGCGCAGGTCCTTCGGCAGTTCAGTCTTCTTGCTCGGCTCATTCGATGGCGCGATGCGCGCGTCGATGGTACCGACATGCAGATAGTCGATGGTAAAGCGCAGCGGTTCGCGCGTGAGCGACCAGCGGCCCGACACGCTGTCGACGGCGATGTCGGTGCCCTTGCCGTCGAGACTCTTCCAGTGGACATCGCGCAATTGCAGGCCCGTGGCGACCGCGCCGCCGTCCAGCTTGCCGGTGAGCCGGCCGCCGAGGAGCGAGGTCGCCGCCTGCCACAGATAGCGCGTGCCCGGCTCGGTCGTGAGCGCGAAGAACACCGTGCCGAGCGCCAGCACGACGATGATCAGAACGATGAGCACCAGCGCCGCGAGCCAGCGCAGCGCGCGCCGCCCGCCGCTGCGGCGCGGCGGCGTTTTCGGCGCTTCGCCGTTGCCGTTGCCATTGCCGCCTGCTTGCGCGTCGGGTTCCGTCATGCGTTCGTTGTCGGGAAGATCGCTCATGGCGTGCTCAGAACGCGATGCCGAGCGTCAGATACGGCTTGATGCTCTTGTTCTTCAGGCCGTAGGCGACGTCCACGTTGACCGGCCCGACCGGGCTGCGCCAGCGTGCGCCGACGCCCACGCCGGGCTGGAACACGCGCTCGTGCCACGTATCGGTCGCCGTGCCGATGTCGAAGAACACCGCGCCGCCCCAGTCGTGCGTGAACCAGTGCTGATACTCGCTGCTGCCCGTCACCATGTACTTGGTCGGCAACACCGAACCGGACACATTGTGGCCGATACCCAGATAGCTATAGCCGCGCACCGAATTCGCGCCGCCCGCGCGGAACAGCAGCGACGCCGGCACGCCGCTCGACGGCCCCGTCGTAAACACGCCGCCGAACTCGGCGCGAAACACCAGCAAATCGTTCTTGCCGAGCGGCAGGTACTGCTGCGCGTTCGTGTAGAGGCGCGCGAACGTCTGATCGGTCATGACGTTTTTCACGGCGAAGCCCGCTTCCGCTCGAATCACGTTGCCGCGGCGCGGGAATAGCGGATCGTCGACGTCGCGGCGCACCCACGTCCACGCGGGCACGAGCGCGCGCGCGGTCGACGGGTTCGGCTCGTTCTGCGTGAGACGGTCGTCGTAAAAGGTCAGGGAGTACGTGGTGTCGATGTTCTGCGTCGAGCGTGAACGCTGCACGCCGACGCGCGCGCTGTAGATCTTCGTATCCGATACGTCCGTGATCGTGTACGAGCCGAACACGGCGTTGACCCAGCCGCGCGAATCCGGCGGCATGGCGAGCTGCACGCGGCCGTACTGCTGCGTCTGGTCGAGGCGTCCGGAGATGGTGAACGGGTACGCCGCGCCGAACGTATTCAGGTAGCTGTAAGCGCCCTGAATGTGGAAGCCCGTGTCCGTCGCGTAGCCGACGCCGTAGCGCACGCTGTTGTACGGATACTCGCTCACCTTGATATGCAGCGGCGTCTCGATAGGTTTGGTGACGTCGTTGCTCGCGTCGATTGCGACGCTCGCGTAATACGGCGTGTTCTGCACCTGCCGCTGAAGCTCGTTGACGCGGGCGATGTCGTAGATTTCGCCTTCGTGGATCGGATTCACGTTCTCGATGATCTTCTGCGGATAACGCTTCGTGCCGCTGATGTCGAGCTTGCCGAAGGTGAAAGTCGGGCCGCTGTCGAACGTGACCGAGAGATCCGCCATCTGCGTGCGCGGATTGATGCGCGCCTGCGACCGCACGATGCGCGCGCCGAGATAGCGGCGCGATTGCAGCGCGCGCAGCGCCGCGCTCTTCGCGTCGTCCCAGGCGTGCTGCGAGAAGGCGTCGCCTTCGTTGACCGAAAACGCGAACCGCGCGGCGTTTTCTTGCTTGCGGTCTTCCGTCGTTACCGCGCCCGTGAACTTCAGGTCCACCGACGCGACTTTCGTCTGCGGACCGGGATCGACGCTGACTTTCACCGAACGCTTCTCGCCCGCCGTGTTGACGTCCGTGCGCACGACCGGCGTGAAATAGCCCTCGGTCGCGACGAGATCGCGCACGTCTTTCGGCGTCGCGGTGACGAGGAACTGGAACTGGTCGTCGCTCACGTCGTCGCGCTTGGCGAACCGCGCGAGGTCGAGATGATCCTGCAACAGCTTCTTGATGCTGCGCGGGGCGTCGATATCCACGTCGTATTTCGCGAAGGCGGGCGTCGCGGCCGCGAGCAATGCAAGCACCGCGAGCGCAGCCGACGCCAGACGGAACCCGGCGACGGCGGCCGGGCGATTGCGGCCAGGAGGCGCAAACGGTTTCGCTGTGCGCGGTGTTGCGGCCAGGTTGCGCAGCGCGCGCAGCGAATCAGACAAACGCCCCGCCAAACGTGACCTCCGGCATCGGGATGAGTGGGAATCGAAAGGTGAAGCGGTCCAGCGGGTGCGGCTTCGATGCGGCTTCGGTACGGCTTGCGCCGCACGGCGCAGGCGCTATTTCACCACATCGATGCGCGCGGGCGACGTAAAAAAGCACGGTACGGCGCGAGAGCCGTGCGCCGTTGGACGGCTCGGAGGCCCGGCGGGTTCCGTGCGCGAGCGCGGCAAGTGCCGATATGCGTGGACCGCGCCTCTCCTTGCGGTAAAATCGCCGACGAACTCGCGCGCCCGTTTGCCCGGGCGCGCCGCCCTCATCGAACCGAATCGACTCAACGGAAGCCGGATCATGTATCAGTCGGACATCACCCAGTTCATCAATCAGCTGAAAGCGCAGAAACCCTCGCTGGAAGACGAACAGCGCCGCGGCCGCGCGCTCTTGTGGGACAAACAGCCCGTCGATCTGGACGAGCGCGCGCGTCAGCAGACATCGCGCGTGAAGCAGACGCCTTACGTGTACTACCAGAACTTCTGAACGTGAGCGCCGGCCAGGAGCCGCAAGCAGCGCGGGAAGATGCACGCGAAAATCGCGACGTGGCGCTCGCCGCGCCCGCGACCGATTCGACGCCCGACACCATCGACGGCGTCGCGATCGCGCATCTGTACGGCGAGCCGCTCTGGAAGCTGCCGACGGATTTGTACATTCCGCCGGACGCGCTCGAAGTCTTTCTGGAAGCGTTCGAAGGCCCGCTGGACCTGCTGCTCTACCTGATCCGCAAGCAGAATTTCAACGTGCTCGACATTCCGATGGCGGATGTCACCGCGCAGTATCTCGGCTACGTGGACCAGATTCGCCAGTCGAATCTGGAACTGGCGTCGGAATATCTGCTGATGGCGGCCATGCTCATCGAGATCAAGTCGCGCATGCTGCTGCCGGTCAAGAAGGCCGACACTGGCGAGGACGCCGAAGACCCGCGCGCCGAACTCGTGCGCCGGCTGTTGGAATACGAGCAGATGAAGCTCGCGGCGCAGCGCATCGACCAGTTGCCGCAACTCGGCCGCGACTTCCTGCGCGCGGAGGTGTATATCGAGCAGGCGTCGGTGCAACGCTTCCCGGACGTCGACATGAACGACCTGCGCGCCGCCTGGGCCGACGTCATCAAGCGCGCCAAGCTCGTGCAGCATCACAAGATTTCGCGCGAAGAGCTTTCGGTGCGCGAGCACATGAGCATCATTCTGCGCCGCCTGCAAACCGCGCGCTTCATGGAGTTCACGGAGCTTTTCGATACGTCGCGCGGCGTGCCGGTGGTCGTCGTGAACTTCATCGCGATGCTGGAGTTGTCGCGCGAATCGCTGCTCGAAATCACGCAGGCCGAGCCGTATGCGCCCATCTACGTCCGGCTGGCGTACTCTCCTGCCTAAGAACCCGCTTTTCTCCCACATTTGCCTCGGGGCAGCCGATTTTCACGCCGCCCGCCAGGAGACACCCGCTCGATGAAAGTCATCAGCTCGATCCATGAACTGCGCGACCAGTTGCGCGGCCAGAACCGAACCGCCTTCGTCCCGACGATGGGCAATCTTCACGAAGGCCATCTCTCGCTGATGCGGCTCGCGCGTCAGCATGGCGATCCCGTGGTCGCGAGCATCTTCGTGAACCGCCTGCAATTCGGGCCGAACGAAGACTTCGACAAATATCCGCGCACGTTGCAGGACGACATCGAAAAGCTGCAGCGCGAGAACGTCTACGTGCTGTTCGCGCCGACCGAGAAGGACATGTATCCGGAGCCGCAGCAGTATCGCGTGCATCCGCCGCACAATCTCGGCGACATTCTCGAAGGCGAATTCCGCCCTGGCTTCTTTCATGGCGTGTGCACGGTCGTGATGAAGCTGATGTCGTGCGTGCAGCCGCGCGTCGCGGTGTTCGGCAAGAAGGACTACCAGCAGTTGATGATCGTGCGGCAGATGTGCCATCAGTTCGCGCTGCCGACGGAGATCGTCGCCGCCGAGACCGTGCGGGACGAAGACGGCCTCGCGCTGTCATCGCGCAACCGCTTTCTGTCGCCTGCCGAGCGCGCGGAGGCGCCGCAGCTTGCCGCGCAACTGCAGCGCGTGCGCGAAGCCGTGCTGTCGGGCAACCGCGATATCGCCGCGCTCGAACGCGACGCCATGAACGCGCTCGCCGAGCGCGGCTGGAAGCCCGACTACGTGAGCGTGCGCAAGCGCGCCGACCTGCTCGCGCCGGGCGAGGCGGACGCGGATGCGCCGCTCGTCGTGCTCGCGGCGGCGAAGCTCGGCGCGACGCGCCTCATCGACAATCTGGAAATCTGAAGGAAGTCCGCAACATGCAACGCACCATGCTCAAATCGAAGATTCATCGCGCGACGGTCACGCACTGCGAGCTGCACTACGAAGGCTCGTGCGCCATCGACGAGGATCTGCTCGAAGCGGCCAATCTCCTGGAGAACGAGCAGATCGACATCTGGAACGTGAACAACGGCGAGCGCCTGACCACGTATGCGATCAAGGGCGAGCGCGGCAGCGGCATGATTTCGCTGAACGGGTCGGCGGCGCGGCGCGCGCAACTGGGCGATCTCGTCATCATCGCGGCATTCGCGCAGGTGGACGAAAAGGAGATCGCGGCGGGCTGGAAGCCGAATCTCGTGTTCGTCGATGAAAACAACCGCATCAAGGGCAGCCGCGATCACGTGCCGACGCAGAACTGGACGTGAATCGTCGGAGCTTTGTCCGCACGAAGCCGGCGCATCCGTCGTGGAGCGCCGGCTTTTTTCATTTCTTCTGCGCCCAGTCGATGATCGGCTGCCACTGCTCCAGGTCTTTCTCGACGCGGCTTTGCGCGACATCCCAGATGGTGAGACCGTGCGCGGCGAGTTGCACGTAATTCTGCGTGTCGCGCAGAAACGCCAGCACCGGCAGATCGAGCCCTTCCACGAAACGATGCAGCTGGTCCGCCGAGCGCGTGCGCGCATCGACGCGCATGCCGACCACGCCCACCTGTATCGAGCCTTTGCGCACCGCCTTTTCCTTCGCCAGCTTCGCGAGAAAATCCTGCGTCGCGAGAATGTCGAACATGGACGGCTGCAACGGCACGATGACCTTGTCGGCCAGTTGCAGCGCCAGCGCGAGCCGGTTGCCGTGCACGCCGGCCGGTGTATCGACGATGGCTTTTTCCAGACCTTTCGGCGGCTTCACGGGCGCATCGGGATTCACGCCCCATTCCTCGATTTTCGGCAGCGTCTCGACGCGCAGCGAGAGCCAGCCGTGCGCCGAGCGCTGTTTGTCGAGATCGGCGAGCGCGACCCATTCGCCGTTCGCGGCGAAATAGCCTGCCAGGTTCGTTGCGAGCGTGCTCTTGCCGACGCCGCCTTTCGGATTTGCCACCACGATCACGGTCATGGAATGTCCTGATATTTGTACGGCGCGCGAGAAAGTGCGGAAGCCGCGCGCACGGTTTCGTCGTTATAGAACGGATACATGATTCGAGCCGTTGATAATATCGGCAAACGACACGCGCGGCACGCTGGCCGGTTGGCCAATGGCGCGCGCTTTCTCTACTCGACCGGATGATCGCTCATGCCCCTTCGCCCCGACGTCACGCTCGATTTCCTGCGCAACCGCCAAAAAGGCCGCCTGCCCGATCTGCTCGGCATCCAGTTGCTTTCGCTCGATGAAGGCGCGCTCACCGGCGAACTCGAGATCCGCCCGGAACTGCTCGCGCCGAACGGCTTTCTGCACGCGGCGACCGTCGTCGGGCTCGCGGATACGTGCTGCGGCTACGCGTGCATCGCGCATCTGCCGGAGAAGGCGCAGAACTTCACGACGCTCGAACTCAAGAGCAATCACGTTTCGACGGCGCGCGAAGGGAAGATCGTCGCGAAGGCGAGCGCGGTGCATCTCGGACGCAGCACGCACGTCTGGGACGCGACGGTGACGAACGGCGATGGCAAGCTGATCGCGATGTTTCGGTGTACGCAGATGATCTTGTACTGACGCGTTCAGGCGAACAACGCCGCGACCGCATCCATATCGAGCGACTTCGCGAACGCATCCGCGAGTCGTTCCAGCGACGCCTCGCGCAGCGCGGGATAGTCGAGCGGCGCGGCATCATCGACGCCGGCCCACGCGAGCAGCGCGGCGCAGGCCTCGGGCGTATCGAAGACACCGTGCAGATATGTCGCGGCGATCTGTCCATCGTCCGATATC
Source organism: Caballeronia sp. GAWG1-5s-s (assembly GCF_023631445.1). NCBI lineage: Bacteria > Pseudomonadati > Pseudomonadota > Betaproteobacteria > Burkholderiales > Burkholderiaceae > Caballeronia > Caballeronia sp. GAWG1-5s-s. The sequence continues at coordinate 323,415 of NZ_JALQDC010000003.1, read as the reverse complement.
GCGCCATCGACGCGCCCCGACTCCAGTGCGACCAACGGCCGGTCCAGCGCCGCGCCGCGCGTGCGGCCCATGTGGATCTCGTAGCCGCGCACGGGCGCGTTCGTCGCGCCGATCAGGAGCCGTCCAGTGACGTTCTCCAACTGCTTCTGCGGCGTGAGCACCGTGTACAGATCGAGCAGGCCGAGACCCGCAACACGCCCCACCGCGCTTTCCACGCCTTCCGGATCGTCGATCTCGCGGCCGAGCATCTGCATGCCGCCGCAAATGCCGAGCACTTTCCCGCCGTATCGAAGATGCCGGGTGATCGCGCGATCCCAACCGTGTTCGCGCAGCCACGCGAGATCGCGCTGCACGCTTTTCGACCCCGGCAGCACGATCAGATCCGCAGGCGGCGGCGCGACGCCCGCGCGCACGTACTCGAAATCGACCTGAGGATGCGCCCGCAGCGCGTCGAAGTCGGTGTGATTGCTGATGCGCGGCAACGCGGGCACGATCACCTTCAGCGCCGCCCTTTCGCTCGGCGTACGGGAATCGCGCGGCAGCATGTCTTCGGCATCGAGCGTCAGGCCGTGCAGATACGGGAGCACGCCGAGCACGGGCTTGCCAGTCTGCGCTTCGAGCCAGTCGAGCCCCGGCTTCAAGAGGCCGATATCGCCGCGAAACCGGTTGATGACGAAGCCGCGCACGCGCGCCCGCTCGCTCTCCGACAAGCACGCGAGCGTGCCGACGAGATGGGCGAACACGCCGCCGCGATCGATGTCCGCCACCAGCACCACCGGACAATCGACGCGCTCGGCGAAGCCCATATTCGCGATATCGCGGTCGCGCAAGTTGATCTCGGCGGGACTGCCCGCGCCTTCCACGATCACCGCGTCGAAGTCGGCCTGCAAGCGCGCGTAGGACTGCAATACGGCATCGAAGGCAATGCTCTTGTACGCGTGATAAGCGCGCGCGTCGAGATTGGCATGCGCGTGGCCGTGGATGATGACCTGCGCGCCGCGATCGCTCGTCGGCTTGAGCAGCACCGGATTGAAGTCGATGCGCGCCGGCACGCCCGCCGCCACCGCCTGCAACGCCTGCGCGCGGCCGATCTCGCCGCCGTCGATCGTCACCGCGCTGTTGAGCGCCATGTTCTGCGGCTTGAACGGCGCAACGCGCGCGCCGCCGCGCCGCGCGAGACGGCATAGGCCCGCGACGAGCGTGCTCTTGCCGGCATCGGACGTGGTGCCCTGAATCATCAACGTGCCGCGCGGAGTGAAGGGCATCGGAGGATTCCCATGAATAACGACGCGCTATCTTAGCCCGTCAGTACAATATTGCGATGATCCCCGACATCACGTTCATCCTCGGCGGCGCTCGTTCCGGCAAGAGCGCGCACGCCGAACGCCTCGCCGACGAAAGCGGCCTGCCCGTCACGTATATCGCGACCGCGCGTATCGGCGATTCCGAGTTCGCCGAGCGCGTGCGGCATCATCGCTTGCGCCGGCCCGCGCACTGGACGCTCGCCGAAGCGCCGCTCGATCTCGCGGGCGCGTTGCGCGAAGCGGATCGCGCGGGACACTGCGTGCTGATCGACTGCCTCACGCTCTGGCTCGCGAATCTGCTCTGCCCTTCCGATGCCTCCTTCGACGAACCCGCCACGCTGCCGCCCGCCGCCATCGAAGCATTCGATGCCTTCGCCCGCGCCCTCGCCGATGCGCGCGGCAAGGTCATCGTCGTGAGCAACGAGATCGGGCTCGGCGTGGTGCCGCTCGGCTCGGTCACGCGCCTCTATGTGGACGAGCTCGGCCGGCTGAACCAGCGCGTCGCGGCCGCCAGCACGCGCGCCATGTTGATGGTCGCGGGCCTGCCGCTCATCCTGAAGGACTGAAGCATGCTCCTTCTTTCCGTCTACGCGATGTCGCTGCTCGCCGTGCTCGGCGTGATCGTCGATCGCATCGTCGGCGAGCCGCGCGGGCGGCATCCGCTCGTCGCGTTCGGCCAGTTGGCGACGAAGCTCGAAGCGCGGCTCAACACCGGGCATCGCGCGCGGCCAGCGGGGATTCTCGCGTGGATCGTCGCGGTCGCGCCCCCCGTCTGTATTGCGTGGTTGCTGGTCAGCGTGCTGCCGTTCGCGTATGCATGCATCGTTCACGTGATGCTGCTGTGGTTCGCGCTCGGCGCAAAGAGCCTGCGCCAACATATCGCGCCGATTGCGCGGGCGCTGAGTCTCGGCGATCTCGACAGCGCGAGAACGCTCACGTCGCGGATCGTGTCGCGCGATACGTCGCAGGCCGACGAGCTGGCGTTGTCGCGCGCGGCGGTCGAATCGGCGCTGGAGAACGGCAACGACGCGATCTTCGGCGCGCTCTTCTGGTTCGCGATCGCGGGCGGGCCGGGCGCGCTCGCGTTCCGGCTCGCGAACACGCTCGACGCGATGTGGGGTTATCGCACGCCGCGCTATCTGCGTTTCGGCTGGGCAGCGGCGCGCTTCGACGACGTGCTCAACTACCTGCCCGCGCGTCTCACGGCCGCGAGCTACGCGCTCACCGGCGACACCGGCATGGCGTGGCATTGCTGGCGCACGCAGGCGCGTTCGTGGGACAGCCCGAACGCCGGCCCGGTGATGGCCGCGGGCGCGGGCAGCCTGAACGTGCTGATCGGCGGCGCGGCGGTCTATCACGGCGTGCTCGAAGCGCGGCCGACGCTCGGCGCGGGCCATAACGCGACGCCCCGGCATGTCGTGGCGGCGCTACGGCTCATCGACCGTTCGGTGCTGCTGTGGCTCGCCGTGTTTCTGGTCCTCGCCATCCTGAGTGTGACGACGAATGCCTGATCCGATTCCACACGGCGGCAACTTGCGCTACGCCGCGCGCCGCTATTCGATACCGCTCGACGACTGGCTCGACCTTTCGACGGGCATCAATCCGCGCGGCTATCCGGTGCCGCCCGTGCCGCCGGACGCGTGGCGACGCCTGCCCGAAGACGACGACGGCCTCGCCGATTGCGCCGCGCGTTACTACGGCGCGCCGCTCGCGCTGCCGGTGGCGGGCTCGCAAGCGGCGATCCGCGCGCTGCCGTTTCTGCTACAGCGCGGCACGGTGGGCGTCGCGCCGCTGACGTACGGCGAATATGCGCCGGCGTTCGCGCGCGCGGGGCATCGCGTGGTGCCGCTCGATATCGCCTGCGCGGAGCTGCCCGCGTTGCTCGATCACGTGATCGTCGCGAATCCGAATAACCCGACGGCCGAGCGGCTCGACCGCGAAACACTGCTGCGCTGGCACGCGCGGCTGGCGTCGCGCGGCGGCACGCTGATCGTCGATGAAGCGTTCGCCGACGCCGATCCCGCCGCGTCACTCGCCGATGAAAGCGCCCGCGATGGTCTCGTCGTGCTGCGTTCGGTCGGCAAGTTCTTCGGGCTGGCGGGCATCCGCGCGGGCTTCGTGCTCGCCGCGCCTGCGTTGCTCGACGCGTTGCGCGACATGCTGGGCGCGTGGACGGTCGGCGGACCGGCGCGGCATGCGGTCATAGCCGCTTTTGGCGATAACGCATGGCAGGCGGAGACGCGCGAGCGTTTGCAGCGCGACGGCGCGCGACTCGCTGCAATCATCGCGCGACATGGGTTCGAGGTGCGCGGCACGCCGCTCTTCGCATGGACGCAAACGTCGCGGGCGCGGTCGCTGCAACACGAACTGGCGATGCGCGGCATCTGGACGCGGCTCTTCGACCGGTCCGATATGACGCCGAGTGTGCGCATCGGTCTGCCGGGCAGCGAAGGCGATTGGGCGCGGCTCGAACGCGGGCTTGCGGAGATCGTCGGATGAACGTGCGGCTGAATCTTTGCGCATGCGCCGCCCTCTTCGCGATGAATCACGCGCACGCGTCGCTGACCGTCACGGACGACACTGGCGCTCCCGTCACGCTCACCGCGCCCGCGACGCGCGTCGTAAGCCTCGCGCCGCATGTCACCGAGTTGCTGTACGCAGCGGGCGGCGGCGCGCGCATCGTCGGCACGGTGAGCTATAGCGACTATCCGAAGGAAGCGCAGTCGATCCCGCGCGTCGGCGACAACAAGGCGCTCGATCTAGAGCGAATCGTCGCGCTGCATCCGGATCTAATCGTCGTGTGGCGGCACGGCAATGCGGCGCGTCAGACGGATAAGCTGAAGACGCTCGGCATCCCGCTCTTCTTCAGCGAGCCGAAGCGCCTCGCCGATATCCCCGCGAGCATCGACAAGCTGGGCGCGCTGCTCGGCACGGAAGACACGGCGCGCGCCGCATCGACGGCTTTCACGCGCGATATCGCGGCACTGCGCGCGCAGTACGCGCGACTGCCGCCGGTGCGCGTGTTCTATCAAGTCTGGGACGATCCGGTGATGACGCTCAATCGCGAGAACGTATTCAGCGAAGTGATCGGGCTATGCGGCGGCGTGAACGTGTTCGCTGCCGAAGCGCCGCGCGTGCCGACCGTTTCGACCGAAGCCGTGCTCGCCGCGAACCCCGAGGCGATCGTCACGGCGACGCCCGGCGCGACGAAGCCCGAGCGCCCATTGCCCGCACTCGACCGGTGGAAGCAGTGGACGTCGCTGACGGCGGTCGCGCGTGGCAATCTGTTCGGCATCGACGGCGATCTGATCAATCGGCCGACGCCGCGTCTGGCGCTCGGGGCGGCGCAGCTTTGTCGTGATCTGGACGTGGCGCGGAAGCGGCGTTAGCAAAGCGCTACCCATTCCACCGCACGAGCCCCCACCCGGTACCGAACCGCCGAAGCTGCACGATCCCACCAAACGCGATCGGCCATTGCAGCACGCTCGCCCGATCCACGCGCAGCAGATACGCCACGAGCACCCGCACCACGCCCGCATGCGCGACCACATGCACCGCATTCGACGCCGTGGCGCACGTCTCATCGAACCACCCCGTCACGCGCTCGCCGAACTGCGCGAGACTCTCGCCGCCGTGCGGACGCGCGTGCTCGATATCGGCGGCCCACGCGTCGATGAGCGCGCGGTCGATATCGTTCCACGCCCGGCCTTCCCATGCGCCGAAATGCAGTTCGGAGAGCCGCGCGTCGATGCGGGCCGCGCCGAGCGCCTCGGCCAGCAAAGCGCATCGACGCAAAGGACTCGTGTGCCATCCATCGACGCAAGCGGGAACATCGAGCGAACGCATGCGCGCGTCGATCTCATGCGCCGAAGCTCGCGCATCGCGGGCAAGCGGCACATCGCTTTGGCCGTAGCAGACGCCTTCATCGACGGCCACAGCCGGGTGACGTATCAGTACGAGGTCCATGCAAGCCCGACGAGATAGATCGCGATTTCGAAAACCTGCTGCGCGCAGCCGAGGCAATCGCCCGTATAACCGCCGATGCGCCGCACGAAGTAGCGCCCGGCGACCACGCGCAGCAACGCGAGCACGGCAATCGAGACGCAGGCGAACTTCCAGCCGAAGCACAAGAGCCACGGCAAACCGAAGAGCATCGCGGTCGCGAAGGACATCACGCTCATGCGCTGCGCGACCGGCTTCGCCTTGCCTTCGGCACGCACGTAATCGAGCGTGAGCAGATAGCTGATCGCGAACGCCCGGCTCGCAGCGTGCCCGGAAATCATCAGGACTACTGCGCGCATCGGCGGCAACGCGGCGAGGCTTTGCCACTTCAGCGCGAGCGCGATGACGAGCGCAGTCGCGCCAAACGCGCCGATGCGCGAATCGTGCATGATGCGCAGCACGTCGTCGCGCGTGTAGCCGCCGCCGAAGGCATCGGCGCAATCGGCGAGTCCGTCTTCGTGGAAAGCGCCGGTGAGCAAAAGCGTCGCGGCCATCGAAAGCAGCACCGCGATGCCTGCGGGAAACACGCGCAGCGCGGCGAGATACACGAGCGCCGCGACGCCGCCGACCATCGCGCCGACGAGCGGAAAGTACCGCGCCGCCGCGTTCAGATAGTCGCGCTCGAAGCCGACCCAACGCGGCACCGGCACGCGCGTGAAATAGCCGAGCGCGGTAAAGAAATAGCGCAGTTCGTCGAGCGGCCGGTTCATGTCAGGCGTGTTTGTTCGAGACGCCCGCCGCATCGAAGCTCGCCATCTCATCGACGAAAGCCACGGCCGCGCGCAGGATCGGCAGCGCGAGCGCCGCGCCCGTGCCTTCGCCCAGACGCATGTCGAGTTGCAAGAGCGGCGCGGCGTCCAGATGCGCGAGCATGCGCTGATGCCCCGCTTCGTTCGAAGCATGCGCGAACACGCAGTACTCGCGCACGTCCGGCGCGATCCGCGACGCGACCAGCAGCGCGGACGTCGCGATGAAGCCATCGACGAGAACGGTCATGCGCGCTTCTGCCGCCGCGAGATACGCGCCCGTCATCATCGCTATTTCGAAGCCGCCGAACGTGGCGAGCGTGTCGATAGCGTCGCCGCTCGCCGCATGCGATGCGAGTGCGCGCCCGAGCACGTCGCGTTTATGCGCGAGGCCGCGATCGTCGAGGCCCGTGCCGCGGCCGACGCATTCGTCGATAGGCAACGCGCACAAGCGGCTCATCAGACACGCCGCCGCCGACGTGTTCGCGATGCCCATTTCGCCGAAGCCGATCACGTTCGTCCCGAGCGACGCGTGGTGTCGCACGCGCGCCGCGCCCCGCGCGATGCCTTCGAGCGCCGTCTCACGCGACATCGCCGCTTCGCGCGCGAAGTTGCGCGTGCCGAGACCCAGCGACAAGCGCTCGTAGCCGTGATCGACCGGAATCGGCGTCGCGACGCCCGCATCGACCACTTCGAGCGCCATGCCGACGGAGCGCGACAGCGCGTTGATCGCCGCGCCGCCCGCCAGAAAATTCGCGACCATCTGCGCCGTCACTTCCTGCGGATACGGGCTCACGCCTTCGGCCGCGATGCCGTGATCGCCCGCGAAGACGATCATCGCGGGACGCTCGATGCGCGGCTTCGTCGTCTGCTGGATCAATCCCATTTGCAGCGCGAGCGTTTCGAGCCGGCCGAGGCTGCCGGGCGGCTTCGTCTTCATGTCGATGATGCGGCGCAGCTCCGGTTCGATGCTGCGGTCGAGCGGGCGGGGCTTGGGCAGCGCGTGAGCAGTGGACATCGGCGTTCCTCGTCAGAAAGGGTGAAGCGAAGGCACGAGCGCTTCATGCTCGCCATCGCGGATCAGGACCAGCGGATAGCCGAACGCCGCGCTCGCGCGCGCGGGCGTCAGCACGTCGGCGACAGCACCGACATGCGCGCCGCCCTGGCCGTCGAGCAAGAGCGCGTGCGTAGCGAAGCGGCGCGCGAGATTCAGGTCGTGGCACGAAAAGACGATCGCGCGTCCCTCGTCGCGCGCGGCTGCCGCGAGCGCATGCAGGCAGTCGATCTGATGATGCAGGTCCAGATGCGCGAGCGGTTCGTCGAGCAGCAAGAGCGGCGCTTGCTGGCATATCGCGGCGGCGAGCGCCACGCGCTGCCTTTCGCCGCCCGACAACGTGAGCACGTCGCGCGAAGCCAGGTCTGCGAGACCGAGCGCCGCGAGCGCGGCGTGCGCGGCGGCGCGGTCGTCTTCGCTTTCCCAGCCCCAGCCCGTCAGATACGGAAAGCGGTTGAGCAGCACGGTGTCGAGCACGGTCGCGCTGAAGGCGTCGTGCGTGCTTTGCGGCATCAGCGCGCGTTCGCGGGCGAGGTCCGCCGCGCGCCATGACGCGAGCGCGCGGCCGCCGAGCGTGATCGCGCCAGATGCCGGCTTCGCGAGTCCCGCCAGCACGCTGATGAGCGTGGTCTTGCCCGCGCCGTTCGGCCCTGCGATACACCATACTTCGCCCGCCGCGATGATCGCAGAAAGGCCATCGACGAGCGTTCGGGCGCCCGCGCGCAAGACGAGATTGTCGATCGAGAGCGGCTTCATCGCGACCTTCGCAGCAGCATCCACAGGAACATGGGCACGCCGATCAGCGCCGTGACAACGCCCACCGGCAACTGCGCCGGCGCGATGACCGTGCGCGCGGCGAGGTCCGCGCTCATCACGGCGAGCCCGCCCGCGAGCGCGGCGGCCGGCACGAGCATGCGCTGGTCGTTGCCGAACGCGAGCCGCAGCAGATGCGGCACCACGAGCCCGACGAAGCCGATGGTCCCCGCCGTCGTGACGGCCGCCGCCGCCGCGAGCGATGCCACCAGATACACCCGCAGCCGCACGCGTTCCACCGGCACGCCGAGCGAACGCGCCGTGGCTTCGCCGCGCAGCAGCACGTTCAACTGCGGCGCGCACGGCACGATCAACGCGAGCGCCACGCCGAGCGCGAGCATCGCGGGCCACGGCGTCGATGCGCCGTTGAGGTCGCCGGTCAGCCAGAAGATCATGCCGCGCAGCCGGTTCTCCGGCGCCACGCTGAGTATCAGCGTGATGAGCGCGCCCCACCCCGCCGCGACCACGACGCCCGTGAGCAAGAGCCGTGGCGATGCGTCCTGTTCGCCGTGCCACACGTGCGTGCGCGCGAGTCCGAGCACCAGAACGATGGATGCGAGCGCGCCCGCGCACGCGGCGAGATCCACGCCCCACCACGGCATCGACGCGAGCATCGCGGAAAGCGCGAACGCCGCCGCGCCGCCGGATACACCGAGCACGTAGGGTTCAGCGAGCGGATTGCGCAGCAGCACTTGCAGCAGCGCCCCGGCGAGCGCGAGCAGCGCGCCCGACGCGAAGCCCGCGAGCGCGCGCGGCAATCGCAAATTCAGCACGATTTCGTCGGCGATATCGGGCGTGGCCGCATGCGCGTGCAGCAGCGCGGCGATGGCGCGCGATGGCGGCAGCGCGACGCTTCCGAGCGCGAGCGACGCCGCCAGCACGCCAAGGGCCGCCGCCGCGAGCGCGAGCCAGATCGCGGCGGCGCGGCCTGCGTGCATCGCCTTCATCGGGCGGCGCGCGTCAGCGGCGTGGCTCACGACGGATGCCAGCCGATCGTGACGTAAGCGCCGCGACGCGGCGTGTTGTACGAGTAAGCCAGTTCATAGTTGCGGTCGAACAGGTTGTCGATGCGCGCATTCACGTACCACGACTTCGTGATGTCGTATTGCGCCGAAAGATTGACGACGCCGTAGCCCGCGAGCGTCGAATCGTAGTCGCTGCGCGCGCCGCTCACGATCCATTCGCCGCCCACGCGCCAGCGCCCGATCGAGCGATGCGCCGACAGCGACGCGAAGCGCCTTGCGCGACGCGTGAGGTCTTCGTGATTCGTCTCGTCGACCGGATTCTGAAACGTCACACTCGCGCGCACGTCGGTTGCGCCCACGTGTCCCGCCCACGATCCCTCGACGCCCTGCACCTTCGCGCGCCCGACGTTCTGCGCGGTATAGAAGCCGCTGCTGTCGCCCACGTAGTCGATCAGATTCGAATAGCGCGTCTCGAACGCCGTCACGCGCACCACGCCGATCTGGTCCGATGCGTACTGCAACGCGGCCTCGGCCGAATGGCTGCGCTCCGGCTGTATCGACGGATTGCCGCTGAACGGATAGTAGAGATCGTCGAAGCTCGGCGCGCGAAACGCCGCCGCGTAGCTCGCGCTCGCGCGCCAGTGCGAATCGAAGTTGTACGCGTAGCCCAGATAGTAGCTGTTCGCGCTGCCGAAGTCGGAATACTGGTCGCGGCGCACGTTGGCCTGCACTTCACTCGGACCGAAGCGGCCGACATAGCCCGCGAAGACGGAGTTCACATGCCGGTCGGGCGCGCTGAACTGATCGGAGTCGAGCGACTGGTCGAGATGCTCGTAGCCGAACACGAGCTTATGCGCCTCGGTGAGCCGGAAGTCGTTCTGCCACAGATACTGATGATTCTCCGAGTCGAAGCGGCTCGTGTAGACGCCGTTGTGCTCGATATTCGCCCGGTCTTGCCCTTGCGCGACGGTGAAGTGCGTCGTCCAGTTGTCGGTCAGCTTGCCGTTCGCGAACACCGACGCCGAGCGCACGCGATCATGCGATTCGTTGAGATCGGTCGGCACGCCGTAGGGATCGTCGAAGCTGTTCACGCCGTTCGATTGCAGAAAGCGCACGCCTGCGTCCCACTTGTCGCTGAACTTGTGGCGCAGCGTCGCGGCGACGCTTTCGTTCAGATAACCGTTCGCGTTCGGATTCGCGGCGGGCGCGAGCGCGGGATCGATCGACGAGAAGCCGTCGGTCTTCTCGCGCGACACGTTCAGGCTGAACGTGGTGCGGCCCCCGGCATCGAGCGCGCCGTCGACGCCCGCCGACTGCCGCTGCGTGTGATAGCTGCCGTATTCGGCTTCGAAGTGAAAGCGCGGCGGATGTGCTTCGCCCTCCTTTGTGAAAATCTGCACGACGCCGCCGATCGCGTTGGACCCATACAGCGCCGACACGTTGCCGTTGACCACTTCCACGCGGCCGGTCTGATCGAGCATCAATTGCGACAACTGGGCCGCGCCCAGAGAGACGGATTCGACGCGCACGCCGTCGATCAGCACCAGCGATTGCGTCGACGACGCGCCGCGTATGAAGACGCCCGAGGTTGCGCCCGGCCCGCCGTTGCGCGTGATCTGCACGCCGGGCGCAAGCGCGATGAGCCCGAGCACATCGTTTGCATTGCTGTCGGCGATGTCTTGCGCGTCGAAGAGCGTCGCCTGCGGGATGGAATCGGCGAGCGGTTGCGCGCCGCGCGTCGCCGTGACGACGACGGGCGCGAGCGTCTGCGACGGAGAATCGGAATCGGCGTGCGCGGCCTGGACAAGCGGCGCACTCGCGGCGGCGCACATCACGACGCGCGCCGCGCGACGAATGAGGCCGGACGAAGGCAAAAGCATGTGTGGAGCGTTCCCGTTGGAGACTGGCGCGTGCCCCGCTCCCCGCGAGGTCTGTGCGCGACGCACGCGCCGTCTTGCAAAGCATCGGCGCGCTGGACGATTGGCCGGTATCCGGGCTGGCGACGCATCGTCCCGCCTTCCCGCGCTTCGAAGCGCAGTGGCGCCGACACGTTTCTTGCAGTCGCGTCTCGGATGGCAAACGACCACGGAGCAACAAGAAGAAACGCGCGAGGGACGACTTGCAACTTGCGTTGCGGTCGCTTACCGTTGCGGGGGCAGCACAGGTTGGCGAGCCGCGCGAGGCGAGACAACGCTTCCTGTTTCCCGTTTGACTGCGCCGCAAGAAAGGCGGCGCGAGCACCAAAAGTGCGGCAAGTGTAGGAGCGCGCATGGGGGCCGTCAAGAAGGCGCGCGCCCCGTCATCGCGAGGCTTGAGCGACGAGCGAGCAACGAGCAAGCGTCGTCAGCCACGCATCCGAGTGCGTCACGCGCGGCCATTCCGCACATGAATACGCGGCGATGCGCGCAAGATCGCGTGTTGTTACGTCTCGAAACGAGACAATTATCGGAAGCACCGTTGAACCGCGCTAAAATGCCAGGTCTTTAGAGGACGCAGCACATGCTCAACGAACTCGAATCACTGTCAGGGAACATCGGCCGGCTGATCAAGATCAGCGAGCGCCACAATCAGGCGCGTCTCGCGCTCGAAGCACAAATCGAACAGCTGCGCGCCGATTACGCCAGCGTTCAGGCCGAACTCGCGCAGGTTCGCCACGAGCGCGACACGCTGCAAGGCGAACGCGATTCGCTGTCCGCGAAGATCGACGACGCGCAAGTGCGCCTCAACGCGATCCTCGAAAAACTGCCGCGCGGCAAAGCGCATCATGCCGAGAGCGACAATCAGCTCGATCTTCTGAACGCCGAATCCAGCGCGTCGCGCGAAGCGCAGCACGAACATGCGCACGCGGAAGAAGTGCACGGCGAGCAACATCAAGGAGAGAAGGCATGACGACCACGCAGATCGAAGTATCCATTCTCGGCCAGCAGTATCGTCTCGCGTGCTCGCCGGAAACCGAGGCCGCGCTGCGCGAAGCCGTGGCCCGCGTGGATGCCGAAATGAACAAGGTGCGCAACGCAAGCAGCGTGCGCGGAACGGACCGTATTGCCGTCATGGCCGCGCTTTCGCTCGCGTCCGAATTACTGAAGCTGCAGGAAAGCGTGCGCCACGGCGAAGCATTTCCGGCCGAGGAAATCCGCCGCACCATGCATTCGATGAACGAGCAGCTCGGCGCTGTCATTGCGCAATATGAAGCGCACTGACGGTCATGCGCTGATCTAATCAGCGTCGCGATATCCATCAAAAAAAGATACCGCGAGAAACGCAGGCAAGGGCTGCAAGGACCAAACGTTTGGTGTACAGTGAGGTTTCCCTGCCTGGTACGCCAAGGTCATATATTCCTTGAACCAATGCTACATTGGCACGGTTGCGGAACGTTGCAGCACGGGCGCGCGCGTCACTCTGTCTGATGTACCCGAAGTGTTGCTTACCGCGACCAATCTTGAACCCAGGTTCAGGATGCCGGCCTAGCGGCTGAGGCGGGGACCTTATTTCTGGAAGCACGAACGGCATCGGTTCTTACCGGTGCCGTTTTCATTTGCATCGCCCGAAACCGCACGCACACTCCTTCACGCCGAACTCATGCGCTACTGGCTGATGAAGTCCGAACCGGACGAAGCGAGCATCGATCATCTCGCGCACGCGCCCAAGAAGACGCTGCCGTGGACCGGCGTGCGCAACTATCAGGCGCGCAACTTCATGCGCGACCAGATGCAAATCGGCGACGGCGTGCTCTTCTACCATTCGAGTTGCCCGGAGCCCGGTATCGCGGGAATCGCGAAGGTCTGCTCGACGGCGTATCCCGACCCCACGCAGTTCGATCCCAAGAGCGCCTATTACGATCCCAAGTCCAAGCAGGACACGCCGCGCTGGATGCTCGTGGATGTGCGCTTCGTGAAGAAGACGCGGCTCATTCCGCTCGCCGAACTGCGGGAGCATGCGGAACTCGCCGGCATGCAAGTGCTCGCGCGCGGCAACCGGCTGTCGATCACGCCGGTCACCGAGGACGAATGGCGCTTTATTACCGAACGCCTCGTCTAGAGCAGGAACTAAGGGCTCGAGGCGGACGCCTAAGTGCGGTCGCGAATCACGCGACGCCTTGCGTTGGAGTCCTTCGATGATGAACAAGAAAACCGCCGCCGCCCTCGCCCTCGCGATGTCGAGCGCCACTCTCGCCTATTCCGCCTCGGCCGCCGCGCAGACGGTCATCGCCAATCCGCAACCCGCGGGCGTGCTCTCGCTTTCGGCGCAGGCGAGCGCGCAGGTGCCGCAGGATGTCGTCACCATTACGCTCTTCTACGAGCAGGAAGCCGCCGATCCTTCATCGCTTACCGCGACGCTCAATCAGCGCGCCGAAGCTGCATTGCGCGAAGCGAAGGGTGTCGATGGCGTCACCGCGAAAAGCGGCTCGTTCACGGTGTATCCGTCCACCGACCGCGACGGCAAGATATCCGCATGGCGCGGACGCACGGAGATCGTGCTCGAATCGCACGACTTCGCGGCGGCCTCGAAGCTCGCGGGCAAGATGAGTTCGTCGATGCAAGTTGGCAACGTCACGTTCTCGCTGTCGCCGGAAGCGCAGCGCGCCGCGGAGCAGAAGCTCTCGACGCAGGCCATCGATTCGTTCCGCAAGCAGGCGCAAGCCGCCTCGCAGGCGTTCGGCTACAGCAGCTATTCGATTCGCGAGGTGAACGTCGGGCATAGCGGCGTGGCGCCGCGCCCGGTGATGATGATGCAATCGCGCGCCATGGGCGCCGATGCCAAGATGGCCGCGCCGATGGCGCTCGAAGCCGGCACGACGACCGTCACTGTGGATGTGTCCGGCTCCGTGCAGATGGGCCGCTGATCGAGCGAGGTAAGCGGGACCGCGATCGCGGCCCCGCGCGAGATCACGCCGCGTTCGCCGCCACGCGACGATGCCGCTTGTAGGCCCACACCATCATGATGACGCCGGCGACGATCATCGGCAGCGACAGCCACTGGCCCATCGAGAGCCCGAGCGCGAGCAGGCCGAGATAATCGTCCGGTTCGCGGGCGAATTCGACCGTGAAGCGCGCGAGTCCATAGCCGATCAAAAAGAGCGCGGAGATGGCGCCGACCGGGCGCGGCTTGCGCGAGAACGTCCAGATCACGATGAATAGCACGATGCCTTCCAGCGCAATCTCATACAACTGCGACGGATGGCGCGGCAGCATGTGATAACGCTGGAAGATTTCCATCAGATGCCACTTCGCGTCGAGTTGCGGGTTCTTCGCGAGCCAGATGGCGTCGTCGTTCGTCGAGTTCTGGAACAGCATCGCCCAGGGCGCGGCAGGATCGGTCACGCGGCCCCACAGCTCGCCGTTGATGAAGTTGCCGAGACGCCCCGCCGCGAGGCCGAGCGGCACCATCGGCGCGACGAAATCGGTCACTTGCAGCCACGTGCGTTTGCGCTGGTAGGCGAACAGCACCATCGCGAAGGTCACGCCGAGAAAGCCGCCGTGAAACGACATGCCGCCTTCCCACACCTTGAAGATATCGAGCGGATGCGCCGCGTAATAGCTCGCCTTGTAAAACAGCACATAGCCGATGCGTCCGCCGAGGATCGTGCCGAGCACGCCGTAGAACAGCATGTCGTCGATGTCCTTCGCGCTCCAGCCTTGCGCGGCGACATACGGCAACCGTAGCCGCAGCCGTCCGATGACGATGGCGGAAATGAACGCGACCAGATACATGAGGCCGTACCAGCGCACGGCGAGCGGTCCGAGGTGAACCGCGACGGGATCGAAATTGGGGTGAATGAGCATCGTAGAGTTCTAGAGCCAAGCGAAGTCAGGCACGAATCATAAAGCAGAGACGGCGGCCGCCCGCGCGCGCACGATCTCGATGAAGCCGGCGAGCACCGGGCTCACCTCGGCCGCGCGCCACACGAGTCCGGTTTCGACGACCGGCGCATCCGCCACCGGCCGCAGCGGACGATACACCACGCCCGTGCGCCGCAAATGCCGCAGCGACTGCGGCACGAGCGCGACGCCCATGCCGGCGGACACGAGGCTCACGATGGTCTGCATCTGGATCGCCTCCTGCCCGATGCGCGGCGTGAGTCCCGCTGCGCCGTAGCAGCCCATAATGATGTCATACAAACCCGGCGCGAGACGCCTCGGAAACACGACGAGCGGCGCGGCGGCGAGATCGCGCAGATCGACGGGCGTGTCGGCCCATTCGGCCGTGCCCTGCTGCAATTGCTCGGCGGCGTCCGCGGACATGGCGACGACGAGCGGCTCGCGGGCAATCGCGAGATACGACAGCGACATCGCGTGGCGCGGCGGCAGCGGCGGAATGACGAGCCCCGCGTCCACGCGCCCGGCGACGAGTTCTTCGATCTGCACGTCGCTCGTCGCTTCGGTCAATTGCAGCCGCACGCCGGGATAGCGCGCGCCGAAATCACGCAGCAGCGCGGGCAAGAGGCCGTAGTCCGCGGTGGACACGAACGCGAGCGACAGCACGCCCGCCTCGCCGCGCGAAAGCGACTGCGCGAGCGGACGTAGCGCATCGGCGGCGGCGAGAATGCGCCGCACCTCCGGCAGCAGATCCTTGCCGACCGGCGTCAATTCGACCGTGCGCTTCGTGCGCGCGAAGAGCGCGACGCCGAGCGCGTCCTCGAGCGCGCGAATCGCCTGCGAAAGCGGCGGCTGCGTCATCGCGAGACGCGCGGCGGCGCGGCCGAAATGCATCTCTTCCGCCACGGTCACGAAGTAGCGCAGCAAACGCAGTTCGATCGGCGCGTTTCGCTCGTCCATCAATATCTTCTCCGACCTAATAGACCCTGAATAATATATTGGACAGATACAAGCCGACGCTGCATTCTTGCGCCACTAGACAAAAGAATCTTCAAGGAGCCCCAACATGGCCTTCAATCGCCGCTCGAAAAACGTGACGCAGGGCGTCGCGCGTTCGCCCAATCGTTCGATGTACTACGCCCTCGGCTACAAGGAAGAGGATTTCGACAATCCGATGATCGGCGTCGCCAACGGCCACTCGACGATCACGCCGTGCAACGCCGGCCTGCAGCGCCTCGCCGATGCCGCCATCGCGGCGATCAAGCAGTCGAACGCGAATCCGCAAGTGTTCGGCACGCCGACGATCTCCGACGGCATGTCGATGGGCACCGAAGGCATGAAGTACTCGCTGGTGTCGCGCGAGGTGATCGCGGACTGTATCGAGACGGCCGTGCAGGGCCAGTGGATGGACGGCGTCGTGGTGATCGGCGGCTGCGACAAGAACATGCCGGGCGGCATGATCGGCCTGGCGCGCATGAACGTGCCGGGCATCTACGTGTACGGCGGCACCATTCGTCCGGGCAACTGGAAGGGCAAGGACCTGACCATCGTGTCGTCGTTCGAGGCGGTCGGCGAGTTCACGGCGGGCCGCATGTCGGAAGAGGACTTCAAGGGCGTCGAGAAGAACGCGTGCCCGTCCACCGGCTCCTGCGGCGGCATGTACACGGCCAACACCATGAGCTCGTCGTTCGAGGCGCTCGGCATGTCGCTCCTGTATTCGTCGACGATGGCGAACCCCGACGACGAGAAAGTGGACTCCGCCGCCGAATCGGCGCGCGTGCTCGTCGAAGCCGTGAAGAAGGACTTGAAGCCGCGCGACATCATCACGAAGAAGTCGATCGAGAACGCGGTCGCGCTCATCATGGCGACGGGCGGCTCGACCAACGCCGTGCTGCACTACCTCGCCATCGCGCACGCGGCGGAAGTGGAATGGAGCATCGACGACTTCGAGCGCATGCGCAAGAAAGTGCCGGTCATCTGCGATCTGAAGCCTTCGGGCCAGTATGTCGCGACGGACCTGCACAAGGCCGGCGGCATCCCGCAAGTGATGAAGATCCTGCTCGACGCGGGTCTGCTGCACGGTGACTGCATCACCATCACGGGCCGCACGCTCGCTGAAGAACTGAAGGACGTGCCGAGCAAGCCGCGCGCGGATCAGAAGGTGATTTTCCCGATCGAGCAGGCGCTCTACAAGGAAGGCCACCTCGCCATTCTGCGCGGCAATCTTGCGGAAGACGGCGCGGTCGCGAAGATCACGGGCCTCAAGAACCCGGTGATCACCGGCCCGGCGCGCGTGTTCGACGACGAGCAAACCGCGATGGAAGCGATTCTCGCCGACAAGATCAAGGCCGGCGATGTCGTCGTGCTGCGCTATCTCGGCCCGCAGGGCGGCCCCGGCATGCCGGAGATGCTGGCGCCGACGTCGGCGATCATCGGCAAGGGGCTGGGCGAATCGGTCGGGCTCATTACCGACGGGCGTTTTTCCGGCGGCACGTGGGGCATGGTGGTCGGCCACGTCGCGCCGGAAGCGTACGCGGGCGGCACGATCGGGCTCGTGCAGGAAGGCGATTCCATCACCATCGACGCGCACAAGCTGCTGCTTCAACTGAACGTGGACGACGCGGAAATCGCGCGCCGCCGCGCCGCCTGGAAGAAGCCCGCGCCGAAGTACACGCGCGGCGTGCTGGCGAAGTTCGCGGCGCTGGCGCTGCCGGCGAATCGCGGAGCGGTGACGGGCTGAAGCTGACCGACAGTCTTCGCTGATCAAAGCAAAAGGGGCGCTCGATGCGCCCCTTTCGTCATTCCCGGCAACGCGAGACTCAACCGCCCCGCTGCCGCTGCAACTCTTCCTCGACCGCGACGGCCACCCACTCGCGCATCTTGCTTTCGAGCGCCAGCGACACTTCGCGCGTGATCTCCTGCACCATCTTCGCCGAATGCTCGCGCAGCACGTCCTGGCAACGCGCCTCGATGATCGCGCGGGCGTCGCCGGTCAGAAACTGCGTGACACGGCCTTGCAGCCGCTCGCCGACGCGTTGCGCCTCGTAAGCGGCCGCCGCGTCGTTGACGCCCGGGGCGCGCGCGAACTCCGGCTTGCCGGGCACGACGACATCGGTGAGAACGGGAATGGACGAATCGAACGATTCGGGCGTGTGCGTGTTGTCGGTCATGATGTCGGATGGTCTCTCAGTGGTCTCCACCGCCGATGCTAACGCGGCGCGAGGTTACGCACTGTTCGCTCAACCGCCTTGCTTGTGCGTTTCGATGGCGTAGCCGCGATCGCGATAGAAGCGAAAGCGCTCGCGCCCCGCCGTGAGTTCGTCAGCGTCGTCGCCGATGATTTCCACCAGACGCTCGAAGCGCGCGAACTGCGCGGGCACCGGCGCGCCCAGATTCACGAGCACCTGATGATGCGGCACGTCGTCGAGATCGGCGGCGAGCACGACCGGCGTTTCCTGCGCGAGCGCGCTCTTCGCCATGCAGTGCGGCACGAACTCGAGCGGCGCGAAGGTCCACAACTGTTCGTCGAACGCGGCGAGGCGCGCCGGGTCCGCGAGCACGACGACCGAGCGCCCGCTCGCATACGCCTTGCGCGCGAGGCGGCAGGCATAGGCGAGCGGATCGCCGACGTTCGTGTGAAAGTCGATGCGCGTCATGGCGCGATCACTGCCCCGCGCGGTCGATCAGGAACTGCGAGAGGAGCGGCACCGGACGGCCCGTCGCGCCCTTCGCCGCCCCGCTCTTCCACGCGGTCCCGGCGATATCCAGATGCGCCCACGGATAGTTCTGCGCGAAGCGCGACAGGAAGCACGCTGCCGTCACGCTGCCCGCCGGACGCCCGCCGATGTTCGCGACATCCGCGAAATTCGACTTGAGCTGATCCTGATACTCCTCGTCGAGCGGCAGACGCCACGCCGGATCGACCGCCTCGCGCGATGCGTCGAGCAACTCGCCCGCGAGCGCGTCGTTTTTCGAGAAGAGGCCCGTGTTGTGATGGCCGAGCGCGATGATGCACGCGCCCGTCAGCGTCGCGATGTCGACGACCGCAGCCGGCTTGAAGCGCTCCGCGTAGGTAAGCGCATCGCACAGAATGAGGCGGCCTTCGGCGTCCGTGTTCAGCACTTCGATGGTCGTGCCGTTCATTGCGGTGACGATGTCGCCCGGTTTCAGCGCGTTGCCCGCGGGCATGTTCTCGCACGTCGGCACGATGCCGATCACGTTCAGCTTCAGGCCCATTTCCGCGACCGCGCGCAGCGTGCCGAAGACCGAACCCGCGCCGCACATGTCGTACTTCATCTCGTCCATCGCCTCGCCGGGCTTGATCGAGATGCCGCCCGAATCGAATGTGATGCCCTTGCCCACGAGCACGATCGGCGCGTTCTTGTTCTTGCCCTTGCCCGATTCGCTCGAAGCCGCGCCCGCGCCCTGATACTGCATGACGATGAACTGCGGCGGCTGCACCGAGCCCTTGGCCACGGAAAGGAACGAGCCCATGTTGAGCGCTTCGATCTGCTTGAGGCCGAGCACGTCCACTTTCAGCTTCCAGTCGCGGCCGAGTTGCTTCGCGGTCTGGCCGAGATAGGTCGGCGTGCAGACATTCGGCGGCAAATTGCCGAGATCGCGCGTCAGGTCCATGCCGTTCGCGATCGCGACGCTCTGCCTGATCGCGATGCGGCCGGCTTTCTCGTCCGCCGGGTCGATGCTGAAGACGATCTTCTTCAGCGAGCGCGCGCCGTTTTCGGGCTTGCTCTTCATCTGCGTGAACTTGTAGGTGAGCTCGCGCAGCGCGAGGATAGCAGCGCGCACCGCCCAGTCGCCGCTGCGCTCCTGGATGGGCAGTTGCGCGAGCGTGAACGTGACTTGCGCGATCTTCGTGCCGAGAATGACGCGCCACGCCGCGCGCACGGCTTCGCCATACGCTTTCTGATTGAAGGCGTCCTGCTTGCCGAGGCCGACGAGCAGCACGCGCGCCGCGCCGATGCCCGTGACTTCCGGCACCAGCAGCGTGGTGCCCGCGCGACCGCTCATGTCGCCTGCCTTCACGATGCGCGAAATCAAGCCCTTCGTCGCGAGATCCAAGGCGAGGGCCGCGCCCGAGAGCGTCTGTGCTTCGAAGACGCCGAGCACCACGACATCGGCCTTTCCGGTCAGGAAACCATTTGACTCGCCTTTGCTCCAATCACAGGCTTTTATGCTAAAGTCCATCGCGCTTATCCTCGGTAAAATCCAGGCTGAAGGATGAAAGCCGCAATTATCCGCTATTTTTACCGCGGCGGTCACAGGCTCGCGGCGCCGGGGAACGAAGCTGCGTTTCCCGGGTCAGTCAACGCGTAGCCGCATCGCCGCCGGCCCCAAGCAGAAATCAATGATCTTCGAACGCTCCCTGCAGCGCGAACTCGCGTATACGGCCGGCGCCGTATTCATGGTGCTGCTCACGATCATGCTCACGACGATGATGATCCGCATCGTCGGCTTCGCGGCGCAAGGTCAGGTCGACCCGCGCGATGTCGTCGTGCTGATCGGCCTCACCGTCATCGGCTATCTCGCCGTCATGCTGATCGTGACGCTCTTCGTCTCGATTCTTTTCGTGCTCACGCGCTGGTATCGCGATTCGGAGATGGTCGTGTGGCTCGCCTCGGGCGTGAGCCAGACGCAGCTCATCAAGCCGATCGCCATGTTCTCCACGCCGATCATCATTCTCATCATCTTCTTCGCGTTCATCGGCTGGCCGTGGTCGAACCAGCAAAGCAAGCTCATCAAGGCGCGCTTTCAGCAGCGCGACGAAGTGTCACTGCTCGCGCCCGGCCAGTTCCGCGAATCGCCGTCGAGCCACCGGGTGTTCTTCATCGAGAAGATGTCGCCGGATCAGGGGCACGTGGAAAACGTGTTCGTCACGAGCACCGAAGGCGGCAAGGTCAACGTGATCGTGTCGAAGAACGGCCACACGGAAACGCGCGCGGACGGCGACCGCTTCATCGTGCTGGAAGACGGGCGGCGCTACGACGGCACGCCCGGCCAGCCGAACTTCCGCATCATGGAGTTCGCGCGGTATGGCGTGAAGATCATGAGCCATCAGGTGGTCAATACGCCGACCACGACCGGCATCTCCACGCCCGACCTGCTTGCTAATCCGACGAAAGAAAACCTCGCGGAATTCGCCTGGCGCATGGGCCTGCCGCTCATCGCCATCAACCTGATGCTGCTTGCCATTCCGCTGTCTTATCAGAATCCCCGCCGCAGCCGGACCATCAATCTCGTGATGGCCGTGCTGATCTATCTCACGTACTCGAATCTGCTAAATGTGGTGCAGTCGTGGATCGAACAGGGCAAGCTCTCGTTCGGCGTCGGCATTGTCGGACTGCATGTGCTGGTGCTCGCGCTCGTCGCATTCATTTTCTGGCTGCGCGTGCGCAACCGGCCGCTCTTCACGCGAGCGAGCTTCACGCGCTCGAAGGGAGCCTGAGCCCATGCGCATTTACGAACGATACTTTGCGCGCCAGATCTATCTCGCCTTCATCTTTATTCTGTTCGCGTTCTCGGGCCTGTTCTTTTTCTTCGACCTGATCAACGAACTGAACACGGTCGGGCACGGCAACTACAAGTTCACGCTCGCGGTGCTGCGCGTGGCCTTGCAGACGCCTTCGCGCTTCTACGAAATCATTCCGGTCGCCGCGCTCATTTCCGCCATCTACGTTTTCGCGCAGATGGCGGCGGCCTCCGAGTTCACCATCTTTCGCGTGTCCGGGCTCTCGACCGGCGCGGCGCTGCGCTCCCTTTTGAAGATCGGCGTGCCGCTCGTGCTGGTGACGTACATCATCGGCGAAGTGGTCGGGCCCTATGCCGATCAATTGTCCGAGCGCGTGCGGCTGGAGGCGCTGGGCTCGTCGGTGTCGTCCAATTTCGAGTCGGGCGTGTGGGTGAAGGACACGCTCTCCGCGAAGGAAAACGGCGAACAGGTCACGCGCTTCGTCAATGTCGGAACGCTGAACCCGGACACGACGATCGCGAACGTGCGCATCTACGAATTCGATTCGAAGTTCCGGCTCTCGAGCGTGCGCATTGCGAAGAGCGGCGTGTACCAGCCGCCGGGCCACTGGAAGCTGACGGGCGTGACGGAGACGCAGCTGGTCGATGCGCAACCGCAGAGCGCGAACTCCGGCGATGCGCTCAATCCCGTGTATCGCGCAAAAGAAACGACGCTGCCGCAGTTCTCGCTGCGCTCGGAGCTGACGCCGCAGATTCTTTCGGTGCTGCTGGTGTCGCCGGATCGCATGTCGATGTTCAATCTCTTCCGCTATATCCAGCACTTGACGGAGAATCATCAGGACACGCAGCGGTATCAGATCGCGTTCTGGCGCAAGATTCTGTATCCGTTCGCGGTATTCGTGATGCTGGTGCTGTCGCTGCCGTTCGCGTATCTGCATACGCGCGCGGGCGTGGTGGGCGTGAAGGTGTTCGGCGGCATCATGATCGGCATGAGCTTCCAGTTGTTCAATACGCTGTTCTCGCATATCGGCACGTTGAACACGTGGCCCGCGCCGATCACGGCGGCAGCGCCCGCGCTGGCTTATCTGGCAATCGGCTTGCTGGGTCTCAAATGGGTCGAGCGGCACTGACGGCCGCTTAGCGGAGGACAACGCGATGAGCAGACACGGCATCATCCTTTTCGGACACGGCGCACGCGATCCGCGCTGGGCCGAGCCGTTCGAACGCCTAGCGGCGAAGCTGCGCGCGTTGCGGGGCGATCCGGTGTCGCTCGCGTTTCTCGAATTGATGACGCCGGATTTGCCTGCAGCGGTCGCCGCGCAAGCCGCGGACGGGTGTGATGCGATCACCGTCGTTCCGGTGTTCTTCGGGCAAGGCGGACATGTGCGGCGGGATTTGCCCGAAGTGGTGGCGAAGTGTCGGGAGGCGCATCCGCAGGTGGTCATTCACTGCGCAACGGCGGTCGGCGAGGATGATGCGGTGCTGGATGCGGTGGCCGCGTACTGCGTGCGGCAAACGGACGTTTAACGCGCGCACAAAGAAAAAGCGCATCGTGCCCGATGCGCTTTTTGTCTTTCGCGAGCCTGAAAATCAAGCCGCCGCCTGCATCCCCTTAAGGTGCACCTTCGGCTTTCCCGCCGACGCCCTTTCCTTGAACGCCTCGCCGATCATCAACAGACTCGGCTGCGACGGGTCGAGCCACGCCTGCGCCTCGCCGAGGGCCATGCGCGCGAGCGTCAGCGTGAGCGTGCGTTCGCGCGGCGTGCTGCACGCCTCCACGATCGCCACCGGCGTCGAGCCGGGCCGCCCCGCGTCGATCAACTGCTGCGCGATATCCGCCGCGCTGTCGCGGCCCATGTAGAAGACGAGCGAATCGGCCTTCGCCTGCTCGCGAATGTCCTCGCTGTCCGCCGCGCGGCTGTGCGTGGCGAGCGCCACGCTGCGCGATACGCCGCGCAACGTCAGCGAGCGCCGCAGCGTCGCGGCACTCGCGAGCGCCGCCGTGATGCCCGGCACCACTTCGTACTCGATGCCCGCCGCTTCGAGCGCGCGCATCTCCTCGTCAGCACGGCCGAACAGCATCGGATCGCCGCCCTTCAGCCGCACGACGACGCCATGCTCCCGCGCCGCATCGACGATCTGCTTGTTGATGAAATGCTGGGCGGTCGAACGCTGTCCGCAGCGCTTGCCGACTGCGATCCGCTTTGCGTTCGGCGCATAGTCGAGCATCGCCGGCTCGATCAGCGCGTCGTGCAGCACGACATCCGCCTGTTCAAGCAAGCGCATGCCGCGCACGGTGATGAGATCCGCCGCGCCCGGTCCCGCTCCGATCAGATAGACCTTACCCATGTGCATTCCGTCCGTCATCAAGCATCAAGCCGCGATTTCGCGGATCATACCGGCCGCAACCGTGTGATGCGTCGCCTCGTCGATCAGCACGAACGCGCCGGTGCCCTGATGCGTATCGTACTCGTCCGCGACGATCGGCTTTTGCAGCGTGAGCGCCACGCGGCCGATGTCGTTCATCGCGAGCGTCGTGCGGTCCACCGAATGCGACAGCGTGTGCACGTCCAGCACCTCTTTCACCGCGCCGATGCGCGCGAAAACGGTATTGGTCGTCTGCTTCAGCAGATACTTGCGCTGCGGCGAAAGCGGCTCTTCGTCGAACCAGCACAGGTCGGCTTCGAGCTTCTTCGCCGGGGCCACCGTCGCCGTCGCCGGGACGAAGGTATCGCCGCGCGACACGTCCACGTCTTCGGCGAGACGAATGGTCACCGTCTGGCCCGCGAACGCGCGATTCACCGACGCGACGCCGCCCGGCACCGGCGCGATGATCTCCGCGACCGTCGCCTGGCGATTCGCGGGCAGCACGTTGATCGCGTCGCCCACGCGCACTTCGCCCGCCTCCACGCGGCCCATGTAGCCGCGGAAGTCGTCGGCCTGCGAGCCGTCCTGACGCGCGACCCATTGCACCGGGAACCGCAGCGCCTGTTCGTTCGGCTGCGCGACCGGCAGCGATTCGAGCAGATCGAGCAGCGGCTCGCCCGCGTACCACGGCATGCGCTCGCTCGCGCTCACGATGTTGTCGCCCTTCAGCGCCGACACCGGCACGAAGCGCACATGTTCCAGCCCGAGCTGACGCGCGAGCGCGACATACGCGTCGCGGATCTCGTTGAAGCGCGTCTCGCTGTACTCGACCAAATCCATTTTATTGATCGCGACGATCACGTGCTGCAGGCCGAGCAGCTTCACGATGGCGCTGTGGCGCTTGGTCTGCGGCAGCAGTTGCGCTTCGCCGTTCTCGAACGTGACGCGCGTCGCGTCGACGAGAATGATCGCGGCGTGCGCGGTCGATGCGCCCGTCACCATGTTGCGCGTGTACTGCTCGTGTCCCGGCGTGTCCGCGATGATGAACTTGCGCTTGGCGGTCGCGAAGTAGCGATACGCGACGTCGATGGTGATGCCCTGCTCGCGCTCGGCTTCGAGACCGTCCGTGAGCAGCGACAGGTCGATTTCATCGCCGACGGTGCGCTTGTTTTTCGCACGCGAAATGGCCGATAACTGGTCGGACAGAACCGCCTTGCTGTCGTACAGCAGGCGGCCGATCAGCGTGCTCTTGCCGTCGTCGACGCTGCCCGCCGTGATGAAGCGCAACACGCCCAGGTCTTCCGCTTGATAGATGCTCATGATTCGTTGGTTCCTCGGAGCGTGATGCTTAGAAATAGCCTTGCTTCTTGCGCTGTTCCATCGCGGCTTCGGACGCTTGGTCGTCCATGCGCGTGGCGCCACGCTCGGTAATCTCGGTCACGGCCGTTTCGGCGATGATCTTCTCGACGTCGTCGGCGTCGCTCGCCACCGGGCACGTGCAGCTGATATCGCCGACGGTACGGAAGCGCACCTGCGCGATCTCCGGCGTCTCGCCTTCGCGCACCGGCGTGAGCGGCGTCACCGGCACGAGCAGCCCATTGCGACGCACGATTTCGCGATCGTGCGCGTAGTAGATGGACGGCAGTTCCAGCTTCTCGCGCGCGATGTACTGCCACACGTCGAGTTCGGTCCAGTTCGAGATTGGGAACACGCGCAGATGCTCGCCCGCATGCAGACGCGCGTTGTAGATGCTCCACAGTTCGGGGCGCTGCGCCTTCGGGTCCCACTGGCCGAATTCATCGCGGAACGAGAAGATGCGCTCTTTCGCGCGCGCCTTCTCTTCGTCGCGGCGCGCGCCGCCGATCATCGCCGTGTAGCCGTATTGCTCGATGGTTTCGAGCAGCGTGACCGCTTGCGCGGCGTTGCGCGAATCCGTCTCGCGGCGCAGGCGCACGGTGCCCTTCTTGATCGAATCCTCGACGTGGCCGACGACCAGTTCCGCGCCGATCTCGGCCGCGCGACGGTCGCGGAAGTCGATCACTTCCTGGAAATTGTGGCCCGTGTCGATATGCACGAGCGGGAACGGCAGCACGGTCTTGCGGTTGCCGCCGAGGCCGAACGCCTTCAACGCGAGCGCCAGCACGACGACCGAATCCTTGCCGCCCGAGAACAGCAGCGCGGGCTTGCTGCACTCCGCGACGAGTTCGCGCAGGATGTGGATCGACTCGGCTTCGAGCCAGTCGAGGTGGTCCATCCGCGTCGCCTGATTGACGATCGGGGCGGTGACGTTGGGGTCGAGCGTGGTGCTCATGTTCGTCGATCCTTTTTTGTGCGGCATGGTTCGCCAAGCCGCGTTCGGTAACAGGGTTCAGGCGGCGTCTGTGCGCCTTGTCAGATCGCGGAGCTCGGCGCTTCCTGGACGATCTTGATGCTGCTGATGTTGGTCATGTGCAGGCCGCATTCCTTCGTATCGCGCGATTCCCACCACCAGCGGCCCGCGCGGCTGTCCTCGCCGGGGCGCACGGCGCGCGTGCAGGGCTCGCAGCCGATGCTCGGATAGCCGCGCGCATGCAGCGGGTTCACCGGCACGTCGAACGCTTTCAGGTAGTCCCACACGTCCGCTTCGGTCCAGTCCGCCAGCGGATTGAACTTCGCGATGCCGCGCGGCGCGTCGTGCTCTTCTTCGTGCAGTTCGGCGCGCGTCACCGACTGCTCGCGGCGCTGGCCCGTGACCCAAGCGGAGACATCGGCGAGCGCGCGGTTGAGCGGCTCGACCTTGCGGATATGGCAGCAACTCTTGCGCAGGTCGATGCTCTCGTAGAACGCATTCAGACCATGATCGCGCACGTATTCATCGACAGCGGCTTGCTGCGGATGAAACTGCTCGATGTCGTAGCCGTAGCGTTCCTTCACGCGATCGATCATGCCGAGCGTTTCCGCGTGCAGACGCCCCGTGTTCAGCGAAAAGATGCCGATGCCGACCTTGCGCGAAAGAATGGCGTGCGTGAGCACCATGTCTTCGGCGGCGAGGCTGCTGGCTAGCTTGACGCGCTCGTGGCGCGCTGCGATCGAATCGAGCAGCGCGTCGAGGCGTTCAACCTTGGCTTGCAGTTCTGGCGTCATGCCTCAGGCTCCGAGCGTGGCGAGCACCGCGGCGCGGCGGCGGAACAGCGGTTCCGGGTTGTCGGTCGCGCCTTGGTACAGCTCGCTGAATTCGTTGAACGCGTTGAGCGCGTCGTTGATGTCCTTGTCCGCGCGCACGGCGAAAGCGTCGAAGCCGCAGCGGTAGTGGAAGAACACCTGATCGCGCAGCACGTCGCCGATGGCGCGCAACTCGCCCGTCCAGTTGTATCGCTCGCGCAGCAGGCGGCCGATGGAAAAGCCGCGGCCATCGCGAAACACCGGGAAATCGACCGCGATCACCGCGATCTTGTCGAAATCCGGCGCGAGGTCGGCGGGTTCGTCGTCAGGCGCGAGCCACACACCGATCGATTCCTTCGCGCGCGACGCCACGAGCGCGTCCTTCGCGTCCTTCCACAGCGCGAAGGGCACGATCACCTTGCCTGCGGGAAGCGCATCGACTGTCGGCAGCGCGCCGTCTTCGGCTGCGCGCACGACGGTGAAATCGTCTTCGACGACCGCGCGGTTTTTGATAATCAACGTCATCTGCAGATCCTTAAGCGTGGGCTTGGCGCGATGCGTACACGCGCTCCTTGAACGGCGCGATGCCGATGCGGCCGAACGTCTCGATGAAGCGCTCGCCTTCGAGGCGGTTCTCGACGAAGGTGTCGATCACGCTCGAGACGACGTCCGGCATTTCGTGCGCCGAGAACGACGGTCCGATGACCTTGCCGAGATGCGCGCCGGTCGCGCCCGAGCTTTGCTCGCCGCCGAGCGTCACCTGATACCACTCCGAGCCGTCCTTATCGACGCCCAGCACGCCGATGTTGCCGACGTGGTGATGACCGCACGCGTTCATGCAGCCCGAAATGTTGATCGACAGGTCGCCGAGGTCGTAGACATAGTCGGCGTTGTCGAAGCGCTCCTGAATGGCTTGCGCGATCGGGATCGACTTCGCATTCGCGAGCGAGCAGAAATCGCCGCCCGGGCACGAGATGATGTCCGTCAGCAGGCCGATGTTCGCCGCCGCGAGGCCGATCGCCTTCGCGCGCTCCCAGACGGCGAACAGATCGCGCTTCTTCACGTTCGCGAGAATCAGGTTCTGCTCGTGCGAGACGCGGATTTCGCCGTAAGAGAACTCATCGGCGAGATTGGCGACTTCGTCCATCTGCTTGTCGGTGGCGTCGCCGGGCGCGACGCCCGTCGGCTTCAGCGACAGCGTGACCGCCGCGTAGCCGGCAATCTTGTGCGGGCGCACGTTGCGCTCGACCCAGCGCGCGAACGGCTTGCTTTCGATCAGGTGCTTCTCATACGAGGCGTCCGTGTCCGGCAGCTTTTCGTAGACGGGCGGCGCGAAGAACTTCGACACGCGGTCCACTTCGTCCTGCGTGAGCGTCGAGGGACCATCCTTCAGGTGCGCCCACTCTTCTTCCACCTGCTTCGCGAACTTTTCGGGCGACAGCGCCTTCACGAGAATCTTGATGCGCGCCT
Organism: Caballeronia sp. GAWG1-5s-s; assembly: GCF_023631445.1. Classification (NCBI taxonomy): domain Bacteria; kingdom Pseudomonadati; phylum Pseudomonadota; class Betaproteobacteria; order Burkholderiales; family Burkholderiaceae; genus Caballeronia; species Caballeronia sp. GAWG1-5s-s. The sequence goes on along the minus strand of NZ_JALQDC010000003.1, from coordinate 295,251 downwards.
TGTACATGTTGTCGCGGCGGCCGTAGCGGTTATAGACGCGCAGCACGGCTTCGCAGTACGTGAGCAAGTGCTGCCACGGCAGGTCTTCCTTGATGACCGCGCCGATGATCGGGGTGCGGCCGAGCCCGCCGCCCGCGAGAATGCTCGCGACGACTTCGCCCTGCGCGTTCTTCTTCAGATACACGCCGAGATCGTGGATCTGCACGGCCGCGCGGTCTTCCGCCGAGCCGCACACGGCGATCTTGAACTTGCGCGGCAGCCACGCGAATTCCGGGTGGAACGTGGACCACTGGCGCATGATTTCGGCCCACGGACGCGGATCGACGGTTTCGTCCGGCGCCACGCCCGCGAACTGGTCCGCCGTGATGTTGCGGATGCAGTTGCCCGACGTCTGGATCGCGTGCATCTGCACCGATGCCAGCTTGCGCAGGATTTCCGGCGTTTCTTCCAGCTCGATCCAGTTGAACTGGATGTTCGTGCGCGTCGAGAAGTGGCCGTAGCCGCGGTCGTGCTCCCGCGCGATGGTGGCGAGCATGCGCAACTGGTCGCTGCGCAGGTTGCCGTACGGAATCGCGATGCGGTGCATGTACGCGTGGCGCTGCATGTACAGGCCGTTTTGCAGCCGCAGCGGACGGAATTCTTCCTCGCTCAACTCGCCCGACAGACGCCGGCGAACCTGATCGGCGTACTGCGCGACTCGTTCGTCAACGATTCGCTGGTCGATCTGATCGTATTGGTACATTCGGGGGCCCCAAGTTTTTGTTTAGCCGCCGGCGCCCTAGGTTGCGCCGCGCGTCAGATATCCATTGATTCGCCGGCGCGCACAGCGTTCAGACGGAACGCTCATTTGCTAATGACGAAAACAGCTATGGATATTGGAAAAATTGGACTGATAGTAATAAACCTGCTATATATTGCAAACGACTGAAAAATTACTTTGATATGCGCGTGGGTTATAAATGAATCTGCATCAGTTCCGCTTCGTGCGGGAGGCCGTGCGGCAGAACTTCAACCTGACCGAAGCCGCGAAGGCGCTCTATACATCGCAGCCGGGCGTGTCGAAGGCGATCATCGAGCTGGAAGACGAGCTGGGCGTCGAAATCTTTACGCGGCACGGCAAGCGCGTCCGGTCGCTGACGGAACCCGGGCGCATCATTCTCGCTTCCGTCGAGAAAATCCTGCAGGAAGTGGAAAGCCTGAAGCGCGTCGGCAAGGATTACGCGGCGCAGGACCAGGGCAATCTCGTGATCGCCGCGACCCACACGCAGGCGCGCTACTCGCTGCCGTCGGCCATCGCGGAATTCAAGAAACGCTTCCCGAAAGTGCATCTGTCCATCCTGCAAGGCAGCCCGACGCAGGTCGCCGAGATGGTCATTCACGATCAGGCGGACATCGCCATCGCCACCGAAGCCATTGCCAACTATAAGGAACTCGTGTCGCTGCCCTGCTTCCAGTGGCAGCATCTGGCGGTCATGCTGCCCGAGCATCCGCTGCTGGAACGCAAGCTTCTCACGCTCGACGATCTCGTGCAGTACCCGCTCATCACGTACGAAGCGGCTTTCGCCGGGCGCACGAAGATCAACCACGCGTTCCAGTTGCGCAATCTGACGCCGGATATCGTGCTCGAAGCCATCGACGCGGACGTCATCAAGACTTACGTCGAACTGGGGCTCGGCGTCGGGATCTTGGCGGATATTGCGTTCAATCCGGAGCGCGACCGCCATCTGCGCGCGATGCCGGTCGGGCATTTGTTCGGCACGAACGTCACGCGGCTCGCGCTCAAGCAAGGCGCTTATTTGCGCAGCTATGTGTATACGCTCGTCGAGCTGCTTTCGCCCTCGATGAACCGGAAGCTGATCGAACAGGCGCTCTCCGGCGAGCATGAAAGCTACGAACTCTGACTCTGAAGGCGACGGCGCAACGCCGATCACAAAAACACGAACTTCCCTGGAGAGCTTTCCGATGACGTTGTCGAAATTCACGCGCCGGCTCGCCGCCGGCGCCGCGCTGGCGGTGTTGTCCGCCGCCGCGCACGCGCAGATCAAGGTAGGCGTGGATCTGTCGAGCACGGGGCCTGCCGCTGCTATCGGCATCACGAGCAAGAACGCGATGCTGATGTGGCCGAAGACCATCGCGGGACAGGATGCGCAGTACATCATTCTCGACGACGGCTCGGACCCCGGCGCGGCGGTGCGCAATATCCGCAAGCTGATCACCGAGGACAAGGTGGACGTGATCGTCGGGCCGAACATCACGCCGGCCGCGCTCGCGGCGCTCGATCCGGTCGCCGAATATCAGACGCCGATGATCACGCTGATCGGCTCGGCGTCGGTGGTCGAACCGCAGGAAGGCAAGAAGGTCTGGGCGTTCAAGATGGCGCAGACCGACCGCGCGATGGCCGACGTGATGACGCGCTACATGTCCAACCACGGCGTGAAGACGGTCGGCTTCATCGGTTTCGCGGACAGCTACGGCGATAGCTGGCTCTCCGAATTCACGAAGTTCGCGGATCTCCGCCACATCAAGATAGTCGCGACCGAACGCTTCAACCGGACGGACGCGAGCGTCACCGGCCAGATTCTGAAGCTTATGGCCGCGAAGCCCGATGCCGTGCTGATCGCGGGCGCGGGCACGCCGACCGTGCTGCCGCAGCGCACGCTCGTCGAGCGCGGCTACAAGGGCGCGATCTACCAGACGCACGGCATCGCGACGCCGGAGTTCATCAAGCTCGGCGGCAAAGATGTCGAAGGCACGCTCTTTCCGACGCAGCCGGTGGTCGTCGCGCGCACGCTGCCGGCGGATCATCCGTCGAAGAAGGCGGCGCTCGCGTTCGTCGATGCTTACGAGGACAAGTACGGCAAGGGCACGGTGACGCAGTTCGCCGGCGACGCGGCGGGCGTCTATCCGCGTTTGCAGGACGCGGCGACGCGCGCGCTGAAGGCGGGCAAGCCGGGAACGAAGGAGTTCCGCGTGGCGTTGCGGTCGGAACTGGAGCACGCGCATGAGCTGGTGGTGCCGAACGGCGTCGTCAATACGAGCGCGAGCGACCACGTCGGTCTCGATCAGCGCGCGAGCGTCATGGGCATCGTCCGCAACGGGGCGTTTACGTATCTGAGCCAGTAATTCGCGGACAACCGGCGCTGCTTGCCGAGCGCGCGGTTTTGGGTCATAATCGCCGACTCAGCATGCCCAGGTGGTGAAATTGGTAGACGCAGGGGACTCAAAATCCCCCGCCGCAAGGCGTGCCGGTTCGATTCCGGCCCTGGGCACCACCCCTCTCCCCGCAATGCCTTACGCAGTAAGCCTCTCCGGCTCATAAGGGCGTGTTTCTGTGGTAACTTATGTGGTAGTTACCAACATGCAGATACGCTCTGGCGTACTTTCCATTACCTTGAAGTACTGTTACCAGCGTGGTAGTACCCACTACTTCCAGCGCCCAGTGCCTAGGGACCTTCAGGCCCAATACGGCAAAACGACGATCAAGCTCAACCTGCACACGTCTGATATCAGTGAGGCGGCGCGCAAGATTGGGGCCCTCAATCGCCAGCTAGAGAAGGAATGGGAATCCCTGCGAGCAGACCCCGACTCCTCACTGAGGGCCACCAAGAAGCACGCTGAGGCTTTCTTGGCTGCTTGGGGCATTGCGGTGAGCGGTGAGCGTGACGAGGAGATGGAGCACGCCATTGAGCTCCTGCATGACCATCTCGATAAGAAGCGCGTAGCCCATGCAGCAGGGGATGAGGAGGTCTATCGGGATGCCAATGGCGGCGACTATCTCTCCAAGGTCGAAAGCACGGCCATGCAGATGCTTGCAGGCACCCTGAGGGATTCCCTTAGCGATGCCTTCGAGCTCTATCTAGAGCATCACAAGAAGCGGGACGATGAGAAGTTCGCCAACTTTTCGCGCGCTGCCTTCCAGACGTTGATTGATGCCGTTGGTGATAAGCCCGTTGAAGCGGTCTCTCGTGCTGATGCGCGGGCATTCGTAGCGAAGCAGCAGGCTGCGGGGCTCAAGACCGGAACTATCCGTAGACGCCTCAGCACCGTCAATGCGGTCATGAACTCCTATATCAGCGAGAAGGAGCTGACCCGCACCAACCCCTTCGAATCCCTCCAAATCGCCGGGGAAGGCTCCGACAAGAAGAAGCGGGTTCCCTTCACGCCCGATGAGCTCACCGCTGTACAGGCAAAGTGCCGAGAGGTCGATGATTACATCCGCTGGCTCATCGCTCTCTTGTCTGATACTGGAACGCGCATCGGTGAGGTGACAGGGCTGCTACTTGATGACTTGGTGCTGGATGGTCCCATCCCCCACATCGTTATTCGAGAGCACCCCTGGCGGTCTCTCAAGACCAGCTTCACGGCCCGAGAGGTGCCTCTACTGGGTGCGTCTCTATGGGCAGCGCAACGGATCAAAGAGAACGCCCGTCCCGGCCAGCGGTTCGCCTTCCCGAGATACACAAACGAGGAGCGGTGCAATGCAGACACGGCATCAGCTACCTGCAGGCCTGATGGAGCCGCTTGGCCCCGTGGAGTGATTTGCTGGGTGTCGTTAGGTGGCATGGTGGTGGGTGAATAAAGGGAACCGGGCGAATATGGGCGTGGCGACACCCGCCCGATGAAGGAGCGTCACGATTGGAAAAGGACTAACGGGAAATGCGAGGGGTGGCCTTATGGCCGCTGAGGGTTGTCAGTAAAGGCGCTCAGGGATTGACGCGGGTACACAGCTCATTACCCCGCGCCATGTTGTTTGCCTCAGATAACGTTCAGTTGGTCACAGACCTGATCCAGAAGGGCGATGACCACTTCACGGGTCAGCGGTGCTGCCTGGTTCATCGCTTGGGTTGCCTTGAGGAAAGCTGCAATCTCTGCGAGCTTTGCTCCGATGGTGGTCAGGTTCTGGTCGCGCGCTTTGGCCTGGTCAGGGCCTACTCCCCGCATCGGGTCTGTCTTCTTGGCAAGCTCAGTGAGCTCCTCAGCAGCCATCCCGAACTTTTCAGCTTGCTTCTTCAGGTACTTCTTGGCGGTCTGCTGCTCCTGACCTTCACCGCCCTCGACCATCGCTACGAGCTTGTTGACCTTCTTTGCTGTCTCGATGGAGATGCGCTGGCGGGGCGCAGGGTAGGCTGAGAGGTCCAGGTCGGGGGCTGGAGGGTCGTTCGATTCCTGCTCCCGGAACCAAACTCGGATGTTCTTCGGATGGCTGAGGTCTTCAGGGATTGCCGTTTTACCGCCACGGTAAGACGCAAACCACATAGCGTCAGACCTGGTGACAGCATCAATGCCCAGATTGGGGACCTAGTTAAGCAAGGTATGCCTGCTCAGATACAGCAGGCCCTTGATGTTGTCCGTGTTGTTGGGAATAACGCCGTGCATCCTGGCAAGATGGACCCGGAGGACGTAGCGGAAATCTCCGCCAGTCTCTTTGCACTGGTCAACCTGATTGTTGAGGACCGCATAACGCGGCCTAAGATGGTTGCCGATGTGTTTGCTGCGCTGCCTGAGGGCGCGCGCAAGGCAATCGATAGGCGCGATGGAAAGTGACGTGAGAACTCGCCAGAGCTTGGAGGAAGTTATAACTCGCGTGCGTGCCGAGTATTGCGCGTAATTTATGATGCGTCGCCTAGTAGCGCCTGAAGGTTGCGGCTTGAGCGTTGAGGCCCCACAGGGGGAATTTCGCCCACTACCCACTCTTCGAAGGCTTCGGCAGCGGGGAGCTTGGAGCGCATCACGAGGCGGTAGACATCACGCTCAGGGATGAACGTGAGCTCCTGGGCTCCTCCTTTGGTGGGGGCATAACGTTTCGTTACCCCCTTACAGTGGTCGGCCACTAGACTGCTTGGCGGAGATATCGAGAGGCCTGCGGTGAATACGACTATTTGATAGGGAATCCATCGAACCGGATTCGCGCCATAGCCGCCGCGTTAGCCTTTCAACGGCAATTCGCCATAGGTGACCACTGCGCTGCCGTCCGTGTGCCCCCGCAATCCCGTACTGCGTCCGTTTCGGAACTTGTGCGGCCCTGCATGCGGTGGCAAATCCATGCCGAAATGAATGGAAGGTCTTGCGGTCATCGCCGCGTTTGTTGAATCCAACTTCGCACAGGGGCCTACTGCATGGCGCGCTTTATGCTAACTCGTGTCACCAGCCACGTTCACAGTAGAAGAAAGCATGCATCAAAAACCTCCAGACCTGAGCGGCACAGAAATATCGCTTCAGATCTGCCAGAAGCAGATTGACGACCAGCTTGATTCGATCACTCGGCAAGTTCGGAAAGGCAAAGTCGTGCCTGAATCGAGGAAGCTGCTCTTCCTTCTCTACCGCAGTTTTAACGCGTTGGAGCGCGCCCAGCAAGTGATTGAAAGGTCTCACATCGAGAGCAATTACACCAGCGCGTGGTAAGCTCGGTGGTAACTTCTCAACCCTACCGCAGCAGCAGCCCCGCCCTGTAAGGCTTTGCGGCCTGCCCTAGTGCCATCGCATTCCGGCCCTGGGCACCACAGATTTTTCGAAGAAGCCGCTCGTCGAGCGGCTTTTTTGCGTTTGGGCCGCGCGGGGTGCGGTGTTTGCGTTGCTCGCGGTTCGCTGGCAGTGAGAGGCGATGGGCGGCGCGTCTGACCTTCGCGCTTTGTATCGCGGACACTCGGCGCACGGACAAAACCGCCGAGTCCACGCTCACGTCGCCTTGCGCATTGCTTCGCGGTCCTTACCGAACTCGACGCATTCGGTCTTCAGGCTGTCCGGTCCGGCACTTATCGACGGCGTTGCCGCGCCTATCGCCCTATTGGCGCGCGAAGCCGTCCGACAAAGCACAGGCGTACTCATCGTTCCGCCCGCTCCCGAACGCACGACAGCACGTGCGTTCGTCGCGAGATGCCCAACGCACGCACCCGCGTTTTCCCTGACGCGATGATGACGCGAATGTGCGCAATCGCTTAGACGCGTTGCCGCTTGCGTCGCAAGAATGGGCTCTGCATCGGCGTCGCGGCATCCCGGCGCGGGGCGTGTCACGAGGACACGCGCCTGCGGGCAACCTGGTTTCGGTTGCCATGGATATACCGCTGCCGTGACCTCGCTTCGCGCGTTGCGCGAGCCATAACTCGAACGAGCGCGCCATGACGCAATCCGAATCTTCACTGACGCTGGACGCCGTCATCTGCGGCCGCTGCCACGCCATTTCGCCTACCGGCGAGGCGACCTGCCCGTACTGCGGCGCGGATCGCCACGGTGCTGTCTTTACGAGCGTCGCCGACGCGGCGGCCGTTGCGCCCATCGAGGAGAGATACGACTTCGTCGATCTGCGCAACACCAACTGGCTCACGCGGCTCGCGCGTCGAAAGATGGTGACGTCTTATCCGAGCCTCGTCGAGCCGGGCGACGAGCCGGCCGCCCCGGCGCGACGGCCGGCGCGCAAGATGCTGGCGGTGCTGGTGAGCGGCGTCGTCGCAGGCGCGGCGGCGGGCGCGTACTTCTATGCGCAGCAGGATGCGGGCGTCGCGCCGACGAAGTCGGCCAGCGCGGCCGGATCGGTCGGCGATCGAGCTTCGGAAGCGCACAGCCATGCCGACGCGGTGCGTCCGGCGCTGGAGCGTCGCGGGAGCGATGCGTCGAGCGACGACGCGCAGGCGCACGCCGCGACTGGGAGCGCATCGCGGAGCGGATCGGCGGCGGATTCTCTCGTACAAGGCCAAGCGTCCTTGAAGGGTGACACTGCGGCCGGACCCGTCGTTTCTCAGCGACGGTCGGCGGATGTTTCAACCGCGGCAGGTTCGCATGCACGCACGTTCGCGTCCGCGAGCGCGACGGCTCAACCTACGGTTGCGCCAGCGACGGATAAAACGGCTATTACGTCGGGATCGGCCACTTCGGCGCAAGCACGCGCTTCCGCGACCGTCCCGCCCACAATCGCGCGATCGACGGACAGCGCCGCGACGTCAACGTCGGCGACTTCGGCGCAACCGCGCGCCTCCGCGTCTGCAAGCGCGGTCGCGCCGGCCGCACCCACAATCGCGCGAACGACGGACAACGCCACGGCATCGTCAATGTCCGCGACTTCGGCTCAAGCGCGCGCCTCGGCGTCTGCCAGCGCGGCTGGGTTAGCAGGCGCGGCGGTCCCGCCAGCAGCGTCGGCGATTGATGTGCACGCGCGCACGTCTGCGCCTGCCAACGCGGTCGCGGCGGTCGGGACTACGGTCACGCCGTCGACGGAGAAGACTGCGTCGAAGAACGGCACTGCGCCGCGCTCGTCGACGCCAACGTCGGTAGCCGATGCCACTGCAGCAGCCGGTGCAGGCTTCTCCGCGTCGGCAGCAGCAGCTCCGCTCACTCGCGCCGCGCCGACAGCCTCCGCCAGGTCCGTGCCGCCTGGGTCCGCTCTCGCGGCCAACGTTCCTGTTGGTCCGGCTGCGAGCGAACGCGCGCAGTCAAAGGCCGATGCGACGCCGAGCGGTTCCCATGCGCCGATGGCTTCGTTGCCGATGACTCCCCCAGCGGCCAACGCCGGACCGCAGGCCCAAGCGACGGCGGCGCGTCCGGCACAACCTTCGTCGATGGCATCGCTGCCGGCAAACCGTGCGAGTCTCACGCCGCAGCCGCAGACAGCAACGCCACCAGCCGCCAACGCAAGCACAACCGCACGCCCCCACGACAACTCGCCGCAAAAAGCATCGCCCGCGGTCGCGCGAAACATCGTCGCGGTGAAGCAGGCGCTAGCCGCTCACGACTTAACCGCAGCGCGCCGCCACATGCGCGGCCTGGACGCGAATCAGGCGCTGAGCCCGGAGATTCAACAACTGGCCGCCGATGTCGCGCGTCAGGAGCGCGCACGCGACAGCGCGATGGCCAACGCCCGCTCATGCTCGGTGAAGCAGGAGCCCGCCTGCGCCGTGCGCAACGCGCGCCGCGCGGTGGCGCTCGATCCGCGCAATCCGCAGGCGCAGACGCTGCTGCGTCAGGCCACCGCCGCCCAGGCCGAAGCCAACACCGCCTATTTCCGTCAGGCGAGCGCGCTGCCCGCGCCGATGCCGGCGGCCATGACCTTCGACGGACGCTGGAGCGCCGCAGGCAGGCACGGCGCCACGGCGAGCCAGCAGGACCGCTCGCCGTCGACGTTCACGATCTTCGGCTTGGGCGTGCCGACGGTGGCGAAGGGCCGCGGCGACGCGCATTGAGAAGCTGCGCGGTTCGCGCCTGTTCGGAGCGGGTAACCGGAAGATGCGCGGCTTCACCGACAGCGCCCAACGCGCATGCGATCCGGCGATCGGCCGTCCGCGCGCCTGTTCGACGCGGGCGACCCGCAGCCGCGCGGCTTAGCCGACAGCCGGGAACGCGCATGTCATGCGGCGATCGGCTGTCCGCGCGCCTCTCCGCCGAGGGCAATCCGCAGCCGCATGGCTTACCCGACAGCGCATGCCGGTAACGGACCTCGCGCGTTCACGACGTCCCGCTTGGTAAAATGCGCCCTCCGTCCCCACTCGCCCGATGGACCTCGAATCACTCCTCTTCTCGCAAGGCTTCGGCTCGCGCCGTCAATGTCGCGGCATCATCGCGGAGGGCCGCGTGCGCATCGGCGGCGAGATATGCAGCGACCCGAACGCCGGTGTCGCGGTCGCTGAATCGCCGGACTTCGAAGTCGACGGCATCGTGTGGACGTATCGCGAGAAGGCGTACATCGCGATGAACAAGCCGGCGGGCTACGAATGCTCGCGCGATCCGCAACATCACCTGAGCGTGTTTCACCTGTTGCCGCGGCAGCTCATCGAACGCGGCGTGCAGCCGGTTGGCCGGCTCGATCAGGATACGACGGGCCTGCTCCTTTTCTCCGACGACGGCCCGTTCGTCCACGCCTTCACGTCGCCCAAACGCAAAGTGCCGAAGGTGTATCTCGCGACGCTGCGCCACCCGCTCGACGACGCCCAACTCGCCAGCCTGCGCGACGGCGTGCTGCTGCACGGCGAAACGAAACCCAGCGCGGCGCTCGCCGCCCAGCGCCGCGACGAACGGCTGCTCGAATTGACGGTGCTCGAAGGCAAATACCATCAGGTGAAGCGAATGGTCGCGGCAGCGGGGAATCGCGTGGAGAAGCTGCATCGGGAGCGCGTGGGCGGTTATGCGCTCCCGACGTCGCTCGCGGAAGGCGAATGGCGCTGGCTCGATAGCGACGATCTCGCTGCACTGCGCGCTCAGGTATAAGGCAATGCACGCCGCCCCGCAGCCATCAATCTTCACGCCAATCAGTACAAGCCCCGATGCCTCGCCGCTGCGCCGCAGCATGCCTTCTGCGCGCCGCGCTCATATACTCGTCTTACGGAATCAAAATCACTAGAAGAAAGCAGGAGGGCATCATGGCTTCCCACATGAGCGTCGCGCTGATCGCGTTCGTGGCGTTGAGCGCGGTCGTGATCGGGGTACTGGGTGTCGTCATGCACGTGCGTCACCGCTACTCGCCGAACCTCATCGGCGCATTGATCGGCGCGCTGATGTGCTTCGTCCTGCTCGAAACGATTCCCGCGCTGATCTAGCGCCGCGTCGTGCCGGCGCGAGAGCGCAAGAAGTCGTCCACGGTCGGATGACGCAGCGCGTAGCCTAACTCGCGCTTCATCCGTTCGTTGGACAAACGGCGCGACTCGCGCATGAACGAAAGCGTCACCGGTTCCAGACGCGCCTCCGCCTCCTCGCGCGTAATGCGCGGCACCCGCGGCAAACCGTACGCGTCGGCGACGCGATCGAAATAGTCGGCCATGCGCAAGTCCGTGTCGTCCGATGCGTTCACGACGCGCTGCGCCCGCCCGCGCCCGAGCGCGCGCACGAGAATCGCGGCGAGATCGCCGGCGTGAATGTGATTCGTGTAGACATCGTCGCGTTCGATGAGCGCGGGCATCGCCCGTTCGATGCGCGCAAGCGGCAGGCGATTCTCCGCGTAAATGCCGGGAATCCGGACGATGGAAACGCGCCAGCCGCTTCGCGCGCCCACGCGGCGCAACTGCTGCTCCGCCGACACGCGCCGCCGCGCGCGCTCGTTCTCCGGCCGCGCAGGCCGCGTTTCGTCGATCAGCGCGCCGCCGCAGTCGCCGTAGACGCCCGTCGTGCTCGCATACACGAAGCGATAAGGCATGGCTCCCGATGTGGCTCCAAAAGGGGCGTCGGGTACAATGAAAGTCGATGCGCGCCAAGCACGATGCCGGGCAACGGCGGCCTGAGCGCCACGCGCGACCGAACGGCGCGGCGCGCGCAAGGCCGCGAGCAACGCACGCGTGCGGCGGTCGGTGTCGCCTTCGCGCTGAGGCGGCGCAAGATGCAGCACGTGCGGCGCGATGCCCGCGAGCCTGCGAAGGCTGCGCTTCGCATCGAGGTCGCCGGCAATCGGCAACGCGCCCGCGGCACGAAGTTCGGCGGCGCGTTCCGGATGATGCGTGAGCGCGATCACGCGGGGCGACGCGGCGCGCGAACGCAAGAGCGGCAACACGCGCAGCCCGACATCGCCGCATCCGACGATCAAGACGCGCGGGCGGCGCAAGGTTCGAGTGGCGATCATGCCGAGCATTGTATCCGCCGCTTGCCTGACCCGTTCCGGCGTCATCGTAAGACACATTCACACATCGCAAGAAATCGATCTATGGCATTCAACGTAACGCTCCGGCAAAGCGGCCGGCAGTTTCAGGTGGAACCCGACGAGCCGGTGCTGACCGCGGCGCTGCGCCAGGGCATCGGCTTGCCTTACGGCTGCAAGAACGGCGCGTGCGGTTCCTGCAAGGGCGCGGTCGTCGAAGGCGAAGTCGAGCAGGCGCCGCATTCGTCGTCCGCGCTCTCCAACGACGAAAAAACGCGCGGCATGGCGCTCTTCTGCTGCGCGACCGCGCAGAGCGATCTCACGATCGACGTGCGCGAAGTCGCGGGCGTCGGCGACGTGCAGGTCAAGAAGCTGCCGTGCCGCGTGAACGCGCTTCAGCGCAAGGCCGACGACGTCATCGAAATGAAGCTGCAACTGCCCGCCAACGAGCGCCTGCAATATCTCGCGGGGCAGTACATCGAATTCATTCTGAAGGACGGCAAGCGCCGCAGCTATTCGATGGCGAGCCCGCCGCATCACGAGGGCCCGCTCGAACTGCACATTCGCCACATGCCGGGCGGCACGTTCACGGACCACGTGTTCGGCGCGATGAAAGAGCGCGACATCCTGCGCTTCGAAGGTCCGCTCGGGACGTTCTTTCTGCGCGACGAATCGGACAAGCCTATCGTGCTGCTCGCTTCGGGCACGGGCTTCGCGCCGATCAAGGCGATCATCGAACATGCGGTCTTCAAGAACCTGAACCGCCCGATGACGCTCTATTGGGGCGGCCGCCGCAAGAAAGACCTGTACATGATGGACCTCGCCGAGCAATGGGCGAAGGAAGTGCCCAACTTCAAGTTCGTGCCGGTGCTGTCCGAACCCGATCCGCATGACGGCTGGACCGGCCGCACGGGCTTCGTTCATCGCGCTGTCATCGAAGATCTGCCAGACTTGAGCGCGTATCAGGTCTATGCGTGCGGCGCGCCCGTGATGGTGGAATCGGCGCAGCGCGATTTCACGCAGCATCACCGCTTGCCGGAGGACGAGTTCTACGCGGATTCGTTCACGAGCGCAGCGGACCTCGCGCATCCGGTCTGACGGCCGGCGCGGGCCTCGCATGCCGCCGGCGCGCAACAAATCGACGCCGGCGGTTTACAGGCACGAACGTCATCACGTATCCTTCGCGAATGAACCGAATCGCAACCATCGTCCGACGCCGCCGCTCGCCGCTTCCCTAGGGATGCCGCTGGCTCGTCATGCATTCGCGCTCGTCATGTTCGGTTAGTCTGAAGCGCAGAGAATGAAGCCACGGAAACACCGTGGCTTTCGTTTTTTGCGCGCCGTTTTTTTACCTGAGTCAACGCCCGGAGCCCGCTGTCATGAATTTCAATGAGTACCCCGTCGATTCGCTGATGTACATCACGAACCGCCCCGAGATCGTGTTCACGCACGGCAAGGGCTCCTGGCTTTACGACAACACCGGCAAACGCTATCTCGACTTCATCCAGGGCTGGGCCGTCAATTCGCTCGGCCACTGCAACGACGGCGTGATCGAGGCGCTCGAGAAACAGGCGCGCACGCTGATCAATCCGTCGCCCGCGTTCTATAACGAGCCGATGGCGAAGCTCGCCGCGCTGCTTACGCAGCACAGTTGCTTCGACAAGGTGTTCTTCGCCAACAGCGGCGCGGAAGCGAACGAAGGCGCGATCAAGCTCGCGCGCAAGTGGGGCCGCAAGTTCCGCAACGGTGCGTACGAGATCATCACGTTCGATCACAGTTTCCACGGCCGCACGCTCGCGACCATGTCCGCGAGCGGCAAGGCGGGTTGGGACACCATCTATGCGCCACAGGTGCCGGGCTTTCCGAAGGCGGATTTGAACGACATCGCATCGGTCGAAAAGCTCATCACCGAGAAGACCGTGGCCGTGATGCTGGAGCCGATTCAGGGCGAAGGCGGCGTGATTCCCGCGACGCGCGAATTCATGCAAGAGCTGCGCGCGCTGACGAAGCGGCACAACATCCTGTTGATCGTCGATGAAGTGCAAAGCGGCTGCGGTCGCGCGGGGACGTTGTTCGCGTACGAGCTGTCGGGCATCGAGCCGGACATCATGACGCTCGGCAAGGGCATCGGCGGCGGCGTGCCGCTCGCGGCGCTGCTGTCCACGGCGGATGTGGCGTGCTTCGAAGCGGGCGATCAGGGCGGCACGTACAACGGCAATCCGCTGATGACGGCGGTGGGCTACTCGGTGATTTCGCAACTGACGGCACCGGGCTTTCTCGAAGGCGTGCGCGAACGCGGCGAGTATTTGCGTTCGGAATTGCTGAAGCTATCCGACGAACGCGGTTTCAACGGCGAGCGCGGCGAAGGTCTGTTGCGCGCGTTGCTGCTGGATGGCGATCAGGGGCCGCAGATCGTCGAGAAGGCTCGGCTGATGCAGCCCGATGGACTCTTGCTGAACGCGGCGCGGCCGAATCTGCTGCGCTTCATGCCTGCGCTCAATGTGACCAGGGACGAGATCGACCAGATGATGTCGATGCTGCGCTCGGTGCTCGATTCGCTGTGATCATCCGCACGTTCGATGCGAGCGATCGCGATGCCGTGATCGCCCTGTGGCGCGATGTGTTTCCGGAGTACGCGGATGCATCGCGGCCACAGCGCGATCCGGCGTTGTCGATTGCTAATAAGCTGCGCACGCAGCCGGAGTTGTTCTTTGTCGGAGTTTCCGACGGGGATGTCGTCGGCACCGTGATGTGCGGGTATGACGGGCATCGCGGGTGGATTTATTCGCTCGCCGTTTCGCCTGCCATGAGGGGGCGCGGGTTCGGGCGCGCTCTGATGCTTCATGCGGAAGCGGCGCTTGTTCGGGCTGGATGCCCTAAGGTCAATCTGCAGATTCTTTCTGCTCGGACGGATCTTTTGCCGTTTTATGAGCGGCTTGGGTATCGCGTTGATGACGTTGTTAGTCTTGGGAAGCGGCTTTAGTTTTTTGCTTCGTTCTTTCGTGTCGGTCTAATTGCGTTGCCCCTTCCCGGGGCGGGGTTGCTGGCTGCTTTATTCGTGGAACTTGTTTTCGCGTCGGTCTATTAGCGTTGCCCCTCCCCGGGGCGGGGGTCACTTTCTTTGCTGCTGCAAAGAAAGTAACCAAAGAAAGCAGCTTTTTTCTGGCCCGCAGCAGCAAGAGTGCGGTCACTCCGCAGATACGCGGTGGCGCTCAGCTATAAGCAGCCTTGAATCACCCTCCGCGCCCACTGAGCGCCACGTCCTCCGAGCCCCTTGGCTCGTTAACACCGAACGGTTGCATAGGTACGCGCGCTTGTCCGCGCGAATGCGCGTCCGCATAACGTTAGTATGCCGAACAGCGTTTGGGCGGTCTTCAACTAAGCCTGGATCGCAGGCGGAGCGTAAGACGGGGGTGTGGTGTTAACGAGCCAAGGGGCTCGGGGGACGTGGCGCTCAGCGGGCGTGGAAGGTGATTCAGGGCTGCGGATTAGCTGAGTGCCACGGTTCTTCTGCGGAGTGACCACGCTATTACTGCTGCGGGCCAAAAAAAGCTGCTTTCTTTGGTTACTTTCTTTGCAGCAGCAAAGAAAGTGACCCCCGCCCCGGGGAGGGGCAACGCTAATAGACCGACGACAAAACAAGTTTCACGAGAGAACCAAGAAACGAAGCGGGAGTAAAACAAAACCCCCGCCCCGCGAGGAAAGAAAACCCCGTCACTCGCCCAAATAAGCAGCCCGAACCTTAGGATCATCGAGCATGACCTTAGCATCGCCGGACATGGTGACGGTACCCGAATCCATCACATACCCGCGATTAGCTGCCTGAAGCGCGAGCCGAGCATTCTGTTCGACGAGCAGCACCGTCAGCCCTTCGCTGGAAATCTCGCGAACGACTTCAAAGATCTTCTCGACCATGATCGGCGATAGTCCCATCGAAGGCTCATCGAGCAACAGCAGCTTGGGCCGCGACAACAACGCGCGCGCCATCGCCAGCATCTGCTGCTCGCCGCCGGACAGCGTGCCCGCATACTGCGACGCCCGCTCCTTCAGGCGCGGGAAGAAGCCGAACATCCGTTCGGTGTCCTTCTGAATACCGTCCGAATCGTTGCGCAGATACGCGCCCATCTGCATGTTCTCGAGAATCGACATGCGCGCGAAAATGCCGCGGCCTTCCGGCACCATCGCGAGGCCGCGCTTCAACAGCTCGTGCGTGGGCACGCCCTTGATCGACTGGCCCATGTACTCGATGTCGCCGCCCGAGAACGGCTTCAGCCCCGTGATGGCCTTCATCGTCGTGGTCTTGCCCGCGCCGTTCGCGCCGATCAGCGTAACCAGTTCGCCCTGCCCGACTTCCAGATCGACACCCTTCACCGCCTGGATGCCGCCGTAGTTCACCTGCAGACCCTTGACCTTCAACATTGCGCTTGTGGTCGCCATTTAGTGCACCCCCGCACCCAGATATGCCTCGATCACCTTCGGGTCCTTCTGCACGTCCTGCGGCAGACCCTCGGCGATCACCTTGCCGTAATCGAGCACCGTCATGCGGTTGCACAATCCCATCACGAGTTTCACGTCGTGTTCGATCAACAGAATCGTCTTGCCGTCCGCGCGAATCTTGTCGAGCAGGCGCGTCAGTTCGACCTTCTCCGTCGCGTTCATGCCGGCTGCCGGTTCGTCGAGCGCGAGGAGCTTCGGATCGGTCGCCAAAGCACGCGCGATTTCCAGACGACGCTGGTGGCCATACGACAGATTGCGCGACGTGTAGTCCGCGTATTGCAGCACGCCGACGTACTCCAGCAGTTCGAGCGCGCGCTCCTTGATTTCCTTCTCTTCACGACGTTCGGCGGGCGTCTGGAACACCGCGCCGATCAGCCCGTGCTTCGTGCGCACATGGCGGCCGACCATCACGTTCTCCAGCGCGGTCATGCCGCCGAAGAGGCGAATGTTCTGGAACGTGCGCGCAATGCCCGCCTTCGCTACCTGATACACGGCGGTCGGCGTGTAGGCTTCGCCGTCGAGCTTGAATTCGCCGGAATCCGGCGTATAGAGGCCGGTGATGACGTTGAAGAACGTCGTCTTGCCCGCGCCGTTCGGGCCGATCAGGCCGTAGATTTCGCCTTCCTTGATTTCGAGGCCCACTTCCGACAGCGCCTGCAAGCCGCCGAAACGCTTGTTCACGCCCTTCACGGACAATCGAGTACGTTTGTCGCTCATTTTTGATTCCCCCGCTTAGGCGCGCACCGGCTTCTTGCCGTTGCGCTTCGCGATCTTCGCGATCTTGTCTTCGTGTTTCGCGGCGGGCCACAGGCCTTCCGAGCGATACAGCATGATCAGCACCATCGCCAGACCGTACAGCAACTGGCGGATAACTTCGGTATCCACGATCTGATGGCCGAAGACGGCGTTTTGCAGCGGACCCATCGTCGAGCGCAGGAATTCGGGGAACACGGCGAGCAGCACCGCGCCGAGAATCACGCCCGGAATGTGGCCCATGCCGCCGAGCACCACGCACGCCAGCACGACGATCGATTCCCAGAACGTGAACGATTCCGGCGACACGAAGCCTTGGAACGCGCCGAACATCGCGCCCGACAGGCCGCCGAACGACGCGCCCATTGCAAACGCGAGCAGCTTCACGTTACGCGTGTTGATGCCCATGGCCTTCGCGGCGATTTCGTCTTCGCGGATCGCGGCCCATGCGCGGCCGATACGCGAGTGTTGCAGGCGCGTACAGACCCAGATCACGATGAGCGCGCCGATCACGAACAGGTAGTAGTACATGTACACCGACGGGAACTTCATGCCGAACAGCTCGTGCGTCTGCGACAGATTGAAGCCCGCCACCGTCACCGGATCGATGCCCGTAATGCCCTTCGGGCCGTTCGTGATGTTCACCGGACGGTCGAGGTTGTTCATGAAGATCCGCACGATTTCACCGAAGCCGAGCGTCACGATAGCGAGGTAGTCGCCACGCAGACGCAGCGTCGGTGCGCCGAGCAGCACGCCGAACGTGGCGGCGAGCGCCATCGCGACCGGCACGATCAGAAGGAACGGCACATGCAGCCCGCCCGGCGCGAGATGCGCGATCCATTCGAACTGCGAGGTCAGTTGCGGCGAAGACAAGAGCGCCGCCGTGTACGCGCCGACCGCATAGAACGCGATGTAGCCCAAATCGAGCAGGCCGGCGAAACCGACCACGACGTTGAGGCCGAGCGCGAGCATCACGTAAAGCATCGCGAAGTCGAGCACGCGGACCCAGTAGTTGCCGCCGGCTGCGCCGATCACCATCGGCGCGGCGATCACGAACGCGGCGACGATGATGCCGACGACGAGCGTCTTGCCCGTGTTTTTCTCGGGGATGAGCGTCGTGGACGGCTCAATCGGTTGAATCGAAGTCATTTTGTAGAGCTCCTCACACGGTCTTTAAGCGCGGTCCGCGACACGTTCGCCGAGCAGACCCGACGGACGGAACACGAGCACGATGATCAGCACGATGAAGGCGAACACGTCCTGATAGTTACTGCCGAAGACGCCGCCCGTCAGATTGCCGATGTAACCGGCGCCCAACTGTTCGATCAAACCGAGAAGCACGCCGCCGACCATCGCGCCGCCCAGGTTGCCGATGCCGCCCAAGACCGCCGCCGTGAACGCCTTCAGGCCGGGAATGAAGCCCATGTAGAAGTGCGCGTTGCCGTATTCGGACGCGATCATCACGCCGGCGAGCGCAGCAAGCGCCGAGCCGATCATGAAGGTCGCCGAGATCACGAAGTTCGGGTTCACGCCCATCAGCGAAGCGACGCCGGGGTTTTCCGCGATCGCGCGCATCGCGCGGCCGAGCTTGGTCTTGTGCACGAGCAGCAGGAGGCCGCCCATCACAAGGAACGCGACCACGATGATCACGATTTCCGTCATCGAGATGACCGCGCCGGGACGCGTTTCAGTCGCGGTGATGACGTTGATCGGGTCGGTCGGCAGAAGCTGCGGGAACGCGAGCGGGTTGCGGCCCCAGATCATCATGGCGACCGTTTGCAGCAGGATCGACACGCCGATTGCGGTGATGAGCGGCGCGAGACGCGGCGCCTTGCGCAGCGGCCGGTACGCGACGCGTTCGATGGTGTAGCCGACGATCGCGCAGACGATCGCCGCGACGATAAGCGCGATCGTCAGCATGATCGGGCCGGGCATCGAGGGAAAGTGGTTCTGCATGACGCCGATGGCTGAAAGCGCCACCATCGCGCCCACCATCAGCACGTCGCCGTGCGCGAAGTTGATGATGCCGAGAATGCCGTACACCATCGTGTAACCCAACGCGATGATGGCGTAGACGCTGCCAAGCACCAGACCGTTGAGGATCTGCTGGATGAAAATATCCATTTAAAGCTCCTTAGCCCCGTGCGACCGGATGACGCTTTTATCACCGGCCGATAAACCGGTGTGAAGCGAAATCTGGAGCGGCACTGCGCGTACTTTTAAAAAAACCGGAAAGGGTTAATCGCCTGTCGTTGCGCCCGCCGCCGGATAGGTGCGGGCGTCCGCCAGACGGATGCGAAACGGCGCTTGTCGGATAGGCGCCGCAAGACTGCAAACGCCTGCTGCTACTGCTTCACGACGTCGAGCACGTCCTTCTTTTTGTCCTTGAAGTCGTAAAGCGTGATGGTGCTGGTCTTCAGATCGCCTTTGTCGTCGAAAGCGATATGCCCCGTCAGACCGTTGAAATCCGTCGTGGCCATCGCCGCGAGCACCTTGCTCGCCTCGATGGAATTGGCGCGCTTCATCGCATCGACGATCACGTACACCGCGTCGTACGTGAACGGCGCGTAAATCTGCACTGGCGTGTGAAACCGTGCCTCGTACTTCTGCGCGAAGTCCGCGCCCTTGTCCATCTTCGCGAGCGCGGGCCCCGCTTCGGAACACACGACGTTCTGCACCGCGTCGCCCGCCAGTTCGGGCAGTTGCTGCGTGCAGACGCCGTCGCCCGCCAGAATCTTCGCCTTCACGCCGAGCGCCGCCGCTTCTTTCGCGAACGGGCCGCCCGTTGCGTCCATGCCGCCGTACATCACGGCGTCCGGCTGCATGCGCTTGATCTTCAAGAGGATCGCCTTGAAGTTGCGCGCCTTCTCCGATGTCGTCTCGCGCGCGGCGACCTTCACCCCGCCCGCCTGCGCCGTCTTCGCGAACTCGTCGGCGAGGCCGCGGCCGTAGGCGGTCGCGTCGTCCACGATCACCACTTTCTTCGCGTGCAGCGTCTTGATGGCGTAGCCGGCCAGCACGGGGCCCTGCAGCGCATCGGTTGCGACCACGCGGAAGGTCGTCTTGTAACCCTGCTTCGTGTACTGCGGGTTCGTCGTCGACGGCGAAATCTCCGCGATGCCCGCATCGCTATAAATTTTGGACGCCGGAATCGATACGCCCGAATTCAAATGGCCGATCACCGCGACCACATGGTCATCTACCAGGCGCTGCGCGGCTTCTTCGCCGGTGCGCGGGTCGGCTGCGTCGTCCTGGCTGTCGAGCACGAGGCGAATGGAGCGGCCGTCGATGGTGAGACCCTGCGCGCTTATTTCCTCCAGCGCGAGCCGCGCGCCGTTTTCGTTGTCTTTCCCTAAATGCGCCTGCGTGCCGGACAACGGCGCGACATGGCCGATCTTCACTACCGTCGCTTCGCTCGCCGGTGCCGGCGCAGCCGTCGCCGCCGTCGGGGCGCTTGCCGCCGGTGCTGCTCCGCTCGCTCCGCCTTCGTCCTTCTTGCCGCATGCGGTTGCCATTGCAACCGCAGCCGCGATGGACACGGCGTAAGCAAACTTGAATCGCATCAAATGAGACCTCCTGCGCCTTTCAGAACCGTTGCCAGAGGCCCTTCCGGACTCAGGACGCGCGAATTGTAACGCTAAATATGAGACGAGCAATATTCTTGCGTGGCGGGGTTTTCCAGCATTGCAACCCGCATTTTTCGGCGATTTTCGCGCAAAAGCGCAACCCGGTTGCGATCCGGTTTTGTGCAGTAGTTGCACCATTCCGGGAGCGGGGTTTAATCGGTTCGGCGACGAGTACGTTTGCGCGATTGCCTACATATGGCGGCGCCCCCTAATGGTGCATCCGTCTCTTAGCCCGACAATGCGCGCAGGCGAAAAAAAAGCGCCCGCAGGCGCTTTTTCGAAGGTTTCGTCTAACTTTATTGCGGCAACGACAAGCCGCGCGGCAGCGGGAACGAGATGGTCTCTTCGATCCCTTCGAGCGAGCGCACGCTGCGCACGCCGAGTTCGCGTAGCCGCGCGATCACGGCCTGCGCGAGCACTTCCGGCGCCGACGCGCCCGCCGTCACGCCGATGCGCTTTTTGCCCTCGACCCAGTTCGGATCGATCTGCGTCGGCGAATCCACCATATAGGCGGGGATGCCGCTGCGCTCGGCCACTTCGCGCAGCCGGCTCGAATTCGAGCTGTTCGGGCTGCCGACCACGATCACGACATCGCACTGCGGCGCGAGAAACTTCACCGCGTCCTGGCGATTCTGCGTCGCGTAGCAGATGTCCTGCTTCTTCGGCTCCTTGATCGCGGGATACTTGTTCTTGAGCGCGTCGATGATGGCCGAGGCGTCGTCGACCGAAAGCGTCGTCTGCGTCACGTACGCAATGCGGTTCGGGTCGGGCAGATCGAGCTTCAGCACGTCCTCGATATCTTCGACCAGATGCATGCCCTCGCCGGACTGCCCCATCGTGCCTTCGACTTCCGGGTGTCCCTTGTGGCCGATCATCACGATGTCGAAGCCTTCCTGCCGCATCTTCGCGACTTCCATGTGCACCTTGGTCACGAGCGGGCACGTGGCGTCGAACACGCGCAGCCCGCGCGTTTCCGCTTCGACGCGCACGGCTTTCGAGACGCCGTGCGCGCTGAAAATCAACGTGCTGCCCTCGGGAACGTCCGACAGTTCCTCGATGAAAATCGCGCCCTTCTTGCGCAGATCCGCGACCACGTACGCGTTATGCACGATCTCGTGGCGCACGTAGATCGGCGCGCCGAACAGCTTGATCGCGCGCTCGACGATCTCGATCGCGCGGTCCACGCCCGCGCAGAAGCCGCGCGGCTGCGCGAGCAGGATTTCGACGTCGGTTTCGATATCGGTGAGGCTTTCGATCAGGCTCATGGCTACAGAATTCCGATGATTTTCACTTCGAACGCCAGCGTCTGGCCGGCGAGCGGGTGATTGAAGTCGAAGAGCGCCGACGTCTCGCCCACTTCCTTGAGCACGCCCGCGTAACGCCCGCCGTTGGGCGCGTTGAATTCGACGAGATCGCCGGGAGAAAAATCCTCACCGACCATGCTGTTTTCGCGCAGCGTCGCGAGCGACACCCGCTGCAGCAGTTCCGGATTACGCGGCCCGAACGCCTGCTCCGGCGTTAGCCGAAAGGTCGAATGGTGGCCGACCTTGAGCCCGAGCAGAATTTCTTCGAGCGGCGGGGCGAGCTGGCCCGCGCCGAGTAGAAGCGTGGCGGGCTTGTCGGTAAAGGTGTTGACGATGTCGGCGCCGTCGGCCAGCGCCAGCCGGTAATGCAGCGTGACATGGGAGCCGGGCTTGACCTCGGAGATATCGATGATGCTCATGAGTATTGGATGTGGCGGTTCAGTCGAAAGCGCGGCGTGGGCCGGGCGAGCGGCGGCTCGTCGGCGCGAAGCTGCGAACCGCGTGGCGCAGGGTCGAAACGGGCGCCAAAACCGCTATTGTAAGACAGAGTGGTCCGGCGACGCGTCAGGCGCGTGCGGCGTTGGTGCGGCGGCGCGCGAAACGCGGTCTGTGGAATGTGGGCAATGATGGGCGCTGTCGAGCCGGTGGCCGGGGGGAATGCGGGGTCAGGTGCCGGGCTGGTTGGTGAGCCGGTTTCCGCGTCAGTTGACGAGCCGATTGCCGCGTCAGGCGCCGATGCGGTTGACGGACCGCTTTCCGCGTCAGTTGACGAGCCGGTTGCCGCACCGGTTCCGAACGCGCCAGCGGAGCCCGCGACGACAGCCCGGCTCGGCACACTCGCCATCTCGCAATGGGACAAGGCCGACCGGCCGCGCGAACGCCTGCTCAAATCCGGTGCCGAGACGCTTTCCGACGCCGAACTCCTCGCGCTGTTCCTGCGCACCGGCGTGCCAGGCCTCACGGCCGTCGATGTCGCGCGTGCACTGCTGCGGCGCTTCGGCTCGCTGCGGTCCATGCTGGGCGCTTCCGCGGTCGAACTCAGCGCCGAACGCGGCATCGGCGAGGCGCGCGCCGCGACGCTCATCGCGGTATCTGAATTGTGCCGACGCGCGCTGGCGGAGCGGGCGCGGGATCGCATGCTCCTGAATTCGCCGGGCGCGGTCGAAGACTTTCTGCGCCTGAAAATCGGCACGCGGCCGAACGAAGTGTTCATTTGCATCTATCTCGACGCGCGCCATCAGTTACTGGACATTTGCGAGGAAGCACGGGGCTCGCTCACGCGCGTAGCCGTGTATCCGCGCGAAATCGTCAAGCGCGCGCTCTCGCTGAATGCGGCCGCGCTGATCGTCGCGCATAATCACCCTTCCGGCGCCAATCAGCCGAGCGCGGGCGACCGCAAGCTCACGCGCACGCTACTCGACGCGCTCGCGCTCGTCGACGTGAAGCTGCTGGATCACATGATCGTCGCGTCGAATGACATTTTTTCGTTCGCGCGGGAAGGCTGGCTGTGAGACGGGCTTCAAAGTGGATTCGCGGACCAGCAAAAAAGCCGAAACGTCTTGATAACGCACGGCTTTTCCTGCTAGAATCCGCGTTTGCTTTTCTCAACCCACCTGTTCTGAGCTTACGCGGTCCTCATTGGCATAACCGTGCTGCCAAGTTCCCGGTAAAGGCAACCAGGGAAAAAGAGGTCGGCTTGCAGCACCCGCTGCACCGAGCGTAGGAATCAGACTGTATTAGGAGTGCTCGCATGGCACGCGTATGCCAAGTAACTGGGAAAGGGCCGATGTCCGGCAACAACGTTTCCCACGCCAACAACAAGACCAAGCGTCGTTTCCTGCCGAACCTGCAGAACCGCCGTTTCTTCGTTGAAAGCGAAAATCGCTGGGTCCGTCTGCGCGTCTCGAACGCCGGTCTGCGCCTGATCGACAAGAACGGTATCGACTCCGTGCTCGCAGATCTGCGCGCACGCGGTGAAATCTAAGGAGCACGCACATGGCCAAGGGCGCACGCGACAAGATCAAGTTGGAATCGACCGCAGGCACGGGTCACTTCTATACGACGACCAAGAACAAGCGCAACATGCCGGAAAAGATGCTGATCAAGAAATTTGATCCGGTCGTCCGCAAGCACGTTGAGTACAAGGAAACCAAGATCAAGTAAAGCGGCGTTGCTCCGCGCAAGCGGAAGACGGACCGCACTTGAGATTGAGTGCCTGACGAAGACAGCAAAAAGCCCCGCTCACGCGGGGCTTTTTGTTTTGCGGCGCGCTTTTCATGCGCGTTTCACATGGTCGTGCATGGGTTTTCGCGGTTTCCCGGCGCTTGCGCGTTATGCTTGCCGGCTATCGACAACGACAGCGACGGAGACACGGCGGCATGAACTTCGATGTAGCGATCGTGGGGAGCGGACTCGCGGGCCTGAGCGTCGCGCTGAATCTGGCCGAGACGCGGCGCGTGGCGATCATCGCGAAGCGCGCGGTGAGCGAAGGCGCGAGCGACTGGGCGCAAGGCGGCATTGCGGCGGTGCTGGATTCGGCGGACAGCGTCGACGACCACGTGGCCGACACGCTCATCGCGGGCGGCGGCCTGTGCGACGAGGCGGCGACGCGCTACATCGTCGAAAACGGGCGCGCCGCGATTCAATGGCTCATCGACGAAGGCGTGCCCTTCACGCGCGACGTCTCCGCCGAACTCGGCTTCCATCTGACGCGCGAAGGCGGACATAGCCATCGCCGCATCATCCACGCCGCGGACGCCACCGGCCACGCGGTCGTCACGACGCTCGGCGAGCGCGTGCGCAATCATCCGAACATCACCGTTCTGGAAGATCACTACGCGATCGACCTTATTACGTCCGACCGGCTCGGGCTGCCAGGCCATCGCTGCCACGGTCTGTACGCGCTCGACCTGAAAAGCGGCCGCACCGTCACGATCGAGGCGCCGCATACGGTCCTCGCGACGGGCGGCGCGGGCAAGGTCTATCTCTATACGACGAATCCAGACACAGCGACCGGCGACGGCATCGCGATGGCGTGGCGCGCGGGCTGCCGCGTCGCGAACATGGAGTTCATCCAGTTCCATCCGACCTGCCTCTTCCATCCGTACGCGAAGTCGTTTCTCATCTCGGAAGCCGTGCGCGGCGAAGGCGGCGTGCTGCGCCTGCCGGACGGCACGCGCTTCATGCCCGCGCACGACGAACGCGCCGAGCTTGCCCCGCGCGATATCGTCGCCCGGGCGATCGACTTCGAGATCAAGAAGCGCGGCATCGACTGCGTGTATCTGGATATCAGCCACCAGCCGCGCGCGTTCCTCGAAGAACACTTCCCGACGATCCTCGCCCGCTGCCGCGAGTTCGGCATCGATATCGCGAAGGAGCCGATTCCCGTCGTGCCGGCCGCGCACTATACCTGCGGCGGCGTCGTGACCGATCTCGCCGGGCGCACCGACCGTCCCGGGCTGTATGCGGTCGGGGAAACGTCGTGCACGGGGCTGCACGGGGCGAACCGGCTGGCGAGCAATTCGTTGCTGGAATGCATCGTGGTCGGCCGGGCGGCGGCGGCCGCCATCGAAGCAGACGGTTTCTCCGCCGGATGCCACGCGCCCCTCCCCGACTGGGACGAAAGCCGCGTCTCCGATCCGGACGAGGAAGTCGTCGTCGCGCATAACTGGGACGAACTGCGGCTTCTGATGTGGAACTACGTCGGCATCGTGCGCACGGACAAGCGGCTCGCGCGCGCCCGGCATCGCATTGCGCTCCTTCGCGACGAAATCCACGAGTACTACGCGAATTTCAAGGTGAGCCGCGACTTGCTGGAACTGCGCAATCTGGTGGATGTGGCGTCGCTGATCGTCGAAAGCGCGTGTTCGCGACGCGAAAGCCGCGGCCTGCACTACAGCCGCGACTGGCCCGAAACCTTGCCGAAGGCGCTGCCGACCGTGCTGACGCCGCCGGCGGCGCGGCGGCGCGCGGTCTGACGGCTAGATAAGGCGCATCGAATAATCGGTGGCGCGCACGTCTTTCGTGAGCGCGCCGATCGAAATGCGATCGACGCCGGTCTCCGCTATCGCCCGCACAGTTTCGAAATTCACGCCGCCCGACACTTCCAGCAACGCGCGGCCCGCCGTCACCCGCACGGCGTCGCGCATGGCGTCGAGCGTGAAGTTGTCGAGCAGAATGGACTCCGCGCGGTGCGCGAGCGCCGTTTCGAGTTGCGCGAGCGTCTCGACTTCGATCTGAACCGGCACGCCCGCGTTCAGCGCAAGGGCCGCGTCCATCGCTGCGCCGACGCCGCCCGCCGCCGCGATGTGGTTTTCCTTGATCAAAATGCCGTCGTAGAGCGCGAGCCGCTGGTTCGCCCCGCCGCCCACCCGCACGGCGTACTTCTGCGCGAGCCGCAGGCCTGGCAGCGTCTTGCGCGTATCGAGGATCCGCGCGCGCGTGCCTTCGATCGCGTCGACGTAACGGCGCGTCGCGCTCGCCACGCCCGAGAGCAGTTGCAGAAAGTTGAGGCCATTGCGCTCGGCCGTGAGCAGCGAGCGCGCGGGGCCGTGCAGCAGCACGACGGGCGTATCGGCGGCCATGCGCTGCCCTTCGCGATACTGCCATTCCACTTCGATGGACGCGTCGACGCGCCGCATCACTTCGTCGAACCACGGCGCGCCGCACAGCACGGCTTCTTCCCGCACGATGATCCGCGCCGTGCGCCGCGCGTCCGCCGGGACGAGGCGGCCGGTCACATCGCCGGTGCCGATGTCTTCGGCGAGCGCATCGGCGACATTACGCGCGAGCGCCGCGTCGAACGCTTCGCCGTATTGCGAACGGACTTCGTCGAAAATCGGTGAGTACGGCATCACGCGGCTCCCACGTTCGAAAACAGCGCGGTGTCCTTCGCCAGATCGCCGCTCGCCTGCACGCGTTTCTTGTGACGCGCGGCGAAATCGAGCATCCGGTCGATCGGCACGCGCGCGCGCTGCCCGATGGCCGCGTCGACGTGAATCTCGTTATGCCCGCGTTCGAGCACGTCGGCGAGGTTCGCGAGACCGTTCATCGCCATCCACGGACAATGCGCGCAGCTCTTGCACGTGGCGCTGTTGCCGGCCGTCGGCGCTTCGATGAACGTCTTCCCCGGCGCGGCGAGCCGCATCTTGTGCAGAATGCCGAGGTCCGTCGCGACGATGAAGCGGCTCGCGTCGAGGCGCACGGCGGCATCGATCAGTTGCGTGGTCGAGCCGACGACATCGGCCAGCTTCACGACCGCTTCCGGCGACTCGGGATGCACGAGAATCTTCGCGTCCGGATACTCGGCGCGCAGCAGATCCAGTTCGATGCCCTTGAACTCGTCGTGAACCAGACAGGAGCCCTGCCACAGCAGCATGTCCGCGCCCGTCTTTCTCTGGATGTAGCCGCCGAGGTGACGATCGGGCGCCCACAGAATCTTTTCGCCGCGCGCGTGCAAGTCCGCGACGATCTCGAGCCCGATGGACGACGTGACCATCCAGTCGGCGCGCGCTTTCACGGCGGCGCTCGTGTTCGCGTACACGACGACCGTGCGGTCCGGATGCGCGTCGCAGAACGCGGCGAATTCGTCGGCGGGACAGCCGAGATCGAGCGAGCACGTGGCGTCGAGGTCAGGCATCAACACGCGCTTGTCCGGGCTCAGAATTTTGGCGGTCTCGCCCATGAACCGCACACCCGCGACAACCAGCGTCTTTGCCGCATGATCGCGGCCGAAACGCGCCATTTCGAGCGAATCGGCGACGCAGCCGCCGGTTTCGTCGGCGAGTTCCTGTAGCTCCGCATCGACGTAATAGTGCGCGACCAATACGGCCTGTTCCCGCCGCAACAGCGCGCGAATGCGCTCCTTCAACGCGCGCTTTTCCTCCGGCGACGGCGCTTGCGGCACGCGCGCCCACGCCTCGCCAACTCCACACGTCAGCCCTTGCGGCCGGTCGTACTCGACGCTTTTGATTGCCTGCATGTCCCCTGCCTCCTGCCGAATCCAGCGAAAATCCGTCGCCCATAAACAAAAACCCCGCCAGAGCGGGGTCTTGTGACGTCTTCGAATTTTAGCGGATATCGCTTACAGGGCGTAGCGACGCAGGCGCAACGCGAAGTCCTGCAACGCCTTGATGCCGCTTTGTTCCGCGCGATGACACCAGTCCTGCAACTGCGCCAGCAGTTGCTCGCGCGATGCGTTTGAGCGGTCCCACATCGCCGCCAGGTCTTTGCGCAGTTCGATGTAAGTGCGCAGTTTCTGGTTGTCCGAGAACAGTTCCGGCAGCTGCTTGCGTTGCGGCTCGTTCAGGCCGTCCTCGTCCTTGTGGAACCACTTGCGCGCGCCGCGCATCAGCTGATACTTCTCGCGCGCGCCGGCTTCCTTCAGCTTCACGAGTTCCTGCTTGTACGCACGCTTGAGCGCCTTGCCGTAACGCGCCATGACTTCGTAACGGTTCGCGAGCACGGCTTGCAGGGTGTCGTGATCCGGCACCGACTTCGATTCCGACAGGCGCGGCGTGGGCGCGAGCTTCTTCACCTTCGCGAGCCCAACTGCCGACAGAATGCGGATGTACAGCCAGCCGATATCGAACTCGTACCACTTGCTCGACAGCTTCGCCGACGTCGCGTACGTGTGGTGATTGTTGTGCAGTTCTTCGCCGCCGATCAGGATGCCGAGCGGGAAGATGTTCGTGCTTGCATCGCTCGAATTGAAGTTGCGATAACCCCAGAAGTGCGCGAGACCGTTGACGACGCCCGCCGCCCAGAACGGAATCCAGATCATCTGCACGGCCCACACTGACAGCCCGACGATGCCGAAGAGCGCCACGTCGATGACCATCATGATGCTGATGCCGAGGATCGGATAACGCGTGTACACGTTGCGCTCCATCCAGTCGTTCGGCGTGCCGTGGCTGAAGCGGCGCAGCGTTTCTTCGTTCTTCGCTTCCGCGCGATACAGTTCCGCGCCTTCGAGCAGCACCTTCCAGATGCCGCGCGTTTGCGGGCTGTGCGGATCTTCTTCGGTCTCGCACTTCGCGTGGTGCTTGCGGTGGATGGCCGCCCACTGGCCGGTCAGCATGCCGGTGGTCATCCACAGCCACAGGCGGAAGAAGTGGCTCGCGATGGGGTGCAGGTCCAGCGCGCGATGCGCCTGGCAGCGGTGCAAATAAATGGTGACGCCCGCGATGGTGACGTGCGTCATCGCCAGCGTGAACAGCAGAATCTGCCACCAGGAGAAATCCAGCAATCCGTTGGCGAGAAATTCGAGGGAGGAATTCAGCAAGGCAATTTACCTATGTAGCTGTGAAATTCGGAAAAAATGGCCGACGAAAACTGTCGAAAATCGACTGCATCGCCGCATGTCGGGCGCGTGAAAGGTCCGCGCCGAAGTTCGATCGCATTCTACTGCATGCGTTCCAAGTCGTTGTCGTAAAGGTGAATTTTTTTGAATCTCGGCCCTACGAGAAAAATCTCACGCGGCCGAGATTGGCGTCACCCTTGCAAAAACGGAAGGAATGGCGCACTGCTGTTGCTTCAGGCGGCGCTTCCAGCCTTTGACGAGGGTGCATCGCCCGGAAAGCCGGCATTTCCTACCGATTCACTCTGCGCACCGCCGACGATCCGCACTTCGCGCTGCGCGTACGGAATCTCGATGCCATGCTCGCAGAATAACCGCCACACGCTGCGGTTGACTTGCGACTTAACGCCGCCCGTGCCCTTCGCCGCGTCCTCGATCCAGAAGCTCAGCTCCAGATTGATGCCGTCCGCGCCGAAACTCGCGAGCAGCGCCGCGGGCGCCGGATCCTGCAACACACGCTCGACACCCTGCGTTGCTTCGACGAGAAGTCGCATCGCGCGTTCCACGTCCGAGCGATAACTCACCTGCACCGCGATTTTCGCGTTGCCGCGCGTCAGATACGACGAGTGATTCTGTACGACATCGGTAATCAGCTTTTCGTTCGGAATCAGCGTTTCAATGCCGTCCAGCCCGCGCACAACCGTGTACCGCGTGCGAATCTGCGTGACGGTGCCCTGAAAGCCGCTGACGTTGATCATGTCGCCGAGCCTGAGCGACCGGTCGAGCAGAATGATGAAGCCCGACACGTAATTGCTGGCGATCTTTTGCAGCCCGAAGCCGAGCCCGACGCCGAGCGCGCCGCCGAACACGCCGAGCACCGTGATGTCGATGCCGACGATGGACAGGCTCACGAGAATCGCCGCGAGAAACATCAGC
The DNA here is from genome assembly GCF_023631445.1 of Caballeronia sp. GAWG1-5s-s. Taxonomy (NCBI): domain Bacteria; kingdom Pseudomonadati; phylum Pseudomonadota; class Betaproteobacteria; order Burkholderiales; family Burkholderiaceae; genus Caballeronia; species Caballeronia sp. GAWG1-5s-s. Next base: position 265,290 of record NZ_JALQDC010000003.1, on the reverse strand, counting down.
GCCCGCGCGACGCGCCCGAGCACCACCTTCAGATTCGCGTCGAGCGAGCGCGAACGCATGAGGCGGTCGTCGAGCAGCGCGCCTGCCCACATCGCGACGATCAGCGTCACGCACACCCAGAGCACGCCCGAGGCGAGCGAGAGCAGCGTCATGTGCGCGTTGGCGAAGTTAAAGCGCACGCTCGCCATCCAGCGCACGACGTCGTCCTGAATGCCCATCACCGTGAGCAGCATCGCGACCCAGACGAGCACCGTCACGACTTTCTCGAACAGAAAAAGCAGCGCGCCGGCCTCGTGGTCCGCGCCGCCCGTGGCGCTCTTGCTGAAGACGCGGCGCACCACGTAGAACATCGTGTAGATCACGGTAATGCCGCACAGCGGCACCAGCGCGAGCCGCAGCAGCGCCGTGTGCATGACGGGCGCGAGCGCGAGTTGCGCGACCGAGACGAAGACTGTTCCGAGCAGCGGAAACAGCGCCTTGTTGAGACTTTCGGCGCCGAAGCGGACGGCTTCGAAGCGCGACTGCCGCCGCACGTCGAGCTGTTTGCGCAAGAGACCCGCGCACCACCACGCGATGGCCAGCAGCGCGATCAGCGCGCCGACTTGCCACAGCACTTCCGGCTCGCCGAAGTCCCGGACGAGCCGTTCCGACAGGTGGCTCAGGAAGCGGTTCTGCATCGCGCGCTTATGCGCTCTCTTCCCCGGCGCTTGCTTCTCCGGCGCTTGCTTCTCCGGCGTTTTCATCCGCCGCTTGCGCCTTTGCCCCGGGCACGCGCTCCAGCACGGCCGCGAAGAAGCCGTCCGTGCCGTGCTTGTGCGGCCACAGCGACAGATACTCGCCCGTGTCGAGCTCGATGCGCTGCTCGGCCAGCACGTCGCGCGCCGGCACCACGCGGAAGTTCGGATGCGTTTCCAGGAACTGCGCGACGACGCCTTCGTTTTCCGCTTCGAGCATGCTGCACGTCGCGTAGACGAGACGGCCGCCCGTCTTCACGAGCCGCGCGGCGCTCGTGAGAATGGAAAGCTGCTTCGGCGTCAGTTCCGCCACGGTCGCAGGCGACTGCCGCCACTTGAGGTCGGGATTGCGGCGCAGCGTGCCCAAGCCGGAGCACGGCGCATCGACGAGCACGCGGTCGATCTTGCCCGCGAGGCGCTTGATCTTCGCGTCGTGTTCGCTGTCGATCAGCACCGGATTCACGTTCGACAGACCGCTGCGCGCAAGACGCGGCTTCAGCTTCGCGAGCCGCCGGTCGGACACGTCGAAGGCATACAAACGGCCGGTGGAGCGCATCATCGCGCCGAGCGCGAGGGTCTTGCCGCCCGCGCCCGCGCAGAAATCGACGATCATCTCGCCGCGTCGCGGGGCCACCAGCGAGCACAGCAACTGGCTGCCCTCGTCCTGCACTTCGATCCAGCCTTCTTGAAACGGCTGCAAGCGCGTGAGCGCGGGCTTGCCTTCCACGCGGATGCCGAAAGGCGCGAACGGCATGTCGAATGCGTCGATGCCAGCTTCGATGAGCGCCTTGCGCACGACGTCGCGGCTCGCCTTGATCGGATTCGCGCGCAAGTCGAGCGGCGCCGGATAGTTCAGCGCGGCGGCAAGCTGCGCGAGCTCGTCCGGCTCGAAGCGCTTGGCCATCGCGTCGTAGATCCACTGCGGCAGGTTCGTGCGCACGCGCACCGGCAGGCTCGCCGGATCGATCTTCGACACTTGCGCGAGCCACTGATGCTCGTCCGCCGAGACGAACGGCTTGAGCGCGGTCAGGCCCGCGGTCTGCATCAGCCCGAGCAGCGCGAGACGCCGCGCCTGATTGCCGGTGCCGCTTTCCGCCAGATGCGAGAACTCCATCTTCCGCCGCAGCACGGCGAAGACCGCCTCCGCGATCACGCCGCGCTCGCCGTGACCGAGCTTCGGATGCGCTCGGAAGAAACGGCTCGTCGCCGCATCGGCGGGGCCGGAAAAGCGGAGCACGTCCGCCAGCAACGTTTCGGTTTGACCAATCAGAAATCCATGCAGCCTCATGCGCCCTCCCCGGCAATGTCGGCAAAGAGCCACTGCGGCTCAGACGGCGTGAGGGCGACTCGTTCGCCCTCGATAGAAAGACGCCCTTCCACGAACCAGCGCACCGCGCGCGGGTAAATGATGTGTTCGACGGCGAGCACGCGCGCCGCGAGCGCGGCGGCGTCGTCGCCCGCGATGACCGGCACCGCGCCCTGCGCGACGATCGGCCCGTGATCCAGCTTCGCCGTCACGAAATGCACGCTCGCGCCGTGCACGCGCACGCCGGCATCGAGCGCCTGCTGGTGCGTGCGCAGCCCGGCAAAGCACGGCAAGAGCGACGGATGCACGTTCAGCATGCGCCCGGCGTAGCGTTCGACGAACGCATCGGTGAGCACGCGCATGAAGCCGGCCAGCACGACGCAATCCGGCTCGAAGCGATCGATTTCACGCGCGAGCGCGGCGTCGAACGCTTCGCGGCCGTCGAATTCGCAATGATCCACCACCACAGTTTCGATGCCGTTCGCGGCCGCGAAGCCGAGCCCGGCGGCATCCGGCCGGTTTGAAATGACCGCACAGACGCGCGCCGGCCAGCCCTCGCGCGCGCAAGCACGCACGACGGCCTCCATGTTGCTCCCGCGTCCGGAGATCAGAATGACGATTTTTTTCATCCGCGGATTTTATCATTCCTGGGACGGCGAAAATCGTGCCAGTAAGACGACGGCGGCGTGCCGGGCGCTCCGACGCCGCTGCCCGGCCCGCGCGCCCGTGCATCCGTGTGAGCGTTTATAATCGAACGCTTTGCAGCATCAGCCCTCCCACCGACCAACGCCTATCGTGAGAGTCTTTCGCGGCCTCCCCAATGCCGAAAGCCGGGCGCCCTGCGCACTGACCATCGGCAACTTCGACGGTGTCCATCGCGGGCACCAGGCGCTGCTCGCGCGCGTGCGGGCCGCTGCGGACGCTCGCGGGCTGCCGGTGTGCGTCATGACCTTCGAGCCGCATCCGCGCGAGTTCTTCAATCCGGCCGGCGCGCCGCCGCGCATCGCCATGCTGCGCGACAAGCTCGAAGCGCTGCGCACGAACGGCGTCGACCGCGTGGTGGTCGAGCATTTCAATCACACGTTCGCCAGCCAGCCGCCGGACACGTTCGTCAAGAACGTCATCGTCGACGGCCTGCACGCGCGCTGGGTCATGGTCGGCGACGACTTCTGCTACGGCGCGAAACGCGCGGGCAATTTCGATTCCCTCAAGGCCGCGGGCGACAAGTACGGCTTCGAAGTCGAGCAGATGGCCACCGTCGCGCATCCGAACGGCGCGCGCATTTCGTCGTCGTCGGTGCGGGCGTCGCTCGTCGCGGGCGATCTCGACGCCGCGAACGTCGCGCTCGGGCGTCCGTATATCATCAGCGGCCACGTCGTGCATGGCGCGAAGCTCGGCCGCGATCTCGGCTTTCCCACGCTCAACCTTCCGATTGCCCACAAGCGCCCGGCGCTCGCGGGCATTTTCGTCGTGCGCGTGCACGGTTTGGCAGACGAACCGCTGCCCGCCGTCGCGAGCCTCGGCCTGCGTCCGACCGTGGACGATTCCGGCCGCGTGCTGCTCGAAGTCTTCGTGCTGGACTGGCACGGCGACGCGTACGGCAAGCTCGTGCGCGTGGAGTTTCTGAAGAAGCTGCGCGACGAGGAGAAGTACGTCGACCTCGAAACGCTGTCCGCCGCCATCGCGAGGGACGTCGACAACGCGCGCGCCTATTTCGGCCTGCCGCCCGCCAGCAACGCCGGCAGCCGCGCGACGGGCTTCGCCATTTCGGCCACCGACCGAATTAGGTGAGCGCGCCGTGCCGCATGATCCATGCGCGCATCGCCCGCTGCCCCGCCTCCGAATTATCGCGCGCCAACGCGCCGTCTCACCGAATTCACTGAGTCACCCATGAGCGACAAGAAAGAGAAAGCCTCCTCGAAATATCCCGTCAACCTGCTCGACACGCCGTTCCCGATGCGCGGCGATCTGCCCAAGCGCGAACCCGCGTGGGTCAAGGAATGGCAGGAGAACAAGGTCTACGAGAGAATCCGCGCGGCGAGCCGCGGCCGCAAGAAGTTCATCGTGCACGACGGCCCGCCGTATGCGAACGGCGACATCCACTTGGGTCACGCGGTCAACAAGATCCTGAAGGACATGATCGTCAAGGCGCGCAATCTCGCGGGCTTCGACGCCGTGTACGTGCCGGGCTGGGACTGCCACGGCATGCCGATCGAGATCCAGATCGAAAAGCAGTTCGGCAAGTCGCTGCCCGCCGCCGAAGTCATGCAGAAGGCGCGCGCCTACGCGAGCGAGCAGATCGAGAAGCAGAAGGTCGGCTTCCGGCGTCTGGGCGTGCTCGGCGACTGGGACAATCCGTACAAGACGATGAACTTCGTCAACGAAGCGGGCGAAATCCGCGCGCTGGCGAAGATCATGGAAAAGGGTTTCGTGTTCCGTGGCCTGAAGCCCGTGAACTGGTGCTTCGACTGCGGCTCGGCGCTGGCCGAAGCGGAAGTCGAGTACAAGGACAAGACCGATCCGACGATCGACGTGCTGTTCTCGTTCGCCGAACCGGACAAGACCGCGCAGGCGTTCGGCCTGCCCGCGCTGCCGAAGACGGAAGGCGGCATCGTCATCTGGACGACGACGCCGTGGACCATTCCGGCGAACCAGGCGCTGAACGTTCATCCGGAGATCGTGTACGCGCTCGTGGATTCGCCGCGCGGTTTGCTGATTCTCGCGGCCGAGCGCGTCGAAGCGTGCCTGCAAAACTACGGCTTGCCCGGTGAAGTGATCGCCACGACGACCGGCGCGAAGCTCGCCAACGTGCGCTTCCATCATCCGCTCGCGGCGGCGCATCCGGGCTACAAGCGCACGTCGCCCGTCTATCTCGGCGAGTACGTCACCACTGAGAGCGGCACGGGCGTCGTGCATTCGTCGCCGGCTTATGGCGTGGAAGACTTCGTGTCGTGCAAGGCGCACGGCATGGCGGATTCGGACATCATCAACCCCGTGATGGGCGATGGCCGCTACATCGAATCCCTGCCGCTGTTCGGCGGCTTGTCGATCTGGAAGGCGAATCCCGAAATCGTGGAAGCGCTGAACAACGCCGGGTCGCTCCTCAAGACCGAGAAGTACACGCACAGCTACATGCACTGCTGGCGTCACAAGACGCCGATCATCTATCGCGCGACCTCGCAATGGTTCGCGGGCATGGACGTGACGCCGAAAGACGGCGGCAAGACGCTGCGCGAAACGGCGCTCGAAGGCGTCGAGAACACGGCGTTCTATCCGTCGTGGGGCAAGCAGCGCCTTTTCAGCATGATCGCGAACCGCCCGGACTGGACGCTCTCGCGTCAGCGTCAATGGGGCGTGCCGATGGCGTTCTTCGTGCACAAGGAAACGGGCGAACTGCACCCGCGCACGATCGAATTGCTGGAGGAAGTGGCGAAGCGCGTGGAGCAAGGCGGCATCGAGACGTGGCAAACGCTCGACGCGCGCGAGCTGATCGGCGACGACGCCAACATGTACGAAAAGAATCGCGACACGCTCGACGTCTGGTTCGACTCCGGCACGACGCACTGGCACGTGCTGCGCGGCTCGCACAAGGACGAGCTGCAATTCCCGGCTGACTTGTATCTGGAAGGCTCGGACCAGCATCGCGGCTGGTTCCATTCGTCGCTGCTCACGGCTTCCATGCTCGACGGCCGCCCGCCCTACGACGCGCTGCTCACGCACGGCTTCACCGTCGATGGCGAAGGCCGCAAGATGTCGAAGTCGCTCGGCAACGGCGTCGATCCGCACGAAGTGGCGAATCGCCTCGGCGCGGAAATCATCCGCTTGTGGATCGCATCGACGGACTATTCCGGCGAGCTCGCCATCTCCGAAGAGATTCTCAAGCGCGTGACGGAGACGTATCGCCGTATCCGCAACACGCTGCGCTTCCTGCTCGCGAATCTCTCGGATTTCGACTTCGAGAAGAACGCGGTGCCGGTCGCGGATTGGCTCGAAATCGACCGCTACGCCGTGGCGCTTACGCGCAATTTGCAGGACGACGCGCTCTCGCACTACGAGAAGTACGAGTTCCATCCGGTCGTCGCGAAGATCGCAACGTTCTGCTCCGAAGACCTGGGCGGCTTCTATCTCGACGTGCTGAAGGACCGTCTCTACACGACGAAGCCCGATTCGCGCGAGCGCCGCAGCGCGCAGACCGCGCTCTTCTACATCGCGCATGGCTTGCTGCGACTCGTGGCGCCGTATCTCTCGTTCACGGCGGAAGAAGCGTACAAGGTGCTGAAGCCCGGTCAGGACACGATCTTCGCCGAGGTCTACGCGACGTACCCGGACATTCCGAACGGCGGCGAGTTGCTGGACAAGTGGTCGCTGATCCGCTCGGCGCGCGGCGACGTGACGAAGGCGCTGGAAGAAGCGCGCACCGCGAATCTGATCGGCTCGTCGTTGCAGGCGGAAGTCGTCGTTCGTGCGAGCGGCGCGCGGTACGACGCGCTCGCAAGCCTCGGCGATGCGCTGCACTTCGTGCTCATCACGTCGCAGGCGTCGGTCGAGCGCGTGGCGAGCGAAGCGGAAGAAGGCGTCGACGTGACCGCATCCCGCTACCTGAAGTGCGAACGCTGCTGGCACTACTGCGCCGACGTCGGCTCGCACCCTGAGCATCCGGGTCTCTGCGGCCGCTGCTTCTCCAACCTCTTCGGCGCTGGCGAAACGCGAGGCGCAGCATAATGGCAAGGACTATGGCGAAACAAAGTACTTCGAGCGGTTCGCTCGCGCCGTGGATCGGCGTCGCGCTCATCGTGATTCTGTTCGACCAGTTGACGAAAATCGCGGTGCAGAAGGTGTTCGCGTACGGCGAGCCGCATGCGCTCGCGCCCTTCTTCAATCTGCTGCTCGTCTATAACCGCGGAGCCGCGTTCAGCTTTCTTGCGGCGGCGGGCGGCTGGCAGCGCTGGGCGTTCACTGCGCTCGGCGTCGTGGCGGCGGCCGTCATTTGCTATCTGCTCAAGAAGCATTCGGCGCAGCGGCTTTTCTGCACGGCGCTCGCGCTCATCATGGGCGGCGCGATCGGCAACGTGATCGACCGGCTGGCCTACGGTCATGTGATCGACTTTCTCGACTTCCACGTGAAGACGTGGCACTGGCCGGCGTTCAATCTCGCTGACAGCGCGATCACGGTCGGCGCGGTGCTGCTAATTTTCGACGAACTGCGGCGCGTACGCGGCTCGAAGTGAAGTGCTCAGGCGCGGCTCCTTCCCGGAGCCGCGTTTTTTTGCGACGGAGGCAAGTTGGAACTCGCAGGCAAACATCTCGTGCTGGGATTGACCGGCGGCATCGCGTGCTACAAGATCGCGGAGCTGACGCGGCTGCTCGTGAAGGCAGGCGCGACCGTGCAGATCGTGATGACGGAAGCGGCCACGGAATTCATCACGCCCGTCACCATGCAGGCGCTCTCGGGCCGTCCAGTGTACGTCTCGCAATGGGATGCGCGCATGCCGAACAACATGGCGCATATCGATCTGTCGCGCGAGGCGCATGCCATCGTCATCGCGCCCGCCTCGACCGACTTCATCGCGAAGCTCGCGCACGGCATGTGCGACGACCTGCTCTCCACGCTCTGCGTCGCGCGTGATTGCCCGCTGCTCGTGGTGCCCGCAATGAACCGCCAGATGTGGCAGAACCCGGCGACTCAGCGCAACGTCGCGCAGATCCGCGCGGACGGCGTGGAAGTGCTCGGCCCGGATTCGGGTTCGCAGGCGTGCGGCGAAGTCGGCGACGGCCGCATGATCGAGCCGGAAGCCGCGTTCGAAGCGATCTGCGCGTCGTTTCAGCCGAAGATTCTGCGCGGCCGCCGCGTGCTGATTACCGCGGGCCCGACGTTCGAGCCGCTGGATCCCGTGCGCGGCCTCACGAATCGCTCGTCGGGCAAGATGGGCTTTGCGCTCGCGCGCGCGGCGGCGCAGGCGGGCGCGGACGTGCATCTCGTCGCCGGTCCGGTTTCGCTGGCGACGCCGTGGGGCGTCTATCGCGAAGACGTGCAAACCGCGCAGCAGATGCACGATGCCGTCATGCAGGCCGCGTCCGATGCCGAGATTTTCATCGCGGTGGCGGCAGTGGCGGACTGGCGCGTCGATCACGCGAGCGAGCACAAGATCAAGAAGTCCGGCGATGCGTTGCCGGCGTTCAACTTCGTCGAGAATCCAGACATTCTCGCGTCCGTTGCGAATCTGCCGAATCCGCCGTATTGCGTCGGCTTCGCGGCCGAAAGCGGCGACCTCGACTTGCACGGCGAGGAAAAGCGCAAGCGCAAGAACGTGCCGCTCTTGATCGGCAATCTCGGGCCGCTCACCTTCGGCCGCGACGACAACGAAGTCGTGCTTTTCGAAGCATCGGGCAGAACGCCGTTGCCGCGCGCCGATAAACAGTCGCTCGCGCGCACGCTCATCGCGGAAATTGCCAAGCGCGCGCCGAGCGGCGGCTCGCTTCTCTCGTAGGCTCGACATGACGAAGTTATCCGTTCTCGACCAGACGCCGGTCATCCACGGCCACACGACGGCGGACGCCATCGCCGCGACGCTGGACCTCGCGCAACTCGCCGACGATCTCGGCTACACGCGCTACTGGTGCGCGGAGCATCACGGGCTGTACGGCGTGTCGAACCCGTGCCCGGAAGTGATGCTCGCGCGTATCGGCAGCCTGACGAAGCGCATTCGCATCGGCTCGGGCGGCGTCATGCTGCCGTACTACAGCCCGTTCAAGGTCGCCGAGCAGTTCCTGATGCTGGAGGCGCTGTTCCCGAATCGCGTCGATCTGGGCGTCGGGCGCGCGCCGGGCGGCGACATGCGCACCGCGCAGGCGGTGGCCGCCGGTTCGTACAATCGCGGCGATATCTTTCCGCAGCAAGTGGCGGAACTCATCGCGCTCTTCGACGGCAAGATTCCCGACGATTCGCTCGCCAAGGGCGTGCTGCTGCAACCGCAGATCGACACGTGTCCCGAACTGTGGATGCTCGGATCGAGCGATTTCGGCGGCCTGCTCGCCGCGCAACTCGGCATTCGCTTCGCGTTCGCGCATTTCATCAACGCCCACATGGGGCATCACGTGGCCGAGGCGTATCGCGAGCGGTTCGTCGCGGGTCACGAAGAGAAGCCGTATCTCGCGGCGGCAGTCTTCGCAATCTGCGCCGATACCGAAGACGAAGCCGAGGCGCTGGAAAAGGCCGTCGATCTGCGTCGCGTGCAGATGGCGTATGGTCTGAACCAGCCGATTCCGTCGATCGCGCAGGGCGTCGCGCAGCAATACGGCGAGCGCGAGCGGGCGGTGATCGCGCATGAGAAGGCGCGCAGCATCATCGGCACGCCGGAGCGCGTCACCGAAAAACTCCACGCGCTGCAAGAACAATTCGACGCGGACGAACTGATCGTTCTAACGGTCGCCGGCAGCTACGCCGCACGCACGCGGTCCTATCAACTCCTCGCCGACGCGTTCGCGCTCGGCCGTTCAGCCTGACCATGAAACTCGACGTCAAGATTCTCGACGCGCGCATGCGCGATTTCCTGCCCGCTTATGCTACGCCCGGCAGCGCCGGCCTCGACCTGCGCGCGTGTCTGGATGCGCCGCTCGTCATCGAGCCGCATCAGACGGTGCTCGTGCCCACCGGCCTCGCCATTCACCTCGCCGATCCCGGCTATGCGGCGCTTATTCTGCCGCGCTCGGGTCTCGGTCATAAGCACGGCATCGTGCTGGGCAATCTCGTCGGCCTGATCGATTCGGATTATCAAGGGCAACTGATGGTTTCGACGTGGAATCGCGGCGACACGGCGTTCACGCTGAATCCGATGGAACGGCTCGCGCAACTGGTCATCGTGCCGGTGGTGCAGGCGCAGTTCAATATCGTCGATGACTTTGAGGCGAGCGAACGGGGCGCGGGCGGATTCGGCAGCACGGGCAAGCACTGAGCTTTCTCGGGACGAAAAAAAACGGCGCGTTCATCAAGAACGCGCCGTTTTTCTTTGAGGCTAGCTCACGATCAGTCGACTTCGATCGCTTCCGGATTCGGATTACGCGGCGGCGCCGAGTTCTCGTCGAACGTCAGTTGCACCTTGTCTTCCGCATCGACGTCCACGGTCACGCGGCCGCCGTTGAGCAGCTTGCCGAAGAGCAACTCGTCGGCGAGCGCGCGGCGAATCGTGTCCTGAATCAGACGCTGCATCGGACGCGCGCCCATCAGCGGATCGAAACCGTGCTTCGCCAGGTGCTTGCGCAGCGCGTCCGTGAACACCGCATCGACCTTCTTCTCGTGCAGCTGATCTTCCAGTTGCATGAGGAACTTGTCGACCACGCGCAGGATGATTTCCTCGTCCAGCGAGCGGAAGCTGATGATCGCATCCAGACGGTTGCGGAACTCCGGCGTGAACATGCGCTTGATGTCGGCCATTTCATCGCCCGACTCACGGCGCGACGTGAAGCCGATCACCGCCTTGCCCATCGCCTCGGCGCCCGCGTTCGTCGTCATGATGATGATGACGTTGCGGAAATCCGCCTTGCGCCCGTTGTTATCCGTCAGCGTGCCGTGGTCCATCACCTGCAAGAGCACGTTGTAGATGTCCGGGTGCGCCTTCTCGATTTCGTCCAGCAGCAGCACGCAATGCGGCTTCTTCGTGACGGCCTCGGTCAGCAGACCGCCCTGATCGAAACCGACGTAGCCCGGCGGCGCGCCGATCAGCCGGCTCACCGCATGGCGCTCCATGTATTCCGACATGTCGAAGCGCAGCAGTTCGATGCCGAGCGTGAACGCGAGCTGCTTCGCCACTTCCGTCTTGCCGACGCCCGTGGGGCCGGAGAAGAGGAACGCGCCGATCGGCTTGTCCGTCTTGCCGAGACCCGCGCGCGCCATCTTAATCGACGCCGACAGCGCGTCGATGGCCGGATCCTGACCGAACACGACGGCCTTCAGATCGCGGTCCAGCGTCTGCAGCTTGCTGCGATCGTCCTGCGACACGCTTTGCGCCGGCACGCGCGCGATCTTCGAGATGATCTCTTCGATCTCGCTCTTGCCGATGGTCTTCTTCTGCTTGGACTTCGGCAGAATGCGTTGCGCCGCGCCCGCTTCGTCGATCACGTCGATCGCCTTGTCGGGCAGATGACGGTCCGTGATGAAGCGTGCCGACAGTTCAGCCGCCGCCGAGAGCGCACCCGACGAGTACTTCACGCCGTGGTGTTCCTCGAAGCGCGACTTGAGACCGCGCAGAATCGCGACCGTCTGCTCGACCGAAGGCTCCGTGACATCCACCTTCTGGAAGCGCCGCGACAGCGCCGCGTCCTTCTCGAAGATGCCGCGATATTCCGTGAACGTCGTCGCGCCGATGCACTTCAGCTGTCCGGACGACAACGCCGGCTTCAGCAGGTTCGATGCGTCGAGCGTGCCGCCCGATGCCGCGCCCGCGCCGATCAGCGTGTGAATTTCGTCGATGAACAGAATGGCGTGCGGACGCTCCTTCAGTTCCTTCAGCACCGTCTTGAGACGCTGCTCGAAATCGCCGCGATACTTCGTGCCCGCGAGCAACGCGCCCATGTCGAGCGAGTAGACCTGCGCATCCGCGAGGATGTCCGGCACTTCGCCGCGCGTAATGCGCCAGGCGAGACCTTCGGCGATGGCCGTCTTGCCGACGCCCGCTTCGCCCACGAGCAGCGGATTGTTCTTGCGGCGGCGGCAGAGCACCTGCACGACGCGTTCGACTTCCAGCTCGCGGCCGATCAAAGGATCGATCTTGCCGTCCTTCGCCTGCTGGTTCAGGTTCTGCGTGAACTGCGCGAGCGGCGTTTCCTTCTGGGCGGCGGCGTCTTCCGATTCCGGATTCGCTTCGCTGTTCGCCTTCGCGGCGTCGCCGCTGTTCGTCTTCGCGATGCCGTGCGAAATGAAATTCACGACATCCAGACGCGTCACGCCCTGCTGCTGCAGGTAGTAGACCGCGTGCGAGTCTTTCTCGCCGAAGATCGCGACGAGCACGTTCGCGCCCGTCACTTCCTTCTTGCCGTTCGAAGTCGATTGCACATGCATGATCGCGCGCTGAATCACGCGCTGGAAACCAAGCGTCGGCTGGGTATCGACGTCGTCCGTGCCGGGCACGGTCGGCGTGTTGTCATGAATGAAATTGCGCAGGTTCTGACGCAAATCCTCGATATTTGCTGCGCAGGCGCGCAGCACTTCAGCCGCGGTCGGATTGTCCAACAAGGCCAGTAAGAGATGCTCGACCGTTATGAACTCGTGCCGCGCCTGACGTGCTTCCATAAACGCCATGTGCAGACTGACTTCCAGTTCCTGGGCAATCATGCTTCCTCCATCACGCACTGCAGCGGATGCCCCGCTTGCCGTGCATGGCTAACGACTTGCTCAACTTTGGTCGACGCAATATCCCGCGTATAGACCCCACAAACTCCCCTGCCCTCGCGATGAACCTTCAGCATGATCTGCGTCGCAGTCTCACGATCTTTATTGAAGTATTCCTGCACGATCATCACGACGAATTCCATCGGCGTGAAGTCGTCATTCAGCAGCACCACCTTGTACATCGCCGGCTTTTTGAGCTTCTGCTCCTGCCGCTCGAGTACCGTGCCATCCTGCTTGTTGGGATTTATCGCCATACACCCATTCTAAACAACACGGACGCCTTCGCAATTGCCGCTCCAGCACTGGCCGCACGGCCCTATGGTATGGCTGGAAAACACGCGTCGCGCAGCGACCGTCCATCGAATCCTGCCGGCGCCCAACCTTCGGCGCGGCCCGCTTGCACCTCGTCGAATCCAGTATCGCACAGCTTCAAAAAAAACAAACCGCACGACGGTGGCGCGCTGCCGGCGTATCACACAAGTGAGACGATTATGCGACTTTTCAAGATGCCTTGCTTGGACGGCGGCGCACATGCGAAAGCAGGAATTACCCTACGAATGTGGACTTTGCAACGAGCTTATCGGCCATCCCAAAAATTCCTTGACACTCGATTTAAGAGATTTAACAATCAAACTGGCACTTTTTTCCGGGGGCATCGGGCAAAAAAGGCCGAGGGGAGCAGTGAGGAGGGGGCGGTTCGCTGTGGGGTGGGCCGTCGAGCTTTTCGAGCGTGCTCTGGTTGCGACGAGAGTTAGAGGGGAAGTACGAATGTCTACTGGTACGGTCAAGTGGTTCAATGACGCGAAAGGCTACGGATTCATCACGCCCGACGAAGGCGGCGAGGATCTGTTCGCACATTTCTCGGCGATTCAGATGAACGGTTTCAAGACGCTCAAGGAAGGCCAAAAGGTCACTTTCGAGATCGTCCAGGGGCCGAAGGGCAAGCAGGCATCGAACATCCAGGACGCAGCCTGACCGTTCGGGTGCCATGAGCCCGTAAAACCCGGCTTCGCGCCGGGTTTTTTATGCTTGCTCAACCGTAGAATGCGCGCCGCCAGCGCGGCGTCACATGTTCTCGATCATCACCTCGCCGAATCCCGAGCACGACACCTGCGTCGCGCCTTCCATCAGCCGCGCGAAGTCGTACGTCACGCGCTTCGAAAGAATCGACTGCTCCATCGACGCGATGATGCGATCCGCCGCCTCTGTCCAGCCCAGATGGCGCAGCATCATTTCGGCGGACAGAATTTCCGAGCCCGGGTTCACGTAATCCTTACCGGCGTACTTGGGCGCGGTGCCGTGCGTGGCCTCGAACATTGCAACGGAGTCCGACATGTTCGCGCCCGGCGCAATGCCGATGCCGCCGACCTGCGCCGCGAGCGCATCGGAGATGTAATCGCCGTTCAGGTTGAGCGTGGCGATCACGTCGTATTCCGCCGGACGCAGCAGGATCTGCTGAAGGAACGCATCGGCGATCACGTCTTTCACGACGACGTCCGCGCCCGTCTTCGGGTTCTTCACCTTCATCCATGGGCCGCCGTCGATCAGTTCGGCGTTGAACTCCTTCTGCGCGAGCGCGTAACCGTAGTCGCGGAACGCGCCTTCGGTGAACTTCATGATGTTGCCCTTGTGCACGAGCGTGACCGAGCGCCGGTTGTTGTCGATCGCATACTGGATCGCCTTGCGCACGAGCCGCTCGGTGCCTTCGCGCGACACCGGCTTGATGCCGAGCCCCGACGACTCCGGGAAGCGGATCTTCTTCACGCCCATTTCATCGCGCAGGAACGCGATCACCTTCTTCGCTTCCGCCGATTCGGCCGGCCATTCGATGCCCGCGTAAATATCTTCCGAGTTCTCGCGGAAGATCACCATGTCGACCTTGTCCGGCTCGCGCAGCGGCGACGGCACGCCCTTGAAGTAGCGCACCGGGCGCAGGCAGACATACAGGTCGAGTTGCTGCCGAAGCGCAACATTCAGCGACCGGATGCCGCCGCCGACGGGCGTCGTGAGCGGTCCCTTGATCGAAACGACGTAATCCTTCACGACATCGAGCGTTTCGTCCGGCAGCCAGACGTCCGGACCGTAGACGCGCGTGGCCTTTTCGCCGGCAAAGATTTCCATCCAGTGAATCTTGCGCTTCCCGCCGTAGGCCTTCTCGACCGCGGCATCCACCACCTTGAGCATGACCGGCGTGATGTCGACGCCCGTGCCGTCGCCCTCGATGTACGGAATGATCGGCTGATCCGGAACGTTGAGCGAGAAATCCGCGTTGACGGTGATTTTTTCACCGCCCGCCGGAACCTGGATGTGCTGATACGACATGGTCGACTCCAATGAAGGCCGGACTTGATGATTGGTTGCGCGGACGCTCGCTGCGCCAGCGCTTTCATTCTAGCCACGGCGGGCGCACGGAAGGCCCTCGCCCGGCGCGGCAATGAGAGAAACGGATCGCGATCCATTATGCATTAAGATGCCGCATTCACGCCCCGCCGCCCTGCCGCGCGGCGCGCACGCCTGCCACCTGTTCCGCTCGTCTGCCGATGCCGCTCATCGCTCTGAATAAACCGTTCGGCACGATCTGCCAGTTCTCCGCGCACGAAACGCGCGCGTCGCTCGGCGACTTCGTGAAGGTGCCGGGCGTCTATCCGGCGGGCCGGCTCGATGCGGACAGCGAGGGCCTCCTGCTGCTCACCGACGACGGCGCGTTGCAGGCGCGCATCGCGGAGCCGCGCCACAAGCTCATCAAGCGCTATTGGGCGCAGGTCGAAGGCGCGCCCGGCGACGATACGCTCGCGCGTCTCGCGAAAGGCGTCGATCTCGGCGATTACGTGACGCGGCCATGCAAGGCGGCCTTCGTCGCGGAGCAGGACGTCGAGCGGCTGTGGCAGCGCAATCCGCCGATCCGCTACCGCGCCGCCATCCCGACGACGTGGATCGAGCTCGCCATCACCGAAGGGAAGAACCGCCAGGTCCGGCGCATGACGGCGGCCGTCGGCTTTCCGACGCTGCGGCTCGTGCGCGTGTCGATCGGCGCGCTCGACGTGTTTTCGCTCGGACTCGCGCCCGGCGAAAGCGTCGAAGTGCCGGCGCAATCTCCATGGAAAACCGTGCGTTGAATCGGAATCACCTATCGCGCCAGGCGCTTGTGTGAAATGCGCGGATTAGCCCCGTACCTACCCGCGAAGATTTTTTGCATCTCGGCAGTGAATCGCTGCGAAATCGCGTCAACCGACTCTTTCGGCAAGGCGTTAAGGGCCTCAGATGCCGCACAAAGCTATCCGGCATGAACGAAACACCCTTTCGATTATCCTGTGTGCTCCAGGCTTTTTGAAAGGAACAAGCGTTCACAGCCGTATCGAGTTTTTGCCGATACGACTGTCAACCGAAAGGTGGATGGCTCGTTTACCGACATGACTCAATGACCGGGTCGTTTGGTTAATTAACTCAAGCTGAGGATTCACAAATGAACAAACTGATCGCTGCTCTCGTCGCTGGCCTGTTCGCAACGGCTGCATTCGCACAAGCTTCGGCTCCGGAAGCGGCTGCTCCGGCTGCTGCGTCGGCAACGGCATCGGCACCGGCTCACAAGGCTGCGAAGAAGCATTCGCACAAGAAGCATTCGCACAAGAAGTCGCACAAGGCTGCCGCTTCGGCACCGGAAGCTGCTTCCGCAGCTCAGTAAGTTCGTTGTAAGACGCGGTATAGCGAAGCTAAAAACGAGCATTACCGCCGTCTTCACGGCGTTAAAGGGCAGATGGCCGAATGGCAATCTGCCCTTTTGTTTTGCATCCGGCCTTTGCATCGTTTCGTATTTGCGCCGTGAGCTACGTTCGCCGCCTTCGCCCGCGCTTTTTACATTCGCGTCGCGCTTCAAGTAACATGCGCGGGGCTGCTGTTTCTTTCTTAGCGCGGACGACCGATATCCAAGGAGCATCGTGTGAATTCGCTGTTGCTTTCTCTGCGCGCGTTGCGCGTGCCATTTCTTTTTGCTGAATCGATTCGCCGCGCGACCGTCATTCGACGACTACGCACGCTCGTCATCGCGATTCTGCTGCCGTTCGCCGCACTTTCGCTCGCGCAGGCCCAGACGATGCCGCCCGGCGCGAAGCAGCCGTCGGAGTTTCCGCGCGCGAAGCTCACCGCCGGCATGTTCGTGATCGACGCCGCCGTGGCCGCCAACGACGCCGATCGCGAGCAGGGTCTCATGTATCGCACGCAACTCGCCGCGAACGAAGGCATGCTTTTCGTCTTCAATGAAAATGCGGTGCATTGCTTCTGGATGAAGAACACGCTGATCCCGCTGTCGATCGCGTTCATTCGCGCGGACGGCACGATCACCGACATCGACGAAATGGATGCCGAAACCACGAATAACCATTGCCCGCGCAACAACGGCGTCTACGCGCTGGAGATGAGCAAGGGATGGTTTACGGCGAAGGGAATCAAGCCCGGCATGAAAATCAAGGGATTGCCGGGCGCGCAGTAAGCGCAAGTCTGCCTGAACGATACAAACGGCGTGTCGCCTGACGCGCCGTTTTTTTTCGCCCGCGCGGGGCGCGGCGGGACAGTACGAACCGTTTGTCGCAACGTTCGGCAGGGCTGGCAAGATTCCTGCAAGAAGCTGGTCTACGCGCTATCCTAAAAGGATTGCATGGGACGGCAGTAGAGGTTGAAACCCTGAACCCTGACTGCGGTCGACAGCTTTGCATGGGACCGCAGTAAGGGCTGAAGCCCTAACTGCGGTCGACACACCACACAGGAGGTTCACGTGCCCCGCAAGACTCCCATCGAGCGCTATCGCAATATCGGTATTAGCGCCCACATCGATGCCGGCAAAACGACCACTACCGAACGCATCCTTTTCTACACCGGCGTGACGCACAAGATCGGCGAGGTCCACGACGGCGCGGCGACGATGGACTGGATGGAGCAGGAGCAGGAACGCGGCATCACGATCACGTCCGCCGCGACGACCGCCTTCTGGAAAGGCATGGCCGGCAATTATCCGGAACATCGC
Organism: Caballeronia sp. GAWG1-5s-s; assembly: GCF_023631445.1. Taxonomy (NCBI): domain Bacteria; kingdom Pseudomonadati; phylum Pseudomonadota; class Betaproteobacteria; order Burkholderiales; family Burkholderiaceae; genus Caballeronia; species Caballeronia sp. GAWG1-5s-s. Next base: position 247,849 of record NZ_JALQDC010000003.1, on the reverse strand, counting down.
ATCAACATTATCGATACGCCGGGACACGTCGACTTCACCATCGAAGTCGAGCGTTCCATGCGCGTGCTCGACGGCGCCTGCATGGTCTACGACTCGGTCGGCGGCGTGCAGCCGCAGTCGGAAACCGTGTGGCGTCAGGCGAACAAGTACAAGGTGCCGCGCATCGCGTTCGTCAACAAGATGGATCGCGTCGGCGCGGACTTTTTCCGCGTGCAGCGGCAGATCGGCGAGCGTCTGAAAGGCGTCGCGGTGCCGATCCAGATTCCAATCGGCGCGGAAGAGCACTTCCAGGGCGTGGTCGACCTCGTGAAGATGAAGGCGATCGTCTGGGACGACGAGAGCCAGGGCATCAAGTTCACGTACGAAGACATTCCCGACAATCTCAAGGATGTCGCGCATGAATGGCGCGAAAAGATGGTCGAGGCCGCAGCGGAATCGAGCGAAGAACTGCTCGAAAAGTATCTCGAGGACCACGAAAGCCTGACCGAGGAAGAGATCAAGACGGCGCTCAGAAAGCGCACCATCGCGAACGAAATCGTGCCGATGCTGTGCGGCAGCGCGTTCAAGAACAAGGGCGTCCAGGCGATGCTCGACGCAGTCATCGACTATCTGCCCTCGCCGGTGGACGTCCCGGCTATTCTCGGCCACACCGAAGACGACCAGGAAGCGGAGCGCCACCCAAGCGACGACGAGCCGTTCTCCGCGCTCGCGTTCAAGATCATGACCGACCCCTTCGTCGGCCAGTTGATCTTCTTCCGCGTGTATTCGGGCGTCGTGAATTCGGGCGATACGGTCTACAACCCGGTGAAGGAAAAGAAAGAGCGGCTCGGGCGCATCCTTCAGATGCACGCGAACGAACGCAAGGAAATCAAGGAAGTGCGCGCGGGCGACATCGCGGCGGCGGTCGGCCTGAAGGAAGCCACGACCGGCGATACGCTGTGCGATCCGGGCAACATCATCATCCTCGAACGGATGATCTTCCCGGAGCCGGTGATCTCGCAGGCCGTCGAGCCGAAGACGAAAGCCGACCAGGAGAAGATGGGCATCGCGCTCAATCGACTCGCGCAGGAAGACCCGTCGTTCCGCGTCACGACCGACGAGGAATCCGGGCAGACGATCATCTCCGGCATGGGCGAGCTGCACCTCGAAATTCTCGTCGACCGCATGAAGCGCGAGTTCGGCGTGGAGGCGACGGTCGGCAAGCCGCAGGTGGCGTATCGCGAGACCGTGCGCAACAAGGTGACGGATGTCGAAGGCAAGTTCGTCAAGCAGTCGGGCGGGCGCGGCCAGTACGGACACGCCGTCATCACGCTGGAACCGGACCCGGGCAAGGGCTACGAGTTCGTCGACGCCATCAAGGGCGGCGTGATTCCGCGCGAGTACATTCCGGCGGTGGACAAGGGCATTCAGGAATCGCTCAAGTCGGGCGTGCTGGCGGGCTATCCGGTCGTCGACACGAAAGTGACGCTGACCTTCGGCTCCTATCACGATGTCGATTCGAACGAAAACGCGTTCCGCATGGCCGGCTCGATGGCCTTCAAGGAAGCGATGCGTCGCGCGAAGCCCGTGCTGCTCGAACCGACGATGGCCGTCGAAGTGGAAACGCCCGAGGAATTCATGGGCAACGTGATGGGCGACTTGTCGAGCCGGCGCGGCATCGTGCAGGGCATGGAAGACATCGCGGGCGGCGGCGGCAAGATCGTGCGCGCCGAGGTGCCGCTTGCCGAGATGTTCGGCTACTCGACGTCGCTGCGCTCCCTGACGCAAGGCCGCGCGACCTACACGATGGAGTTCAAGCACTACGCCGAGACGCCGACCAACGTGTCGGAAGCGATCATCAACTCGAAGGGGAAATGATCGCCGCCCGGTTGAGGCGCTTCGCCGTGTAATATCGGAAGTCCGTTGCTCGCGCGGTGTCGGCGGCAACGGACTTTGTCTATCCGAGAGACCAGAGGCACCATGAGCGACGCACATCATATCGATTGGCGCGAGAACGGCGTCAAGGTCATCAAGGGCGATCAGCTCGACACCAACACGCCGCAGACGCCGGGCATGAACCGCGCGGCCGCCATCGACGCCGCGCGCGTCGGCGCGCAGAAGATCTGGGCGGGAACGGTCACCATTCATCCGAATGCGAAGACCGGCGCGCACCATCATGGCGCGCTCGAAAGCGTGATCTACATCGTGCGCGGCCAGGCGCGCATGCGCTGGGGCGAGCACCTCGAATTCACGGCGGAAGCTGGTCCGGGCGATTTCATCTTCGTGCCGCCGTACGTGCCGCATCAGGAAATCAACGCGAGCACGGATGAGCCGCTCGAATGCGTGCTCGTGCGCAGCGACAACGAAGCGGTCGTCGTGAACCTGAACATCGACGCGGTGGAAACGCCGGAAGAAGTCTTCTGGGTCGATCCCATCCACAAGCATCCGCACGAGCATTGAGGCGCCGCGCAACTAAGCGGCGCGTTCCTTGCTTCCACGCCGAGACGCGCTGACTTCGCGTGACATCGGCGAAGCGCGCCAGACAACGACATCGCGACAACACGACAACACGCACAGGAAACGATCACCGATGAAGAAAGCATCGACGGGCGCGCATCACCTGGAGCTTGCGCGCGGCAACGCGGGCGAGCTGGGCAATCACGCGATCGACGAGTTCATGGCCGGCCGCCTCACGCGGCGCGAACTGCTGCGGCACGCAAGCGTGCTCGGCTTCGCGCTGTCGGCGGGCGGGCTCTTCGGCATGCCGGCGGCGCGCGCGCAGGGCGCGGGCAAGCCCGGCGGCACGATCCGCGTCGCGCACATGACGCCGGCGGGCGCGGTCGATCCGCTGACCGTCACCGATGCGGCCGGTCTCGTGCTCATCAACCAGACGGGCGAATTCCTGATCGACGACGACAGCGAGACGCTCACGCTGCGCCCTGCCCTCGCGCTCTCGTGGTCGTCCAACGCAACGGGCGATGTCTGGACGTTCAAGCTGCGCCCGAACGTCAAGTTCCACGACGGCCAGCCGATGACCGCGAAAGACGTCGCGGCGACCTTCAATCGTCTGGCCGATCCGGGCGCGGGCTCGGCGGCACTCTCGGTGCTGAAGGGCGTGCTGTCGAAGGATTCGGCGAAAGCGGTCGACGACCACACCGTCGAGTTCCATCTCGACGCGCCCAACGGCAATTTCCCGTACTACGTTTCCTCCGACAACTACAACGCGGTGATTCTGCCCGCGAACTTCAGCGGCCCGTACGAGAAGTCGTTCATGGGAACGGGCGCGCTGAAGCTGGAAAAGTACACGCCGAAGGTCGGCGCGTCGTTCGTGCGCAATCCGGACTACTGGGGCGACAAATCGCTGCCCGACCGCGTGCAGTTCTCGTTCTACGCCGACCAGCAGGCGCAACTCCTCGCGATGCAAGGCCGCCAGGCCGACGTGATGGGCGACTTCACCGTGCAGGGCGGCGTCTCGATGCTGTCGAACCCGCAGTTCAAGGTGCTGGGCGCGAAGTCGAGTTCGCATCGGCAGATCCACATGCGCTGCGACATGGGCGCGTTCAAGGACAAGCGCGTGCGTCAGGCGCTCGCGCTCGCGATCAATCGCGAAGTCATCGTGAAGGGCCTGTTTCGCGGACGGGCGGTCGTCGGCAACGACAGCCCGTTCGCGCCGGTCTTCCCGTCGAGCGATCTCACCGTGCCGCAGCGGCATCTCGACATCGCGAAAGCGAAGCAGCTGATGAGCGAAGCGGGCGCGGCCAACGGCTTCGACATCACGCTCACGACCGAAAAGTACATGGAGATTCCCGACCTCGCCGTGGTCGTGCAGAACGCGGCGAAGGCCATCGGCATTCGCATCGCGCTGAAGGTGGAGAGCCAGGATCTGTATTACGGCTCGGGCACGTTCGGCAAGTCGGACTGGCTGGATTCGCCGCTCGGCATCACGGATTACGGACATCGCGGCGTGCCGAACGTGTTTCTCAATGCGCCGCTCACGAGCAGCGGCACGTGGAACGCCGCGCATTTCAAGAACGCGGAATACGACAAACTCGTCGCGCAGTTCGTCGCGGCGCTCGACGTCGCCTCGCAGAAGAAGCTCTCCGGGCAGATTCAGCGGCTCTTGCTCGACGAAACGCCCGTCGTGATTCCGTACTTCTACGACCAGTTGATCGTCACGCGCGCGAACGTGTCGGGCGTGCGCTTCAACGCCATTTCGCAGATGTGGTTCGACCGCGCGACGGTGGCCGCTTGAGCACGATCACGTCACCGGCCGGCATCGGCGGCAAGCGCAACGGCACGGCGAAGGCGCGGCGCGTGCTGCGCTTCGTCGGCGTGCGCGTGCTGCTCGCGCTCGTCACGCTGTGGCTTCTGTCGATGATCGTGTTCGCGGGCGGCCAACTCTTGCCCGGCGACGTGGGCCGCGCGATTCTCGGCCCGCTCGCCGATGCGCGCGCCGTCGCGGCGCTCAATCATCAACTGGGCGTGGACCGGCCGCTTCTCACGCAATACACCGGCTGGATCACGCACTTTCTGCGCGGCGACATGGGCGAGTCCTACGCGTTTCGCGCGCCGGTTGCGCCGTTCATCGGCGGCGCGCTGTGGAATTCGGCGAAGCTCGGCGCGCTCGCGTTCGTGGTGGTGGTGCCGCTCGGCATCGCGGGCGGCGTCTACGCGGCGCTGCACGCCGGGCGCTGGATCGACCGGTTCATCAGCATCGGCGGACTCACGGCGACGGTCGTGCCGGAGTTCGTGTCGTCCATCGTGCTGATTCTGATCTTCGGCGTGTGGCTGCAATGGCTGCCGATCGAAGCGAGCGCGCCCGCCAACGCGAGCGCGCTCGTGCAACTGAAGCATCTGATTCTGCCGGTGCTGCCGCTCGTCTTCGTGTTCTTCGGCTATATCGCGCGGATGGCGCGCGCAGGCACGGTCGAGGCGCTCGACGCCGACTACACGCGCACCGCGATTCTCAAAGGCTTGCCGCGCCGCGTCGTGATCCTGCGCCATGTGCTGCGCAATGCGCTTCTGCCGACGGTCACGGTCGCCGCGACGCAGCTCGGCTACATGATCGGCGGGCTCGTCGTCGTGGAGACGCTGTTTCACTATCAGGGCATCGGCTCGCTTATCTACAACGCCGCGAAGGCCAAGGACTTTCCGATGCTTGAAGCCGGCGTGCTGACCATCGGCGTGATCTACACGGCGGCGAATCTGATCGCGGATGCGCTCTATGTCGTGCTCAATCCGCGCCTTCGCACCGGAGGCGCGCGATGAGCACGGTCGCCGCCGTCAAACCGAAGCGGTTCGACGCCCTCGGCGCGCTCGCGCGTTCGGCCACGTTCGACGTCGGCGTGCTGATCCTGCTCTTCTGGGTTGCGTGCGCGCTGTTCGGGCACTGGCTCACGCCGCAGGATCCGTACGCGTCGGACCCGCTGAATTCGCTCACCCCGCCTTCCGCGGAACACTGGTTCGGCACGGACCAACTCGGCCGCGATGTGTTCGCCCGCGTGATCGTCGGCTCGCGCGACATTCTCACCATTGCGCCGCTCGCGACGCTCCTCGGCACGGCGGCGGGCACGGCGCTCGGGCTCGTGGTCGGCTATTTCGGCGGCTGGGTGGATGCCGTGGTCGGCCGCGCGATCGACGCGCTGCTCGCGCTGCCGCTCGTGATCGTGGCGCTGCTCGCGCTGGCCGCGGTCGGCGCAAGCAACACGACGGTGATTCTCGTCATCGGCCTCACGTTCGCGCCGATCACCGCGCGCACGGTCCGCGCGGCCGTGCTCGGCGAGCGGCATCTCGACTACGTGCTCGCGGCGCAACTGCGCGGCGAGAACGCCTTCTACATCATGTTCGCGGAGATTCTGCCGAACGTGCTGCCGCCGATCATCGTGGAAGCGACGGTGCGCCTCGGCTACGCGATCTTCGCGGTCGCGACGCTGTCGTTTCTCGGCTTCGGCATTCAGCCGCCTTCCGCCGACTGGGGCCTGGCGCTCTCAGAAAGCTACACGCTGATGGCGGGCGGCGCGTGGTGGACGGTCGTGTTCGACGCGGCGGCGATCGCGTCGCTCGTCGTCGCCGTGAATCTAGTCGCGGATGCCGTGCAAGGAGTGCTCGACCGATGAACGGACCGCCGCCATCGGCTTTCCCCGCGTTCGGCGCGGCCAAGGGCAGCGAGACGGACGCGCTGACGGTGGTCGGCCTGACGGTCGCGTATCGCACGCGCTGGCACGACCGCGATGTCCTGCAAGACGTGACGCTGCGCGTGCGGCGCGGCGAAGCGTACGGGCTCGTCGGTGAATCCGGCTGCGGCAAATCGACGGCCGCGCTCGCGATCCTGCGCTATCTGCCGCGCAACGGCCGCGTGAAGGCGGGCCGCATCACGGTCGGCGGACACGACGTGGCGTCGCTGCCCGCCGAAGCGCTTCGCGTGCTGCGCGCCAACGCCGTGTCGATGGTCTATCAGGACCCGGGCCGCGCGCTCAATCCATCGCTGACGATCGCGCGTCAGGTGTCCGAAGCATTCGAAGCAGCGGGCGCCTCCGCCGACGACGCGCTCGCCCGTACCGTCGAGATGCTGCGCCGCGTGCGCATCGCGTCGCCGGAGCGGGTGATGGAGAGTTATCCGCATCAATTGTCGGGCGGCATGCAGCAGCGCGTCGTGATCGCGATGGCGCTCGCGTGCAATCCCGAACTGCTCATTCTCGACGAACCGACGACCGGACTGGATGCCACCGTCGAAGCCGAAGTGCTCGATCTGATCGCCCAGTTGCGCGCGGAACTGGGCACTGCGGTGCTGTTCATCAGCCACAACCTCGCGGTGATCGGGCGCATGTGCGACCGCGTCGGCGTGCTGTACGCGGGCCGGCTCGTGGAAGAAGGCGCGACCGCCGACGTCTTCGCGAAGCCGCGCCATCCGTACACGGTCGGCCTCTTGCGCTGCCTGCCGACGAGCACGCGCACGAAGGAAACCGGCCGCCTCGACACGATTCCCGGCTCGCTGCCGCTGCCGGGATCGGTCGTGCAAGGCTGCATTTTCGCGCCGCGCTGCAAGATGGCGGACGAACGCTGCGTGAAGCAAGCGCCGCCGCCGTATCGCGTGGCATCGCTTCACGGCGATCAGATGTCGCGCTGTCATTACCACGAGCGCGCGCACCTGTTGCCCCGCTCGACCGGCGAAACGCCGCCGCCCGCGCCGCCGCGCGACGACGCGCCGCTCGCGCTGTCGGCCCGTCACGTGTCGAAGACCTTCCGTGTCGGCGATGAGGACGTGCGCGCCGTCCACGATGTCTCGCTCGATCTCGCGCAGGGCGAAACGCTCGGGCTCGTCGGCGAGTCGGGCAGCGGCAAGACGACGCTCGCGAAACTGCTGCTCGGCCTCGTCTCGCCGGATGAAGGCGCGACGCTCGAACTCGATGGCCAGCGCCTCGCCGAGCGCGTCACGCGGCGCAGCGGCGAGCAGGTCAAGTCGCTGCAGATCGTCTTCCAGAATCCGGATTCGGCGCTGAACCGCGCGCATTCGGTGCGCAGGCTCATTGCGCGGTCGCTCGCGAAGCTCGGCGCGCTGCACGGCGAAGCGAAAGAGCGGCGGCTGCATACGCTGACCGAGGCGGTGCGGCTGCCCGAGCGTTACCTCGGCTCGCGCACGCGGCAACTATCGGGCGGACTCAAGCAGCGCGTCGCGATTGCGCGCGCCTTCGCGGGCGATCCGCGCGTGGTCGTCTGCGACGAGCCGACTTCCGCGCTCGATGTCTCCGTGCAGGCCGCGATTCTGAATCTGCTCGCGGATTTGCAGCGCGAGCGCCGCGTGAGCTATGTGTTCATCTCGCACGATCTGCATGTCGTGCGCTATTTGTCGGACCGCATCGCCGTGCTGTATCTCGGGCGCATCATGGAAATCGGCCGCGCCGCCGATGTGTTCGACGGCCCGCAGCATCCGTACACGGAAGCGTTGCTGTCGTCGGCGCCATCGCTCGACGACACACACGCGGCGCATCAGCGCATCCGGCTGTCGGGCGAATTGCCGAGCGCGGCGAATCCGCCGTCGGGCTGCGTGTTTCACACGCGCTGTCCGCGCAAGATCGGCGAGATTTGCGAGCGCGAGACGCCGCCCAGCCGCGATGCCGGAAACGGCCACGTCATCCATTGCCATATTCCCGTGGCCGAACTGCGAACGCTGCGATCGCGCGAAAACGTGACCTGAAGCAAACGGTCGCCGGAACCAAAGCGCGCCGCTTCGCCTCTCAACGGTTCACTGTTCATACAAGAGGATACCCACGATGAAACGCGCTCTCTCGCTCGCCGCTTCCCTCGCGCTTTGCGTAGCCACGGCCGCTCACGCGCAGTCCGCGCCGACGCCCGGCGCATCGGATCCGAGCTTTTCCGCGTGGTCGCTCGCGCAGCAGTGCGGCCAGAAAGGCGACAACGCCGCGCAGGGACAATGCGTCGGCGCGGTGCGGGGCATCGTGCGCGGGTATCAGTACGGCGTGCTGTTCCTGTCGCAACGCGCGTCGATGCCGGCGAACGAAACGCGGCGCGTGTCGCTGTGTTTGACGGATACGACGGTGTCGTCGATCGTCGATGATTTTCTTTCCGACGCTAAGCAGGTCAGCGAGGCGGATCTCAGGCGCACGCCGGCCGAAGTGGCGGTGCTGGGGTCGGTGCATGCGCATCATGCGTGTTCGTGATTAGGGGCGGTTAGCGGCCGCTCTGGGAAGGCCCGCGGAGGCAATCACGTCTCATCACAGCCAGCGAGCAATAGTCGGGATGACCGACTATTCTGCTCGCTGCTGTTCTTTAGCAACGCCGATATCGCCACTAAAGCATCTCCAACCCCCTCTTTCTCGTGGGCGGGCTGAACTCGCCGTCGATCTGCGCCAACTCCTCCGCCGACAACCGCAAGTCCACCGCCGCGCGATTCTCCCGCACATGCGCGACATCCGCGGCCTTCGGAATCGCGAACACCTCGGGCTGTTGCAGCACCCAGGCAAGCGCCACCTGAAACGCCGACACGCCGCGCGCCGCCGCGATCTTCTCGAGCACGCCGCCGCGCGGCAGCCGCGCATGATCGACCGGGCTGTACGCCATCGCAGGCAGCCGGCGTTCGCGCAGCCACGGCAGCAAGTCGAACTCCGGCCCGCGTCGCGCGACGTTGTAGAGAATCTGATCGGTCGCGCAGGCATCGCCGCCATCGAGCGAGAAAAGCTCCTCCATGTCGTCGGTGTCGAAATTGCTCACGCCCCAATGACGAATCTTGCCGTCGCGCCGCAGCTTCTCGAAGCCCGCGACCACGCCCTGCAAATCTTCGCCGCCGCGCCAGTGCAGCAAGTACAGATCGATGCGATCGGTCTTCAGCCGCTTCAGACTGCGCTCACACGCCGCTTGCACGCCGCGCTCGCTGCCGTTATGCGGATACACCTTGCTCACGATAAATACGTCGTCGCGCACGTCCGACAGCGCCTCGGCGATGAGCTTCTCGCTCTCGCCGTCGCCGTACATCTCGGCGGTGTCGATGAGCGTCATCCCCAGTTCGACGCCTTCACGCAGCGCCGCAATCTCCGCCTTGCGCGCGTTCGGACGCTCGCCCATCTCCCATGTGCCCTGACCGAGTTTCGGGATCGCTTCGCCGTCGGGCAGCGTGACGACGGGTAAGGTATTCGCCATGAAATGCCTCCTTGTTCGCCCGCCGATGATGGCGCAAGGAGCACGCCCGAGCCGCTACACCAGCCCCTACACCAGCCCAACCACGAGCGGCCCGAGCAGCGTCAACAGCACGTTCGCGAGCGCATACGTGACCGCGAAGGCGGCCGTCGGCACCGGGCTTTCCGCCTTGTCGAGCACGCCGCCGAACGCCGGGTTCGCGCTGCGCGAACCGGACAGCGCGCCCGCGAACACCGCTGCGTTGTCGTAGCGCAGCACGTAGCGGCCAAAGAGCATCGTCAAGAGCAGCGGAAACAGCGTGACGAACACGCCGAGCAGGAAGATCGTGAGGCCGCTCTGCTTCACCGTGACGACGGCCTGCAAGCCCGAGTTCAGTCCAACCACCGCGACGAACGCCGCAAGGCCGAAGTCCTTGAGCAACTGCGACGCGGCAGGCGGCATGACGCCGTACATCGGATGCTTGCCGCGCATCCAGCCGAAGACGAGACCCGCGAGCAGGCAGCCGCCGCCCGAGCCGAGCGTGATCGGAATGCCGCCCACGCGCACGACGACGAGCCCGAGCAACAGCCCGATCACGATGCCCACGCCCATATAGATGAAATCGGTCTTGTTGCTGTACGGCAGTTCGTAGCCGGCTGCGTCGACGGCGCGCTTCGTGTCCTGCGGCGAGCCGTAGAACGTGAGCACGTCGCCATGTTCGAGCCGCGTTTCCGGCAGCACGGGCAGCGGCATGCCGGCGCGCGAAATCGCCTGCAGATAGACGCCGTGGCGCATCTCGCGGTCGACCGTCGCGCGCACGGCGGCGATCGTCGTGTGATTCATGCCGCGCCGCGCGAACACGCCCTGGCGCTTTTGCATCACGATGCTGATGCCGTCGCTGTCCGCGACTTCGTCGCCGATGTGCGACGCCGCGCCGGCCATCGCCTCGCGTCGCCCGACGACGAGCACGATATCGCCCGCTTCGAGCGTCGCGTCCGGGCGCGGTTCCAGCGCGTGGCCCGCGCGCCGCACGCGCTCGACGGTGATCAGATCCTGCTCCGCCATCTCGATCTGCGCGACCGTGCGTCCCGCCGCGCCTGCCGCCGTCACGCGATACGCGCGCCCGACGAGCGGCGGCAACGCAGAGACTTGCCCCGGCGCGGGACCGGCATCGCCAGCAAGCGACTTCTCCGCCTCGATCGATGCGTCCTTCAGGCTCTGCCCCATGAATTTCGGCAGGATGTTCACGCACACGATGATCGCGCCGAGCGAGCCGAACACGTACGTCACCGCGTAGGCAATCGCCACATCGCCCTGCAGCGCCTTCGTTTTGGCGGCGGGCAAGCCGAGCCGCGCGATGGCGTCGCCCGCCGTGCCGATGATCGCGGACTGCGTGAGCGCGCCGCCCGCCAGTCCTGCCGCGAGTCCTTTGTTCAGGCCGAACACCTTCGCGCAGACGATCACCGTGACGAGCGCCGTCACCGCGAGAAAAACGGCCATCGCGATCTCGCGTAAGGTCTGCCGGTTCAGCGAGTTGAAGAACTGCGGCCCCGAGTCGTAGCCGACTGCGTAGATGAATACGGCGAACATCACGGACTTCACGCCGTTGTCGATCTGCACGCCGACCTGGCTCACGACGACCGCGGCGATCAGCGAGCCGCCGACGCCGCCCAACTGAAATTTGCCGAAGTTGATCTGGCCGATCAGATAGCCCGTCGCGAGCGACAGAAACAGCGCCGTTTCGGGTGACTTCGCGAAGATCGCGTGGAGCCAGTCCATTGAACCCCCGATGTTCATCGTTCTAGCCGAGCTTGCTCACCAGTCCGACGACGAGCGGCCCGAGCAGCGGCAGCAGCACGTTCGAAACGGCGTAGGTGATGGTGTAGCCGATGACGGGCGTCGCGTTGCCGGTCACGCCGACGAGCGCGCTGATCGCCGGCGTGCTGCACTGCTGGCCCGCGATCGCGCCGAGCAGCATCGGCACGTCGAGCTTGAGCAGCACGCGCCCGACGACGAGCGACGCGAGCGCCGGCACGAGCGTGATGACGATGCCCGCCAGCGGCAGCGCGATGCCGAATTCGCGGATCAGCCGCAGCGCGTCCGCGCCCGCCGAGAGGCCGACCGCCGCGATGAACGTGCATAGCCCGAAGTCCTTCAGGATTTGCGCCGCCGCCGACGGCAGCGAGCCGATCACCGGATAGCGCGAGCGGATCCAGCCGAATACGAGCCCCGCGAGCAGACAGCCGCCGCCCGTGCCGAGCGACAGGTCGATGCCGCCGACGTGCGCCGACAGCCGCCCGATGCCGATGCCGACCAGCACGCCGAGCCCGAGGAACACGAAGTCGGTCTTCTGCGTCGCGCGAATGATGTAGCCGAGCTTCGCCGCGCCGCGCGTCACGTCTTCCTTGCTGCCGACGAGCGTGAGCACGTCGCCGCGCTGCACCTGCGTGCCGGGCAGCGCGGGCACCGTGCTGTCCAGACGCGTCACGGCCGCGACGAACACGCCGCGCCCATCCGCCGGATTCGCGCGGGCGCGCGCCTGCGCGAGCGTGAGTCCGTGCAGCGCGCGGTTCGTGAGCATCACGTCGACTTTTTCGACGAAGTAATCCGAGCCGCCGCCGTTGAACACTTCTTCGCCGACCCACGGAATCGCCTCGACGAGCGCCTCGCGCCGCCCCGCGATCACGATGCGATCGCCCGCTTTCAGCGTCACCGAAGGCTGCCCCTTGATGACCGAACGGTCGCGCACCACGCGCTGCACGCTGATGTTGTGGCCGAAGCGCTTCTCCAGCTCACCGATGCTGCTGCCGGCCGCGGCCGTCACCTTCAGGTCCCGCGCGGCGAGCGGCATGATGGCGGGCGTCTGCCCTTCCGCGAGCGCGCCGTCGCCGCCGAGCTTGCGCCAGGCGCGCTCGGCTTCGTCGCGCAGATTCACGCGCAAGATGAGCGGCGCGAACTGGCTCGCGAAAAGCACGATCGTCACGAGCCCGAAGAGATAGCTGACGCTGTACGCGGTGACGATATTTGCCTGAAGGCGCGCAGTCTCGGCGGCGGGCAAGCCGAGCCGCGCGACCGCCTCCGACGCCGTGCCGATCACCGCCGATTCCGTCGCGCCGCCCGCGAGCAGACCGGCCGCCGTGCCCGGATCGAGCTTGAGCATCGCCGCGATGCCGAGCACGAGCGCGACCACGACAATGACCTCGACAAGCGACAGCGCGCCGTACCGCCAGCCGCGCCCGATGTTCGCGAAAAACTGCGGACCGCCCGTAAAACCGAGCGCGAAAATGAACAGCGCGAAGGCAGTGTTTTTCAGATCCGGCGATATGCGCGCGCCGCTCTGACCGAGAATCAGCGCGACGATCAACGTGCCGCAGACACCGCCAAGCTGAATGGGACCGAACTTGAACGAGCCGATAAAAAAACCAATGGCCAAACTGGCGAAAAGCGCGATTTCCGGTTGTGTCGCAAGAAGGTGCCATAGCATGAGTCGGTTCATCCTTTCGGCTTTTGGAGGATAAGGCCGCGCTTTCTGAAACAACGGCCGCGCCTAAATATCTAGCGCGCCATTGATAAAAGCTTTGCTCGCTTCGCGCCCGATGAGTTTTAATTAAGCAACCGATAAACCAGTAGCGCAATAACCGGACTAATTAAGCACATCCGTATAAATACGCTGCTCTTATATCGTTTTCCCCATGGGAAAGCCGACAGCGACGCCATGCGCGAACAAGATTTAAAAAGAACTACCACAAATATCAATGCTGTCAGTATGGAATACCATAGCTAGCACAATCACGACTAAAATCCTCTGGATCCGGAAACTATTTCCTCGGCGGGACCGATTATTTATTCTGATATTGCAACTTCTTCATTCTGTCAATATTATGCAGTGGTGGTACATCGAAAAGTGGGCGTGAAACGGGGAGATTTATCAGCCCACGTCACCGTGGCACAACAGAGAGAGAGGGCATTCAGATGAACCAAATTCATGCTATGCGCGTATTTGTCCGTGTTGCCGACACAGAAAGTTTTCGGCGCGCGGCACAGCAACTCGACGTTTCGAATGCGCTCGTTACTCGCGCAATTGCGATGCTTGAAGCGCATCTGAGGACACGCCTTATTAACCGCACGACTCGCAATCTGTCGTTGACTGAAGCCGGCACGCGTTATCTGGAGGGCTGCCGCGCATTACTGGAAGAACTCGATCATCTGGAATCCGCGGTGACGCATACGGAAGGCGAGCCGAGCGGAACGCTTCGCGTAGTCGCATCGAGCGCGCTTTCGCTTCTTACTTTGACGCCGCTCATCGACGGCTTCCGCAAGTTGTATCCGAAAGTCAACGTGCGCCTCACGCTTGCCGAGCGTCACGTCGATCTTGTCGAGGACGGATACGACGTCGGTATCGTCGCGGCGTTCATGGTGTCGAGCACGGCGCTCGTCGAACGGCCCATCGGCGTGAGCGCGCTCATTCCGGTCGCCACACCGGCTTTCGTGGCCGAGCACGGCATGCCCGCCTCGCCGGCCGACCTGCAAGGCATGCCGTGCGTCGCGCTTCCGAATGAGATCCGCAGTTCGTCGTGGCACTTCAGGCACCGCCACGGGTCATCGGAACAGGTGACGCTCTCGGCGGTCTATTCGGTCAACAGCGCGTTGATGGTGCGTCTCGCGACGCTGCGCGGCATGGGCTTTTCGATCCTGCCGGAAGGCATCGTGGCGGGCGACATCAACGACGGCACGCTCGTGCGCCTCTTGCCGGACTATTCCGTGGACGACCCCGAGATGAAGCTGTCGATCGTCTATCCGGGGCGGCAGTATCTGCCCGCCAAGACGCGCTTCTTTATCGACTACGCGCTCGAAAGACTCACCAAGGAAGTCAACGCCGCCAATAACAAGCCCGACGAGATCTATCGACAGACGCCGGCCGCTTTTCAGACCGCCGGCGCAAACGTTGGCCTGACCTCCGGCAGCCCGACGACGCACTGACGCGCACCGCCGGCTCCTGGCATTCCGGGCCGGCGCGCGTTCCCTCAACCTGAACGCAGCCGGCCCGACATGACCACAACAAACACCCGCCCGAACCCGCACTGCCTCATTCTCTTCAGCGCGCGACCGTACGACGCCGACACCTTCAGGCAGGCGAGCGAAGCCTTCGGCATCGAACTCGACTTTCAGGAAGCGCATCTCGATGCGCAGACGGCCGTGCTCGCGCAGGGCTACACGGCCGTGTGCCCGTTCGTGAACGACAGCGTGGACGAAGCCGTGCTCGAAAAGCTGCACGCGGGCGGCACGCGATTGCTCGCGTTGCGCTCGGCGGGCTTCAATCACGTCGATCTGAACGCGGCGAAGCGCCTCGGCATCACGGTGACGCGCGTGCCCGCGTATTCGCCGCATGCGGTGGCGGAACACGCCGTGGGCATGATCCTCACGCTCAATCGCCGGTTGCATCGCGCGGTGGCCCGCACGCGCGAAGGCGACTTCTCGCTCACCGGCCTGCTCGGCTTCGATCTGCACGGCAAGACTGTCGGCGTGATCGGCACGGGCATCATCGGGCGCGTGTTCGGCAACATCATGGCGGGCTTCGGCACGCGAGTGCTCGCGTACGATCCCGGCCCGCCCGCGCAAGACCTGCTCGCGCGCGGCGCGCGCTACGTGTCGCTCGACGAACTGCTCGCGAACTCGGATATCGTGTCGCTGCACTGCCCGCTTCTGCCTTCGACGTATCACCTGATCGACAAACGCGCGCTCGCCAGCATGAAGCGCGGCGCCATGCTCATCAACACCGGCCGCGGCGGGCTCGTGGAAAGCAACGCGCTCGTCGGCGCGCTCAAGAGCGGCCAGCTCGGGCATCTGGGGCTCGACGTGTACGAGGAAGAAGGCGGCCTCTTTTTCGAGGACCACTCGGACCGCCTTTTGCAGGACGACGTGCTTGCGCGGCTGCTCACGTTTCCGAACGTCATCATCACCGCGCATCAGGCGTTCTTCACGCGCGAGGCGCTCATCGAAATCGCGACGACGACGCTCGGCAACGTGAAAGCATGGGCAGACGGCGCGCCGCGTAATGTCGTCGACGCGTCGCCTGCGTGACACATCGCCACGGCATCAGACCTCGCCGTACTCCGCGACCGCATCGCCCGGCGCGGCGCACATCGCGCGCAAAAGATCGGCCTCGCGTTCGTGCACTTCCACCGGCATGCAAAGCGCGCCGGCGTGCGCCATGTAGCGCGCGCGATGCTGTCCGTTGCGAAACGCGACGACGCCCTCCCGATGCACGCCGATCAGCCCGAGCAAGCCTTCCGCGCGCCGCACGCTGATGGTCACGTACGGCATTTCGGGCACGCGCGGGTTGTCCGGGTCGAGGAATTCGCGGATGCCGCGCACCTTGCCCGCGTGCCAGTCGTCGACGGCCTTGAGCACGTAGTCGGTGTCGTCGCGGTCGGCGCATTGCAGGAGCCGTTTGACATCCACGAGCACGACCTGATGGCGCGACCCGGGCTCGGCAAACACCCGCTTCAGACGCACGAAGTCATACTGCGGATGGCTCCTGAGCCTGACAATCCAGACCGCCTCTGCGGCAGTCGACGCAACCATCGTGTCCATATTCGGCTTCATTCCAAAACACCAGCGGAAGATCACGTGAGACAAGGCATTGCAACGAGCCTCGCGGCTCGAACCGGCTCCTTCGTTCTCGGACGAAAATAAGACGATGCTGAACAAACCTTTTACACCGTAGTCGCTCTTCATGAAAGCGCCATGACGGGCATGTCACGTGCTTTGTTGCCTGCACGACACTTCTCAGGAGCACGACCGAAAAGCCCGTGAACACATCCGCCGATCTCATCGTCGCGCGTCCCGAGGGCCTGTACTGTCCGCCGGGCAACTTCTATATCGATCCGTGGCGGCCCGTCGAGCGCGCGGTCATCACGCACGCCCATGCCGATCACGCGCGCTTCGGTCACGCGCGCTATCTCACGGCCGAAGCGGGACTCGGCGTGCTGCTCTCGCGGCTGCCGGGCATCGACGTGCAAGGGCTCGCTTACGGCGAGCGCATCGATGTAAACGGCGTGCGGGTGTCGCTTCATCCGGCGGGGCATGTGCTTGGCTCGGCGCAAGTGCGCGTGGAGCACGGCGGGCGCGTGTGGGTCGCGTCCGGCGATTACAAGGTCGAGCCCGATCCGACCTGCGCGCCGTTCGAGCCCGTTCCCTGCGATACCTTCATCACCGAATCGACCTTCGGCCTGCCGATCTACCGATGGGAACCGTCGCGCGCCGTGTTCGAAGGCATCGATTCATGGTGGCGGCACAACGCGGCAGAAGGCCGCGCGTCGGTGCTCTTCTGCTATTCGTTCGGCAAGGCGCAGCGGCTGCTCGCGGGCATCGACGCGGGCATCGGTCCGATCTTCTGTCATGGCGCGGTGGAGCCGCTCAATCGCGCGTACCGTGAATCGGGCGTCGCGCTGCCAGAGACGCGGCTCGTGAGCGAGATCGCCGCGCGCGACAAGGCGGCGTTTCAAGGCGCGCTGATCGTCGCGCCGCCGTCCGCGCAGGGCAGCACGTGGATGCGCCGCTTCGGCGATTACAGCGATGCGTTCGCCTCCGGCTGGATGCGCCTGCGCGGCACGCGGCGGCGCAAGGGCGTCGATCGCGGCTTCGTGCTGTCGGATCACGCGGACTGGCCCGGACTGCAAACGGCCATCGGCGCGACGGGCGCACAACGCGTGATCGTCACGCACGGCCAGATCGAGCCGATGGTGCGCTGGCTGTGCGAGCAAGGGCTCGACGCGGGCGCGTTCAAGACCGAATACGGCGACGACACCATCGAAGCCGACATGCCCACCGAAACCACGACGGAGACGCCGTCGCAATGAGACGCTTCGCGACGCTCTATGCCGCGCTCGACGCGACGACTTCGACCAACGAGAAGCTCGAGGCGCTGATCGCGTATTTCTCTGGCGCGGAACCGGAAGACGCGGCGTGGGCCTCGTACTTTCTCGCGGGCGGCAAGCCGCGCCAGTCGGTGCCGACGCGTCTTCTGATCGAATTCGCGCGCGAGCGCGCGGGCTTGCCGGAATGGCTCTTCGAAGAGTCGTATCAGGCGGTCGGCGATCTTGCGGAAACCATCGCGCATGTGCTGCCGCCGCCGCAGCGCGAATCGGAGCTCGGCCTCGCGCAATGGATCGAGGATCGCGTGCTGACGCTGCGCGGCGCGAATCCCGTCGAGCTGCGCGAGCGCATGCTCGGCTATTGGGACGAACTCAACTGGAGCGAGCGGTTCCTGCTGACCAAGCTGATCGGCGGCGGGTTTCGCGTGGGCGTGGCGCGGCAGCTCGTCGTGCGCGCGCTCGCGCAGGTGGCGGGCGTGGATCACAAGCGCATCGCGCAACGCATGGTCGGCTGGACCGATTCGCGGCAGGCGCCGAGCGCCGCGCGCTATCTTCGGCTGATCGCGCCGGCGGCCGAGGGCGACGACATCGACACGCCGCACGAAAGCGACATCGGCTTGCCGTATCCGTTCTTTCTCGCGCATCCGTTGCAGGCCGATCCGGCGACGCTCGGCGCGCCCGCCGACTGGATCGCCGAATGGAAGTGGGACGGCATTCGCGCGCAACTCGTGAAGCGCAGCGGCCGCGTGTGGATTTGGTCGCGCGGCGAGGATCTGCTGACCGAGCGCTTTCCCGAACTGGCGTCGCTCGGCGCGGCGCTGCCGGACGGCACGGTGATCGACGGCGAGATTCTCGCGTGGGAGCCGGGCGCCACCATGCCGTTGCCGTTCGCGCGTCTTCAGCCGCGCATCACGCGCAAATCGCTGACGAAGAAAGTGCTCGCCGATTCCCCGGCCGCGCTGCTCGCCTACGACCTGCTCGAAGCCGACGGACGCGACCTGCGCACCGAGCCGCTACACGCGCGCCGCGCGAAGCTCGATGCGCTTGCGCATACGCTTTCGTCGACGCTCGCGGTCGATCTGCTGCGCGTGTCGCCCGTTGTCGAAGCTTCGGACTGGGACGCGCTCGCCGCGTTGCGCGACGAGAGCCGGGCGCGCGGTGTCGAAGGGCTCATGTTGAAGGAGCGCGCGTCGATGTACGGCGTCGGCCGCACGAAGGCGTCCGGGACGTGGTGGAAGTGGAAGATCGACCCGTATTCCGTCGATGCCGTGCTGCTCTACGCGCAGCCGGGCCACGGCCGGCGCGCGAGCCTCTACACGGATTTCACCTTCGCGGTCTGGGACGAAGCGGACGGCGTGCGCACGCTGGTGCCGTTCGCGAAGGCGTACTCGGGCCTGACCGACGAGGAGATGCGCCAGGTCGATGCCATCGTGCGCAAGACGACCGTCGAGAAGTTCGGGCCGGTGCGCAGCCTGACGCCGACGCTCGTCTTCGAGATCGGCTTCGAAGGCATTCAGGCGAGCCCGCGTCACAAGTCGGGCATCGCGGTGCGTTTTCCGCGCATGTTGCGCTGGCGGACGGATAAAAGCATCGACGATGCGGATACGCTCGACATGCTCAAAGGCTTTTTGAACGAGGCGATGGCATGAGCGGGCGCTGTTCATGTGACGAGGCGGGGAAGCGCGGAAGGTCGTCGCATGCGACGGCATCGGGCGGAGGGGTTCGCGTTTGTCGTGGGTTTGGCGGTTGGGATTGCGTGCGCGTTCTTGGCGGTTTCCGCATTCGCGACGGCTCTTGCGTTCGTGGCGGGCTTCGCGTTCGCAGCGTGTCTCGCATTCGCGATTGCGCTGGCGTTCGTAGGGAGCTTCGCGTCCGCGACGGCTCTCGCGTTCCCGGCGGCTTTCGCATTCGCGACGGCTCTCGCGTTCGCGAGTGCTTTCGCGTTCCCGGCGACCGTCGCGTTTCCGATCGCTTCGAATACGCGAGCGAGGCGGCCGCATGAATCGCGACGATCAACTCTCAACCGAATATGGCGACGAGCAACCGCCCGAACCGGCGGCCCGCGCCAGACGCCGCGCCCCGCGCCCCCGCCGCGTGCCGCGCACGCAGGCCGCGCAAGCCAAGCTGGATGCCGCCGCCGAGCTCTTCCGGCCCGCGCCGTTCGTCTACGACGCGATAGAAGCCGCGAAGCCGATGGACGAACGCATCGCGCGCTGGTTCGATGCGCGCGGCTGGCAGCCGTTTCCATTTCAGCGCGAAGTGTGGCGCGAGGTCGAGCGTGGCGCGAGCGGCCTGCTGCATGCGACGACCGGCGCGGGCAAGACATGGGCGATCTGGCTCGGCGCGTTGAGCGCGTTCGCCGGCCCGCCGAAGGGGAAGGCAAACCGCAAGCGCCGCCAAGATACGCAGCCCACGGACTCGACCGCCGACATCGCAAAGACGCCGCTCCCCGCCCCGCTCACCGTGCTCTGGATCACGCCGATGCGCGCGCTCGCCGCCGACACCGCCCGCGCCCTGCAAACCGCGGTCAGCGCGCTGGCGGTGCCGTGGACCGTCGGGTTGCGCACGGGCGACACGTCGTCGACGGAACGCGCGCGGCAAAACCGCCGCATGCCGTCCGCGCTCGTCACGACGCCCGAAAGCCTCACGCTGATGCTCACGCGCGCGAACGCCCGCGAAGAACTCGCGCACGTGCGGCTCGTCGTGATCGACGAATGGCACGAGCTGCTCGGCAACAAGCGCGGCACGCAGACGCAACTGGCGCTCGCGCGCCTCGCGCACTGGCGGGCCGATCTGCAAATCTGGGGCTTGTCCGCGACGCTCGGCAATCTCGCGCTCGCCCACGACGCGCTGCTGCATCCGGTGAAGACGCCGCGCGTCGTCGTGCAGGGCGCGCAGCCGAAAACGCTCGTCGTCGATACGCTGATTCCCGAGACCATCGAACGCTTTCCGTGGGGCGGGCATCTCGGCGTGCGACAGGTCGGGCCGGTCGCCGACGAAATCGAACATGCGCAAAGCTCCCTCGTTTTCACCAACACGCGGTCGCAGTCGGAGATCTGGTATCGCGCGCTGCTGGATCTGCGGCCAGACTGGGCGGGGCTCATCGCGCTGCATCACGGCTCGCTCGACAAGGAAGTCCGCGACTGGGTCGAACTCGGGCTCAAGAACGGACAACTGAAGGCGGTCGTCTGCACGTCGAGCCTCGATCTCGGCGTCGATTTTCTGCCGGTGGATCGCGTGTTCCAGATCGGCTCGCCCAAGGGCGTCGCGCGGCTGATGCAGCGCGCCGGGCGCTCCGGCCACGCGCCGGGCCGCGTGTCGCGCGTGACGATCGTGCCGACGCATGCGCTCGAACTGGTCGAAGCGGCGGCGGCGCGCTGGGCGATCGGCGAACATCGCATCGAAGGGCGCGACATGCCGCTGAAGCCGCTCGACGTGCTCGTGCAGCATCTGGTCACGGTGGCGATCGGCGGCGGATTCAAGGCGGCCGAGATGTTCGACGAAGTGCGCACCGCCTACGCGTATCGAGATCTGACGCAAGCCGAATTCGACTGGGCGCTCGCATTTGTCGAGCGCGGCGGCGCTTCTCTGGCGGCGTATCCGGACTATCACCGCGTCGTTTTGGGCGATGACGCCGTGTATCGCGTGCCGCGCGAAGACCTCGTGCGGCGGCATCGGAACAATGTCGGCACCATCGTCGCGAACGCCACGATCAACGTCGCGTATATGACGGGCGGGCGCATCGGCGCGATGGAGGAATCGTTCATCTCGCGACTGAAGCCCGGCGACGTGTTCACGTTCGGCGGACGCGCGCTGGAACTCGTGCGCGTGCGCGACATGACCGCTTACGTGAAGCGCGCGACGTCCTCGCGCGGCGCCATGCCGCAATGGGCAGGCAGCAAGATGCCGCTGTCGTCCGAACTGGCGGAAGCCGCGCTGGTGATGCTCGCCCGCGCGAACGACGGCATCTACGACGAGCCCGAGATGCAGGCCGTCAAGCCGCTGCTCGACTTGCAGGCGAAGTGGTCCGCGCTGCCGGGACCGGGCGTGCTGGTCGTGGAGACGGTGCGATCGCGCGAGGGGCATCACTTCTTCTGCTATCCGTTCGCGGGGCGTATGGCGCATATCGGGCTGGGATCGCTGATCGGCTGGCGCGTGGCGCGCGATCAGCCGAGCACGTTCTCCATCTCGATGAACGATTACGGCTTCGAGTTGCTGTCGGCGCGTCCGTTCGACTGGGAAACGCTGATCGCGGAAGGACTCTTCTCGCCCGACAATCTGGAGCACGACATTCTCGCGAGCCTGAACGCATCGGAACTCTCGGCGCGGCGCTTTCGCGAGATCGCGCGGGTGTCGGGGCTCATCTATCAGGGCCATCCGGGGCAGCAGAAAAGCGCGCGGCAATTGCAGGCGTCGAGCGGCCTCTTCTACGAAGTCTTTCGCAAGCACGACAGCGGCAATCTGCTGCTCACGCAAGCCGATCAGGAAGTGATGCTTCAGGAACTCGAATTGAGCCGTTTGCGCCACGCGCTCGTGCGGATGAGCGAAAGCCGCCTCGCGCTCACGCATCCGAAGAAGCCGACGCCGTTCGCGTTCCCGCTGATCGTCGGGCGGCTGCGGGAAAAGGTGAGCACGGAGAAGCTCGCGGATCGCGTCGAGCGGATGCTGGCGGAGTTGGAGAAGGCGGCGCAAGCCTGAAGCATCGTGCGGACGGTCTTTGACTCGGCCGCTGCGAGACATTTCGAACTCCTTCGAATGACGTGCGATGGCATCGGCCTTTACGCTGTCGCGCTGGCCGCTTCGGCCGTGCAGCGGCATTCGAGCCGCGGCTTCTCAGTCGAACCACGCTTCATCCAACATGAAAAGAACAATACGTACGCTCGCTCTCGCGCTCACCGCTTTCGCCACCGCCGCCTGCGCCAGCGATCCGCGCCTGCTGGATCAGCACGCGCTCTATGAATCCGCCAAGAGGCCCGCGACGAAGGTGCTCATCGTCGTGGATAGCAAAGCCGTGAGCGATCCGACGCTGACCGACGAAATCCACGCTTACACGCAGTCCATGAGCGAGGCCGTGCAGGAAGCGCTCACGCCCATGCTAACTCAGCTCCTCGATAGCACCGCGACGACGGACAGCCGCCCTCCGGCGAAAACGCTCATCGATATGCGCCCGAGCCATCTCATCCGCATCGCGCCATCGGCGAGTTCGTCGGTGAATGGGATGCCGGTCCGCTACACTTGGGTGCTCGAAGTCGCCGATGTGTCGATCAGGCGATTCGCGGCCATCGACGGAAAGCCGTCCGGCACGAGCATCAAGACGATCCCGATCTACGAAATGCGCGCGGAAGGCGACGCGTGTTTTCTGACCGCGCGCCGGGCGCAGGAATGCGGCGCGGCAATGGGCAAGCTGCTCGGCGAGACGCTGCGCGCCGCGCCCGAGTCGCCGTTCAGTTCCGGCTCTTGAATCTACGAGGACAATGGCAGTAGAAGCCCTGACCATCGATGTGAACGGCCACGCGCTCGTGCTCTCAGCCGAGCGAGCCGCATTCGATCCGCTCGAAAAGAGCCTCTTCATCGCCGATGCGCATTTCGGCAAGGACGCCGTGTTTCGCGCGCGCGGCATTCCGGTGCCGGCGGGCGCCACGGCCGACAATCTGACGCGGCTCGATGCGCTCATCGCGACGCATCGCCCGGAGTCGATCGTGTTTCTCGGCGACCTGCTGCACGCACGCGAATCCCACGCCGAAGAAACCCTCGCCGCGCTCGATGCGTGGCGCGTGACGCATCGAGCGTTGCGGCTGATTCTCGTGGAGGGCAATCACGACCGGCATGCGGGCCAATTGCCGTCGCGCTTCGGCGTGGAACTGGTGCAGGAGCCGTATCGGCTCGGACCGTGGGCGCTGTGCCATCACCCGCAGAACGTGGACGACGGCTACGCGCTCGCCGGTCACGAGCACCCGGTGTATCGGCTCGCGACACGGGTCGACAGCGTGCGGCTGCCGTGCTTCCGGTTCGGCCGCCGCGCGGGCGTGCTGCCGGCGTTCGGCGCGTTCACCGGCGGCTTCGAAGTCAACGACGCCGTGCGCCGCGCGAACGAAGCCGTGTACGTGGTCGCGGGCGAGCGCGTGTTCGGCGTGCGGACCTGACCGCGTGACCGCGTACGCTCAGTGATACGTCTTCGTCGAAGATTGCAGCTTCGTCAGCGCCCCGCGTTCCAGCTTGTACCAGCCCGCCGTCGTCTGCATGACGACTTCGTCGCCTTGCCAGAACACGCGCTGCACCGTCATGCGCTTGCCCGCGCGCTGAACCAGCGGCGGATTGCGGCGGAAGTCGTAAAGCACCGGGCCGGCGTCCGTCTGCATCAGGGCGCGCGTGATGGAACCGTTGCTGCCCGTTTCATCGAAATGCGCGAGACGGCGGGCGTCGAAGCGGTCGAACGCCTGGGTGCCGAGCATCGCCGCGAAGCCCGACTCGTCGCGCAGGAAGTAGACGGTGCCCGCTTGCGTTGCGACGGGGCCGGCGGCATCGCTCTGGGCGTGAACGTGCGTGGCAAGCAGGACCGCGCAGGCGATGGCCGCGCGCAGGCAGGTTTGCAAAGGCGACATATCTCTTCAGTCAGTGCTGTGTTTTTCCAACACCCGCGCCGCGCAACGATTCGCGCGTGCCGGGCAAGAATGCAGAACTTGGGCGGCGCCGCTAACTCCGAATCATGCAGAATCCTGCGCCGCGCGGGCCGATCATAAAACGAACCGCTCATGATCCGGCATTGTCGGCGCGGCGCAATCTCAGGGTTTCTACCAGCACCAAAAATCACCTTTCGGTAGAATTCGAGCCTTCCTTGCGTCGCCATGCAGGCCGGCGCGCCCATTTGCCCGCCTTTTGCCATGCCCTTGCCTCTCCTCGCTCTTGCAATTGCCGCGTTCGGCATCGGCACGACCGAATTCGTCATCATGGGTTTGTTGCCCAACGTCGCGCGCGATCTCGCCGTGTCGATTCCCGCCGCCGGCATGCTCGTCTCGGGCTATGCGCTCGGCGTGACCATCGGCGCGCCGATTCTCGCCATCGTCACCGCGAAGATGCCGCGCAAGAAGGCGCTGATGGGCCTGATCGGCGTGTTCATCGTCGGCAATCTGCTGTGCGCGCTCGCGCCGAACTACTGGGTGCTGATGGGCGCGCGCATCGTCACGGCGTTCTGCCACGGCGCGTTCTTCGGCATCGGCTCGGTGGTCGCCGCCGATCTCGTCGCGCCGAACCGTCGCGCGCAAGCCATCGCGCTGATGTTCACCGGCCTCACGCTCGCCAACGTGCTCGGCGTGCCGCTCGGCACCGCGCTCGGTCAGGCCGCCGGCTGGCGCGCGACGTTCTGGGTCGTGACGCTCATCGGCATCGCGGCGGCGGGCGCGCTGGCGGTGTGCCTGCCGAAGCACATCGAGATGCGCGAAACCAGCATCCTGCGCGAATTCAACGTGCTCAGGAACCCACAAGTGCTGATGGTGCTCGGCATCAGCGTGCTGGCTTCGGCGAGCCTCTTTTCGGTGTTCACGTATATCACGCCGATCCTCGAAGACGTGACGGGCGTTTCGCCGCACGCCGTCACCTACGTGCTTCTGCTCTTCGGCCTCGGGCTGACGGTGGGCAGCACGCTCGGCGGCAAGCTCGCCGACTGGAAGCTCCTGCGCTCGCTGCTGTCGTTCCTGCTGTCGATCGTGGTGATCCTGACGGTGTTCGCCGCGACGATGCACGAGTCGATCTCCGCGATGATCACCATCTTCCTGTGGGGCGTGCTCGCGTTCGCCATCGTGCCGCCGCTGCAAATCCTGATCGTCAACCGCGCAAGCGATGCGCCGAATCTCGCCTCGACGCTCAATCAGGGCGCGTTCAACCTCGGCAACGCGACGGGCGCGTGGCTCGGCGGCTGCGCGATCAGCGCCGGCGCGCCGCTGACCTCGCTGCCGTGGGTCGGCGTCGCGATGGCGTGCGGCGCGTTCGGGCTGACGCTGCTCTCCGCGACGCTCGACAAGCGCGCGCGCCGTCTCGCCATCGGGCAGGCTGCCTGAGTCTCGCTGCCCGCGGTCGATGAGAGGCGTCCTCTCGCGCGACTTCTTCGCGCTGATTTCGAGCGTCGCGGTGGTGGGCCTGGGCCTCGGCGCGACGCTGCCGCTCACCGCGCTCGCGCTGACGCAGGCGGGCTACGGGTCGGACGTCGTCGGCATCATGACGGCGATGCAGGCCGGCGGCGGACTCGTCGTCGCGCCGTTCGCGAGCCGCATCGCGTCGCGATACGGCGCGCGCGGCACGATCATGGGCGCGGTCGTCGTCGCGGCGCTCGCGACCATCGCGATACAGTTTTCCATCGACCTGCGGCTCTGGGCCGCGCTGCGTTTTGCGTGCGGCGCGGCGCTGATGCTGCTCTTCACCATCGGCGAGGCGTGGGTCGCCGCGCTCGCGGACGATTCCACGCGCGGCCGCGTCGTCGCGCTTTACGCGACGAATTTCACGCTGTTCCAGATGACCGGGCCGGTGCTCGTGAGCGTGGCGGGCGGCTGGCAGTCGACGCGCTTCGCCCTGTGCGGCGCGATCTTTCTGCTTGCCTTGCCCGCGCTCGGGACGATCCGCGTGTCGCCGCAGGGCCTAGGTGCCGACGGCATCGAGCACGCGGGACACAGCGACTGGCGGCGCGTGCTGCCGCGCATGCCGGCGCTCGTGATCGGCACGGGCTTCTTCGCGCTCTTCGACACGCTCGCGCTTTCGCTGTTGCCGCTGTTCGCGATCTCGCATGGCGTGAGCGCGACTACCGGCGTGCTGTTCGCCTCCGCGATCCTGCTCGGCGACACGACGATGCAGTTCCCGATCGGCTGGCTCGCCGATCGCATCGGGCGCGCGAAAGTGCACATGGGCGCGGGCGTGGTGGTCGTCGCGCTGCTGCCGGCGCTGCCGTGGGCCATCGCGTATCCGTGGCTCTGCTGGCCGCTGCTGTTCGTGGTCGGCGCGGCGGCGGGCAGCGTCTACACGCTCTCGATCGTCGCGTGCGGCGAGCGCTTTCGCGGCCCGGCGCTCGTATCGGCGACGGCGATCGTCGGCGCTTCGTGGAGCGTCGCGAGTTTCGGCGGGCCGATCGTCGCGGGCACCTTGATGCGGCGCGCGGGCGCAAACGCGCTGATCGCGGTGCTGTTCGCCGCGGCGCTCGCGTTCGTGGCGGCGGCCGCGTGGGAACGGCGAGCGACCGCCAGCGTGAGTTGATGCGCGCCCTCGCGAATCAGAGCGGCAAACCGGCCGGATAAACCAGACCGCTTGGCAACTGAACGCGAATGAAGCCGAGAATGCCGTTGAAGAACAAATCGCCGTCCGGCAGAAACTCGATCGGCGCATACATTCCGTTCCCGTAAATGCTGGTGCCGAGAATCGTGCGATGCACGGTTTGCCCGGTATTCCAGTCGAGCCCCGTGATTTCCCATCCGCTATTGTTCGTCCGGTAATAGCCGCTGACAAAAACCGTATTGGACGCGATGCTCTTTCCCGGAATCATCGTATTGGACGAGATATCGCCGCGCGCCCAAACCGAAGCCCACGTATGCGTCGACGGATTCCATTCGAATCGCTCGACGCCCAGCGGCGAATCGAGAATGGGCCCGCGCGCAATCGCATCGGGAATGATGGTGCCTATGGTGTCTCGCAGTCCGCCCGGACCCACGTTATTTACGACGAAAGCGCCATAACCATCCACCGTGACGGATTGATCGGACTGGATGTACTGCGTATCGGGCGGCAAGCCTGCCGTCACTGGAATTTGCCCCGCGATGCGATTGGTGAATCCCGACGGAATGGCATCTCGCCAGAATGCGACGAGACTCATGCGCTTGAGGCCGTCCGTAATGACGACGAGTTTGTCCGGATCGCTGCCGAATCCCATGAGCGTGGGCGTCGAACCGGAGCCTGAACCGAATAGCGTGGGATACGTATCACCCGTCGGATACGGCGATTCCCACGCGCCGTCGGTCGACTGATTCGACAAGACGCTGCCGGTCCAGACAACCTTGTGCATCTTCTTGTCGCTGACGATATAGATGCCGTTATTCTCGTCGATGGCCAGTGAATTGGAGATGGTTTCGTCGCTGCCGAAGCGAAGCGTTTGCGGCGTCGAATTGAAATTGCGATCCACGACGGAAACGGAACGCGTTCCCTGCACGACGAGTTTGCCGTCGTAAGTCAGCGACAGCCCCGTGACGGACTCGCCCGACTGAACGAATGCGGATGACGGCATCGAGCGCAATATGCGGACGCCCAACGCGGGCACATCTGGCGAAATCAGGCCCACCGCGACAATGCTGTTGACCGCACCGGAATACAGCACGTTGTCCGCGTCCACGAGGCTATAAGCCGGACCGAGCGATTGTCCCGCCGTCAAAAGCCCGAGCGACTGAAGCGCGGCCTGAACCTGCTGCACGGTCGTGAAAGGCTGCGTCAATACGGCCGTCAATAGATTCTGCGCAACGACGACGGCGCCCGGAAAAGCCAGCGTTGTGCCCATTTGCGTCACGGCGTCCTTCGCGACTTTGAGATAAGACACGCCTGTGCTCGAAACCGCCCACACATGATCGGGCGAAGTCGATTTGAGCGTGACGAAGTTCAGAAATCCATTCGATGCTTGCGGGGTGACGCCGAGCGGTCCATAAGCGGTTCGCGTGCCGGCGGGTATCGCTTGCGTGAAGGCATCGGTTTGCGCGGGATCGAAGTGTGTCATTGCGCCTTTGGGCGCGGATAAATACGGATTCGGCGTGGGATTGCCAGCCATGCCGCTTATCGGCATGAACGCCATGCCGACGACAGCCGCAGCCATAATGAGCGCCTTTCTCATGCGGTCGGTTTTCATCTTTTTCCTTGTTAATGTGATTCGACGAGGCATTGCTATGCATGACCTACGTACTACTAAGCGAACGCCAAATCGCGTTCGATGTTCACTTTCCGGAAAAACCGAGGTCGACTGGGCCGGCTCAATGCATCGCGCTCATGCGCTCTTGCTTGCGCATGTTTCGCGTTGCGTCACGGCATGGCATTGATACGACGCAGCCGGGTCTGCGCCCGGCTGTGTAGATGACTTCATTGTTGGCTACCGACCGTGCGTTTTCAAGCACGAATCGGCGTATCGCGCGGCTGTCTTTTTCGATTGATGGAACAGCCTTGCCCGACTAGGCTGCCGTCACCACGCTACCCCGTTCCCTGCGCACCACCGCGAGCAGCACCACCAACATCGCCGAACAGAACACCGGCACGGCCGCCGCGTGAAACAGTTCGACGTTGCTCCATCCGAGCGCGATCATCTGCCCGCCGACGAGCGGTCCGATCACCGATCCCACGCGCCCGATGCCCAGACTCCAGCCGATGCCGGTGGAACGCAGCGTCGTCGGATAGTAATGGCCGGCGAGCGCGTTGACGGCAGGCTGGCCGCCGACGATGCAAAAGCCAGCGGCGAACACGGCCACGAAGAGCCACATCTGGACGTGCGCGACGCCGCCGATCACCCCGACGCAAACCGCGCCGACGCAGAAGCACCCGAGCAGCACGCGCACGAAGCCGAAGCGCTCGATGAACCAGCCGAGCAGCAAGGTCCCGAGCACGCCGCCCGTCTGCAACAGCGTGCCGACGAGCACCGCCATGCCGGGCGAATACCCCGCATCGCGCATGACGGTCGGCAGCCAGTTCGAGAGGAAGTACAGGTCGATCAGATTCATGAAGCTGATCGACCACAAGATCAGCGTGACAGGCGCACGGCCCGAGCGGAAAAGCTCGGCCACCGGCGCGCCCTCGCCGCCTTTTTCCCGGACGATGAGGCGCGTCGTCGAGTCGATTCGAAGCGACGGATCGAACTTCGCGAGCCACGCGCGCGCCCGGGCTTCATGCCCCTTCAGCACGAGAAACTGCAGCGATTCGGGCAACCCGACGAACATGGCGAGCGCGAGCACGAGCGGCACCGCGCCGCCGACCCAGAAGACCGAGCGCCAGCCGAGCGACGGAATCAGCGCCGCGCTCAGGAAACCGCCGAGCGCCGCGCCGAGCGTGAAGCCGCAGGAGACCAGCATCATGCGCTTGACGCGGTGCTGCGTGCTGGAGAATTCGCCGACCAGCGCCATCGCGTTCGGCATGATGCAGCCGAGGCCGAGGCCGGTCACGAAGCGCAGCGCGGTCAGCACCGGCAGGCTGTGCGTGAAGGCGGTCGCGATCATCGTGAGTCCGAAGAACAGCGTCGCGCCGATCAGCACCGGCCGTCGGCCGATGCGGTCGGCCAGCACGGACAAGCCGAGCGCGCCGAGCAGCATGCCGAAGAGGCTCGCGCTGAACACCGGCCCGAGCGCGGACTTCGGCACGCCCCATTCGGCGATGACGGCCGGCGCGACGTAGCCCATCGCCTGCGCGTCGAAGCCGTCGATCACGAGGCACAGCCCGCACAGCGCGAGCAGCATGAAGTGAAACGCGGGCCGGTGCGCATCGCCGAGCGCGCGCTCGACGTCGATTGTCGTCTTCGTCATGTTCTATGCCTCACGTCAAGGAACGCGCCGGGAGGATGCGCCCCACGCACTCGCCGAAGCCCACGCGATAACCCTCGCCCTGACACCAGCCGCGCAGCGTGATTTCATCGCCGTCCTGAAGGAACGCGCGCTCGCCGCCTTCTTCGAGCCGCACGGGCCGCTGGCCATTCCATGTCGCTTCCAAAAGGCTGCCGCACGAGTCGGGCGTCGGCCCGCTGATCGTGCCGGAGCCCAAGAGGTCGCCCACGCGCGTGTTGCAGCCCGATACCGTGTGATGCGCCAACTGCTGCGCCATCGACCAGTACATCAGCTTGAAGTTGGTGCGCGAGATGGTCGTCGCGGTGGCCGCGCCTTCGGGCCGCAGGTCAACGGACAGCTCGATATCGAAGGCGTGATCGCCCGCATGGCGCAGATACGCGAGCGGCTCTGGCTCCTGCGCGGGCGTCGCGGTGCGAAACGGTTCGAGCGCATCCAGCGTGACGATCCACGGCGAGATGGTCGTCGCGAACGTCTTCGAGTTGAACGGGCCGAGCGGCACGTATTCCCATTGCTGGATGTCGCGCGCGCTCCAGTCGTTGAGCAGCACCATGCCGAAGATATGCGCCTCGGCTTCTTCGCACGGGATCGGTTCGCCGAGCGCATTGCCTTGCCCGACGATAAAGCCCGTCTCCAGCTCGATATCCAGCTTGCGGCACGCGCCGAAAATCGGGCGCGGCTCGTCGGGCAGCTTCAACTGGCCGTTGGGCCGGCGCACCGGCGTGCCACTCACCACGACCGACGACGCGCGTCCGTTATAGGCGATCGGCATCTCGGACCAGTTCGGCAGGAGTGCGTTCTTCGGATCGCGGAACATGGAGCCGACATTCGTCGCGTGCTCCTTCGACGAATAGAAGTCCGCATAGCCGGGAATCTCGACCGGCAGATGCATCGTCGCCGTCTCGCGCGGCACGAGCGCGCGGCGGCGCAGCGCGGCATCGTCGCGCAGCGTCGGCGTATCACGCGCAAGCAAGGCGGAGAGCGCGACACGGACCGCGCGCCACGACTCGCGTCCCAGCGCGATGAAGGCGTTCAGGCGCGGCTCGCTGAATGTGCCGTGCGCGTCGATCAGCCGCGCGTCTTTCAGCGCCGCCAGATCCACGATCCAGTCGCCGATCGCCACGCCCGCGCGCGGCCGCTCGTTCACCGCGTCGCTGAAGACGCCGAACGGCAGGTTCTGAATCGGAAAGTCGCTCCTGGGATCGTTCGCGGATTCGATCCAGCTTTTGAGCGTCGGGGCGAGCGTCGCCTTTAGCGCATCGTTCATCGTTGCTCCGGGTTGAAATGTTTCGTGAGGCCCTGCCAGCACTCGTAGTAATGCGCCTGCAGCTGCGCGGTTTCGAGCGCGAACTGCGTGGGCTTGATGAGCGTGCGCGTTTCGAACATGAAGGCCATCGTGTCGCCGACTTTCGAGGGCCTCGACGTATCGCTCGCGGATGCCTTCTCGAACGTATCCGCGTCCGGTCCGTGTCCGGACATGCAGTTGTGTAGGCTCGCGCCGCCGGGCACGAAGCCTTCCGCCTTCGCGTCGTACACGCCGTGCACGAGGCCCATGAACTCGCTCGCGACATTGCGGTGAAACCACGGCGGCCGGAACGTGTCCTCGGCGGCGAGCCAGCGCGGCGGAAAGATCACGAAGTCGATGGAATCGACGCCCGGCGTGTCGCTCGGCGATTGCAGCACGAGAAAGATGGACGGATCGGGATGATCGAAGCTGATCGAGCCGATGGTGTTGAAGTGCCGCAGATCGTACTTGTAGGGCGCATAGTTGCCGTGCCACGCGACCACATCCAGCGGCGAATGGCCGATATCCGCGCGCCACAGCACGCCGTTCAGCTTCGCAACGAGTTCGAAGTCGCCCTCGCGGTCCTCGTAGGCGGCGTGCGGCGTGAGAAAGTCGCGCGGGTTCGCGAGCCCGTTCGAGCCGATCGGCCCGAGATCCGGCAGTTGCAGCAACGCGCCGAAGTTCTCGCAGATGTAGCCGCGCGCCTCGCCGTCGGGCAGCGTCACGGCAAAGCGCACGCCGCGCGGAATCACCGCGATCTCGAACGGCGCGATATCGAGGCGGCCGAGTTCCGTCGCAATCGAAAGCCGTCCCTGCTGCGGCACGATCAGCAGTTCGCCGTCCGCGTTGTAGAAGAAGCGGTCGCGCATCGGGCGGTTGGCCGCGTACAGATGAATCGCGCAGCCGGTCATCGACTCGGCCGCGCCGTTGCCGGCCATCGTCACCCAGCCGTCGATGAAATCCGTCGGCGCGTCGGGCATCGGCAGCGGGTCCCAGCGCAATTGATTTGGCGGCGTCGGCGGAACGTCGGCGAAATTGGCAACCAGCCGCGCGTTGTCCCTCACCCGCGTGAACGGCTTGTGAACCGCCGCCGGCCGGATGCGATACAGCCACGAGCGCCGGTTGTGCGCGCGCGGCGCGGTGAACGCGGTGCCGGAAAGCTGCTCGGCGTAGAGGCCGTACGCCGCGCGCTGCGGCGAGTTACGGCCGATAGGCAGCGCGCCGGGCAGCGCTTCCGTGGCGAAGTCGTTCGCGAAGCCGGACTGATAGTGCCGGCTCGCGTCGGTGTGCGTGTCGAACGGGGGCATCGACGGATCTCCTCGACAAGGTTTTACGAATGTTAAACCGATTACGTTTAGTGAAATAGCTCGTATACCCTGATTCGATGCGACCCGGCGGCATATCAATATGTCAGTTCGGTGCAAGCGGCCATCGCGCGCGCTGATACCATCCGAATAATCACAAGCGTCCGGTCGGCCCGCACCCGAACCCACATCCATGATCTCCCCGTCCCTGCCGGAACTCGTCGCCCGCGCCGCCGAACATCCGTTTCTCGGCGCGCATATCGTGCTGGACGGCGACGGACAGGCGCGGCAGGCCATCGCGCGCTACGGCGAACTGACGGTGGCGAGCGCGTACGAACCGATCTTCGATGTCGGCACGCACAGCTTTCCGCAAACGCTGTCCGCATCGGCCGAAAGCGCGCAACGCTTCGGCGACGAACTCGGCTTGCAGGCGCTGACGTTGATTCAGGGCGACATGCCGCGCGATCCGTTCGCGCACCTCGAAGACGACAACGAGCTCGTCACGCTGGACCGTCTATCGCGCGCGCTGCATGCGTTCAATTTCTTCGGTCCGCAGCGGCCGGGCTTGCTGTTCCTGCGCGTGCACGAGCGGCTTCTCAAAAGCGTGAAGTACGACCACGGCTTGGTTTTCTCGTCGGTGCTGCGCAAGTTCGGCATGAACCCGGCGCGCGTGGTGATCGAGCTGCCCGCGGCGGCGGTCGCGCACAAGACGTTTCTCGGCTATCTGACCAAGAGCTATCAGCGCTACGGATTCAAGGTGGCGGGCAATCTGCCCAATGCCGGGCAGATCATGGCGGTATCGGAGATGGCGCGGCTCGATTTCATCAAGATGGATGCGGGGGCCGCGTTGCGCGATTCGGTCGTGAAGCATCTCGTCGCGTATGCGCACCGGCTGAAGATTCCGCTCATCTTCTCGAACGTGTCCGACGAAGCGCAGTTCGACGCGCTTCAACAGTTCGATGTCCACTTCGTGCAGGGACCGGTGTTCGACGCGCATCCGACGCAGATGCGCGAGCCGTGAACGTGAAGGCCGGCGTCAGGCGTCGCGCAGCCGATGCATCGCGTCCTTGAGCGCGGGATAAAGGTCGAGGTACACGCCGAACCGCGCGTCGTACACGCGTTGTCGCGCGGCATCGGGCTTCGCGCGCTCGACGAGCGTGACCCAGCCGCCCTCCGCCGTCTCGCGCGAAATCAGCCCCGCGCCGAGCGCCGCGAGCAGCGCAGCGCCCATCGCGGCTTCCACTTCCTGTTCGATCGACAAGACCGGAAAGCCCGTCACGTCCGCGATGATCTGCATCCATAGATCCGAATGCGCCGCGCCGCCGACGACGATCAGCCGGTCATCCAGCGATTGCGCGCCGCGCCGCCCCGCTTCCATGTTGTGCCTGAGCGCGAACGCGACGCCTTCCAGCACCGCGCGATACAGCGTGGCGCGCGTATGAAAGAGATTCAGGCCGACGAACGTGCCGCTCGCGTGCGCGTCCCACACGGGGCTGCGCTCGCCCATCAGATACGGCAGGAACACGACGCCGTCCGCGCCCGCCGCCACGTTCGCTGCCGCATCCTCCAGCAGCCGATGCGGGTCGCCGTGCGGCGTCGCTTTCGCGGCTTCGATTTCCGCCTGACAGAACTGGTCGCGATACCACGCGACGCACGCGCCCGCCGTACTCGCGCCGCCGAACACATAGAGATCGCGCTTGCCGTTGTAGACGTGCGGCATGGAAACGAGGCCGTGCCGCGCATCGACGCTCTGGTTGACGTAGCCCCAGCACATGCTCGTGCCGATCATCGCGACGTGGTGGCCCGCTTGCGTGACGCCCGCGGCGAACGTGGCGACGGCCGCATCGACGCCGCCCGCGACGACCGGCGTGTTCGCGGCGAGCCCGAGCTTGTCGGCCCATTGCGGCAGAAGCCCGCCGACCACCTCCGACGATTCTACGAGACGCTCGGGCATCATCGAAACGGGAATGCCGAGCATCCCCAGTGCTTCATGTGACCACGCGCGCGCGTTGACGTCGTACACGCCGCCGAGATTGCCCGCCGAGCTGTGATCGACGGCAAGCTCGCCCGTGAGCCGCTGAATCACGAAGGCGTTGGGCGGCAGCAAATAGCGCGTCTTCTGCCAGACATCCGGCTTGTGCTCGCGCAGCCACAGCATCTTCGTGAAGCCGTAGTAGCTGTCCACGCCGTTGCCGGTGATCGCTTCGAGGCGCGGCACGTCCACCTTTTCGCGCACCCAGTTCACTTCGGCGGTGGCGCGGCGATCCATCCAGATCAGGCACGGATGAAGCGCCTCCATATGCTCGTCCACCGGAATGCCCGAGCCGCCGTAGAGGCTGCTCACGCACAGCGCCTTGATCTGCCGCGCGTCGATGCCCTGCGCCTTCGTCTTCTCGACGCATCCGGCGATGCACTCGGTCACCGCATCGAACCAGACGGACGGCCACTGCTCGGCCCAGAGCGGCTTGGGCGTATCCGGATGATAGGCGCTCGAATGCTGCGCGACGATCGCGCCTTCCGTATCCACGACGAGCGCCTTCGTGCTCTGCGTGCCGATGTCGATGCCGATCACATAGTCCATGTCCGTGTCTCGCGTTATGGTTGTGCTTGCCGCTGCCGCTGCTGTTGGTTTCGTCGAAGCCGCATGCACCTTCCGTCAATGCGAGCCGCGTTGACTATCCGGGTATGTCCCAATCCGTCTGCCCGCGTTCGATGGTGCATTGCAACGCGCCCCGCGAAGCTCGCGCGCATGGCATAGCGCGGCGATCCACGCCGCACCGCAGCGACGACGCGCCCGCCGCGCGCCTTGACTTTCAACCGGGCGAATACGATCATTCGACCACCCATCGAGCAAATGCTCACGAACCGTCCGCGCAGAACGGGCGCATCAGCCAATCAGAGGAAGACAAGACATGAGCAGCGTATCCAGCGAAGGCACGGCGAGCGCGAACGTGATCCTGCATATCGGCGCGGGGTCGTTTCATCGCGCGCATCAGGCGTGGTATCTGCACAAGCTGATCGAATCGGGCGATGCGCAATGGTCGCTCGCCGTCGGCAACATTCGCGGTGACATGAACGCCGTGCTCGACGCGCTCGCCGCGCAACACGGCGAATACACGCTGGAGACGGTCACGCCGCAAGGCGAGCGCGAGTACGAAGTCGTGCGCTCGATCAAGAAGGTCGTGCCGTGGTCGGCCGATCTCGGCGAACTGATCGCGACCGGCGCCGCGCCCGCCTGCAAGATCGTCTCGTTCACCGTGACCGAAGGCGGCTATTACCTCGACGAGCACGACAAGCTCGACACCGCCAACCCCGATCTCGCCGCCGACCTCAACGGCGCGAAAACGACCATCTACGGCGCGCTCGCCGCCATCCTCGAAGCGCGCATGCAAGACAATGCGGGCAAGGTCTCGCTGCAGAACTGCGACAACCTGCGCAGCAACGGCGACCGCTTCAAGGCCGGCATGCTCGAATTCCTGCAACGGCGCGGACAGACGGCGCTGCGCGACTGGATGATTGCGAACACGTCGTGTCCGAACGCGATGGTCGATCGCATCACGCCGCGCCCCACGCCCGATGTCGCCGAGCGCGTGAAGGCGGCCACCGGCTTCGACGATCGCGCGCCGGTGATGGGCGAGAAGTTCATCCAGTGGGTCATCGAAGACAAGTTCTGCGCGGGGCGTCCCGCGTGGGAGAAGGTCGGCGCGGAGATGGTGCAGTCTGTGCATCCGTATGAGGAGGCGAAGATCCGCATTCTCAACGCGAGCCATAGCTGCATCGCGTGGGCGGGCACGCTCGTCGGCCTGCAATACATTCACGAAGGCACGCAGGACATGGAGATTCGCGCGCTCGCCGAAGCCTATGTCACCGAAGACGTGATTCCGTGCCTCACGCCGAGCCCGATCGACCTCGCGAAGTATCGCGACGTGGTGCTCGACCGCTTCAGCAATCCGTATATCAAGGATACGAACCAGCGCGTCGCGGCCGACGGCTTCTCGAAGCTGCCAGGCTTCATCGCGCCGACGCTCTCGGAATGCTTCGCGCGCGGCATCGATCCGAACGCGACGGCCATGCTGCCCGCGCTCTTTTTCCGCTTCCTCGAACGCTGGCACGAAGGCAAGCTGCCGTACACGTATCAGGACGGCGTGATGGACCCGGCCGTCGCGCACGGCTTCTTCACGGCAGCCGATCCGATCAAGGCGTTCACCGGCGACAAGCTGCTTTGGGGCAGCATGGCGCAGAGCGAGAGCCTCGAGCGCGTGATGCGCGCGGCCATCGCGCGCGTCGATGCGTGGCTCGCGAACCGTCCATGAGTTCATCCGCAAGCACCTGAAGCTCCGGTATTGTGCTCATGGCGCGCCGTCGCGCCGGGCGGTAAATTTCACGTTTTCGCCGGACATGCGCTCCGGCAACGACCAAGGGCTCGTTCATGTACTTAGGCATCGACCTCGGCACCTCCGAAGTGAAAGTGCTGCTGCTCGCGAGCGACGGCAGCGTCATCGGCACGGCGGGCACGCCGTTCACCGTCTCGCGTCCGAAGCCGCGCTGGTCGGAACAGAATCCGCTCGACTGGTGGGAAGGCACGCGCGCCGCGCTCGTCCAGTTGCGCGAGAAGTTTCCGTCGGAGTTCGCGCAGGTTCGCGGCATCGGCCTGTCCGGTCAGATGCACGGCGCGGTGCTGCTCGATTCGAGCGATCGCGTGCTGCGTCCCGCGATCCTCTGGAACGACATGCGCAGCGACAAGGAATGCGCCGAGTTGTACGAGCGCGCGCCGAACCTGCATGAAATCGCCGGCAATCTCGCGATGCCCGGCTTCACCGCGCCCAAGCTGCTGTGGGTCGCGCACAACGAACCCGCCATCTTCCATCAGACCGCGTGCGTGCTGTTGCCGAAGGACTATCTGCGCATGCATCTGACGGGCACGAAGGTGTCCGATCCATCGGATGCCGCCGGCACGCTCTGGCTCGATGTCGCGCGCCGCGACTGGTCCGACGAACTGCTCGCCGCGTGTGGCATGTCGCGTCAGCAGATGCCGTCGCTTGCCGAAGGCAGCGAGCCGTCGGGCACGCTGCGGCCCGAACTCGCGGCCGAACTCGGCTTGCGCGATGACGTCGTCGTGGCGGCGGGCGGCGGGGACAACGCGGCGAGCGCGGTCGGCATCGGCGCGACCGAACCGGGCGATGGCTTCCTGTCGCTCGGCACGTCCGGCGTGCTGTGCGTGGTCGGCGACCGCTTCCGGCCGAATCCGGCGTCCGCCGTGCACGCGTTCTGCCACGCGATTCCGGACCGCTGGCATCAGATGAGCGTGGTGTTGTCGGCCGCGAGCTGCCTGCGCTGGGTCTGCAAGCTGACGTCCACCGACGAGCCCACGCTGCTCGCCGAAGTCGAGGCGTTGCCTCCGGACGCGCTCGCGACCGCCCCGCTCTTTCTGCCGTATCTCAGCGGCGAACGCACGCCGCACAACGACCCGTACGCGCAAGGCGTGTTCTTCGGCATGACGCACGCAACGGACCGCGCGCTTCTCGGCTATTCGGTGCTCGAAGGCGTGACGCTCGCGCTCACGGACGGGCTGGATGCGCTGCAATCGGCGGGCACGCAAACGCGCGCATTGTCGATGCTCGGCGGCGGCGCGAGAAGCGCATACTGGGGCCAAATGTTCGCCGATGCCTTCGATACCCCGACGCGCACGCACGGCGGCGGGGAAACCGGCGCGGCGTTGGGCGCGGCGCGCCTCGGCTGGCTCGCGGCGGGCGGCGATCCGTCGGTCGTGCTCGCGAAACCGGCGGTGAAGCAGGAGTTCACGCCGAACGGCGAGCGGCATCAGGCCTTGCGACAGCGGCTGAAGAGCTTCCGGGAGCTGTATCAGCACGTGCGGCCGCTGTTCGATCCGGCGCGCCCTCGCCTGGCGTAGCTGACGTAGGGCGCCAGCCACGCCGCGCACTGACGAACCAGCGAATTCGCGAAGGAAAAGAAAAGACCTCAGTGCCTAAATCAACCGAAAAACTCGACCTGGCGACCCGCGCGGCGTGGCTCTACTACGTCGCCGGCAACACGCAGAACGAGATCGCAGAAAAGCTCCAGATCTCGCGTCCCGTGGCGCAGCGGCTCGTCGCGTTCGCGGTGGAAAAGAATCTGATCCGCGTGCGGGTGGATCACCGCATCGCGGATTGCCTGTCGCTCGCGAAGCAACTGTGCGACCGCTACGGCCTCGCGATGTGCGAAGTGGTGCCCATCGACGGCGATTCGAAAGAACAAGTCGACCGCAAGCTCGCCGTCGCGGGCGCGCAGGTGATGGAGCGCTATCTGGTCGATGAGAAGCCGATCGTCGTGTCCATCGGCAGCGGGCGCACGCTGAAGGCGGTCGTCGAGCAGATCGGACAGATCGACCGCCCGCAGCATCGATTCGTGTCGATGGTCGGCGCCATCGCGCAGGACGGATCATCGAATCGCTATGACGTCGCGCAACAGCTATCGGAGAAGACCGGCGGCAAGCACTTCATGCTGCCCGCGCCGCTCATGGCCGACAACGAAGCCG
Organism: Caballeronia sp. GAWG1-5s-s; assembly: GCF_023631445.1. NCBI lineage: Bacteria > Pseudomonadati > Pseudomonadota > Betaproteobacteria > Burkholderiales > Burkholderiaceae > Caballeronia > Caballeronia sp. GAWG1-5s-s. The sequence goes on along the minus strand of NZ_JALQDC010000003.1, from coordinate 208,682 downwards.
AGCGCGCGCAATGGGTCAATCACCGGCTGTACCGTATCGTCGATGAGCTCGCGCAGAAAGCGGACGTGGCGTTCGTCGGCATCGGCAATGTGGGCGTCAATTGCCCGCTGCATCAGGACGGCTTCATCACGCGCGCCGAAGTGGACGAGATGATGAAGGCCGGCGCGGTCGCGGAATGGCTCGGCTTGCCGATCGACGTGAACGGCAAGCGCGTGCAGTCGAAGACCGGCGCGCGCGTCACGAGCCTGAAGCTCGATGCGCCGCCGAAGCGGCCGACCATCGGCTTCGCGGGCGGCGAGCGCAAGCGCGAAGCGTTGATCGCGGCGCTCAAAGGTCAGTGGCTGTCGGGACTCGTGACCGATGAGCTGTGCGCGAAAGCCGCGCTCGACGCCTGAGCCGTTAGAACGCGATCTGCGCGTCCACCGCTTGGCCCGTTTCGAGCATCGCGCCTTCGCCTTCCACCACCATCGCGTTCTTGCCGAACGTGAGCTTGCCGTCGTGCTGCGCGCTTGCGCGATACGCGCTCATGGTGTCGAGCGGTTCGTGCGGCCAATCGGGATTCGGCGCGCCGGTGAGTTGGTCGATGGTCGGCACCGGGCAGCGCGTGCAGAGCTTCACGAGGCGCAATTGCACGTCGCGGCCGTCCGCGCGAATCAGCATGTCTTCGACGAAATCTTCGTCATAGGCATCGAGCCCGCCGATCACGAGATTCGGGCGGAAACGGTTCGCGGCAATGGCGGGCGCGCCCTTCTGCGCAAGCCGTGCGTTGAGATCATCGAGCGATGCCTGACCGAGCACGAGCAGCGGAAAGCCATCGGCGAAACGCGTGTGCGTGGTGAGCGGCGCGGTCCACTTTTGATCGACGTTGCGCCGCGCCTGCGGTGCGAAGCGCGCCAGGCGCGCGGGCATGCCGAGGAGTTCGCTGAACCATTGCGCGGTCTGCGCGCCGGTGTCGAGCGCATCGACGGTATCGCGCCAGACGGTCGCGCGCATCGGTTCGGCAATCGACAGCGCGGCAGCATCCAGCGGCGTGCGCAGCGTCGGCATGCCGGGCGCGTCGATGACGAGATCGCCGCCATCGAACGCCGTGCGGATCAGCGCCATGCGCGGATGCGCGCGCTGCGTCAGCATGCCGCCCGACGCGTCGGTGACCATCCAGTTGCGGTCGTATTCGAGACCGGTTTCCCGCAGCATCGCGCGTTGCAGCGCGATGCCGGCGCAGGACTTGATCGGATAAACGTAGAGCTCGTTCAGAACGTGCATGGCGCGTGTCGGTGCGGTGGCGGGAGGAGCCGCATTATCGCCTGCCGACATGCGAAGAAAACACGCGCCGCGTCACGCCGACGCGCTTTGCACGCGCGGCATCTTTACCTCGGGATGCTCCGCGAGATACGCCTGCACCGCATTGCGCGCGAACGCCTGCCCTGCTGCGTCGAACATATGGCAGTGGTCCGGCTCCGCGCCGAGCTTCAGCTTCTGGCCGCGCGCGTGCTTTTCCAGCGGCGGAATCCGCGAGATGAGGCCATCCGGCGCCACCGACGTTTCCGCATAGAGATAAGCGGCATCGCCGAGCGTTTCGACGGTCATCGTGCTCGCGGACACGCCGTAGTCGCTCGTGGCGGGCATCGGCTGCAAGTGCTCCGGACGAATGCCGACGGTCACCGCATCGCCCGGCTTCGCGTTGCCCGGCAGCACGCCGACCAATTGCGTCTCACCGGTTTCGTACTTGACGAGCACGCCGTCGCTCTGAACCAGCGCGACCGTGCCCGACAGGAAGTTCATCTTCGGCGAACCGATGAAACCCGCGACGAACTTGTTCGCCGGCGCGTGATACAGCGTGTTCGGCGTGCCGACCTGCTCGACGTTGCCCGCGGACAGCACGACGATCTTGTCCGCGAGCGTCATCGCTTCGACCTGATCGTGCGTCACGTAGATCATCGTCGTCTTGAGATCATCGTGCAGGCGCGCGAATTCGAGGCGCATCTTCACGCGCAGCGCGGCGTCGAGATTCGAGAGCGGCTCGTCGAAGAGAAAGACTTTCGGCTTGCGCGTGATCGCGCGGCCGATCGCCACGCGCTGGCGCTGACCGCCCGACAACTGCTTCGGCTTGCGGTCGAGCAGATGGTCGATATGCAGAATCTTCGCGGCCTGCTTCACGGCTGCGTCGATGGCGGGCTTCTTCTCGCCCGCGAGCTTCAGGCCGAAGGCCATGTTGTCGTACAGCGTCATGTGCGGATAGAGCGCGTACGACTGGAACACCATCGCGATGCCGCGCTTGGCGGGCGGCAGGTCGTTCACGCGCGCGCCGTCGATCATCAGGTCGCCGCCGCTGATGTCTTCGAGACCCGCGATCATGCGCATGAGCGTGGACTTGCCGCAGCCCGACGGCCCCACGAACACGACGAACTCGCCGTCTTCGATATCGAGGTTGACGCTGCGCATCACCTCCGTGTCTTCATAACGCTTGTTGATGTTGCGTAACGTCAGGCTAGCCATGATGTGTCTCCTGTCGGCCTTGCTTTCGCCGAGTCATGTGCGGCGCACGTGTGCCTGTGCGCGCTAATTCGTTTCGAACGACGCGTGTTGCAGCCAGCGATCGACGAGCGCGGGCAGGCGCGCCATGTCGTCGAAGACGAGTGCCGCGCCCGCGCGCCTGAGCGTGTCCACCTGCCCTTCGGTCGCGTGTCCGCCGCCGATGAAACCGAGCACCGGCATGCCCGCCGCCCGCGCCGCCGTGACGCCCGTCACGCTGTCTTCGACGACGAGGCACATCGACGGCTCGGCGTTCATTGCGCGCGCCGCCGCCAGATACACGTCCGGCGCGGGCTTCGGATTGGCGACCATGTCCGCGCAGAAGCGCCGCTCGCCGAAGAAGCGCACGAGGCCGGTGCGTTGCAACGCGGTATCCACGTACGACGAGAAGCTGTTGCTCGCGCAGGCTTTCGTGAGCGGCACGGCGGCCAGCGCCTCGGCGATGCCCGCGACGGGCGGCGCCTGCACCGCCGCCGCCTCGACCGAACGCCGGATCGCGATGACCTGCTCCGGCGTCAAGGTACGATTGACGCTGTCGGCGGCGCTCGCGAGCACGGCCTCGATGCGCAGGCCGAGCAGCGGCAGCACCACCGGCTCGACATCGACGCCCGGCCACAGCGCCTGCAATTCGGTGACGAGCATGCGCGCCGCCACGGCTTCGCTGTCGATCAAGACGCCGTCGCAATCGCAGATCATCAGGCGGTCGTGTGGGAAAGTCAGGTTCACGAGCCCGCCCTCACTTGACCGCGCCGAAGGTGAGACCGCGCACGAGCTGCTTCTGCGAGAGCCAGCCGACGATCAGGATCGGCGCCACCGCGAGCAGCGAAGCCGCCGAGAGCTTCGCCCAGAAGAGCCCTTCCGGACTCGAATACGACGCGATGAACACGGTGAGCGGCGCGGCATTCGAGCTCGACAGGTTGATGCTCCAGAACGCCTCGTTCCACGAGAGGATCACGAGCAAGAGCGCGGTCGATGCGAGGCCCGGCAGCGCCATCGGCATCAGCAGGTAGACGATCTCCTGCCATGTCGTCGCGCCGTCGATGCGGCCGGCTTCCAGAATGTCCTTCGGCACTTCGTTGAAGTACGTGTAGGCCATCCACACGGCAATCGGCAGATTGATGAGCGTGTACACGATGATGAGACCGCTTACCGTATCCAGCAGCCCCGAGTTCTTCCACAAGAGGTAGATGGGCACGAGCACGCCGACCGACGGCATCATCTTCGTGGAAAGCATCCACAAGAGCAGCTTCTGCGTCTTGCGCGTGGGGAAGAAGGCCATCGCGTAGGCGCACGGCACCGCGAGCAACAGGCAGACCACCGTGACGCCGAGTGAGATCAGCACCGAATTCCACGCGAAGCCGAAGTAGTTGCTGCGCGCGAAGACTTCGCGGAAGCTGTCTAGCGTCGGCGAGAAGATGAGCGACGACGAATACGCCTGCTGCTCGGTCTTGAACGCGGTGATCGTCATCCAGAAGATCGGGAAGAACAGCAGGATGGAGACGAGCCACGCGAGGACGCCGGGCACGATGCGCTTTACATGATCCAGCACGGGCACCGAAGTCGTGGAGGTAACGGGATGCGTGCTCATGACTCGTACTCCCCTTTGAGGTTCTTCGCGAGCATTCTCACGAGGAAGAACGCGACGATATTGGCGAGAATCACCGCGAGAATGCCGCCTGCCGAGGCGAGGCCGACATCGAACTGTTGCAGGCCGAGCGCATAGATCAGGTACGACAGGTTGGTCGTCGCGGTGCCGGGGCCGCCGCCCGTCGTCGTGTAGATCTCCGCGAAAATCGACAGCAGGAAGATGGTTTCCATCATCACGACGACCGCGATCGCGCGCTTCAGGTGCGGCAGCGTGATGAAGAAGAACATCGCGAACGGACCCGCGCCGTCGATGCGCGCGGCTTCCTTCTGCTCCTGATCGAGCGACTGAATGGCGGTGAACAGAATGAGGAACGCGAACGGCAACCACTGCCACGCGACGATCACGATTACCGCGAAGAGCGGATACTCGGCGAACCAGTCGATGGGCTGCATGCCGAGAGATCGCATCAGCGAGGCGACGAGGCCGTACACCGGATGCAGGATCATGTTCTTCCAGATCAGCGCGGAGACCGTCGGCATCACGAAGAATGGCGCGATGACGAGCAGCCGCGCGATGCCCTGCCCGATGAACTTGCGGTCGAACAGCACCGCGAGCAGCACCCCGCCGATCACCGTGATCGCCAGCACGGACGCGATCAGCGTCAGCGTATGCGCGATGGACGGCCCGAACGCGGGATCGGTGACGAGGAACTGGAAGTTGTCGAGCCCCGCGAAGCCTTTGACATCGGGATTCAGCAGGTTGTAGCGCGAGAACGAGTACCAGATGGTCATCGCGAGCGGAATGGCCATCCACAGGAACAGCAGCCCGGACGACGGCGTAATCAGCCAGCGGACCGACTTCGCGCGCTTCTTGTCGCGCTCGGCGGCGGACACGTCGAAGTGATCGGCGATGGGGGGATTCAGTTGGCGCATGATCGTGTCACCTCTCGATGATGCCGGCGGGCCGATCTGTGTGAACAGCCCGCTTGCTTGCTGCTTATCTGCCGCTTACTTCTGATAGCCGGCCTGTTTCACCGCGCGATCGGCGGTGGCGTTGGCAGCCTTCAGCGCATTGTCGACGCTCGTCTGTCCGGCGACGACGCCCGCGATGGACTGCCCGACCACCGTGCCGAACGACTGGAACTCCGGAATGCCGACGAACTGGATGCCGCTATACGGCACCTTCTTCAGCGTCGCGTCGTTCGGATTCGCGGACTCGATCGCCTGCAACACGAAGTCGCCGAACGGCGCGGCCTGCTTGTACTCGGGGCGAGCGTAGGTCGACTTGCGCGTGCCCGGCGGCACAGAGGCCCAGCCTTCGTCCTTGCCGACCATCTCGATGTATTCCTTCGACGTCGCCCACGCGGCGAACTTCTTCGCGGCGTCCTGCTGCTTCGACGTCTTCGGAATCGCGAGCGACCACGACCAGAGCCAGTGCGAGCCCTTCGGCGTGACTTGCGTCGGCGCGGCGGCAAAGCCGATCTTGTCGGCCACTTGCGACTGCTGCTTGTTATAGAGCATGCCCGCGGCCACCGTCGCGTCGATCCACATCGCGCACTTGCCCGAGGACATCAGCGTGAGGTTTTCGTTGAAGCCGTTCGAGCTCGCTCCCGGCGGGCCGTCGTTCTTCAGCAGGTCCGCATAGAAGGACACGGCCTTGTGCCATTCCGGCGTGTCGAGCTGCGCCTTCCACTGCTCGTCGAACCAGCGGCCGCCGAACGTGTTCACGACCGTCGAGACGTACGCCATGTTCTCGCCCCAGCCCGCCTTGCCGCGCAGACAGATGCCGTACTGGCCCTTCGACTTGTCGGTGAGCTTGTCGGCGAACTGCTTGATCTGGTCGTAGGTCGGCTGATCCGGCATCTTCAGGCCCGCGGCCTGGAACAGGTCCTTGCGGTAATACGTCATCGAGCTTTCGACGTAGAACGGCAGCGCGTAAAGCTGGCCGTTGTACGAGAGACCGTCGCGGGCCGTCTTCACGACATCGTCGAGATCGTAGTTCGAAGGCAGATTCGACATCGGCGACAGCCAGCCGCGCTTGCCCCACTGCGGCGCTTCGTACGTGCCGATGGTCAGCACGTCGAACTGGCCGCTGTTGGTCGTGATGTCGGTGGTCGCGCGCTGGCGCAGCACGTTCTCTTCGAGAATCACCCACTTGAGCTGAATGTCGGGATTGGCCTTCTCGAACGCCGGCGAGAGCTTTTTCAGCTCGATCATGTCCGGATTGTTGAGCGTGGCGATGGTGATGGTCGTCGCGGCGTGCACGGCGAGCGGCGCGAGCGCGGCGGCGGCAAGCGCGGCCGAGACCGCCGCGATGGAACGCCGCGTGCGCGGCTGGGGCTGGACGGTGCGTTGGGTGCGTTTCATGGGTTCGTCTCCTTTTTCGTTTGCACGGTGCAGCGGATCGTGCATGCATGGCGCACGTGCCGTCTGTGCCGCTGCCTGATTCTGCTGCGCTGGGAACCGCGTGGTTGCTCGTTTTCGTAGGCGTGCCCGCGTATGCTTCGCCGCGACGCCGTTTCACTATAGACGGTGCGCCTCATGCTGCAAGGCGCACGCGCCGGGTCAACTCATCCAGTTGCCGCCATCGACGTTGATCGTCTGCGCGGTGATGTAATCCGAATCCGCCGATGCGAGGAACAGCGCCGCGCCGGTCAGGTCGTCCGGCACGCCCATGCGTCCGAGCGGCACTTCCTCGCCGACGATGCGCTTCTTTTCGCCGAGCGGCCGGTTTTCGTAACGCGCGAAGAGCGCATCGACCTGTTCCCACATCGGCGTATCGACGACGCCCGGCGCGATGCCGTTCACGTTGATGCGCGATTTCGCGAGCGCGAGCGCCGCCGATTGCGTATAACTGATGACGGCCGCTTTCGTCGCGCAATAGTGCGAGACGAGCGCTTCGCCGCGCCGTCCGGCCTGCGACGACATGTTGATGATCTTGCCGCCGCGTCCCTGCTCGACCATGCGCCGGGCGACCGCCTGCATCAGAAAGAACATGCCCTTGACGTTGACCGCGAAGAGGCGGTCGTAGACGTCCCAGGACTCGTCGAGGATCGGGCGCATGTCGAAGAGCGCCGCGTTGTTGAAGAGAATGTCGATGCCGCCGAAGCGCTCCACGGCGCTCGCCACGATGCGCTCGATGTCTTCGCGGCGCGTGACGTCGGCTTCGAGCGCGAGCACGCGGCCGGCGGCGTTTTCATAACGCTGCGCCATGCCTTGCGCGTCTTTCACGTCGACTACGACGAGCTTCGCGCCTTCGTCGAGATAACGCCGCGCGACTGAATCGCCGATTCCGCTCGCGGCGCCTGTGATGACCGCGACCTTGTCTTTCAGTCTCACCGATGTCTCCGATTCTCTGCCCGACCGGCGCGAAAGTGAGCGAACGCTCGACGGCCGATCAATTGCTCTATGTTTGATCGAATGATCGGTGTTGCGGAGGCGCGTGTCAAGGCGTGGTTTCGCGGTTTCGATGCTGCAATGCGCAATCCCAGGCCGCTGATTCGTGTGCGGGCATCACTTCGGAAGTTTGAGTCGCTGAATCTCAGAAAACGTCCATTGACGCGTTTGCGGCTACGGCTTTAAGTTCTTGACCCTCTTCTTCCCGGAATCACTGCGACGGAACCTGATGCGCTGCGCTGTGCGTACTCATACGACGTGAGAATCCGGCGACCCACTTTGGACCGTGCAGGTTTAGCCGCACATGAATGGCAATCAACTCGTAGACTTGCTGGCTCGCTCGAGATTCGCACCGAACGTAATAGCGCTCGCCTTCCCCCTCATTGCGAACGCGGCGCTCGGCGCCTCACATGCCGCCCATCCGGTCGAGACGGTTCAGTCCTCGCACCCGCCCTATGTCGCCAACGTGGCGGACGGGAATCTGATGTCCATTGCGCTGCCGCCGCTGCGCTTGCGGCTCGACATGAACGCCGCGAACTCGATTAGATCAGAGACCGGAGACTTCAAGCCCGCACGGTATTCGTTCCCTGAAGCTCGCGTGCCGCAGTCCGTGCTGTCGAACCTGACTGACATTTACCGCTACGATCGTCGGCGCGACGTCCCTATTGTTTCTTCCGGGGGAGACTGGGTCATTGCCGAGTACTTCCGCGCGGGGTCACACGTGCCGGTCGTGCGATTCCAGCTACTTGGCAAGCAAGTGCAGCGTCAGGAAGTGCTCGACCGAACCGGCAAGGCGGTGGAAATCGTCACTGTCGGCTGGACATCGTCCACGGCAAAAGATGACGAGGATACAACCGAGCCGTCCACGGTCGACGCACATCCTGCATGGATACGTGTGTTCAAGGTATCGCCCGCCGGGAACAAGACACTGGTCGCGTTGGCCTGGCGCAAGACACGCTTCCTAGTGGCGCCGGACCGATACGCTACGCCCAAAGATGCCGAACTCGTTTTCGGGCTGCCGAATGGAAAGGTCAAATGGCGGACGAAGGCGGAATTTCTGAAGGCCAGCAATATCGACCTCGATGCGAAAAGTCTTGGCGGGCCGCCTGAGTCGACGCCGCCTCATTCGCGAAGCACCAAACGATGAGCACAGGCCGTCGTCGTTTCTCACAGTTCTTGTCCGTCTTTTGCCTTCTCTTCACTGTCCGCGCGGCTGTTTCACATTGGCTCGCTGCGCCCGATGAGTTCCATTTGGATCGAGCAGGCAGAGTTGCGCCGACGCCTCGACCCGAACGCTCATACGTCGGGAGGCAAGGAGACGCGTTCGTCTACGAAAAACCCTCGGTCGACGGCGCGGATACCGAAACGCCCGTTCTGGTCTGGTATGTGGGCGTGAGCGAAGGCAACGAGCCTGTCGTTCGCTATCAGGACGGACCGAGCACCGGAACACTGACCTGCTATGTCGACTGTCAGTTCGTGATGGGTATCACGCAGACCGGCGGAAGAATCACGCAGACCGGTCGGATCCGCGTGACGAACGACCCCCTCATCGACGCGATCATGCGCGACGCCCGCTCGGGCGCCCTCTCGCAGCCTTAGTCCCTGCTCTCTCGACGAACGGTCGGCCAGCACCGCGCCGGACGCTTCGGGCACAGCGGAAAGCCGACGTGCAAACCACCGTGATACGTTATATCATCGCCACTCGCTCATAGCGCCGCCTCGCGCGGCCACGATGACATGACCGCATCAATCGAAACCATGCTCGCCCGCGCCGAGGCGTTAGCCGACGAGCGCGGCCTCGCGCTCACGCCGCTGCGCCGGCACGTGTACGAACTCGTGCTGAAGGCGCACAAGCCCATCGGCGCGTACGACCTCATCGACGCGCTGGAGCCGCAGCGCGGCGCGCGCGTGCCCCCGACCACCGTTTATCGCGCGCTCGACTTTCTGGTCGAAAACGGGCTCGTGCATCGCATCGAGTCGAAGAACGCGTTCGTCGCGTGTTGCGACGCCGGCCGCCCGCACGAAAGCCAGTTCCTGATCTGCGACGAATGCGGCGCGACGCTCGAAATTCAGGGACGCGAACTCGCGTCGTCGCTGTCGGCGAGCCCGCCCGCGCACGGCTTTCAGTTGCGGCATCAGGTCGTGGAACTGAGCGGCCTGTGCAGCGACTGCCAGCGCAAGCATCACGCGAACGATCACGCTCACACGGAAGGAAGCCGATGAAACGCGCGTACATCCTGAGTTGCATGGTGGCCGCGCTTTGCATCGGCCAGAGCGTGGCGCATGCCGCTGGCGTGCCGGTGGTCGCGGCCGAAAACTTCTATGGAGACGTCGTGCGCCAGCTCGGCGGCGATCACGTGGAGGTCACGAGCATTCTCAACAATCCCGACGAAGACCCGCATCTCTTCGAAGCCAGCCCGAAGACGGCGCGCGCGCTGCAGCATGCGGCGCTCGTCGTCTATAACGGCGCGGACTACGATCCGTGGATGGACAAGCTGCTCGCGGCATCCAAAAGTAGCGGCAAGGGCAGCGGCAAGCGCACGGTAATCGTCGCGGCGCAGTTGACCGGCAAGAAGTCCGGCGACAATCCGCATCTCTGGTACGACCCGCCGACGATGCCCGCCGTCGCGAAAGCGGTGAGCGCGTATCTGGCGAGCGCGGACCCGGCGCACAAGAGCGACTACGACGCGCGCCTCGCCGCGTTTCTGGCGTCGCTGAAGCCCATCGACGCGCGCATCGCGCAGTTGAAGTCGCGCTATCGCGGCGTGCCCGTGACCGCGACGGAGCCGGTGTTCGGCTATACGGCCGATGCCATCGGCTTCGAAATGCGCAACCAGCGGTTCCAGACCGCCGCGATGAACGAGACGGAGCCGAGCCCGGCCGATATCGCCGCGTTCGAGAAAGATCTGCGCGAACGGCGCGTGCACATCCTGATCTACAACAGCCAGGCGACCGGCGCGCTCACGCGGCGTCTGCTCGGCATCGCGAAAGACGGACATGTGCCGAGCATCAGCGTGACCGAGACGCTGCCCGCCGGCAAGACGTATCAGCAATGGATGGAAACGCAGCTCGACGCGCTCGCGGGCGCGCTGCAAGGATGGCAGCAATGATCCGCGAGTCGAAGGCCGCGCTCGAAGTCGATCGCGTGACGCTCGAGCTCGGCGGACGCGCGATTCTGAAGGATGCGAGCTTCGCCGTTCACACCGGCGAGTTCATCGGCGTGCTCGGACCGAACGGCGCGGGCAAGACCACGCTGATGCGCGCGCTGCTCGGCCTCGTGCCCGTCGCGTCCGGCGCGATTCGCGTGAACGGCGAAGCGGTCGTGCGCGGCAATCCGTCCATCGGCTACATGCCGCAGATTCGCGCGGGGCTCGCCAATCGCCGCGTGCTCGGGCGCGATTTCGTCGCGATGGCCGCCGACGGGCATCGCTGGGGCCTGCCGCATCGCGACGCGCGCACCCGCGCCGACGTCGAGCGCGTGCTCGATCTCGTCGGCGCCCGGCAACTCGCGGCGCGGCCGTTGTCGGAGCTATCGGGCGGCGAGCGCCAGCGGCTTCTGCTCGCGCAGTGTCTGCTCGGCAGCCCGCGTCTCTTGCTGCTCGACGAGCCGCTCATCAGCCTCGATCCGCGCCATCAGACGGGCGTCGTGGAACTCGTGCGGCGCGTGCAGCGCGAACTCAACATCACGGTGCTTTTCTCCGCGCACGAACTGAATCCGCTGCTCAATTCGCTCGATCGCGTGCTGTATCTCGGCAACGGGCGCGCGGCGCTCGGCACCGTCGATGAAGTCATCACGAAGCCCGTGCTTTCGCGTCTCTACGGCTCGACCATCGACGTCATGCGCGTGAACGGCCGCATCTTCGTGATGTCGGGCGATGTGGAAATCGACAAGCTCGATCACGCGCACGAAAACGGCAACGGGCATCAGCACGAACACGAGCACCAGCACGACCACGCTCATACGCACAGCCACGGCAAGAAGGGAAAGCACACGCACGATGTTTGAATACGACTTCATGGTGAACGCCTTCGCGGCGTCGGGCATCGTCGCGGTGCTGGCGGGGATCGTCGGGTATTTTCTGGTGATGCGCGGGCAGACGTTCGCGGGACACGCGCTGTCGCACGTGGGCTTCACCGGCGCGACGGGCGCGGTGCTGCTCGGCGTGTCGCCCATCTGGGGCATGGTCGGCTTCACGCTCGCGGCGGGCGTCGGCATGGGCGCGCTCGGCGAGCGGCTGTCGGGGCGCGACGTGGCCATCGGCGTGATTCTTTCGCTGTCGCTCGGCTTCGGGCTGCTGTTTCTGCACTTCTTCACCGCGTACGCGACGCAAGCCACCGCGCTCCTGTTCGGCAACGTGCTCGGCGTGAGTCACGAAACGCTTGTCGTACTCGCCGGACTCGCGGCGGTGAGTCTCGTTGCGCTGGGCGTCATCATGCGGCCGCTGCTCTTCGCTTCGTTGCAACCCGAGCTGGCCGAGGCAAAAGGCGTGTCGCTGCGCCTCGTCTCCGTGCTGTTTCTCGCGATCACCGCGCTCGCGGTGGCGGCGTGCACGCAGATCGTCGGCGTGCTGCTGGTGTTCGCGCTAATGGTCGGGCCGGCAGCGGCGGCGCAGAACGTGACCACGCGCCTGTCGACGGGCCTGCTGCTCGCCGCGCTCTTCGCGCTGGGGCAAGCGTGGGCGGGCCTCACGCTCGCCTATTACACCGACTGGCCGACGAGCTTCTGGATCACGATGCTCGCCGCCGTGGTCTATGCGGCGAGCCTGGTGGCGCGGCGCGGAAGCTGACCGACTGCTGCCGCTACCGCGCCGCGCTCAACGGCAGAGCACCCGCGCATGATGCGCGATGTGCTCGCCGATGAACGTCGAGATGAAGAAGTACCCGTGGTCATACCCTTCGTGACGACGCACCGTGACGCTATGCCCCGCCTCGCGCGCGTTGCGCTCGAACACATCGGGATGCAACTGCTCGGCGAGAAACTGATCGGCCAGCCCCTGATCGATCAGAATGCCGCCTTCGAAGCGTGACGCTGCATCGCCCTTCACGAGCTCGCTCGCGTCGTACTGCTTCCACGCGTCGCGGTCGTCGCCGAGATAGCCGGTGAACGCCTTCACGCCCCACGGACATTGCGAAGGCGCCGCAATCGGCGCGAACGCCGACACGCTGCGGTACACATCCGGATTGCGCAGCGCGAGCACGAGCGCGCCGTGCCCACCCATCGAATGCCCGAAAATGCCGAGCCGGTCCTCGCGCACCGGCAATTCGGCCAGCACCGCTTCGCGCAAATCCTGCGTCACGTACGAATACATGCGATACCGGTCGCGCCACGGCTCGCGCGTCGCATCGACATAGAAGCCCGCGCCGACGCCGAAGTCCCAGGCGTCCTTCTCGCCGGGAATGTCCGCGCCGCGCGGCGACGTATCCGGCGCGATCAGCGCGATGCCATGCTCGGCCGCGTACCGCTGCGCGCCGGCCTTGATCGAAAACGTCTCTTCGGTGCACGTGAGACCGGCGAGATAGAAGAGCGCCGGCACTTTCGACGCCGACGCAGCGGCGGGCAAGAACACCGAAAAGCGCATCGGCAGGCCGATCGACCGCGACTCGTGCCGATAGATGCGCTGCACGCCATCGAAACAACGGTGTTCCTCGACGAGTTCGAGCATGGCGTCCTCCTCGCTCAATAGATGACGACCGAGCGGATCGACTCGCCTTTCTTCATCAGGTCGAAGCCGTCGTTGATCTGATCGAGCTTCAGATGATGCGTGATGAGGTCGTCGATATTGATCTTGCCTTCCATGTACCAGTCGACGATCTTCGGCACGTCCGTGCGACCGCGCGCGCCGCCGAACGCCGAGCCTTTCCACTCGCGGCCCGTGACGAGCTGGAACGGCCGCGTGCTGATTTCCTCGCCCGCCGCCGCCACGCCGATGATGAACGACTGTCCCCAGCCCTTGTGCGTGCATTCGAGCGCCTGACGCATCAGCTTCACGTTGCCGACGCACTCGAACGAATAGTCCGCGCCGCCATCGGTCAATTGCACGATGCGATCGACCACGTTGTCCACCTCGTTCGGGTTGATGAAATCCGTCATGCCGAACTTCTTCGCCAGCTCGACACGGCCCGGATTGATATCGACGCCGATGATCTTGTCCGCGCCCACCATCTTCGCGCCCTGAATCACGTTCAGGCCGATGCCGCCGAGCCCGAACACGACCACGTTCGCGCCGGCTTCGACCTTCGCCGAATACACGACCGCGCCCACGCCCGTCGTCACGCCGCAGCCGATGTAGCAGATCTTGTCGAACGGCGCGTCCTCGCGCACTTTCGCCACCGCGATCTCCGGCACCACGATGTAGTTCGAGAACGTGGACGTGCCCATGTAGTGAAAGAGCGGCTTGCCGTCGAGCGAGAAGCGCGAGGTCGCATCGGGCATCAGGCCCTTGCCTTGCGTCGCTCGGATCGCCTGACACAGGTTGGTTTTGCGCGAGAGGCAGAACTTGCACTGGCGGCATTCCGGCGTGTAGAGCGGAATGACGTGATCGCCCTTCTTCACGGTGCCGACGCCCGGCCCCACGTCCACGATCACGCCCGCGCCTTCGTGGCCGAGAATCGCCGGGAAAATGCCTTCCGGGTCCGCGCCCGAGAGCGTGTAGTAATCGGTATGGCAGATGCCCGTCGCCTTCACTTCGATCAGCACTTCGCCGGCGCGCGGCCCTTCGAGATCGACTTCCTCGATGGTGAGCGGCTGGCCTGCTTTCCATGCGATTGCGGCTTTTGTCTTCATCGTTCGGTTCCTCGTTTCAATGGCAGTGTTTCGTTCAGCGCAAGACGTTCAGGACTTCGTAACATGCGCCCATCGTGTGATAGTCGGTCTTGCCGGCGGGGCTTTTCTCGTCGCTGTACTGGCGGTTGTCGCGCGTCAGGATGCGATACCACGCGCCGTATTTGTGATCGACGAAATGCGTCCAGCTATAGGCCCACAACCGGTCGTAATCGCTCCAGTAGCGCGCGGCGGCCGACTGATCGCCATCGCGAGCCGCGCGATCGGCGAGTAGCGCCGCCGCCGCGAGCGATTCCGCCTGCACCCAGAAGTACTTGTCTTCGTCGTAGAACTTGCCGTCCGGATCGAAGCCGTAGACCATGCCGCCGTGTTCATGATCCCATGAGAGTTCGAGCGCGCGATCGAACAGCTCCCTCGCGCGCTCTGCATGCCACGCTTGTGGCCGATGCCGGTCGAGAATCAGCAGCAGCTTCGCCCATTCCGTCTGATGTCCCGGCTGAAAGCCCCACGGACGAAAGATGTTGCTGCGGTCGCCCTTGTTGTAGTCCCAGTCGATCGACCAGTCCGGCTTGTAGTGCTCCCACACGAGCCCGCCCGCGAGCGCGGCCTGTCGGTTCACCATGTTGTCGGCCAGAAGCGCCGCGCGATCCAGATAACGCGTCTCGCCGGTCGCTTCGAACGCGGCGAGAAACGCTTCGCATGCGTGCATGTTCGCGTTCTGCCCGCGATAGTCCGACACGTTCCAGTCCGCGCTCGCCTCGTCTTTGTAGAGCCCGTGCGGCGCGTCCCAGAAGTGCGTCTCCATCAGGTTCCACGTTTCGTCGAGATAGGCGCGCGCCTCGTCGAAGCCCGCTTCCACTGCCTTTGCATATGCGAGCACGACGAACGCGAGGCCGTAGCAATGGTTCGTCGCATCCGTCACTTCACGGCCGTTGAGCGTCCACGCATAGCCGCCCGTTTCCGGATTGCGATGAACCTCACGCAGATAGTCGATGCCGTGCCGCACGCCGCCGCGATACTCGTCGAGGCCGTAGTGCTTGTACGCCATCGCGTAGTTGAAGACGAAGCGCGTGCTCGACACGAGATGACGCGACTTGCGGTCGTAGATGGTGCCGCCGTTCTTGTAGAAGTGATAGAAGCCGCCTGCCGGGTCCATGCAGTGCGGGTGATAGAAGATCATCGTGCGCAGCGCGTGATCCAGCAAAAACTGGCGCGAGCGGAAATCGGGTTGCGGCGTGACGGATGCGGACATAGCGGATGTCGTTGATGTTGTAATGAGCCGACGGCGAGGCCCTTGCCTGAAGCCGATGTGAATCGCACGTCAGTTTAAGGGCTCGCGCGCAAGACGTCAGAACCAGTCTTCGACGCGCTCGTAGAGCGTGATGAAACGCGCGTGCCTTTCGTCGAACGCGGCGTCGCCTCGCGGACTCGCGACGCGCGTGCTGGCAGGCGCAAGCGCCGGCAAGTCATCGGCGCGCCAATGCCCCGCCGCCATGCCGCCGATGATCGCCGCGCCGCGCGCCGCCGCGTTCGGGCAATCGCAGGCGTGCAGTTCGACATGCAGCGCATCGGCGAGCAGTTGACGCCAGCGCGCGTCGATCGAGCCGCCGCCTGCAAGCCGCATCGACGACAACGGCGTGCCGCTCGCACGGATCGCGTCGAGTCCCGCACGCAATGCAAATGCCACGCCTTCGAACGCCGCGCGCATCATCGAGCCGCGTGTGTCGTCGAGGCCGAGGCCGAGCCAGCCGCCGCGCGCCGCCGGGTTCATCCACGGAGAACGCTCGCCGCTCAGGTACGGCAGGAAGCTCACGGACGCGCTCGCATCCGATGCGAAGGCGTCCTCGTAAGCGGCGGGCCACGCTGCATAGCCGAGCCAGCCGCGCACCGTCTCCAGCGCGACGCCCACGTTCTGCATCGCCGCCATGCGATACCAGCGCGCGCCACTGCTGGCCGCGCCGCGATACGTATGCAGTCCGCGCACCGGCGACGGCGCTTCGTCGCTCATCACGACGATCTGCCCGCCGCTGCCCGTGGTCAGCAGCGCGTCGCCATCCGCGATGAGGCCGCTGCCGAGCGCGGCGCACGGCGTATCGCCCGCGCCGACGGCCATCCGAATGCCCGCGCGCAAGCCGAGCGCCGAAGCGGCCGCGGCGGACAACGCGCCCGCCGGCGCATCCGATGCCGCAAGCGGCGCGAACCACTCGCGCGACAAGCCGAGCCTCTCGATGAGCGCCGCGTCCCATTCGCCCGATGGGGCAGCGAGCGCGGTCGCGCAAGCGTCCGACGGATCGGTCACGAACGCGCCGCCGAGCTTCGCGCGCAGCCAGTCCTTCGGCTGCAACGCCCAGCGCATGTCGCCGGCGAGCGCCGGTTCGTGCGTCGCGAGCCAGCGCAGGAGCGGCCCGGCCATGCCCGGCGCGACCGGGTTCGGCTGCGGTTCCGGCCACGCGTCGAGCAGCGCGCGGGCCCGCGTGTCCGGCCAGAGCATGGCGGGGCGCAGCGCGCGGCCATCGGCGGCGGTCGGCACCACGCCGTGCATCTGCCCTGAGAAGCCGATCGCGCTCACGGCTTCGCGTTCGTGCGCGGGCAGGCGAGAGGCGGCATCGACGACAGCGGCATACCACGCATCGGCGGATGTCTCGGCCCAGCCCGGCTGCGCGCTCGTCACCGCATACGCCGCGCTCGACGCTGCGACTTCGCGCGCGTATTCGTCGACGATAGCCAGTTTCACGGAACCCGTGCCGAGATCGATGCCGAGAAAACGCATGGATGAGCCGCTCGAAAAGACGTTAGGGAAAACGCGGTAAGCGCGGAATCACGCGGGTTAACCCCGCCGCTCGCCGCGATGAACGAAAAACGGACTATACGCGCGCCGTGATGAACATCATAACGACGCGCCCCTTCAGGCGGCCTTGCAGCAGCCGACAAAAATCCCTCGCGATGCGTCAAGTCCCTTGCAGCAAGGGCCTCCGCGCGCTTCGGCTCTGCTCATCGCGCCGTTTCCATATCGCCCCGCGAACGCGATGTATAGCGCCGCGTGGTCTTGTTCGCGCTTTTTGTCGCACTTACCTTGGAGGCCATTCAAATGGAAAGGCAATCAAGGAGACACATATGGCATCGAGCACGAGCCACCCGAAGGTTCATCCGTGCGACGAACGGCTGCCGACCGGCCAGTTGCTCACGCTCGGCATACAGCACGTCCTCGTGATGTACGCGGGCGCCGTCGCGGTGCCACTCATTCTCGGCGCGGCCATGCATCTGTCGAAGGATGAGGTCGCGTTCCTCATCAGCGCGGACCTGTTCTCCTGCGGCGTCGCGACGCTGATCCAGACGCTCGGCCTGTGGATCTTCGGCATCCGGCTGCCGGTCATCATGGGCTGCACGTTCGCGGCGGTCGGACCGATGGTCGCCATCGGCACGAATCCGTCGCTCGGCATTCTCGATGTGTTCGGCGCGACGATCGCGGCCGGCGTCATCGGCATCTTTCTCGCGCCGATGATCGGCAAGCTGTTGCGCTTCTTTCCGCCGGTGGTGGTCGGCACGGTGATCGCGGTGATCGGCCTGTCGCTGATGGGCGTGGGCATCAACTGGGCAGCAGGCGGCGTCGGCAATCCCGATTACGGCAATCCGGTGTATCTGTTGCTGTCGCTCGTCGTGCTCTCGCTCATTCTGCTCATCAACAAGTTCGCGCGCGGCTTCATCGCGAACATCTCGGTGCTGCTCGGCATCGTCGCGGGCTTCGTGATCGCCGCGATGCTCGGGCGCGTCAACATGGACGGCGTCGCGCATGCGCCGTGGGTCGGCATCGTGCTGCCGTTTCACTTCGGCATGCCGCACTTCGATGCGCTCTCCGTCGCGACGATGGTGATCGTCATGTTCGTGACGTTCATCGAATCGACGGGCATGTTCCTCGCGGTCGGCGATCTCGTCGAGCGTCCGGTCGATCAGAAAGCGCTCGTGCGCGGCTTGCGCGTGGATGGTCTCGGCACGCTGATCGGCGGCGTGTTCAACTCGTTTCCGCATACGTCGTTTTCTCAGAACGTGGGCTTGATCGGCGTGACGGGCGTGAAGAGCCGCTTCGTCTGCGCGACGGGCGGCGTGATTCTCGTCGTGCTCGGCCTCTTTCCGAAGATGGCGCAAGTGGTCGCTTCAGTGCCGCCGTTCGTGCTCGGCGGCGCGGGCATCGTGATGTTCGGCATGGTCGCGGCGAACGGCATCAAGGTGCTGTCGAAAGTGGACTTCGTGAAGAATCACCACAACCTGTTTATCGTCGCGGTGAGCGTCGGCCTCGGGCTCGTGCCGGTGGTCGCGCCGAAGTTCTTCTCGCAACTGCCGCACGCGCTGGAGCCGATTCTTCATAGCGGCATTCTGCTGGCGTCGGTATCGGCGGTCGTGCTCAATATCGTGTTCAACGGCGTGCGCAAGGAACGCGAAGCGCGCTGCGAGATTCGACAGGCCGGGCATGATTTCGACGGCGCGGCGCGCGCATCGGAAGTGCAGTGATGGCTTGAAGGAAGTGCTTGCGGGTGGTGACGGGTTGGCGCCGCGGTGGGAATCGCGGCGCTTTTTTGTTTGGGCCCTTCGGGGCGACGGACGAGAAAAGCGCTCTGTTGTCTAGCGGAGGCAGGCGTCGACATTGCCATTGAAGACAAACTTCGATGCCACAACGAGGTTATCGTGCCGCGTCTTGTCTGCCCAGGGAAGCACGCGACGACGACGCATGCGCGGCCGCGAAGCTGCGTGTGCGATTAAGGTCCAGCGCGGCAGCCGGAACTGGCCTGCCGATGAAATATCCCTGCGCAGCATCGCACCCGAGCGTGCGTACCAGAGCGAATTGCCTCTCGCTCTCGACGCCTTCAGCGACCGTTTGCATGCCGAGCGCGCGGGCGAGCGCCACCATCGCCTCGATCATCGCCCGCCCCTGGCGGCGCGTTTCGTCAACGGTAAGCTGCTGCACGAACGACTTATCGATCTTGATGCGGTCGACCGGCAGCCGGGCAAGATACGAGAGGCTCGAATAGCCCGTGCCGAAGTCGTCGAGAGAGACGGTCGCGCCGAGTTCTCGCACCGCCGCAAGCGATCGCGATGCGGCCAGGAAATCGCTGACGACGACCGCCTCCGTCACCTCGATATCAAGCGCCGAAGCGCACACGCCGGCAGCCTCGGCGGCCTTCGCGACCAGCGCAGCGAGATCGGCGTCTTGTATCGTGGCGGCCGAGAGGTTGACGGCGACCTTGAACCGCATGCGGTCCGACGCCTGCCATTGCGCCGCCTGGCGTAACGCCAGACAAAGCAGCCACTCCCCGGTGGCCTCGTGCGCTCGCGACCCGAGCAGTACATCGAGGAAATCGGCTGGCGTCAAAAGTCCCAGCTCGGGATGGTTCCATCGCAGGAGCGCTTCTGCTCCGACCATGCAGCCCGTGGCCAGGTCCAGTTGCGGCTGATAGTGCAGTTCGAACTGTCCTGTCGCGCTGGCATTTTCCAGGTCCGCGCGCAGCCGCAGGCGAGTCGAGAGACGCTGTGCGTCTTCCCTGCCGAACGACCAGACACGCGAGCCGCCCAGCCGCTTTGCGTGATACATGGCAGTGTCGGCATTGCGGAGCAACTCGTCCGCATTGCCGGCCGACACCGGGTAGCGAGCTACGCCGATGCTCGCACTGACCGAAGCGCGCACCGACGGAGTGTCAATGCGCTCTCGCATGCGCGCGATGATGTCGCTCGCGACGCGCTCGGCTTCGCCATCAGGCGCGTCAACGAGAAAGACCACGAACTCGTCGCCACCGATGCGCGACGCATGGGCGCGCTCGCCCATCGAAGCCGACACGCGCTGGCCGATCACGCGCAAGACTTCATCGCCAGCCGCATGGCCGACCGAATCGTTGATCTCCTTGAAGCGGTCCAGGTCGATGAAGAGCAGATCGACGGAATGGGCGATGCGTCCATCGACGAGATCGCTCAGGCGGTTCAACAGCTCGCGCCGGTTGATGAGGCCCGTGAGCGCGTCGTGCGCGGCTTGATTCGACAAGCGCTCCGACATCCTGCGTGCCTCGCTGACATCGCGGACCAGCACGGTGATGCCGTCCTCGCACGGAAACGCCCGCGCTTCGAACCAGGCGTCGAGGGGCGCATAGAACTCGGTCACTGTCGTAGGCAGCCCGGTCTCGGCCGCCTGCCGATACGCCTTTTCGTAACCTGTCCCGAGAAGCTCGGGATAGGCAGCCCAGATGCCACGACCGATCAGCTCCGCCGACGGAAGCTGCAGCAGCCGCGCAGCAGTGCCGTTGACGCTGCGAAATCTCCACTGTCGATCCAGCAGCATCACGCCGTCCGTGATGTGGTCCAGCAGGTGGAAGCCGTCCGCGTCTTTGGTGCCGTGGACATGTCCGCCAGTGAAGCGAAACACGTCCCGCCGTCGCGAGTCTTGTTTGTCGTTATGCTTCGTCATGACTTCGTGATGTGGTTCAACCGGAGGTCTGGCGTCGTGATGGCGCGGTCGCACTCTCCCGGTCAGTGCGCCGCGACGTCGCGCGACTCTGTTAGAAGACGGACCAGTCGCCCGGCAGCGAGGGCTCGACCTGTCGCGAAGGTTTCACCGTGACTTCCGCATGATGTGGCGTCGCAAGCGCTGCTGCCTTGGCCCGCTGGCGCCCCGTCGACCGGCCGCGCTCTTCGGTAGTGACCGCGGGCGGGAGTTGCTGTGCCGGCTCATCCCTTTCCGACGTCTTGAAGACAGCCATCGCGCTTCGCAGATGCGCCGCTTGTTCCTCCATCGAGGCAGCGGCTGCGGCGGCCTGTTCGACGAGCGCAGCGTTCTGCTGTGTGACCTCGTCCATCTCGCTGATGGCTTGATTGACCTGTTCGATACCGCGGCTCTGCTCTTGGGAAGCGGACGCGATTTCATCCATGATGTCGGTCACGCGCTGCACCGCGGACGTCATCTTCTGCATCGTCTCGCCCGCCTTCGCGACCAGTTCAGTGCCGACGTGCACGCGGCTCGTCGAGCTTTCGATCAGAGCGCGTATGTCCTTTGCCGCACTCGACGAACGTTGCGCGAGGCTGCGAACCTCGCTCGCTACCACCGCGAAACCGCGGCCTTGTTCGCCCGCGCGCGCTGCTTCCACCGCTGCGTTCAGCGCAAGAATGTTCGTCTGAAAGGCGATGCCTTCGATCATCGCGATGATCTCCGCGATCTTGCTGGAGCTTTCCTCGATCGAAGCCATCATGTTGACGACGTCGCCAACGATCTCAGCGCCTTCCTCCGCCACGCTGCGCGCGTTTTCTGCCAAGCCGCTCGCCTGTCGCGCGTTCTCGGAGTTCTGCCGCACGGTCGCGGTCAGTTCCTCCATGCTTGCAGCCGTTTCCTCGAGTGACGCCGCCTGCTGTTCCGTGCGCGACGAAAGGTCCGTGTTTCCCGAGGCGATTTCCTTGCTCGCGTTGGCGATGGCGTTTGCCGACTGCTTCACGGTGCTGACAGCGGCGAGCAGTTGCTTCTGCATCCTCGACATGGCCGCCATCAGACTCGCGTCGTCACCGGCGGCGGTCTGCACAGCGACGGACAGGTTGTTGTCTGCGATCTGATTTGCGAGCGCCGCCGCGACGCCCGGCTCGCCGCCAAGCGAGCGCAAGATGCTCCGGTTGAGCAGTGCGACAACGACACACAGGCTGAGCGCCACGATCAGCACTGCCGCAAGGCTCCAGGCGACCGTTGCGTGAAACGCGGCGTCGATATCATCCATGTACACGCCGGTCATGTAGACCCAGGCCCACGGTTGGTAACCCAGCACGAACGACAACTTGGGAACGAGTTCGCCTGTGCCGGGTTTCGAGAAGGCATAACGGACATAGCCGCTGCCGTCGCGCTTGGCTGTTTCGATCGCATCGCGGTAAATGTACACGCCGTCGGGATCGCGGAAGTCGAGCATCGGCTTACCGATGATCTCTGGTTTCGTGCCGTGCGTGAGTATCTTGCCGCTGTAGTCCAGCACGGTGAAATAGCCGCTGGCGCCGTAGTGGACCTGGCGAATGCTTTCGAGCGCTTCGGCTTGCGCCGACTGTGCAGTCATCGTCCCTGCCGACACGCGCCTCGCGTACGCCCTCACAATGCTGTCGACCACCTGTGACGCATGCTGGAGGTCTAGTTGGCGCTCCTCGATCCGCAAGTTACGTGTGTGATAAGCGTCTGCAAGGGAAAGGCCGACCAGGCAGAGCAGACTAAGGATGAGAGGAAGCCAGAGTTTCTTCGCGAAAGACATTTTCAAAGTTACAGCTCGTTGAGGTTTTGTTCACATACCAATTTCATTGATGGGATAACGGCGCGTGTCCCGTTTTATGAATCGCGCCCTATATAAAGCGTTTGTTCGATGTGTTTTTGGACTCGGCGGTGGTGGTCGACCGTAAGCTGCGGGCGCGTATTCGCAGTCGTACGACTAGTGGTCCAAAGCCTTGCTGCACAACCGACAACGGGCGTATTCCAGTTTTGTTGGAGCGAAGCAATATGCCGTCATTCGCCGGTTCAAAGGCGGAATGTAAGGATTAGTGGAGCCCCTATAAGAAGGATTGATCGACTGCATCAGCAGTCGGTATCACAGACCTGCAGGTCCGCCCTGTCACCATCGCGACTCCCTCGAGTCCGTCAGTCTCATGACTGCCTTTAGCGCTGCTCAACCGGGGCGGTAGCAACGCGACCGCTCGCATTTCAGTTTGAAATACTAATTAGTTATGCCGGTACGAGCGAATGCATCGGACAAGACCATCGAGCCAGCCCATGATGGATAGCAATTAGCATCGGCGTACATCACGACACCACCCGCCCTACCGCCGTCGACTGCTCTGACGACGCGCCGAGATTATCGAGATCCACCGCCGAATACTGCGCGATGCTCATCACCAGGCCATTCCAGACGGCACGCTGTCTAACGTACTCGTCGGCTCCGCCATCATCGATTAGCTGTTTGAGTCCCGCAGCGCGCAGCGCTTGTGCCGCGCGCCCGAAATGGTCGGCCCATGCGACACGCGTGTCATCGCTCAACTCTGTGCCGCAGCCCCGAGCGCGGCGGTCCGAGTGCACGTACGCGCCATCCAGCGTGTCCAGCGTGGCCAACGCGGCCCGCCAAAGCACTTCTACAGCACCGCCATGCCTTAGCAAGTCGGAGGCGTCGTCGCGCAGGCAGGCTCTGAGCAGTGACACCGTCTCGAGCACCATGAAACAGATCGCAGCCAGCGAGAAGTGCGGCTCGGGATAGCGGAAGAAGAAAGTGATCGGGTAAATCCTCAGCGACTCGTGCACCGACGACAGCGACTGGGCAGCGTCGGCAAGCATCGAATAGGCCGTCTCCGGATGCTGCCCGACCGCCAGCCCGTGAATAAGCTCGACTGCGTCGCCTGTTTCTCGCGTGAGGAAGAAGAGCTGCTGCCCCAATGTATTCTGCCGCTGCAATGCACCGTATAGCTGCAACAAGTACGACAGCGTCAAAGTCACGACGGCCGTGCCGATGAACGAGCCGGTCAGGTAGACCATCCTGTACCCGTTCGTGTGCGGGATCAAGTCGCTGGAGCCCGTGATCGACAGGCTCGTCGCCGCGGCGTACACGGCTGCAAAGAATCCCGTCGGTGTCGGCCCCGAACTGGAGCGCACGCTGTCTCCCAGCGCGGGCCACAACAGCAGCGCATCGCCGAGCGTCAGGCAAAGCGTCCAGGTCACAAGCAACAGCACCAGAATCAAAGGGCCCGCGAATGACTGCGCCTCCCGCTTCGGGCCGTCCTTCAGAGGCAGGCGACGGAAGGCCGCCCAGACTCCCCGTGCGATGGCAAGGCTGATGAGTCCGGCGCCGAGCCGCCTGGCTCGTCCCCGACCGACGCGCGCGTACAGGATCGTGAGAAAGATATCGGCGAGCGTGCAGATCATGATCGCGGCGCCGACGATTTGGCCGAACACTCCCATATGCGCACCACCGTGACGTTGAGCCCGCTACGACGGCGTGGCGGGACAACAATGGCAGCAACCGGTGTGCCGTTTGTCACGAGTAGTCGACCCGCTCTGCCCTTCGACGATGGCACGACACATGCTGCCGACTCGTTTCATCACCCGCTTCCCGGATTCTCCAAAGAGTGGATGCCAGCGACTAAAACACTGACGAAGACGCGGTCGCCGAAAAGCGACGGGAGCGACGTTCTGACGGGCTTCGTGCGCGTCCGTGGCGCGCGCGAGCACAACCTGAAGAACGTCGATGTCGACGTTCCCCGCGATGCGCTCGTCGTCTTCACGGGCGTATCGGGCTCCGGCAAGTCGTCGCTCGCGTTCGGCACGTTGTACGCCGAAGCGCAACGTCGTTACTTCGAATCCGTCGCGCCTTATGCACGCCGTCTGATCGAGCAGGTCGGCGTGCCGCAAGTCGGGTCGATCGAAGGTCTGCCGCCCGCCGTCGCGCTCCAGCAGCAGCGCGGCGCGCCTAATGCGCGTTCTTCGGTGGGGAGCATCACGACGCTGTCCAGTCTCGTGCGCATGCTCTACTCCCGCACGGGCAGCTATCCGGCCGGGCAGCCGATGCTCTACGCCGAGGACTTCTCGCCGAACACGGTACAGGGCGCGTGCCCGGTCTGTCACGGCCTGGGACGCGTCTACGAGGTCACGGAAAAGTCGATGGTCCCCGACGATACGCTGACCATCCGCGAGCGCGCCGTGGCCGCGTGGCCGCCCGCATGGCACGGGCAGAATCTGCGCGACATTCTGGTGACGCTGGGCTACGACGTGGACAAGCCGTGGCGTGACTTGCCGAAGAAGGATCGCGACTGGATTCTCTTCACCGAAGAACAGCCGACCGTACCGGTCTATGCGGGCCTCACGCCGAAGGAGACGCAAGCGGCGCTCAAACGCGGCGCGGAGCCGAGCTATCAGGGCACGTTTACCAGCGCGCGCCGTTACGTCCTGCACACCTTCGCTCACACGCAAAGCGCGCTGATGAAAAAGCGGGTGTCGCGCTTCATGGTCGGCAAGGATTGCCCCGCGTGTCACGGCAAACGGCTGAAGCAAGAGGCGCTGTCGGTGACGTTCGCCGGACTCGATATCGCCGAATTCTCGCGGCTGTCGCTCAACCGGCTAGCTGAACTGCTCGAACCGATCGCGCGCGGCACGTGGCCCGAGATCGACCGTGACGGTCATGTGCTCGACGAAGACGCGCGGCGCGCGGCGACGGCGAAACGCGTTGCCGCCGGCGGTTCGGCGCACAAGGCGGCGCCGGACGTGCGACGAACGCCGAACCTCTCGGACGAAAAACGCGCGGCCGCCGAGCGCATCGCCGCTGATCTGTTAGAGCGCCTCGTCACGCTCACCGATCTGGGGCTCGGCTATCTGTCGCTGGATCGGGCGACGCCCACGCTCTCGTCGGGCGAGTTGCAGCGCTTGCGGCTTGCCACGCAGCTTGCGTCCCAGCTTTTCGGTGTCGTGTATGTGCTGGACGAGCCTTCCGCCGGCCTGCATCCCGCCGACAGCGAGGCGCTCTTCGTCGCGTTGCAGCGCCTGAAGTCGGCGGGCAATTCGCTCTTCGTGATCGAACACGATCTGCACATGATGCGGCGCGCAGACTGGCTCGTGGATGTCGGCCCCGCAGCCGGCGAAGCGGGCGGCGAAGTGCTGTATAGCGGGCCACCTCAAGGACTGGCCGCGATAGAGGCATCGCAGACGCGAAGGCATCTGTTCGCCGAGGGTTCGCCCGCGATGCGCCGGCCGCGTGCCGCGCGCGACTGGTTGCGGCTTGCGGGCATCACGCGGAATAACCTTCATGGAATCGATGTCGCGTTCCCTCTCGGCTGCTTCACGACCGTGACAGGAATATCCGGCTCCGGAAAGTCGAGCCTCGTGAGTCAGGCGCTGCCCGAGCTCGTCGCCGCGCGGCTCGGCCGGCTGCTCGACGACGAAGGCGACGAAGAGCAGGACCCGCTGCTCGCGCGCGTGGAAACGCCCGCGGACGGACATATCGCGGGAGGCATGGAAACCGTGAAGCGACTGGTGCGCGTCGACCAGAAGCCGATTGGCCGGACGCCGCGCTCCAACCTCGCGACCTACACCGGCCTCTTCGATCACGTGCGCAAGCTCTTCGCCGATACGCCTGCCGCGCGCAAACGCCGCTACGGCGCGGGCCGCTTCTCGTTCAACGTGGCGCAGGGGCGTTGCCCGACGTGCGAGGGCGAAGGCTTCGTGAGCGTCGAACTACTTTTCCTGCCAAGCGTCTTTACCTCGTGCTCGACGTGTCACGGATCGCGTTACAACCCGCAGACGCTGGAGATCGAATGGCAAGGCAAGAATATCGCGGACGTGCTTGCGATGAGCGTGGATAGCGCATGCACATTCTTCGCCGCCGAGCCTGCCGTGATGCGCGCGCTCACCGTGTTGCGCGACATCGGGCTCGGTTATCTGCGTCTCGGCCAGCCCGCGACGGAACTGTCGGGCGGCGAGGCCCAGCGCATCAAGCTCGCAACCGAATTACAGCGGGCGCATCGCGCGGACACGCTTTACATTCTCGACGAACCGACCACCGGCCTTCACCCCGCGGATGTCGACCGCCTGATGGCGCAACTGCAAGGGCTCGTCGATGCAGGCAATACCGTGGTGGTTGTCGAGCATGACATGCGCGTCGCAGCGGATAGCGACTGGGTCATCGACATGGGTCCGGGCGCGGGAGAGGATGGCGGCCGGATACTCGTCGCGGGCGAACCGCGCGTGGTTGCGGGTCACGAGGAGAGTCGCACGGCGGAGTATCTGCGAGAGGCTATTCGACCGTTGCGCCAGAGTCAGTGATGCCGGACGAGCCGGCGTCCTAAGCGATAAAAGCCCGGCACATCGGCCGGGCTTCCGAACAATCAACTAAACCACTCACCCCGCCACCGCAGCCGACGCCGCCTGCGGCGTACTCGCCGCGCCGACGTCGGCGGGCGCTGCGGGCGTAGCGGGCGCGTCGGCCGGGCGCGGCGCATCGCCGGTATGCTCGATCCACCCGCCGCCCAGCGCCTGATACAGATTGACGAGGTTGGCGAGCCGCTCGGTGCGCACAGTGATGAGCGTCTGCTGCACGGAGTACAGGTCCTGCTGCGCGGTCAGCACGTTCAGATAGCTATCGACGCCCTGCCGATACCGCATCGTCGACAAGTCGAGCCGGCGCTGCTCGGCCGCCGTGTCGCGTTCGAGCGCCCGGATCTGCTGATCGTAGGTGCCGCGCGCGGCGAGGCCGTCGGCGACATCGCGGAAAGCAGACTGAATCGCCTTCTCATACGCCGCGATCTGGATGTTCTTCTGAATGTTCGCCAGATCCAGATTCGCCTGATTCTGACCGCCCTGGAAGATCGGCAGTGTGATCGTCGGCGCGAAACTCCACGCCGCAGAACCGGGCTTGAACAAGCCGCCGAGCGTCGGACTGAGCGTGCCGAAACTGCCGGTGAGCGAAATGCTCGGGAAGAACGCCGCCCGCGCCGCGCCGATGTTCGCGTTCGCCGCGAGCAGGTTCTGCTCGGCTTCCATGATGTCCGGACGACGCGTGAGCAGGTCCGACGGCAAGCCAGCGGGAATGTCCGTCAGCAAGTCCTGCTCGTTGAGCGGCATGCCGGTCGGCAGATCGTCGGGAATCGGCTCGCCGATCAGGAGCGCCAGCGCGTTCACCGCCTGCGCCCGCGCGCGCTGCTGCGCCTGCAAGTTCGCCGCCGCCGTTTCCACCACCGTCTGCGACTGCGACAGGTCCAGCTCGGAAGCCGTGCCGTTGTCGAATTGCAGCTTGACGATGTTGTACGACTCCTGCGCGGTCTTGAGCGTCTGCTCGGTGACTTGCAGCAGGTCGTCCGCCTGCAGCACCTGCAGATATTGCGAAGCCACCTGCGACACGAGCGAAATCTCGAACGCCTTGCGCGCGTAAGCCGTGGAGAAATACTGCGCGAGCGCCTGATCCTTCAGGCTCTGCACGCGGCCGAACAAGTCGAGTTCCCACGACGCGTTCAGGCCCACCGAATACGTGTTCGAGATGGTCCGGTCGAAGAACGACAGATTGCGCGGCGTGCGCTGCTTCGACTGATCCGCCTGCGCCGTGATCGACGGGAACAGCTCCGAGCGCACGATGCGGTACTGCGCCTGCGCCGCCTGAATGTTGAGCACCGACGCGCGCAGATCGCGGTTGTTCTTCAGCGCGATGTCGATGAGCCGCTGCAAACGCGCATCCACGAAGAAATCGCGCCAGCCGATCTCCGCGCCCGCGACGCCGTTCGCGCTGCGCGCGCCGGCATCCGCCGCGCCCGGCTGCGTGGCATACACGCCGCCGGTCGGGAACGTCGACGAGACCGGTGGCGCGGGACGCTCGTACTTCGGGGCCAACGAGCAGCCCGCCAGCACGGCGACGGCCGCTGCAATCAAGGAAAGTCTACGCATTTCAATGTCCTTCGTTGGAGCCGCCGCCATCGCGCGGACGGTGCTCATCGGGATGATGCTGCTCGTAGTGCTCGAGCGCCGTCTCCGGATTTTCCTTCTCGCCGCTGAACTGCGCGCGGATCACGACGAAGAACATCGGGACCATGAAGATCGCGAGGAAGGTCGCGGTCAACATGCCGCCGATCACGCCGGTACCGATCGCGTGCTGGCTCGCGGAACCCGCGCCGTTGCTGATCGCGAGCGGCATCACGCCGAGAATGAACGCGAGCGAGGTCATCAGGATCGGGCGCAAGCGCAGCCGCGCCGCTTCCATCGCCGCTTCGATCGGGCCCATCTTCTCCGACATCTGCAGTTCGCGGGCGAATTCCACGATCAGAATCGCGTTCTTCGCCGACAAGCCGACCGTGGTCAACAGACCGACCTGGAAGAACACGTCGTTTTCCAGACCGCGCAACGTGACGGCAAGCAGTGCGCCGATCACGCCGAGCGGCACGACCATGATGACCGAGAACGGAATCGACCAGCTTTCATACAGCGCCGCGAGACACAGGAACACGACGAGAATCGAGATGCCGTACAGAATCGGCGCCTGCGAACCCGACTGGATTTCCTGATACGAGAGTCCCGTCCATTCGTAGCCGATGCCCGCCGGGAGCTTCGCCGCGATGGCTTCCATCGCCTGCATCGCCTGACCCGTGGACTTGCCGGGGCCAGCCGCGCCCTGGATTTCGACCGACGAGATGCCGTTGTAGCGTTCGAGCTTCGGCGAACCGTACGTCCAGTCGCCGGTGGCGAAGGCGGAGAACGGCACCATCCCGCCCGATCCGTTGCGCACGTACCAGTCGTTCATGTTCTCCGGCGTCATGCGGAACGGGGCGTCGGCCTGCAGGTACACCTTCTTGATCCGGCTGTCCGTATCGAGGAAGTTGTTCACGTACTGCGAAGCCCACGCGATCGAGAACGTCTGGTCGATCGCGGCCGCCGTCACGCCGAGCGCGAGCGCCTTCTCACGGTCGATGTTCACCTTGAACTGCGGCGTGTCGTTCAGGCCGTTCGGACGCACCTGCGCGAGCGTCGGGTCCTTCGCGGCCATGCCGAGCAGCTGATTGCGCGCGGCCATCAGCGCGTCGTGGCCCACGCCTGCGCGGTCCTGCAACTCGAAGTCGAAGCCCGCGGCCGTGCCGAGTTCAGGAATCGACGGCGGATTGACCGGGAACACCACCGCGTTCTTGTAGCCCGAGAAGCGTCCGAACAAGCGGCCGACCAGCGCCTGCACCTTCTGGTCGCCCTTCTGGCGCTGCGCGTAGTCCTTCATGCGCACGAACACGAGACCCGCGTTCTGTCCGCGGCCCGCGAAGCTGAAGCCGTTGACCGTGAAGGTCGATTCGACGATGGACGCTTCCTGATTCAGCAGATAGTCGGAGACATCCTTCAGCGCGCGCGCCGTGGTTTCCTGCGTCGAACCGGCCGGCGTCTGCACGAGCACGAACATCGTGCCCTGGTCTTCGTCGGGCAGGAACGACTTCGGCAGCTTCACGAACAGGAAGCCGACCGCGACGATCACTACCAGATAGATCACGAGCCAGCGCCCGGAGCGCCGGATCACGTGATAGACGCCCGAATGGTATTTCTCGCGGCTCTTGTCGAACGTGCGGTTGAACCAGCCGAAGAAGCCCTTCTTCGCTTCGTGATGCCCTTGCGGAATCGGCTTCAGGATGGTCGCACACAGCGCCGGCGTGAGAATCAGCGCGGTCAGCACGGAGAGCACCATCGCGGAGACGATCGTCAGCGAGAACTGTCGATAGATCGCGCCCACCGAGCCGCCCGACAACGCCACCGGCACGAACACCGCCGACAGCACCAGCGCCACGCCCACCAGCGCGCCGGTGATCTGGCCCATCGCCTTGCGAGTCGCTTCCCGTGGCGATAAGCCCTCCTCCGCCATCACGCGCTCGACGTTCTCCACCACCACGATCGCATCGTCCACCAGCAAGCCGATCGCGAGCACGAGACCGAACATCGATAGCGTGTTGATGGAGAAGCCCACCGCCGCCATGATCGCGAACGTGCCGAGCAACACCACCGGCACCGCGATGGTCGGAATGAGCGTGGCCCGCAGGTTCTGCAGGAACAGATACATCACGAGGAACACCAGCACGATGCCTTCGATCAGCGTCTTGACCACGTCCTCGATGGACAACCGCACGAACGGCGTGGTGTCGTACGGATACTTCACGACGAGCCCGTTCGGGAAGTACTTCGAGAGCTCGTCGATCTTCTGGCGCACGGCCTTCGCGGTGGCGAGCGCGTTCGCGCCCGTCGCGAGCTGAATACCGAAGCCCGCCGCCGGCTGGCCGCTGTACTTGGTGTCGAAGTTGTAGTTTTCGCCGCCGAGCTCGATGCGCGCGACGTCCTTCAGACGCACCTGCGAGCCGTCCTGATTCACCTTCAGGAGCACGTTCCCGAACTGTTCCGGCGTGGTCAGGAGCGTCGCTTCCGTGATGGTCGCCTGCAGCAACTGCCCCGGCACCGACGGCGTGCCGCCGAGCGAGCCGCCCGCGACCTGCACGTTCTGCGCGGTGAGCGCCGCCTGCACGTCCACGGGCGTGAGGCCGAAGTTGTTCAGCTTGTTCGCGTTGAGCCAGATGCGCATGGCGTACTGCGAGCCGAAGAGCGTCACCGTGCCGACGCCGTCCAGACGGCTCACGGGATCCTGAATGTGCGACGCCACGTAGTTCGCGAGGTCGTACTTGCTCATGCTGCCGTCCTGCGAGACGAACGCCAGCACGAGCAGGAAGCTGTTGCTCGACTTCGTGACCTTGGTGCCCAACTGCTGCACGATCTGCGGCAGGAGCGGCGTGGCGAGCTGAAGCTTGTTCTGGACCTGAACCTGCGCGATGTCCGGGTTCGTGCCCGGCGCGAACGTCAGCGTGATGGTCGCGGTGCCGGAGTCATCGGACGTGGAGGACAGATACAGCAAGTGGTCGAGACCGCTCATCTGCTGCTCGATCACCTGCGTGACGGTGTTTTCCACCGTCTTCGCCGATGCGCCCGGATACGTCGCGCTGATCTGAACGGCCGGCGGCGCGATGGTCGGATACTGCGCGACCGGCAGCGTGAAGATGGACGCGATACCCGCGAGCATCAAAACGATGGCGATCACCCACGCGAAAATCGGGCGATCGATAAAGAACTTTGCCATGAGGCGGGCTCCTGGTTTTACGCGCCCGACGCAGCAGACGCGGGCTGCGCGGACGAGGCGGGCTGCGCGGCTTGCGCATCGCTCGCCTGCGACGCTCCGGCTGCGGGCGCCGCGGGCAGTTGCGCGGGCACGGTCTTGACTTCCATGCCCGGACGCACCTTGTCGACGCCCTGCACGATCACGCGATCGCCGGCGGCAAGACCGCTATCGACCACCCAGTTCTGACCGTAGGTGCCGGACGTCACGAGCTGGCGCAGCGCCACCTTGTTCTCCGCGCCGACGACGAGCGCGGTCGGCGTGCCCTTCTGGTCGTGCGTGATGCCGATCTGCGGCACGACGATGGCGTTCGGATTCACGCCTTCCTCGATGCGCGCGCGCACGAACATGCCGGGCAACAGCACGCGGTCCTTGTTCTGGAAGATCGCGCGGACCGTGACCGAGCCGGTGCTCGGATCGACGGTCACGTCGGTGAACTGCAGCTTGCCCTTCTCCGAATACACGCGGCCGTCTTCCAGCACGAGCGAGACTTTGGCTGCGTTCGGGCCGCTCGTCGTGAGGCGGCCTTGCTGGATCTGCTGGCGCAGCTTGAGGCCGTCGAGGCTCGATTGCGTCAGGTCGACGTACATCGGGTCGAGTTGCTGGACGGTCGCCATCAGCGTCGCCTGGCTCGCCTGCACGTACGCGCCCGGCGTGACCTGCGAGATGCCGACCTGGCCGGTCACGGGCGCAACGACATCCGTGTAGCCGAGGTTGATCGCTGCGGTATCGACCGCGGCCTTGCCGGCGGCCACGTCGGCGGCGGCCTGACCTTGCGCGGCGACGGCGTTGTCGTAGTCCTGCTTGCTGACCGCGTTCGCCGAGACCAGCACCTTGTAGCGATTCGCCTGCGCGGTCGTCGATGCGAGGTTCGCCTGCGCCTTCGCGAGCGACGCCTTCGCGTTGTTCAACTGCGCGATGTAGGGCGCCGGATCGATCTTATAGAGCCGCTGGCCCGCCTTAACGATGCTGCCTTCCGTGAACTCGCGACGCAGCACGACGCCGTCCACGCGCGCGCGAACCTGCGCGACGAGATACGCGCTCGTGCGGCCCGGCAATTCGGACGTGACCGGCACGGCGGTCGACTGGATCGTCACGACGCCGACTTCGGGCGTCTGCGGCGGCGGCGCCGACTGTTTTTGTCCGCACGCCGCCAGCAGGATGGCAGCCGTCGCGGCACTGACGAGGTGAAACGGAACCCTTTCGAAGCGCATGGAGCGACCTCTGTGTGTGACTGATAGCGAAAAAAACACGCGCATCGCCGGAACGGCGTCTCAGTGATGAGACGCACTTCTATCTCGAACGGCGATGCGCACATGAGCGAGCATCTGGCGCGCATCAGAACGACGGCGGCGCCACACGCGAATCTGAATAACGATGATGACGAAACTGACGAGCCGACAAATGCTTGCGTCTTGACGTCGTGTGGGCTGGTATTATAAATACATTCACGAATGGATGTAAAAATAAGATACCGCGAAGATTACGGCCGTAACGAGACGTTCCCGCGCCGCCGTTGGACAAAAAAGGTACAGCTTTTCGTTCACCGCATTCACACCCCGCATTGCGATTTATTTTTGCTCGCGGAAAGCCGTCATTCCCAGGATATGGTCAGACGAACCAAGGAAGAAGCGCAGGAGACGCGCAACCGCATTCTCGACGCCGCCGAGCGCGTTTTTTATGAAAAAGGCGTGTCTCGCACGTCGCTCGCGGACATCGCGCAGGCGGCGGGCGTGACGCGCGGCGCCATCTACTGGCATTTCACCAACAAAGGCGATCTTTTCAACGCGATGTTCGAGCGCAGCCTACTGCCGCTCGACGAACTCGTCGAAGCCACGCTCGACGGCAAGGAACCCGACCCGCTCGCGCGCATCCGCGAGATTTTCATCTGGTGCATGCGCAATATCACCGAGGACGAAAAACGCCGCCGCGTGTTCGACATCCTGTTTCTCAAGTGCGAATTCGTCGAGGAAATGGGACCTGTGCGCGAGCGCCAGCAAAACAACATGCGCGACGGCATGGAACGCATCGCGCGGGCGCTGCGCAATGCCATCGACAAGGCGCAACTGCCCGCCGCGCTCGACGTGCGCCGCGCCACGACGCTCCTGCACGCGCTCTTCACGGGCATCCTGCACGATTCGCTGATGATGCCCGAGCGCGTCGATCCGTCGAAGGACGCTGAAGCGCTCATCGACGCCTGTTTCGACGCGCTGCGCGCGAGTCCCGCGCTGCTCACGACCGCCAGCGTCTGAGCGCTGCGCTCAGCGGCCACGCGCCCGCTGGTTCGACGCGTAGATGTTGTCGCGCGGCGGCGCCTCGCCGCTTGCGAGCGCCGCGATCCATTCGTCCGTCGTCAGCACGGCGGCAAAGCGCGACTGCATGACGACCGTGAACACGCGATGAATTTCCTCCGCGCTCGCCTGCCCCGCGCGGTTCTCGTACGGCACGGCGCCGGTGGCGTCGGTCAGGAATTCGACCGATAAACCGGCGTGCACCGCGTGCCGCACCGTGGAATCGTCGCAATTGTGGGTCATGTAGCCGGCGATCACGATGGTGTCGATGTCGTGCGCGGTGAGCCAGTCGCCTAGGTCCGTGCCGGCGAAGGCGCTCGGCAGCGCCTTTTCGACATAGTGAGCGCGCGGGCGCGCCGCGACCGATTCGTGTAGCTCTGCCAATTTCGAGCCGCGCGCGAAGATCGGCGCGGTCGCGGGCGCGAAGTTCTGCACGACGACGATCGGCACGCCGTGGGCGTCGGCGGCATCCATCGCGCGCGAGATATTGGCGAGCGACACGTTCACATCGGGATATTCGATCGGCAGATTGCCGGTGACATACTCGTTCTGCACGTCGATGACGATCAGGGCGCGGCGCGGCATGGTGGATTCCTTCCGAAAACGTCGGGGAGAAACGCAGCACTCTAGCGCCGATCGCCCTTTATTGCAGGCTTGCGCGCTCCGCGAAGAACGCGAGCAGCGCGACGAACACGAGCATCGCGGCCCACGCCCAGCCCGGCAGCCCGAACGGATGCGGATCGTGCTCGTGATGGTGATTGTGATGCCGCTCGCGATGCGCGAACGGATGCCCGCCCAGCCGATGCCGCAGCACGCCGCTCGGCGCGGCATCGCCCGGCGCGCCGTGGACCGCCCGCGCGGTCGCCCCTGCGCGGCGCGAGAACGCCGCCGACATGCCGCCGGGGCGCAGGAACACGTGACGGCGCGCACGGTCGCCGGCCGCGCGCATCGACGGCAGGCCGTGTTTCGCGCGCACGACTTCGCAGAATTCCGCGAAGAAATCGTCGGCGCCTTCGCGCAGCGCATTTTCGATCTGGCGCGCTGGCAAGCCCGCGAGCGGCCCGGAGACCGTCGCCCAGACGGTGTACTCGATCCACGTCGATTCGCCGCCGTCGCCGGGATTGAGCGCCACGGCGATCTGTCCGCGCAACGAACCGACGCCCTCGCCGCGCGCCTTGAAACTGAGCGTGCGGGCGTAGGCGCGGTCGTCGTCCTGTTCGGCATCGCCCTGCCGCGTGCGGCCGGCCGGATGCGCGCGCACGTCGTACCGGGCGCGCAGCGCGCCTAGCGGCACGACCAGCGTGAGCGCGTACTCGCCGGCCGGCGTGCGCGTGAAGGATTCGCAATTGTCGAGACTCGCGCGCAACAACGCGAGATCGCCGAGCGCGTCCTCGACATGTGCCGGCTCGAGCGGCACGCGCAACGCTTCGGTGACTTCCATCCGAGCCTCCGGGACAAGAAACGCGTCTGCGTGCTTTATCGCACGCCGGGAAGATTGCGTCTGTTGGCCGGGCCGCTAAGCCGTCTCGTCGATGCGGTCCACGCGCGACGGATAGAACGCCAGATAGCCTTTGATCTGCGCGGCAGCGTCGAACGGGTTTTCGTAGCTCCACGCCGCGTTTTCCACCGGACCGTCTTCCGTCAGCAGATGGTAGTGCGTGGCCTCGCCCTTGAACGGGCAGTGCGTGGTGTGCGCGGAGCGCTGGAGCCGCGCCATGTTGACATCGGCGCGCGGGAAATAATGAACGGGCTCGTGCCCCTTTTCGATGAGCGTCATCGACGCATGCGTGTCCGCGAACGTGACGCCCTGATGAATCACGCGACAGCGCCGCGCGTTCGGCTTGATCTCGATGCGGCGCGCCTCCTGGCCGTGGTTCAGGTCCGTGCTCATCGTGCGTCCTCCGCGCTGCGGTCGAGAGAATCGCGGGCGCGGTGGCGCCTCGCTCACAAAAAAGCCACGAGCCGGGAGCGACTCGTGGCTTCATTATGAGACAAGTTTTCGCCGCGAGACAGAGGCGGCGTTCGATGCGCGGACTACCGCGTCATTGAATGCTCCAGTGGAACGCGGCCTTCGCCCGGCCCGGCCCGGACACGTTGACGGCCTGCTTCTTTTCCTGATCCTTGTACTTGGCGTACACCGTATAGCTGCCCGGCGGCAACTTGACGAGCATGTACGGCCCCATCGATTCGGTGTTCAGCACTTCACCGCCCTTCCCGCCGACGATGCGCACGGTCACGCCGGACAGATAATCGGCGGTCGGTCCCGTGAAGCGCAACGAGAGCGGCCAGTGCGCCTGTTCGCGCAACAGCGCCCGCGATTCGTCGAGCCCCACGCCGCCCGACGTGTACGAAACATCGCCTTGTTGCTGGATTTGCGGCAGGCCGCCGCCGTTCGCGTTGCCGGCGCTGCCGGTATCGCTCGTGCCCGCGCTCGCTGCATTGGCCGAATCCGCGGACTGCTGCGCCCACGCGCCGCCAGCCAGCCCGACGCTCAATGCGGCCGCGATAAAAGTCGCGGCCAGTTTGCCCGTTTTGCTCTTCATCTTTTTGGCTCCTTTATCCGATGCCGCCGCGCCACGGCGCAGCGGCGTCACGCCCGATGCGCGGTGACACGCGATGGGGCCCCGGCGAGCGTTCGAGCATGCTCCGTGCCCGGATCGCGCGTCGCTGCGTCAGCCGAGGTCGACCGGAACGAAGATCTGCGCGTCGTCGCGCTGGATCAGAAGCGCGATGCTGTCGCCGGCGTGCGAGATCATCGACTTGAGTTGCTGCACGCTCGTCACCGGCTGGCCGTTCACCGCGAGAATCACGTCGCCCGGCTGGATGCCCGCGCTCGCCGCCGCGCCGCTCGCCTGCTGCACGACGAGTCCGCGCGAAAGCGAAGCCTGCTGCTTCTCGTCCGGCGTGAGCGGCCGCACCGCGACGCCGAGCCGCGCATCCTGCGACCCGCCGCCCTGATCGCCGTTCGCGTCCGCGCTGGCGGTTTTCGCGTCCTTGAGCGCGCCGACGGTCACGGTCAAATCCTTCGAGCTCTTGTCGCGCCACACCTGCACCTTCGCCGAGCTGCCCGGCGACAACCCGGCCACTTGCGACGGCAGCGAGGTCGAATCCGTCACCGGCACGCCGTTGAGCGCGGTGATCACGTCGCCCGGTTGCAGGCCGGCCTTCGCGGCGGGTCCGCCCGGCTCGACCGAGCTCACGAGCGCGCCCTGCGGCGACTTCATGCCGAAGGAATTCGCGAGCGTCTGGTTCATCGCCTGCACGGTGACACCCAGGCGGCCGCGGTCCACATGACCGGTCTTGATGAGCGCGTCCTTGACCTTGATGGCTTCGTTGATCGGGATCGCAAACGACAGGCCCTGGAAGCCGCCCGTCTGCGAGTAGATCATCGAGTTGATGCCGATCACTTCGCCTTGCAGGTTGAAGAGCGGCCCGCCCGAATTGCCCGGATTCACCGGCACGTCGGTCTGGATGAACGGCGTGTAGTTTTCGTTCGGCAGCGCGCGCGACTTCGCGCTGATGATGCCGGAGGTCACGGTGTTGTCGAAGCCGTACGGCGAACCGATCGCCACGACCCACTGCCCGACCTTGCTACCGTTCGGATCGCCGATCTTGACCGTCGGCAGGTTCTTGGCGTCGATCTTCAGCACGGCGACGTCGGACTGCTTGTCGGAGCCGATCACTTTCGCGCGATACTCGCGCTTGTCCGTGAGCTTGACGGTGACGACGTTCGCGTTATCGACGACGTGCGCGTTCGTCAGAATGTAGCCATCGCTGCTCACGATGAAGCCCGAACCGAGCCCTTCGCTCGGACGGTCCGCGCCGGGGCCGTTGTCGCCGCCGCCGAAGCCCGGCATGCCGCCGAAGCGCTTGAAGAACTGGTAGAACGGGTCGTCCGGGTCCATCGGCAACTGGTTCTGGCTGCGGCGCGCGGACGTCTGCTTGACGAGATGCTTCGCGCTGATGTTGACCACGGCCGGGCCGTACGTTTCGACGAGGCCGGAGAAGTCGGGCACGCCCGTTTTGGCGGCGGCTTCCGCCGGCATCATCGCGGCTTGCGCGGGGGCAATGACCTGCGGCGCGGGCATGTTGTTGTGACCGGCGACATAGCCTGCCGACAAGGCAACGGCGACGGCGGCTGCGACGGCGCTGCGGGTAAGGATCTTCGCTTTCATCGTGTGCTCCTGACGGATTGCAATGCGCTTGTGAAGTTCGCGCAGTGGGATGAACGAAGATTACGGGGCGTGGCTTAAACGTCTCTTAAATGGTTCAAATGGCGTGAGATGGGTTTGCTTTTGCTGTCGTGGCTGCTGCGGTTGTGGCGAGGTTCGAGGCGCGGTGAGAAGCGGCAATCAGTTCGGATGACTCGTTGGTTGGGCTCTTGGGTTCTCTACCCGCTTGCGCTGCTCGGGTCGGTGCGGTCGCGCGGGCCGCTTCGCCCCTTTGTCCGCTTCGGTTGCGATGGCGTTTAGAGCCGAACGGACCGCTCCCATGAACTTCGCGGTGCTGCGTAAGCGGCGCGGCATCGTTCACGGGCCATTGGCTGTCGCTGAAACCGATACGTGGCATCAAGCCCGTCGCCGTAATTCATTGTCGCCGACGACTACCGCTGTCTGGCAGGCTCGACCTGAACGTTTGCATGCCCAGCGTGACAACGGCCACGCGTGCTGCGCAGTCGCGTCGGCGCAGTTTGCACCGCGTTCATCTGATCAGGCTTGTGCGCGTCCATGCCGTGGACGCCCGGCTGAACGTTCGTTGCGCGAAGATCGAATCGACCGGGCGCGGACGCTGCCACCTCGCAATATGAGGAATGCAAACAAAGCCTCGGGGCAGCGTAAGCACGACGAAGCCTACACGCATATTCCGTTGTTTCCAGAAGGTCTACCGATGTCCCTCAAGGTTCGTGCTTGCAAACAAGGAATTCTCCTGCCGCCGACCGACGCCGATGCTGCCGCTCCAGCACGCGCCAAGGCAGAGCAAACTCCCCTCAATCCCGCCCGTGCATTCCCGCCGCGAACTCGACCGTGACCTTCAACCCGCCCGCAACCGATTCGCCCAGCGACACGACCGCGCCATGCTGAACCGCGATCCGCCGCACGATCGCGAGCCCGAGCCCGCTGCCCGCCACGTCGGTACGCGCGCGATTCACGCCTCCGCCCACGCGATAAAACCGGTCGAACACTCTCTCGCGTTCTTCTTCGGGAATGCCCGGCCCGCTATCCGCGATCTCGACGACCGGCCGCCCTGCCGCGACCTTCAGGCACACGTCGACGCGCCCGCCCTTCGGCGTGTACTTGATCGCGTTATCGATGAGATTGTTGAACATCACGCGCAGCGAATTCGGATCGCCGATGACCGTCGCCGGCTCGCTCGCCTCGACGCCCAGATCGACGCCGCGTTCCTGCGCCACGAGCACGTACGCGCGCACGCAATCGTCGAGGAGCGCGCGCAGGTCGAAGGCGGACGCGACCGCCTTGCCGTCCGGCTCCGACCGCGCGAGCGCGAGCAGTTGCTCGGCAAGCCGCGTCGCGCGCCCGATGCCTTCGTTCAGATCGTCGAGCGCCTCGCGGCGCGCGGCGTCGTCCTGCGCGCGCCCGACGAGTTGCGCCTGAATCTTCACGGCGGCGAGCGGCGTGCGCAGTTCGTGGGCGGCATCCGCGACGAAGGCCTTCTGCGTGTCGAGCGCTGCGGAAAGCCGCGCGAGCAGCGCATTGAGCGCGCGCACGAGCGGCCGCACTTCCTGCGGCAGTCGCTGGTCCGACAGCGGATCGAGCGCCTCCGGATGCCGCGAGTCGAGCGCGCGCGTCACGCGTTGCAGCGGCGCGAGTCCCCGCCCGACGATAATCCAGATCGCGAGCCCGAGCAGCGGCAACAGCAGCACGAGCGGCCATAGCGTGCGCCACGCGACGCCCGCCGCGACACGGTTTCGGATCGACAGCGGCTGCGCGAGCTGCACTACGTTGTCGCCGACGATCGCGCTATACACGCGCCACTCGCCGCGCGGCGTCATCTCGGTGGAAAAGCCCAGTTCGGCATGCGGCGCAAGCGGCACGCGCGGGTGCGAGTAGTACATCAGCACGCCGTTGCGGTTCCATATCTGGATGACGACGCCCTCGTCCGTCTCGCTGCGCGAACTGAGCACCGACGAGAACGGCTCGGAAGGCAGCGCCGCGGCGATCTGTTGCAGCTGATAATCGAAGAGTTCGTTGGCTTCGGCGAGCGCCTGCCGGTAGATGAGCCATCCGGCGAAGCCCACGCCCACGAGCACGAGCGCGAGCAGCCAGACGAGAAGCTGGCGGCGAATCGACCGCATCAGGCGTCCTTCGCGACCATGTAGCCGAGGCCGCGCACGTTGCGGATGAGATCGGCGCCGAGCTTCTTGCGCAGCGAATGGATGTAGACCTCGACCGTGTTGCTGCCGATTTCCTCGCCCCAGCCGTAGATTTTTTCTTCGAGCTGACTCTTGGAGAGCACCGCGCCGGGCCGCGCCATCAACGCTTCGAGGAGCGCGAACTCGCGCGCCGAGAGCGCGACGGGCGCACCCGCGAGCGTCACCTGATGACCGACCGGATCGAGCGTGAGATTGCCATGCCGCACGAGCGATTCGCCCCGGCCCGCGTGACGGCGGATCAGCGCGCGCATGCGGGCGCCGAGTTCGTCGAGATCGAACGGCTTGACGAGATAATCGTCCGCGCCGGCGTCGAGACCTTTCACGCGATCCGCGATGGCATCGCGTGCCGTGACGATCAGCACCGGCAGCGCGTTCGCGCGGGCGCGCAGCGTCTTCAGCACGTCGAGGCCGTCGCGCTTGGGCAGGCCGAGGTCGAGCAGCATCAGGTCGTAGGCCTCGCCGCTGACGGCCGTGAGCGCGGCCTCGCCGTCCTGCACCCAATCGACCGCAAAGCCGTCCGCGCGCAGCGCCTTGCGCACGCCCTCGGCGATCATCCGGTCATCTTCGACTAGCAGGATTCGCATGGTGATTCGGGAAGATTGGTGTGCGGCTCATTTTAGCCGCGCGGCTCGGCGGCAGGCTTAAGCCGGACTTAACGGCAAGCGCGCTCGGCCCGCCGCGTACGATTTCCGCAAGCCGGCTTGTCTACAATAGCCGCTTCGCCCGCGCGGCCCGGCCCAGCCGCGCGGGGCAGTCTCAGAACTCACACCAAGAACGCACGTCCGTATGCCGCTCTTTTCCGCTATTCCCCGTTCACTTTCCGCGCGTCTGTCGACGCTCGCTTTCGCGGCGGCGCTCGCCTGCGCCGGACTGTCCCACGCACCGGACGCCCACGCCCGCGGCGGCACGCGGTCCGACTCGCAGAAGCACGCGCCCGAGCGCGCGGCGCGCGGCGCTTTCGGCGCGAAGAAAAGCGCCAAGGCGGAGAAGGTTGCACGCGTCGCGCCGGCCGGTCCGCTGCCCGCCTCCGTGATGAGCGCGCTCGCCCACGCGCATGTGCCGCTTTCGTCGATGAGCGTCGTCGTGCAGCGAATCGGCGCGCCGGAGCCGCTCGTCGCGATCAACGCCGACCGGCCGATGCTCCCGGCCTCGACGATGAAGCTCGTTACTACATATGCGGGCCTTTCGCTGCTCGGGCCGGACTACCGCTGGAAGACGACCGCCTACGCCGACGGCGACGTGGACGCGCAAGGCGTCTTGCACGGCAACCTGTACATTCAGGGCACCGGCGACCCGAAGCTCGTGCCGGAAGAATTGATCGATCTCGTCGAGCAGATTCGCAAGAACGGCATCACCGGCATCGACGGCACGCTGGTGCTCGACAAGCGCTACTTCGACGCCTCCACGCGCGATCTGCCCGCCTTCGATAGCGACGAAGCCGCGCCGTACAACGTCGGCCCCGATCCGCTGCTGTATGCGTTCAAGTCGCTCTCGTTCACGCTGACGCCGAATCCGGACGGGCAAGTGTCCATCGACGTGCTGCCTCAACTCGCGCAGCTTCAGATCGACAACGAACTGCGCGTCACGCGCGGCGCGTGCGCGGGCACGCTGCCGGCGGCGTCGCCGAGCGTCGCGCAGACGCAGGGCGGCTTCGTGCAGGCGTCGTTCATCGGCGACTATCCGCTGCGCTGCGGCTCGCGCACCATCAACGTCGCCGCGCTCGATCACTCGACCTTCTTCGCGGGCGGCTTTCTCGCGTTATGGAAGCAGGCGGGCGGCACGTTCCAGGGCGCGACGCGCGAAGGCCCGACGCCTTCGAGCGCGCGGCTCGTCGGCACGCATCGCAGCCCGGTGCTGTCAGACATCGTGCGCGACATCAACAAGTTCAGCAACAACGTGATGGCGCGCAACCTGTTCCTGACCATCGGCGCGGTGCAGTCGAAGCCGCCCGCGACGACCGCGAAGTCCGCGCAGGCCATCCAGACCTTCCTGCGCCGCAGCGCGCTGCCGATGGACGGCCTTTCGCTCGACAACGGCTCGGGACTCTCGCGCGACGAAGCAATCTCCGCGACGTCGCTTGCCGACGTGCTTCAGGCCGCGAACGCCAGCCCGGTCGCGCAGGTCTTCGTCGAATCGCTGCCGATCGCGGGCGTGGACGGCACCATGCGCAACCGCCTGACGAACGCGGGCGCGGGCGGCAACGCGCACATCAAGACCGGCACGCTGCGAGATGTGCGCGCCATCGCGGGCTACGTCGGCGCGGCCAACGGCGAAAGCTATGTCGTGGTGAGCTTCATCAACGATCCGCGCGCGGAAGCGGCGCGCGCTGCCCATGACGCGTTGCTCGAATGGGTCTACGAAGGCGCGCGCAAGCCGGGCATCGAAGACTAGGCGGGCATGCACGACGTCGCGGGAGCGGCAATCCTGCAAAACCCGCGATTTCGCGAACGATCGTGCGCGAGAGCCGAAGATTTCTTCTACGAAGTCGCGCGCGCCGGGGCTCGCGCGCCGTGTACGCTGTCGGGACGGCGCGCGTCGCCGGTCGCGCGTCCTGGCTGAGCGGATGAATGAGCCGCCGGCCGCATCGCTCGACATTCGCCTGCTTTGCGGCACAATGAGACGCGGCAGTGACACAGCAGCAACGCGGCCGCGAGCGCCGCGAGAAACAAATACAAAACACCGAAAACGGAGACGAGGTCCATGAAGAAGCAACTCTCGATGCGCGCCGCATTCGTACGCACCACGCGCATTGCGGCCGCGAGCGCGGCATTCGCCTTCATCGCAGCGTGCGGCGGCGGCGGCGACAACAACAATTCGACGCCCGCGGGCGGCATCAAGCTGCAAGTCGTGTCCTTCGGCGACAGCCTCTCCGATGTCGGCACGTATTCGCCGGTCGCGGCCGCGAATTTCGGCGGCGGGCGCTTCACGACGAACCCCGGCGAAATCTGGGTGCAGGACGTCGCGAAGTATTACGGCGACACGCTCACGCCCGCGATGAGCGGCGGCTTCGGCGCGCCGCCGACCACGCTCACCGGCTTCGGCTACGCGCAAGGCGGATCGCGCGTGACGAATCCTATCGGCGTCGGCCATCAGAGCACCGACCCGGCGAACTACGCGGGCGCGCTGACGGTGCCGGTCGTGCAGCAGGTGACGAACTATCTGTCGTCGCATGGAAGCTTCAATTCGAATCAGCTCGTGATCGTTAACGGCGGCGCGAACGACATCCTCTACAACCTGACCGCGGTGCAGGCCGGGCAGATCAGCCCCGCGCAGGCGCAGGCGGCGATCGGACAGGCGGCGATCGATCTCGCGGGCGTGATCGGCAAGATCGTGCAGAGCGGCGCGACGCACGTGCTGGTGTCGAATGTGCCGG
Organism: Caballeronia sp. GAWG1-5s-s; assembly: GCF_023631445.1. Classification (NCBI taxonomy): domain Bacteria; kingdom Pseudomonadati; phylum Pseudomonadota; class Betaproteobacteria; order Burkholderiales; family Burkholderiaceae; genus Caballeronia; species Caballeronia sp. GAWG1-5s-s. The sequence continues at coordinate 164,686 of NZ_JALQDC010000003.1, read as the reverse complement.
ATATCGGCGCGACGCCGCAGGGCGTGGCGAGCAATGCGTCGACGCGCGCGCTGCTCACGCAGGCATCGCTCGGGTTCAATCAGGTGCTCGCGGGCGCGCTGACGCAAACCGGACTCATGTCGAAGGTGATCTATCTCGACATCGTGCCGGCGCTCGCCAATATCACGGCGAACTATCAGCAGTACGGGTTCGCGGTGTCGAATACGGGCACCGCGTGCAACCTTCAGGCGATGGCCGCGGCGGCGCAGAAGTTCGGCGAGCCGAATCCGCAGGCGTTCGCCACGTCGCTGTTCTGCTCGCCGCAGACGCAGACCGTGGCCGGCGCGGACCAGACGTACATGTACGCCGATACCGTGCATCCGACGACGCATCTGCATGCGCTTTACGCGCAGACTGCCGAGCAGACGATCGCGAAGTCGGGACTGGGGAAATAACGTCTCGCGTTGATGCGCTTTAATGAGCCGCCCTGGTTTCGGCCTGGGCGGCTCTGTTTCTTGTTGCTTTTCAGCGCTTTTACGCACGCGGTCGAATGCGAAGTCAGCTAGCTCTCTCTGCCGTTACACCTCAAGCGCTGCTATTCGTCAGGGATACTAAATAAGTAGAGCGAAGAAGCGCGTTGATATCATCCGTCCGCTTACCAGCGGTATCCGACTTGCGCCTTGATGCCCGCCGATCCGCTATCGGTCGTCGAAACGCCCATTCCGACGTTCAGATTCGCCGACGCCTGATACGCCGCCGCCACGCCGATGCCGACGCGGCTGCCATACGCGCCCACGCTCGTCCCCACCCATTTTTCGCCCGCCTGGAGCATCGGAATGCTCGGCATGGCGAGAACCGTCGCCACGGCTTTGTCGGTGTAGTTCCTGGACTGTTGGACGCCCGCCGCGACTGCCCTGTCCGTGTAAGCGTTCGCGCCCGACACCGCTCGGTCCGTATAGCCGTTCGCCTGCTGCACCGCGCCGTTCAACTGATTGACGTTGACGGCATCCGTGCCTTGGGTGCCGGCCGCCACATTCACGATCTGCCGCTCGTCACCCGCCGAGCCGACGGAAACGGTATTCGCGCGATCCGCACGCGAGTTCGCGCCGATCGCGACCGAATTATCGGCGGACGCCGTCGCGTTCGCGCCCATTGCCGTCGCATGGATGCCGCTTGCGACGGCCGCTTCTGTCGATGCGTTGCCGTCAGCCGCGAACAGCGGATTGCCGCCGCCCGCCACCGACAGATTCGCGATCCTGCTGCTGATCGCGGACATCGCTGAGTCGAGTTGGCCGAGATTCACGGCGTCCATGTCGGCCGAACCGGCCGCGAGGTTGTGGATCGCCGTGCCATTCGCCCCGCCGAGCGTCACGTTGTCGAAATCCGGCGACGAACCGCCCTTCGTGTCGTATCGCACGGCGCCGGTGTCCGTCGCTTGCGCTGCACCGTTGGCGCCGTTCGTCGAGCTCGCGATGTTCGCAATGGCCGTGTTGATGTTCGTGAGGGAACTGTCCACGCCGTTGAGCGCGCTGCCGACATCGCGATACGTGACGCCGTTGACGACATACGACGGCGCCATGATGCTTCCATCGGGCAGCGCCGCCGCGCCGCCGCCCAGTGCCGACGCCGTGCCATCCGCCAGGAGCAGCAGCTGGTTCACGTTGACTGCGTCCGTGCCTTGCGTGCCGGCCGACACATTGATGATGCGTCGCTCGGCCCCGGCTCGCCCGACGCTCACGACATTGCTCTGGCCGCCGTCGTAGCTGCTCGCGCCGATAACCACGGAGTTCTGGCCTTTCGCGAACGCATAGTTGCCAATAGCCACCGAGCTCTGTCCGGCCGAGGTCGTACCGTTGCCGATGGCAACCGACGTCGCGCCCTGCCCGTAGGCATTGCTGCCGATCGCTACCGCACCGCTGCCGCTTCCGCTTGCATTGCGCCCTACTGCAACCGCGGCGTTCGATGCGGTGCTGCCTGCGCCGGCCGCAACGGCCGCGTCCGCCGCTTGGGAATCGATGCCCAAGGCGAGCGCGCGAAAGCCCGCGTTGGCGTTATCGCCGATAACGGTCGCCTGATTATTCATCGCGATTGCGTTGCGGCCGATCACCACGCCGTTCTCCTGCGATCGCGCACCGAAGCCGATCGCGACGGCGGCTTGCGCTGGCGCCTGATTTCCCCCGTCCACGATTGCGCCATCCCCGACGACCACGCTTTCCTCGATGCTGTTATGCGTCCCGCTGTTACCGATCAGCACGCCGGTATTCGCGGTCGTCGTTCCATTACCTTCAATGATGGCTTGTCCGGAGGCCGAGTTCATCGCTAAACCTGCGAAACTTGTGGCGAGAGCGACGAGAATGGGTTTAAGCGGGAAATTGGTTTTATTCATATCAACTATTCCTTACAATGTACGATGCGTGCGTACCTCCTCGTTTCACTGCGTTTCGGCTTCCGGCCAGGGCGCCCGAATGCAGTGAAGTTTCGTGTGGCGAAAATCAATCGGTCAGTTGAATTGTGAATCCGGCTTCGGTGCGAAATGAAGCCAGGTCATCGGCTTTGCGCGCCCTTCCGAACATAGGAGCCAACGGTCGGAGTCGGTCCAGTGATCGGCAATTAGCGGAATGCGCGACAAGTCGCGGGCGCCGGCTTTGATCTCGGCGACATCAAAAAATTCGCTTGCGCGGGCGATGAGACTCGGCAGCCATTCGTGCCGCTGCGGGCCCACGATCATAAAGTCGTGAATCTCGACGATGACATGCGCATGCCTCAGCGTGCGAAGGCATTCTCCCGTGAGCGTCTCGAATTCATGGCCTTCGATATCGCAAAGCACCACCGCGTCTTTGAAATCGACGCCTTGTGCGGCGAGTTCGTCGGCAAAACCGGAAGTGGCGGCGCCCCGAATATCCACCCGGTTCGCGATTCCGCGTTCGATGGCGAGGTGTCGCAGGTTGTCGCGGCTCGCTTGATCGATCTCGTAGCAAATGGAACGCTCGAAGAGGCCCGTGGAGACGAGTCCTATCCCGTAGAAACCGTCGGCCGCGCCGAGGTCGATGAATGTGCTGCGGCCACCATGAATCCTGCCGATGAGTTCACAGACCTCGAGTTCGTAAAGTCCGAGCAGTTTCGTTCCGGTGTCTTCGTAACGCCAGGTGGCGCGTTCACCGAGAAAGTAGCCTTTGAGAAGTCCATGTTGAACAATACCGTTCGTCGCGCGCCAGAGCCGGCGTCCGTTATACATGCGTCGCGCTTCCACGACTTCGGCGCTCATTTTGATGAAATCGGTCGAGTCCAGAAATGAATCGGCAGGGTTCATCGAGTACCAGCAGCGGGTAAGGTTGTTGATTCGGCTAAAGCGGACGAGATGCTTTTAACGCACGCGAGAAAGCGAAATGGGAATTCATGATCCTTTCGCAGTGCGTGATATTACCGCGTGACCGAAGGACTCGATTCACGCAGACTGGCGATTTTTTTCCGAGCGATGCGCTTTTATCGGCGATATTGCCGCTGTTAATCAAGTCAACGAGTGATTACTTTGCGCCAAGACAACCGCTTATCAGAAAGGTCCGATCAGCAGCGCTGAATCAACTGGCCGACATAATGGATGTCAGCACGCAGCCGCGCGTTGCGCGCGGCAGACGGTTGTTTTATCGCCCGATAAAATATTCGAAGCGCCGATTTATTCCTGCGCCTCGAACGCCGCGGCCGCCCTTCCCAGCCGATCGTTCACCGCGACCCACTCCGCCGTCTCGGGCAACTTCTCGATCAAGATGCGCTCGACATTCGCCCGGTCCAGCGCCCGCAGCAAGCCGTATAGCTCGCGCGCATAGCTCTGTGGGTCTTCCGGCGCGGCGACGAAATGCACGTGCGGCGCATGCGCCCACTCCCCCGCGCTCGACGGCCGCGCGACCAACGCAAGCTTCCCTCCACCCGCGCGATCGAACGCCGCGAGCAGCGGCTCGATCGCCGCGAACGGCAACAGCGCCAGCGGCGTGCGCGGCGCGTAATGCGCCTTGAGCGTGCCCGACGCGCGCGGCGCGGTCGCATCGCCGCCATCGGGCAGACGCGGCGCGGTGCCGATCACGTCGGCAATGGCCTGCGGGCTCACATGCCCCGGCCGCAGCAACGCCGGAAAGCCGCGCGACAAATCCAGAATGGTCGATTCGATGCCGACATCCGCCGCGCCGCCATCGAGCACATGCACCGCGCTGCCGAACTCATCGCGGACGTGTTGCGCGGTAGTCGGGCTGACGTGGCCGAAGCGGTTCGCCGAAGGCCCGGCCACGCCCGCTTGCCTGCCTGATCCCTGACGCCGCGCATGAAACGCCGACAAAAGCTGCTGCGCGACCGGATGCGAAGGACAGCGAATCCCGACCGAGTCCTGCCCGCCGCTCACCGCCGCCGGAATATGCGCGGCACGCTTCAAAATCAAGGTCAACGGACCGGGCCAGAAGGCATCGATGAGCTTTTGTGCATCGGCGGGCAACTCGCGCACCCAGTAGCCGGGATCCGCCTGCGGCGCGAGGTGGACGATCACCGGATGATTCGCCGGCCGGCCCTTCGCGGCATAGATTCGCGCGACCGCCTCCGGGTTCTCGGCATCGGCGCCGAGGCCGTACACCGTTTCGGTCGGGAACGCGACGAGTTCGCCCTCGTCGAGCAGAGCCGCGGCTTCGTCGATCTGCGCCGCGCTCGGGTAAATGATGGTCATTGCCTAACTACTGCTTAAGGGTTGCCTGAGAGTTCAGTCGGTCGCGATGTGCAGCATGCGCGCGCAGTCGCGCGCCGCCGTGCGCGCTTCTTCGAGCGTCGCCGCCGTGAAGTTGATGTGCCCCATCTTGCGGCCCGGACGCGCTTCCTCCTTGCCGTAGAGATGCAGCCGCGCCGCCGGCATCGCCACGACCTCGGTCCACGCGGGCGGGCGCGGCTTGTCGTCCTGGCCATCGTCGAACCAGATATCGCCGAGCAGGTTCAGCATGGCGGCCGGCGAATGCTGGCGCGTGTCGCCGAGCGGCATGCCGGTCATCGCGCGGACCTGCTGCTCGAACTGGCTCGTGGCGCAGGCATCGACCGTGTAGTGGCCGGAATTGTGCGGACGCGGCGCCATTTCGTTCGCGATCAGCGTGCCGTCTTCCAGCACGAAAAATTCGACGCACAGCACGCCCACGTAGCCGAGCTTCGCGGCGATGGTGAGCGCCGCGTCCTGCGCCTGCGCGACGAGCGCGTCCGACGCGTCCGGCGCGGGCACCACCGTCTTCGCGAGAATGCCGTTCACGTGCGAGTTCTGCGCGAGCGGAAACACGGCGGACTTGCCGTCGCCGCCACGGGCGATCAGCACGGACACTTCGTATTTCAACGGCATGCGCTTTTCCAGCACGCACGGCACGCCCGAAAGCGACCCGTACGCCGTGCGCACTTCGTCGACGTTGCGCACGCTTACCTGGCCTTTGCCGTCGTAGCCCAGGCGCGCGGTCTTGAGAATGCCCGGCAGCACGGCGGCGATTTCATCGTCGGACAACGCGGCGAGTGCTTCCGGCGATTCGATCACCACGTGCGGCGCGACCGGCACGCCGGCTCGCGCGATAAAACGCTTCTCGGCGACACGATCCTGCGCAATCGCGACGCAACTCGCCGCCGGACTCACGAACGTGAGCGACGCCAGAAAATCGAGGCTCGTGGACGGCACGTTCTCGAATTCCGTCGATACCGCCGCGCACAGACGGCCGAGTTCGGTGAGCGCAGCTTGGTCGTCGTACGCCGCGCGGATATGGCGATCCGCCACCGCGCCCGCCGGGCTGGTTTCGTCCGGATCGAGCACGGCCACGCGATAGCCCATGGATTGCGCCGCGAAGCAGAACATGCGGCCGAGCTGGCCGCCGCCGACCATGCCGAGCCACGCGCCCGGCAGAATGGGGGAATTCGGGGAGTTTTGTGGGTTCATCGTGGGACTGGCGGATAACCTGTATGGGGAGTTTCGCCGACGCCGCGCACGAGACGCGCGGCCCGGCCGACGGAACGCTCAGAGCGGCGGCAGCGTCATGGCGTGCGCGGCCTGATTCTGCTTTGCGCGAAACGCGGCGAGCGCTTCGGCATAGCGCGCATCCGTCACGCTCAGGATGGACACCGCGAAGAGCGCCGCATTCGCCGCGCCCGCCTCGCCGATTGCAAACGTCGCGACCGGCACGCCCTTGGGCATCTGCACGATTGAATGCAGTGAATCGACGCCCTTCAGATACTTGCTCGCCACCGGCACGCCGAGCACCGGCACCGTCGTCTTCGCAGCGAGCATGCCCGGCAGATGCGCCGCGCCGCCCGCGCCCGCGATGATCGCGCGCAGTCCGCGCTCGCGCGCGCTTTCCGCGTAGGCGAACATCTCGTCGGGCATGCGGTGCGCGGAGACGACCTTCGCCTCGTACGGCACGCCGAAATCCTGCAGGATCGCGACCGCGTTCTTCATCACGTCCCAGTCGGAACTGGAGCCCATCAACACGCCGACGAGCGGCGCATCGTGCGCATGCGCTCCGGTCTGTACTTCGCTCATTGCTTTTCCCTCGATCCGAGCGCGCCGTGCCGGTGTCGGTGCCACGGCGCGCGTGCCGACATTACGACAGCGTCTTGCCCGTGATGCGTTGCAGCGCTTCCTGATACTTCTCCGACGTCTTCGCGATCACGTCGTCCGGCAGCTTCGGCGCGGGCGGTTCCTTCTTCCACGGCTGCGTTTCGAGCCAGTCGCGCACGAACTGCTTGTCGAACGACGGCGGATTCGTGCCGACCGTGTAGCCGTCCGCCGGCCAGAAGCGCGAGGAATCGGCGGTGAGCACTTCGTCCATCAGGAACAGTTCGCCCTTGTTGTCGAGGCCGAACTCGAACTTCGTATCCGCGATGATGATGCCGCGCGTGGCCGCGTACTCGGCCGCTTCCTTGTACAGCTGGATGGAGATGCGCTTGATGGTCGCCGACAGTTCCGTGCCGATGCGGCGCTCCATCTCGTCGTAGGTGATGTTTTCGTCGTGGTGGCCCATCTCGGCCTTCGCCGCCGGCGTGAAGATCGGCTCGGGCAGCTTCTCGGCGTTTTGCAGGCCCGGCGGCAGTTGCACGCCGCAGACGGCGCCCGTCGCCTGATAGTCCTTCCAGCCGCTGCCCGCGAGATAGCCGCGCACCACTGCTTCCACGAGAATCGGTTCCAGGCGCTTCACGACGACCGCGCGACCCTTCACCTGCTCGACTTCGTCCGGCGCGACCACCGAAGCCGGATCGATGCCCGTATTGTGGTTCGGCACGATATGGCCGAGCTTTTCGAACCAGAAATCGGCCATCTGATTGAGCACGCGGCCCTTGTTCGGGATCGGCTCGCCCATCACCACGTCGAAGGCGGAAAGGCGGTCGGTCGTCACGATCAGCAGCTTGTCGTTGCCGACGGCGTAGTTGTCGCGGACCTTGCCACGGCCGAGGAGCGGCAGCGATTTGATCGTGGATTCGTAGAGCGTGGACATCGTCATGTACCGAAGAGGTGCCGAAAAAAGTGAATCGCCGCCGCGAGCCTTGCGCGGCGGCGATGGAAAAAAAGCGAACGGGTCCCGTTGCCGGAACCCGTTGATTTTACTTTACAAATGAAGCGAGCTTAATTCAGACCTGCGCCGCTCACCGGACAATCTGCGCGAGTTCGCCGGATTTGTACTTGTCGGCCATCCTGTCGAGCGTGACGGGCTTGATCTTGCCTGCCATGCCCTCGCAGCCGAACTGCATGTACCGCTGACGGCAGATTTCTTTCGCTGCCTCGCGCGCGGGCTTCAGATAGTCGCGCGGATCGAACTTCGACGGATTTTCGAACAGATAACGGCGTATCGCGCCGGTAATGGCGAGACGCAGGTCCGTGTCGATGTTCACTTTGCGCACGCCGTGCTTGATGCCTTCCTGAATCTCCTCGACCGGCACGCCGTAGGTTTCCTTCATGTCGCCGCCGAACTCGCGGATTTCGGCCAGCAACTCCTGCGGCACCGACGACGACCCGTGCATCACGAGATGCGTGTTCGGAATGCGCTGGTGAATTTGCTTGATGCGGTCGATCGCGAGGATATCGCCGGTCGGCTTCTTCGAGAACTTGTACGCGCCGTGCGACGTGCCGATGGCAATGGCAAGCGCATCGCACTGCGTGAGCTTCACGAAGTCGGCGGCCTGCTCGACGTCGGTCAGCAACTGCTCGCGCGTCATCGTGCCTTCCGCGCCGTGGCCGTCTTCCTTGTCGCCCTTCATGGTTTCCAAGGAGCCCAGCACGCCGAGTTCGGCTTCGACCGTGACGCCGATGGAATGCGAGAACTCGACCACCTTGCGCGACACATCGACGTTGTACTCGTAGGACGCGACCGTCTTGCCGTCCGCTTCGAGCGAGCCGTCCATCATCACGCTCGTGAAACCGGAGCGGATCGCCGCCATGCACACGGCCGGCGACTGTCCGTGGTCCTGATGCATCACGACCGGAATGTGCGGATACGACTCCACCGCCGCTTCGATCAGATGCCGCAGGAACGCTTCGCCCGCGTACTTCCGCGCGCCGGCCGACGCCTGCATGATGACGGGCGCGTTGACTTCGTTCGCCGCCGACATGATGGCCTGCACCTGTTCCAGATTGTTCACGTTGAATGCCGGGAGGCCGTAGCCGTGTTCGGCTGCGTGATCCAGCAATTGACGCATTGATACGAGAGGCATTGAGAAACTCCAGGATGTGAAACGAAATCCTTCGCGCGCACGGTTCTGCTCTTTGCTTCCCGTCAGCATCTTTGGCAGCTTCCGCCTTCTTCGTGGCGACGACTTGCGTTCGAATCGTCCAGCGCGCTCTTGGGCGTTCGCGGATCGGACCGCGAACGCCTTGCCATGCGTTGAAACGCGCCGATCAGAAATGGTCGCCGACGCGCACGATCTTCAGCGTGTTCGTGCCGCCCGCCTGTCCCATCGGCTCGCCGACGGTGAGCACGACCATGTCGCCGCGCGCCGCATAGCCTTTGGACACGACCACTTCGAGCGCCTGATTCAGCGCCGTGTCGCGATCCATGTTGGTGTCGAGATGCAGCGGCGTGACGTTGCGATACAGCGCCATCGTCCGCTCGCTGCCCACGCGCGGCGTCAGCGCGAAGATCGGCACATGGGTCCAGTGACGCGACATCCACAGCGCCGTCGAGCCGGATTCCGTCAGCGCGACAACGGCCTTCGCGCCCAGATGAAATGCGGTGAACAACGCGCCCATCGCGATCGACTGATCGATGCGCGTGAACGTGCGGTCCAGAAAATCGCGGTCCAGTTGCGATTCCTCGGACTTCTCGGCTTCGATGCACACGGCGGCCATCGTTTCGATGGTCGTGACCGGGTATTTGCCCGCCGCCGTTTCGGCGGAAAGCATGACGGCGTCGGTGCCGTCGAGCACGGCGTTCGCCACGTCGGAGACTTCGGCGCGGGTCGGCACGGGCGCGTGGATCATCGATTCCATCATCTGCGTGGCCGTGATCACGAGCTTGTTCGACTCGCGCGCCATGCGGATCATGCGCTTTTGCAGCGCGGGCACCGCGGCGTTGCCGACTTCCACCGCGAGATCGCCGCGCGCCACCATGATGCCGTCGGAGGCATCCAGAATGCCTTGCAGCGCCGGAATGGCCTCGGCGCGCTCGATCTTCGCGATCATCTTCGGCTTGATGCCGTACGGCGCGCCCGCGATGTTCGCCAGTTGCCGCGCCATTTCCATGTCCGTCGCGTTCTTCGGGAACGACACCGCGACGAAATCCGCGCCGAGCGACATCGCCGTCTTGATGTCCTCCATGTCCTTCTCGGTCAGCGCGGGCGCGGTCAGGCCGCCGCCCTGCCGGTTGATGCCCTTGTTGTTGGACAGCTCGCCGCCGACCTTCACGGTCGTGTGGATCTCCTCGCCGATCACGCGCGTCACGTCGAGCACGATCAGGCCGTCGTTGAGCAGAAGCACGTCGCCCGCGCGCAGATCGCGCGGCAAGTCCTTGTAGTCGAGGCCCACGCGATCGTTGTTGCCCATCTCGCAGTTGGCATCGAGGATGAACGTGTTGCCCGCGACCAGCATGGTTTTGCCGTTCTCGAACTTGCCGACGCGAATCTTCGGGCCTTGCAGGTCCGCCATGATCGCGACTTCGCGGCCGACCTGCCGCGCCGCCTCGCGCACCCACTCGGCGCGCTGGCGATGATCGTCGGCGGTGCCGTGCGAAAAGTTGAAGCGAACGACGTCGAGCCCGGCCTGCATCATCTGCAGCAGGATTTCCGGATTACTCGACGCCGGACCGATGGTGGCGACAATCTTGGTGGCGCGATGCATGTCTTTCCTCGTCTCTTTGGGAACGGCCGTAACCAGGCTGCGAGCACGTTGCGCTTGCAGTGACGTGTTGCTCACTGGCTGCGCGCGCGCGCCGGTTCGTGCCGGCGTCGCTTTATCGATGGGCTGCGCGGCATGAACGGGCATGCCGCCTATGGTGACGACAGCAGCCGTCTGTTCTTCCAAATGCGGCTCTTCGCTCAGAGCCGCCTCCTCGATGATCGAAGCAGCAACGGCGGCGGCATCGGGTTGACTGCCGTTACCGATCACATCCGCTTGCGCGCCGCCGGCTGCTTGCGCGCCCTTCCTTGCTGCTTTCGCCGGATTGTCTCGGGCCGTCACCGGGCGTTACGCACGCGACTCGAGCACTTCCACCGCCGGCAGCGTCTTGCCTTCGAGGAACTCGAGGAACGCGCCGCCGCCGGTCGAGATGTAGCTGACTTTGTCGTGGATGCCGTACTTCGCGATGGCCGCGAGCGTGTCGCCGCCGCCCGCGATCGAGAACGCCGACGAATTCGCGATGGCCTGCGCCAGCGTCTTCGTGCCGTTGCCGAACTGGTCGAATTCGAACACGCCGACCGGGCCGTTCCACACGATGGTGCCCGCCGTCGCGAGTTGCGCGGCGAGCGCGTTGGCAGTATCCGGGCCGATGTCGAGAATCATGTCGTCGTCGGCGATATCGGCGACGGGCTTCGTTTCGGCCTTCGCGATCGCGGCGAATTCCTTCGCGGTCACGACATCGCTCGGAATGGGCACCGAGGCACCGCGCGCACGGGCCTGCTCAATGATTTCCTTCGCCTCGCCGACGAGATCGGCTTCGGCCAGCGACTTGCCGATCTTGAGGCCCGACGCCAGCATGAACGTGTTCGCGATGCCGCCGCCGACGATCAGCTGATCGACCTTCTCGGCGAGCGACTTCAGAATGGTGAGCTTGGTCGACACTTTCGAACCCGCGACGATGGCCACGAGCGGGCGCTTCGGGTTGCCGAGCGCCTTGCCGAGCGCGTCGAGTTCGGCGGCGAGCAGCGGGCCGGCGCACGCGACGGGCGCGTATTTGGCGATGCCGTGCGTGGTCGCTTCGGCGCGGTGCGCGGTGCCGAAGGCGTCGTTGACATAGATGTCGCAGAGCTTCGCGAGCTTCTGCGCGAGGCCGTCGTCGTTCTTCTTCTCGCCCTTGTTGCAGCGGCAGTTTTCGAGCAGCACGACATTACCCGGCTGCACGTCGACGCCGTCCACCCAGTCGGCGACGAGCGGCACGTCGCGGCCGAGCAGTTCCGACAGGCGCGCCGCGACCGGCGCGAGCGAGTCTTCCGGCTTGAACTGGCCTTCGGTCGGGCGGCCCAGATGGGACGTGACCATCACGGCCGCGCCGGCGTCGAGCGCTGCCTTGATCGCCGGGACCGAGGCGCGCACGCGCGTGTCCTCGGTGATGTTGCCGGCGTCGTCCTGCGGCACGTTGAGGTCCGCGCGGATGAACACGCGCTTGCCGGAGACTTTGCCTTCGGCGATCAGATCGGTGAAACGCAGTACTTTCGTCATGGGAGTCAACGTTAGTCAGAAAAGCGGTTCGGGCGAAGATGGCCGGACGAGCGCCGGCCGGTTCGTTGAGAGTTTGGCGCGAGGCCTGAAAACCGAAACTGGGAACTGAAAGACGCGCAAGCGAAACGAGCGGACAGCGTCTGTCGCGCGGACGTGCCGAGGGTCGAGTGGAGTGAGACGCGGAGAAAGATACGCGCCAAGCGCGCAGACACGGACGCAGCGGACAAGCCGGAGGCGGCGAGCTTCGGAACCGTTGCGGTGACTGCCGGACTCACTTTCGACCTCGCTCCATGCGACAGGAAAGACCGACATTTTAACCGATCACCCCGCCCGCTATTAGCCGGTGATTCTTGATGATGCGTATTTGACGCGCAGCGCGCCTCACGCGGCGAGGCGCAGCAGCGTGAAGACGATCATGCCGACCGCGATGGTGCCCATCATGCCGCGCCGCCACACGTAATACGCGAGGCCGGCGAGCGACGCCCACACCGCATGATTCGAGAACGCGATCGAGAAGCCCGCGGACGTTTCGAGCAGATCGGGCACGACGACGCCCGCCAGCGCGGCGGCCGGCGCGTAGCGCAGCACGCGTTGCACGCGCGGCGGCAGCACGGTGCGCTCGCCGCCGATCAGGAAGAACGCGCGCGTCGCCGCGGTCACCACGCCCATGCCGAGAATCGCGAGCCAGATTTGGAGCGTGGTCATCGCGCGGGCCTCGCGGGTTCGGGCTCGGCCGCTGCATCCGGCGCGGCGGGCGCTTCGGCGTCGCCGGAAAGCAGAGCGGCCGGGCGCGCCTTTTCCGCGATCAGATCGGCGAGCGTGCCGGCCAGCAACGCGGCGAGCACCGCGAGCGGCAAGCCGAAGCGATACGGCAGATGAAACGCGAGCAGCGCGACCACGCTCGCGACGACGACCGCGGCGAGCGTCGAGCGCGTGGCGATCGCGGAGACGATCAGCGGAATCAGCGCCAGCGTTCCCGCCAGTTCCAGCCCCCAGTTGTCGGGGATGAGGCTCGCGAGCAGAATCCCCGCCACCGACGACGCCTGCCACGCGAGCCAGCACGTGAACGCGAGTCCCCAGAAGAACGCTTCCTTCCCGGGCTGCCGGCCGACGGGAAAATTCCGCGCGGAGAACATCAGATAGATGATGTCGCCGTTGAAGTAGCCGATCGCGAGGCGCCGCCACATCGGCAGATAGGAGAAGTGCGGCGCGAGCCCGGCGCTGAAAATGACGAAGCGCAGATTCACCATCGCTGCGGTGAGGAGCACGGTCCAGAGCGGCAGCCCGGCGGCCAAGAGCGGCAGCACCGCGAGTTGCGACGACCCAGCGTACACCGCGAGCGACATGCCGAGCGCCTGCGGCACGGTGAGCACCGATTTCGTCATGGCGACGCCGGTGACGAGTCCCCACGAGAACGTCGCCATGACGGCGGGAGAGAAAGCGCGGGCACCGTCGAGAAATGCGCGGCGATTCGTGTCGGATAGCCGGTGGAGCATGCAAGGGTGCGCGGCCGGGTTGCCGCGATGACGAAATGGGGAAACGGGGGAAACGCCGCGCGCCGGCGTCGAAGAAACGGACGACTCGGCGCAGCTTGCCGCTTGCCCGGTCGGCACGACGCTTTCGGGCGGCTTTGCCGGTTCGCGGCGAAAGGCAAAGTATAGCCGCGTGAAAGGCGCTTCCTATCCGGTTTGGTCGCGAAAAGACGCTAAAATGACGAACTTTGACCGCTCTTGCAGCCGGCAGCGCCGGCAACGCGCGGAATAGGAAGATTCACCCGGAGATTCACCCGGATTCATCGAATTTCTGAACGAGACAGCTAGGAGAACCGTATGTCAATGGCCGACCGCGACGGCAAGATCTGGATGGATGGCAAGCTCATCGACTGGCGAGACGCTAACATCCACGTTCTGACGCACACGCTGCACTACGGCATGGGCGTATTCGAGGGCGTGCGCGCGTACAAGACCGCCCAGGGAACGGCCATTTTCCGCCTGAAGGAGCACACCAAGCGCCTTCTGAACTCGGCGAAAATCTTCCAGATGGAAGTCCCGTTCGATCACGCGACGCTCGAAGCCGCGCAACTCGAAGTCGTGCGCGAGAACAAGCTCGAATCGTGCTATATCCGCCCGATCATCTGGGTCGGTTCGGAGAAGCTCGGGGTCTCGGCCAAGGGCAACACCATTCACGTGGCCATCGCCGCGTGGCCGTGGGGCGCGTATCTCGGCGAAGACGGGCTCGCGAAGGGCATCCGCGTGAAGACGTCGTCGTTCACGCGCCATCACGTCAACGTGTCGATGGTGCGCGCGAAGGCGTCCGGCTGGTACGTGAACTCGATTCTCGCGAATCAGGAAGCCGTCACCGACGGTTATGACGAAGCCCTGCTGCTCGACGTGGACGGCTACGTGTCCGAAGGCTCCGGCGAAAACTTCTTCCTCGTGAACAACGGCAAGCTGTACACGCCGGACTTGTCGTCGTGCCTCGACGGCATCACGCGCGACACGGTCATCACGCTGGCGCGCGACTTCGGCATCCCGGTCATCGAGAAACGTATCACGCGCGACGAAGTCTATACGTGCGACGAAGCGTTCTTCACCGGCACGGCCGCCGAAGTCACGCCGATCCGCGAACTCGACAATCGCACGATCGGCGAGGGCAAGCGCGGCCCGATCACGGAGAAGCTGCAAAGCGCGTTCTTCGACGTGGTCGGCGGCAAGAACGAAAAGTACGCGAGCTGGCTCGCGAAAGTCTGAGGCTGCGAGGGCTCCGCTGCCCTCGCGCGACAGACGACAGCAACGAACGACATTGAAAGAGATAGCAATGAGCGACCTGAAGGAAATGCCGCTGGTGGAATTGTCGGCGAAAGATATCCCCGCGTTCTGCCCGAATCCGAAGATGCAACGCTGGAGCGCGCATCCCCGCGTGTTTCTCGACGTCACGCACGGCGAAGCGCGCTGCCCGTATTGCGGCACGCGGTACAAGCTGAAGGACGGCGAAGTCGTCAAAGGCCACTAAGCTCGCCGAAGCACTCTCCGAGCCTCGTCGATGCGCGCGTTTCGGGCTCGTCCCGAGCGCGCGCTTTCGTTCGCTCTCGCTTGTTTTTGCCGCATGGCCGCCGCGCCATGACACCACACGACCGACGCCCCGCCGCCCGATGCGGCGAGCCGCCACTATTTTGAGACCGGAAAACGACTGATGCGCCGTGCGCTGGTTATAGCACCGAACTGGATCGGTGACGCGTTGATGGCGCAGCCGCTGTTCACGCTTTTGCGAAAGCTCCATCCGCGCATCGCGATCGATGCCGTCGCGCCAAGTTGGGTCGCGCCCGTGCTCGAACGCATGCCGGAAATCCGCGACGTCTACGCGACGGATCTCGCGCACGGCAAGCTGCAACTGCTGCGCCGCTGGCAGCTTGCGAGCGACCTGCGCGATGTCGGCTACGACGCGGCGTACGTGCTGCCCAATTCCGCCAAGTCCGCGCTCATTCCGTGGATGGCGGGCATCCGGCTGCGCATCGGCTACAAGGGCGAGGCGCGTTACGGGCTCTTGAACGTGCGCCACCCGAATCCGCCGAAGACCGAGCGCCCGCCGATGACCGCGCAGTATGCCGCCCTCGCCTATGCGCCGGGCGCGAAGCTGCCGTTCATCGACCGATACGCGCAAGCTCACGACGCAGCGGCAAGCGACGCGCCGCTGTTGCCGGTGCCGCGCCTCGAAGCCGATCCGAACGAAGCGGCCCGCGTGTCGGCGCGCTTCAATCTGGATACGCGCGCGCCGCTCGTCGTGTTCTGCCCCGGCGCGGAGTACGGCCCGGCCAAGCGCTGGCCGCCCGAGCACTTCGCGTCGCTCGCGCAGTTCGTCGCGCAGTCGTTTCCGTATGCCCGCATCGTCGCGCTCGGGTCGAAAAAAGATTCGGCGGTCGCGCAGGCCATCGCGGACCGCGCGCCGAACGTGCGCAATCTGTGCGGCCAGACATCGCTCGGCGAAGCGTGCGCGCTGATCGCCCGGGCGAGCGCCGTCGTCACCAACGACTCGGGGCTCATGCACGTGGCGGCGGCGCTCAAACGTCCGCTCGTCGCGGTGTACGGCTCCACCGATCCGCGCCACACGCCGCCCTTGTCCGACGTCGCAAAGGTACAATGGCTTCACCTTGAGTGCAGTCCGTGCTTTTCCCGCGAGTGTCCGCTCGGCCATCTGAACTGCCTGCGCGAACTCTCTGCCGAACAGGTTTTCGCCGATCTGCGCGGCATGTTGCTCGCGCATCGCTGAGGCGTCACGCCTGCCTTGCAGCGGCGGCTTTGCGGCGGCATCGGCATTTTCGTGTGCGGGCGCGGACACGCGAGTGTCTCCGAACGGAGGCATGCTTTGAACCATGACCGATGCGGCACGCCATCGTGACACGGCGTTGCGCGCGAATGCCAGAGACCCACGAGCCCATGCCACGTTTCGCCCGCCTATTCGAAGCCGCCGCCGACACTCTCAACGCTTACTATCAGGCTGTCGCGGACAACAGCATCGACGCTGTGATGTCGCTTTGGATCGACGAGGAGTTCGCCACCTGCATCTGCGCGGACGGCACGCATCTGCATGGCCTCGAAAGCATTCGCGCGGGCCTCGGCAAGCAGTTCGGCGCGCAGGCCGTCAGCATCGAGCCGCTCGATATTCGCGTGTACGACAGCTTAGGCACGGTGGTCTATGCCATCGCGGAGGCGCATCAGCCGGCGGGCACCGCCGCGCCGCGCATGATTTTTTCGACTTACGTGATGGTTCACGAACGCGGCGAATGGCGCATTGCGCATATTCACGCGAGCGAGATGCCGATGGAAGCGGCCGGCCAGTTCGCCGCAAAGCTGCGTCACGGGCAGGGACCGTTGCACTGAAATACCGCAGTCACGAAGCATAGAAAGACGTTCGCCGGGGAGAAGGCCATGAAGCGCGATCCGTTGTTGAAACACGATTCGTCGTTCGTGGACAAGGCGCCCGCCGTCGCGCTGAAGGAAACCGCGCAAGCCGCAGGCAGCGTGCTCGCCGAACCCGTCTCGCAATGGCTCTACAGCGCGCCGCGCTGGCTGCCGACGAGTCACGCGCAAACCATCGTGCCCGCGCTCTTCGGGCGCAAGCCGGCGGTCCGTTACCGGCGCGAACGCTGGGATACGCCGGACGGCGATTTCATTGATGTCGACTGGCTCGCGCACGATGACGCGGCTCGCCCGGCATCGACCGCTCCGCTTTTCGTGCTGTTTCATGGCCTCGAAGGCAACTCCGACTCGCATTACGCCCGCACGATGATGGCGGCCGCCCAGGCGCGCGGCTGGCACGGCGCGGTGCCGCACTTTCGCAGTTGCAGCGGGCCGATGAACCGGCTGCCGCGCTTTTATCACCTCGCCGATAGTGCGGAGGTCGACTGGATCCTGCGGCGTCTGCGCGAAAGGCATGCGGGCCCGATCGTCGCGGCGGGCGTGTCGCTCGGCGGCAATGTGCTTCTGCATTGGCTATGCGAGCGCGGCACGAACGCTTCGATGATCAGCGGCGCCGCCGCCATTTCCGCGCCGCTCGATGTCCACGCGGGCGGTCACGCGATCTCGCAAGGCTTCGGCATGGTCTATACGCGCAGCTTCCTGAAGTCGCTCAAGAAGAAGGCGCTCGCGAAGCTCGACCAGTATCCGGGTCTGTACGACCGCCACGCCGTGCTCGCCGCGCGCACGCTCTATGAATTCGACAACGTCGTGACCGCGCCGCTGCACGGTTTTCGCGATACCGACCATTACTGGACGACGGCGACCATCCGCGCGCATCTGAACCGCATCGAAGTGCCGGCGCTCGTCTTGAACGCCCGCAACGATCCGTTCCTGCCCGAGCGCGCGCTGCCTTCGCAGGCCGAAGTGTCGGCCTCTGTCACGCTCGATCAGCCGAACCACGGCGGCCATGTCGGCTTCATGACGGGCCCGTTTCCGGGACGCATCGACTGGCTGTCGTCGCGCGTGTTCGGCTACCTCGAACATTTTCTTCCGTGCGAATGAATCATGGATGAGATCGTCAAGCAGGCGCTGGCCAAGTGGCCGAACGTTCCGCATTGTACGGGCTGGCTGTTGCTGGACCGGCGCGGTCAGTGGCGCATGCGCGACGAGGCGGCGCAGGCCGCGGGCGCGCTCGGCGATGCCATTCGCCATGAAGCGCTGATCGGCTTCATCAACCGCAATTACGAGCGCGACGCCGACGGCCAGTGGTTCTTCCAAAACGGGCCGCAGCGCGTGTATGTCGAACTGGCTTATACGCCGTGGATCGTGCGTCTTTCCGTGACTGACGGCGCATTGCGGCTGACGGATCACACCGGCGCGCCGTTCGAGCCGGCGCACGCATTTCTCGACGACGAAGGCGCCCTGCTCTTTTCCGACGATGCCACGCCGCCGCGCGTAGCCGCCCTGCACGATCACGATCTCGATCTGTTCTCGAGCCACGCGACGTTCGATGACGCGTCGGGCGGCGGCGTCTTCCATTGGCGCGATGGAACCGATCTGCCTTTACAGCGTATCGCGCGCGCCGACGTCGAGACGCGTTTCGGTTTCGTCGCCAGTCCGGCTGCGCGCGCGGCGTCGAAAGCCTGAGGCGTCAGCTCTTTTTCTCCTCGTCGCGCTCTTCCCTGTAGCGCGCTTCGAAGTCGCGCAGCCGCGCGGAAATCGTCGAAAGATCGTAGAAGCTCGCGGTTTTGACATCGCGTGCTTCCTTCAACTGGCGAATGGCGGACGGCCAGGCGCCGTCGAGCGCCAGTTTCTCGGCCATCGCCTGATGCTGGCCCAGCGGATCGTTCATGCCCGCGCTCGCCTGCGCCAGATACAGCCACCAGTCCGCGCGCTGCGGTTCTGCGCGCGTTTCGCGGCGCGCGAGCGTCTGCGCTTCCTCGTAGCGATGCGCGGCCATCAGCGCTTGCAGATGCGCGTCGATCGCCGCGTGCGAGTTCGGCCAGCGCGTTTGGGCGAGGTCGGCGAGGCGCACGGCGTCGTCGTAACGGCCCGCGCGACGCGCGATGTCGGCGGCGAGCACGTCGAGGCTGGGCGTGCTGCGGGCGGCTTGCTGGGCGGTCACGCGCACGGGCGGGAGCGCGATGGGCGCGCTTGCCGCGGCGGGCGCGGCGGCATCTGCGTTCAGCGCGCCGTATGCGCTGCTGCTCAGGAGCGAGGACATCGAGACGGCCGGGGCGGAGGGGGTCGCGGTTCGTGGCGTCGAGTGCGGGTTGGCGTTGTCCTTGGACGCGCCTTGCATGGTGGACGTTTGCGCGGAGAGCGGTCCGTCGCCACGCGCAGGTGATACTTCCTTTCCGGCGCGTGCATTCGTCGTTGAGGCGAACGTGCCTTGCATATTGGCTGCTTGCGAAGACGGCGCTTCGTCGCCACGCGCAGGCGCAGATCCAACGCCCGCGCGAGTGCTCGCCGCCGAGCCCGGCACGCCGCGCAGCGATGCGCCAAGGCTTTCGCCTTGCGCTTTCGACGCAGGCTTTTGCTGCTGCGCGTGGCGCTTGTCATCGGAAGGCGCATCGCGGCTCTGACCGCCCTCGACCGTCTGCGCCAGTTCGCGCCGCGCCTCAACCGAAGCCGCCGCCGCGCTCGCCTCCTCGCCTTCGAAGAGCCGCCGCGCGTTGGCGAGCGCATCGTTCGCGGCGGTGTAATCGCCCGTCAGCGAACGCGCGAGCGCGATGCCGTACCAGTTCGCGGCGGGATTGAGCGCGGTCTGATCGTCGATTTCGGACTTCAGACGGCTCGCGACCTCGCGATAGTCGCTCGCATAGTTCACCTGAAGCACGCGCGAGCGCGCACGCACGAACGCATATTCCGGCGACTGCCGCGGCTGCCGGTACGGCACGCGTCGCGCGCGATCCTCCATGTCGGCGATACGCTCGGTCGTCAGCGGATGCGTGCGCGCGTAAGCCGGCACGCCGTTGTCGGCCATCGACGCGCGGTCGAGCCGCTCGAAGAACGCGGTCATCGCGTACGGGTCGTAGCCGGCGGCCGCGAGCATTTGGAAGCCGACGCGGTCGGCCTCGTGCTCGGCGGCGCGCGAGAAGCGCAGCTGGTTGTCGACGGCGAAGGCCTGTCCGCCCATCGCGATGCCCATGCCGAGATCGCCGCTGTGCGTCATGACGCCCGCCAGCAGGCCGGCGAGCATGGCCGCTAGCGCCGCGTACCCGCTTTTTTCCTGCGCGCCGATCATGCGCGCGATGTGACGCTGGAGCACGTGCCCCATCTCGTGGCCGACCACGGACGCCAGTTCCGATTCCGTCTGCGTCGCCGAGATCAGCCCCGTGTTGACGCCGACGAAGCCGCCCGGCATCGAGAACGCGTTGATCTGCGGATCGCGCACGGCGAAGAGTTCGAAGTCCGAACGATAGCCGCCGAGGTACTGCGTCGCGGCGGCGGCAGAGAGCTTCGATGCGATGAAGTCGAGGTAATCGCGGATCAGCCAGTCGTCGAGGTAGTCGGGATCGGCGCGGACTTCGCGCATCATGCGCTCGCCGAGCTTGCGCTCCGCCTGCGGCGAGAGCGTGCCGCCGGAGCCGTCGCCCAGATCCGGCAGTTGCACGGACGAAAGCGGCGCGCGCAGGCCGGCCATCGCGCCCGGCCGATTGGCGAAGCGGCTTTCCGCGCCGCCGTAGACGCCGAATATGCCGTCGGCGACGGTGTTGGGTGGCGTGGTGGCGGTGGAGGTTGCGGGTGGGTCGGTGATTGCGTTTGCCGCAGTTGGCCCGTTCTTCGCGTTTGGTGCGTTTCCGCCAACTTGTCCGTTCAATCCGCTTGCTGCGGTTGCTGCGGTTGCCACGCTTGCTGCGGCCGTCGTGTTCCTCGCGGTCGTCGCGATCGGCGCGTTCCCCGAATATTTCGCGTTGGTCGGGTTTGCTCCGTTGGTCGACCTGGTCGCGTTGGTCGCGGTCGCCGCGATTGACACGTTCCCCGGATATTTGGCGTTGGTCGAGTTCGCTGCGTTTGCTCCGCTGGTCGAACTGGTCGCGTTGGTCGCGGTCGCCGCGATTGACACGTTCCCCGGACGTTTCGCGTTGGTCGGGTGTGCCGCGTTTGCCCCATTGGTCGAACTAGTCGCGTTCGCCTCGTTCTCCGCGTTCGTCGCGGTCTTCGCGTTGGTCGCGTTGGTCGCGTTCGCCGCGTTGGTCGAGTTCGTCGAGTTCGCCCCGTTCGCCGCGTTCGACGCGTTCGACGCGTTCGACGCGTTCGCCGCGTTCGCCGCGTTCGCCGCGTTCGTCGCGTTCGTCGGGTTCGTCGCGTTCGCCGCGTTCGCCGCGTTCGTCGAGTTCGTCGAGTTCGTCGCGTTCGTCCCGCGACCCTCAACCGCGCCCCCCTGCGCCGCAGCGAACGGCGGCATGGCGAGACTGAGACACAACGCGAACACGAGCCCGCGGCTCGGACGATTCAGGAACATGGCGCGAAGCCGGAGCGTCGCCGGCGGTCAGCGTGAGGACGGAAACGCGCTTATCGTATCAAGTGTTGCGCGCCCGGCGGTACCTGTGGACACGGCTTCGCGCCGTTTTTGCCGAAGGCCCCGCTGGTAAGATAAGCGCCCACTGCAAGGAGACGCTATGTCCGGACTCACACATTTCGATGCCTCCGGCGAGGCGCACATGGTCGATGTCGGCGGCAAGAACGAGACGCGGCGCATCGCGGTGGCACGCGGCTCCATCGTCATGCGCGACGACACGCTCGCGCTGATCCGCGAAGGACGCGCGAAAAAGGGCGATGTGCTCGGCGTCGCGCGCATCGCCGCCATTCAGGGCGCAAAGCGCACCGCCGATCTGATCCCGTTGTGTCATCCGCTTGCCCTGACGCGCGTGGCCGTCGAGTTTTCCGTCGATGACGCGCTGCCCGGCGTGCATTGCGAAGTGCGCGTCGAGACCGTGGGGCGCACGGGCGTCGAGATGGAAGCCCTCACCGCCGTGCAAGTCGGCCTGCTGACCATTTACGACATGTGCAAGGCCGTCGATCGCGGCATGACCATCACGAACGTGCGCGTGATGGAAAAGCACGGCGGGAAATCCGGGGACTGGGTCGCGGACTCGCAGCCGTCCGCCTGAATCGCGCCCGGGCCGGCGCTTACTCGTCGGCGTCGTCGTCCGTCGAGGAATCCGTTCCCTCCGGCGCCCCATACCGCTTGACCAGATCGGCCCTGAAGCCCGCCAACGGCGCACCGATTTCATCGACGGATCGATACACCGACGCAAGCTGCGTCGGCCAGTCATGGAGTTGGGTCGCGAAGATTTGCAGACGCGCCATCGTATCCATTGCTTCGCTGCGCTGACCCGCGAGCGCCTGCAACACCGCGTAACGGCGCAGCACCGTCTCGCCGGGCAACAACGCGATGGCCTGCCGATGCGCCGCCAGCTTCGCTTCGATGTCCTGCGCGTTCATCGGCAGCAGCGTCGCCGCGCCATACTCGCCCCACGCGCCGAACAGGAACGAAGGATCGTCGCGATACTGCTCCGCCGGCCGCGAGCCGTAGTACAGCACCTCGGCGCGGTTGTAGTCGCGCATCGTCGGATACAGCGCGATCAGACCCGCCACGACGAGAAAGACGTAACCGCCGTACGAGACCGGCCGCGCCACGAGCCGCAGCGGCCGCGTCTCGAGAAGACCGATCACGAGCATCGCGGGCATTAGAAAGAACATGTACTGCTGCGGATACTCGACGAGCGCGTGCATCATCAGCACGCCGAGCAGCGAAAGCGCGAAGACGCGCGCCGGCGTGTGCGGCGCCCGCAGCACGCGGATCAGCCACAAGACGATGCCCGCCACGAGCACCGCCACGCCGAGCAGCCCGGTCTTCGCCAACAGGTCGATGAAGATATCGTGCGCGTTGTTCGCAATCTCGACGCCGCCGAGCTCGCGCACCATGTCGAACTGATAGCGCGGAAACTCGCCCCAGCCGACGCCGAGCAGCGGATGCGTCTTGAACATCGTCCAGCCATACTTCCACAGCGCGAGACGCGGCGCGATCTGATTGGCGTCCTGCATGCGCTCCGCCGCCGATTGCGCGAGATCCAGTTGATAGCGCACGTTCACCCAGCGCACCACGGCATTCACCGCCACGAAGAGCACGGCAAGCACGAACGGCACGACCCATGCGCGGAGGTCGCGCCCCTCGCGTCCTTCGCTTCCGGTCGGGCCGTCGAGGTCGTCAGCCGCGCCGGGGCGTCGGCGGATGAAGGCCATCCACAATCCGGCGACGACGATCACCGCCGTTTGCAGCCACGGTCCGCGCGACACGGTGAGCGCGAGCCCGAACGAAAGCACCGCCGACACCACGAGCCAGATCACGAGCGGCATGCGGCGCGTCTGCACGAGATACATCGCCCCTGCCAGGCCGAACGAGATGACGGTCGCGAGATGGTTCGCCTGCGCCATGTTCCCGAAGAGCCGCCGTTCCGTCGCGACGTTGTAGGCCACGACCAAAGGCGCGAATCGCGCTTCCATATGGAACAACTGCACGGTCTGGCAGAACACCGCGAAAAGGCCGCCCGCCAGCAACGCGGCAGCGCCGATGCGCAACGCCTTCTCCGACAGCCCCGCGCGCACCAGCCCGAACCCCGTATGCACGGCCACGAACGATGCGAGCAGATAGGCGCCGCCGAGCCAGTTCATCGAAGGCTGCGCGACCGGCAGCAGCACCGTCTGCGCGACGAGCACGATGCCGAACGCGAGCGGCATCAGCGCGACCACCGGCGACGCGAACGGCACGCGCGGTTCCGAAACGCGCACGAGTATGGCGACCGTGGCTCCGAGCGCAAGATACAAGGCCAACGCGCTGTATTCGGCGTAGAACGTCGGGATCGGATACGTATGGTTGACGACGCCGAACGGAATCGTCAACGCAAGACACAGAACGGCAAAGCAAAGGTAGCGCGCGAATTGGGAAGGCATGAGGGGCTGGGAACGTCGGGAACCGGCGCACTATACAAAACTTTGCGTCCGCTGTGCGCCGCGCACCCGCAAATGCTACGAAATCCACCGGTTCCCGCGCCGCGCTCACGCCTCCCGTTTACCGCATGCACGTCGCTCAGGCGCGGCACTCCGGCGGCGCGAGATTCGCCGGCAGCGTCGCGGCTTGCGTGGGCGCAGGTCCCGCGCCCGGCGCAGGCAGCGACGAAGCGGCCTTGCCTGCCGCGAAGCATTCCCACGTGATCGTGCCCGCCTGCACCGAGCCACGCGTCAGCGCGACGCGAGCCGTCGGTGTATCGGCGTTATCGGGCGCCGAAGGCACGAGCACCAGCGTATTCGATCCGGCCGGCGCGACGCGCGTCGTGTAGGCGATCGTGATCTGGCCGGTGTCGCTGTCGACGTGGATGGATTCGATATTGCGCGTGGCCGGCGGCGACGCATACGCGCTCGCCAGATCCGCGCCGCTCGCGGCATTCTCGGCCACTGCGAGCCGCGCAGACGACGCGAGCGACATGCCCTCGCCCACGCGGCTACGCGACAAATAATCCTGATACGCGGGAATCGCGTAAGCCGCGACGACGCCCACGATCGCCAGCACGATCATCAACTCGATCAGCGTGAAACCACGCGCGCCTGCCTGCGCGCGTTTCAGCCATGCACCGAAGCCGTCGCCCTCGCGCGGCGCATTTACATCCGAAACCATGCTCGTCATTGCCACTCCCTGAAAGACACGAAGCGTCGGCCGCGATATGCGAACCGAACGCTTCGATGGTAGGGAGGGCGCGCAGGCCGCGACAGTCGGCCATTCGGCTAACGCCGGCGTGGGTGGGAAGTCAGCCCGTGCTCGCGAGCGCGCGGCGCTTCATCAGCCAGCCCGCCGCGATCACGAGCGCCGCGCCGGCGAGGCGCGCGGCATACCCCGCCACTTCGGTGTTGAGCGCGGGCCAGCGGTCGATGAACGGATCGTCGATGATGAGTCCGCCCGCGATCCATCCGAGCAAGCCCGCGCCGAGCAGCACGACGATCGGGAAGCGGTCGAGCAGCTTCAGCACCAGCGTGCTGCCCCACACGATCAGCGGAATGCTCACGACGAGCCCGAAAATCACAAGCACGAAGCGGTGCTGTGGGTCCGCGGTCTCGGCCGCGCCCGCGATCGCAATCACGTTGTCGAGACTCATCACCGCGTCCGCGACGATGATCGTCTTGACGGCGGCCCAGAGCTTGTCCGACGAACTGATGTGAGGCTCGTCGTGGCCGGGTTGCAGGAGCTTCATGCCGATCCACAGAAGCAGCAAGCCGCCGACGAACTTGAGGAACGGGATATCGAGCAGGAACACCGCGAACGCGATCAGCACGACGCGCAGAACAATGGCGCCGAGCGTGCCGAGCACGATGCCGCGCGTGCGCTGCGTGGCGGGAAGATCGCGGCAGGCGAGCGCGATCACGACGGCGTTGTCGCCCCCGAGCAGAATGTCGATGACGATGATTTGCAGAACCGCGCCCCAATGGAGCGTCGAGAAGAATTCGAGCATGGGCAGAACGAGCTGTGACCGGAAACAAAAAAGCGAGGAAGCCAACGCTCCCTCGCTTTTTCTTCGGCTTTAACGAAAGGATTCAGTAAGAGTACCAAACCCTCGTGTTGCGCGCCCGACTGCCTTAGATCACCGACTTCAGCAGGCGGCCCATCTCGGACGGATTCTTCGTGACCTTGATGCCGCACGCGTCCATGATTTCGAGCTTGGCGTCCGCCGTGTCCGCGCCGCCCGAGATCAGCGCGCCAGCATGGCCCATGCGCTTGCCCGGAGGCGCCGTCACGCCCGCGATAAAGCCGACGACCGGCTTTTTCATGTTGTCCTTGATCCAGTAAGCGGCGTTCGCTTCATCCGGACCGCCGATCTCGCCGATCATGATGACGGCGTCCGTTTCCGGATCGTCGTTGAACATCTTCATCACGTCGATGTGCTTCAGACCGTTGATCGGATCGCCGCCGATGCCGACCGCCGACGACTGGCCGAGGCCGAGCGCCGTCAGTTGGCCGACTGCTTCGTACGTCAGCGTGCCCGAACGCGACACGACACCGATGCGGCCCTTCTTGTGAATGTGACCCGGCATGATGCCGATCTTCAGTTCGTCCGGCGTGATCGTGCCGGGGCAGTTCGGTCCGAGCAGCAGCGTCTTGCGATTTTCGCGGCGCATGCGGTCCTTGATTTCGAGCATGTCGCGAACCGGAATGCCTTCCGTGATGCAGATGGCGAGATCGAGATCGGCCTCGACGGCTTCCCAGATCGCGGCGGCTGCGCCCGCGGGCGGCACGTAAATGACCGAAACGGTCGCGCCGGTTTCCGCCTTCGCTTCCTTGACGGACGCGTAGATGGGAATGCCTTCGAAGTCTTCGCCGGCCTTCTTCGGGTTCACGCCCGCAACGTACGCTTCACGGCCGTTCGCGTATTCGCGGCACGCGCGCGTGTGGAACTGGCCGGTCTTGCCGGTGATGCCCTGCGTGATGACCTTCGTGTCTTTGTTGATCAGAATCGACATGTAGTGACCTCTGTTCGTTTGGCGTCGCCAAAGCAGTTGCCTTGCGCCGCCATTCGTATCTGGTGGAACGCTCTCTTAGGCTCGGTAAGCGAAGCGCGCTTACTTGCCTTCGGCAGCCGCGACGACCTTCTGCGCGGCTTCTTCCATGCTGTCGGCCGAAATGATCGGCAGTCCCGACTCCGCCAGCATCTTCTTGCCGAGGTCTTCGTTGGTGCCCTTCATGCGCACGACGAGCGGCACCTTCAGGTCCACGGCCTTCGACGCCGCGATCACGCCTTCCGCGATGACGTCGCAGCGCATGATGCCGCCGAAGATGTTGACGAGAATCGCCTTCAGGTTCGGGTTCTTCAGCATCAGCTTGAAGGCTTCGGTGACCTTTTCGGTCGTCGCGCCGCCGCCGACGTCGAGGAAGTTCGCCGGCTCGCCGCCGAACAGCTTGATGGTGTCCATCGTCGCCATCGCGAGGCCCGCGCCGTTCACGAGGCAGCCGATGTTGCCGTCGAGCGAGATGTACGCGAGGTCGAACTTCGACGCTTCGACTTCAGCCGGATCTTCTTCGTCCAGATCGCGATACGCGACGATTTCCGGGTGACGGAAGAGCGCGTTCGAATCGAAGTTGAACTTGGCGTCGAGCGCGATCACCTTGCCGTCGCCGGTCAGGATCAGCGGGTTGATTTCGGCGAGCGATGCGTCGGTTTCGTAGAACGCCTTGTACAGGCCTTGCAGGATCGCGCGGGCTTGTGGGATCGATGCGTCAGGAATGCCGATCTTGCGCGCGAGGTCGTCCGCGTCCTTGTCTTGCAGGCCGGTCGACGGCTCGACGGCGAACTTGTGCAGCAGTTCGGGCGTCTTTTCCGCGACTTCCTCGATGTCCATGCCGCCTTCGCTCGACGCCATCACGACGATTTTCTGCGAAACGCGGTCCAGCACGAGGCCGACGTACAGTTCCTTCTTGATGTCCGCGCCTTCTTCGATCAGGAGGCGGTTCACCTTTTGGCCTTCCGGACCGGTCTGGTGCGTGACGAGCTGCATGCCGAGGATCTGGTTCGCGTACTCGCGAACCTGCTCGATCGACTTCGCGACCTTCACGCCGCCGCCCTTGCCACGGCCGCCCGCGTGAATCTGCGCCTTGACGACCCAGACCGGGCCGCCCAGCTCTTCCGCGGCCTTGACCGCATCATCCACCGAGAACACGGGTTTGCCGCGCGGGACCGCGACGCCGAATTTCCGCAGGATTTCCTTACCCTGGTACTCGTGAATCTTCATGCGTGATTCCTTCAGTCTGAGAGTTGGAGTGAACTTCTTCGATTTCGAATTGCTTGAACCGCTGATTGTTTGATTCTTGTCCGGTTGCCGGGAGCGTTCCGCGTTGGGAACGCGCGCGCGTCAGGTGTCCGGCTTTTCGCGTTCCGCCTGGCCACGATCTTCCGCCCGCGATGGCTCATGGCCGAACCAGCGCGGATAGTATTCGCGCACGGCCGGGCCGTCGAAGCGCAGCGCGTGGCAGCGGCCGAGCTGGAACGGCGGCTGAGCCGACGTCGCCTCGGCTCCGCCTTGCGCGAAAGGACTGCCGCTCTCGATGGACCACACTTCGCCGGAGAACGCCTGGATAGCGGCGGTCGGCAACACGGCGCACAGCTCGGTGAGATGCGTGCAGCCCGCCGTTCCGCGCAGGCGCGCGCCGGCTTCGCGACGAAAGTTCTGGAGCAGATTGAGTCCGATGAGCGCGCGATACGCGGAATTCGACTCGGCGCACAACGCCGCATAAGGCGCCCATTCGGAAGACGCCTCGGCGTTGACGATGGTGAGCTTGCGGTCGATGGTGATGCGCAGCCAGAGTTCATGGATCGGCAGGCCTTGCGGCCGGACGCCCGCCGCGAGCGGAAAGTCGCGGGGCTTGTCATCGGTTAGACAGGCTTCGATGTCCCACAGGCCGTCGTCCCGCTCGAACGCTTCCAGCCGAATCGCGCGACGATGGCGCAACTGTCGGGAAACGGGCGGAGAAAGAGGCATGGGACCAAAGCCGGAACGGGGAAACCGTTGAATTTTAGCATAGCAAGTATTTCGGGCCGTGCATGCGCCTGATGATTGGCGGATGCCGGCGCACGGCGCGTGGCGTGGCGTGCAGGGTGCGTCAATCGTCGCTTGGCTCGTCGATCCAGTCTTCGTCGCCGCCTTTCAGTATTTTTCCGATGGTGCTGGCCGAAAAACCGCGCGCCGCGAGAAAGCGAGCCTGTTTTCCACGCTCGGCGGGCGTCTCGGGCACGACGCCGTACTTCTTCTCCCATACGGCCTGAGCGCGCGCGGTTTCGGTTTGCGCGAGCTTGTCCGCCGTCTCGCCGATCAACGCCTCGCCCACCGCGTGCCGCTTCAATTCGTTGATGATCCGGCTGCCGCCCATGCGCGGCGCCCGACGATGAACGACGCTCTCCACGAAACGTTCGTTGGACAGCCAGCCGTCGCGCTCCAGGCTGTCGAGCGTGTTTTCGAGCGAGTCGGCTTCCTGCACGTACGGACGCAGTTTGCGCGACAGCTCCGCACGGCTGTATTCGCGGCGCGAAAGGTAGGCCAATGCGCGGCCTTTCAGCGAGCGTTGAGGCCGTCTTGGGTTGTTCGCGTCCGGTGCCTTGCGCGCTCGTTCGGTCGAGCGGCTGTACGCCGGGTCTGATGGTGGTTCGGGCGCGCACTGCTCGAATGGCTCGAACGGATCGGCGTCTTCGAAGGGATTGGAGAAGGGATCGGCGCTGTCGTCCGGTAAGCGGGCCTCTTTCGGCGGCTTGGGCGGCGCGTCGAGCTTCTGGACGGGTTGCGTCGTGGCCTGAGCGAGAAGCGAGCGCGCCTGCGCGAGACGCGCGGCGCGGTCGGGGTCTTGCGCCGCGAATGGCTCACGTGCGGCGCGTGCTGGCGCGCCCGGATTCGCATCGAGCGTCGGGTTTGCGGTCTTTGGCGACTTGGCAGCCGAGCGCGGCGACTGGACCGTCGCGAATGTTTCCGTTGCCGGTGCCCGCTCGGGTTCCTTTACGAGCCCTCGCGCCGCTCCAGATACACCGCGCGCCGGCGCGAATGGCTTCGCGTCGGCGCGTGATGTAGTGCTTCGAGTGGACCAGCGTGATTTCGTCGCTACGGCGCGCCGCTCGCTACTGCGCTCGTAACGGTCGATGCCATTGGCGTGATCGGCCGACTCACCGACGCCGCGCGCAGAAGACTCGAACGCAGCATCGTCGCCCGATTCGCCCGCGCCGTCAGACCGGCCCGCACGGCCCCGCCGAACATCGGCGCTGCCAGCCTTCGATCCGAACCGGCGCTTGAACATCGACGGTGCGGCGCGACGCTTATTCGTCGTCCGCGACTGCTGCGCCCGCGGCGACGCCATCTGCCAGCGCGGCCACACCCAGCGATTCGCGTATCTTGTTCTCGATCTCGCGTGCAATGTCCGGGTTCTCGCGCAGGAATTCCCGCGCGTTGTCCTTGCCCTGACCGATGCGATCGCCGTTATAGCTGTACCACGCGCCCGCCTTGTCGACGAGCTTGGCCTGCACGCCCAGATCGATGATTTCGCCCTGACGCGAAATGCCCTCGCCATACAGAATGTCGAAGATGGCTTCGCGGAACGGCGGCGACACCTTGTTCTTCACCACCTTCACGCGCGTTTCGTTGCCGATGACTTCGTCGTTCTTCTTGATGGACCCGATACGGCGAATGTCCAGACGCACCGACGAATAGAACTTCAGCGCGTTACCGCCCGTGGTGGTTTCCGGGTTGCCGAACATCACGCCGATCTTCATGCGGATCTGGTTGATGAAGATCACGAGGCAGTTCGTGCGCTTGATGGTACCGGTGAGCTTGCGCAGCGCCTGCGACATCAGGCGAGCTTGCAGACCCGGCAGCGAGTCGCCCATTTCGCCTTCGATTTCCGCCTTCGGCACGAGCGCCGCGACGGAGTCGATCACGATCATGTCGATGGAACCCGAGCGCACCAGCGCGTCCGCGATTTCCAGCGCCTGTTCGCCCGTGTCCGGCTGCGAGATAAGCAGTTCCTGCACGTTCACGCCGAGCTTCTGCGCGTATTGCACGTCGAGCGCGTGTTCCGCGTCGATGAATGCCGCCGTGCCGCCGATCTTCTGCATTTCGGCGATCACCTGCAGCGTGAGCGTGGTCTTGCCCGACGATTCCGGACCGTAGATCTCGACGACGCGGCCGCGCGGCAGTCCGCCCACGCCGAGCGCGATATCCAGTCCGAGCGAGCCGGTGGACACCACCTGAATGTCTTCGACCGCCTCGCCCGCGCCGAGCCGCATGATCGACCCTTTGCCGAATTGCTTCTCGATCTGCGAGAGCGCGGCAGCGAGGGCCTTGCTTTTTTCCGCAGTCATGCCAGCCGGGCCTTTCTTGCTTTCTTCCATGAATCGTCCTTTGCTATGATGAACGGCGTCTGAGGCTTGTGCTTACGGGCTGTGATGCGGATTCCGCATACTTTCGCCCGCTTTTCGCACAGATGCAGACACTGTATAAAAAAACAGTAGTTTTTGCAAGCCCGATTGCGGCGACGTGGCGTTTTTCCACGTCGCCCGAACCGCGCAAAAACCGCACAACACCCTGGAGACCGCCGCGCCGGGCGAAATGCGGTGCCGGCAATGCGCTACCGCGCATCAGGCGCACAGACGATGCGAATCCTCATTGCCGAAGACGACAGCATACTCGCGGACGGCCTCGTCCGATCACTCCGCCAATCGGGATACGCCGTCGACCATGTGAAGCATGGCGTCGAGGCGGACACCGCGCTGACGCTTCAACCGTTCGACCTGCTGATTCTCGATCTCGGGCTGCCGCTCATGCCCGGCCTCGAAGTGTTGCGCCGGCTGCGCGCGCGCAATTCGCAGATGCCCGTGCTGATCCTGACCGCCGCCGACAGCGTCGACGAGCGCGTGAAGGGCCTCGATCTCGGCGCCGACGACTATATGGCCAAGCCCTTCGCGCTCAACGAGCTCGAAGCGCGGGTGCGCGCGCTCACGCGGCGCGGCGCGGGCGGCGGGCCGACGGTCGTCAAGCATGGTTCGCTGTCGTTCGATCAGGTGGGACGCATCGCGCATATCGGCGATCAGGTAATCGACTTGTCGGCGCGCGAGCTGGGCGTGCTCGAAGTGCTGCTGCAGCGGACCGGGCGCCTCGTGTCGAAGGAACAGCTCGTCAATCACTTGTGCGAATGGGGCGAAGAAGTCAGCAACAACGCGATCGAGGTTTACGTCCACCGGCTGCGCAAGAAGATCGAGCCGAGCGGCGCGCGCATCATCACCGTGCGCGGGCTCGGCTACACGCTCGAAAAAGCGTCGAGCGGCGTAACCGGGCCGGGCGCGAGCGCGCCGTTGCCGGGTCATCACTGAGCCGGCAACGCATGGCCTCGCCCGTTTCCAGCGAACGCGCAGACGAGCCGGCGCGCACGCCGCCCTCGTCCGCGACCGCAGCCAACGCAGCCACGGCCGATTCCGACGCGCTGCGCGACGCGCGCTACGCCAATCCCTTCGCCCCGCAGGACGAGCTGGAACCGGACAGCGAGACGCATCCGCGCTCGCTCTTCGGCGAGATTCTCGACTGGATGCTCGCGCCGCTTCTGCTGCTCTGGCCGATGAGCATCGCGGTGACCTATCTGGTCGCGAAGTCCATCGCGAACGGACCGTTCGACCGCGCGCTCGAAGCGGATGCCTATGTCATCGCGCGTCAGATCCAGCCGGTCAACGGCGTCGCGGAACTGCGCCTGCCCGACGCGACGCGTGATTTTCTGCGCGCCGACAACGTCGACAGCGTGTTCTTTCAGGTGCTCGGCACGCGCGGCGAGCTGGTCGGCGGCGACCGCGACATGCCCTTGCCGCACGAAGACGACCGGCCGCAGCCGGGCGTCGTGGAGTTTCGAGACGACGTGCTGCGCGGCAACGATATTCGCGTCGCCTACACGACCGTGGACCTCCCCGCACTCGACGCCCAGAACGCGCAGCCGGTGCTCGTGCAAGTGGCCGAAACGCTCGACAAGCGAAGCCAGCTCGCCAACGACATCATCAAGGGCGTGATCCTGCCTCAGTTCGTGATCTTGCCGCTCGCCATCGTGCTCGTCTGGTTCGGGCTGTCGCGCGGGCTCGCGCCGCTGCATGCGCTGCAATCGAATATCCGCGCTCGCCGCCCCGACGATCTCTCGCCGCTCGAAGCCGGCCGCGCGCCGCCCGAGATCGCGCCGCTCGTCGCGTCGTTCAACGATCTGCTGACGCGACTCGAACAGAACATGGAGTTCCAGAAGCGCTTTATCGCCGATGCCGCGCATCAAATGAAAACGCCGCTCGCCGGCCTGCGCATGCAGGCGGAACTCGCGCTGCGGCAGGACGTGTCGAACGAAGTGCAGCGTTCGCTCGAACAGATTGCGACCAGTTCGGAACACGCCGCGCGGCTCGTTACGCAACTGCTCGCGCTGGCCCGCGCGGAAAATCGCGCGAACGGGCAGATCTTCTCGCACGTCGAGTTGACGGATCTCGCGCGCCTCGCCGTGCGCGACTGGGTGCAGGCGGCGCTCGCCAAGCGCATGGACATCGGCTACGAGGAGCCGCCGTATCCGGTCGAAGTGGAAGGCAACGCGGTGATGTTGCGCGAGATGCTCTCCAATCTGATCGACAACGCGATCCGCTACACGCCGACCGGCGGGCGCATCACCGTGCGCGTGCGGGCCGACGACACGAATCTCGATCTCGTGCATCTGGAAGTGGAAGACACCGGCCTCGGCATTCCGCCGGCCGAACGCGAGCGCGTGGTGGAGCGGTTCTATCGCATTCTCGGCCGCGAAGGCGATGGAAGCGGCCTCGGCCTTGCCATCGTCAAGGAGATCGCGACGATTCACGGCGGCACGCTCGCCATCGAGGATCACGTCTATCAGGAAGCGCCGCGGCTCGCCGGAACGCTGGTTCGCGTCAGCTTGCAGCGGGTTTATCCTGCCCGGGACAAACCCTGAGCGCGCATCCTGACACATGCCGATGAATCAGCGCGATACGCGCGGTTTGCCTGCCGATCTCAGCGCTTTATCGACCAGTAGCAGAATTTCAACGGTCCGCCCACGCCAAGAACCCAAATAGCCCGAGTCAGAACGCCGTAAGTTTTCGTTCCAATAATCCTTGCACCGGCGCCGCGCGTGCGGCCCGATGGAATCGGGAATCAGACGGAAAACCTAAGGAGACGATTCATGGCAACGGTCGAAGGGCGCATTTCGCACGCGCCGATGACGAACGAGGAGCGGAAGGTCATCTTCGCCTCGTCGCTCGGCACCGTGTTCGAGTGGTACGACTTTTATCTCGCGGGCTCGCTTGCGATCTACATCAGCAAGACGTTCTTTTCGGGCGTCAACCCGACGGCCGGCTTCATCTTCACCTTGCTGGGCTTCGCGGCGGGCTTCGCCGTGCGTCCGTTCGGCGCGATCGTGTTCGGGCGGCTCGGCGACATGGTCGGCCGCAAGTACACGTTTCTGGTGACGATCGTCATCATGGGTCTTTCCACGTTTCTGATCGGCTTTTTGCCCGGCTATGCGACCATCGGCATCGCCGCGCCGATCATCTTCATCGCGATGCGCCTGTTGCAAGGGCTCGCGCTCGGCGGCGAGTATGGCGGCGCCGCGACGTACGTGGCCGAACACGCGCCCGCCAACAAGCGCGGCGCGTGGACCGCGTGGATTCAGACGACCGCGACGCTCGGCCTCTTCATCTCCCTGATCGTGATTCTGGCCGTACGCACGGCGACCGGCGAAGAGCAGTTCGGCGCGTGGGCGTGGCGCGTGCCCTTCCTCGTGTCGATCCTGCTGCTCGCGGTGTCGGTCTGGATTCGCATGAAACTGCACGAATCGCCGGTGTTCGAGCGCATCAAGTCCGAAGGCAAGACGTCGAAGGCGCCGCTCACGGAAGCGTTCGGCGAATGGAAGAACCTGAAGATCGTGCTGCTCGCGCTGTTCGGTCTGACGGCGGGCCAGGCGGTGGTGTGGTACACGGGCCAGTTCTACTCGCTCTTCTTCCTCACGCAGACGCTGAAGGTGGACGGCACGAGCGCGAACATCATGGTGGCGGTCGCGCTGCTCATCGGCACGCCGTTCTTCGTGTTCTTCGGATCGCTGTCGGATCGCATCGGGCGCAAGCCGATCATCATGGCGGGCTGCCTGATCGCGGCGCTGACCTTCTTCCCGCTCTTCAAGGCGCTGGCGCACTACACGAACCCGACGCTCGAAGCCGCGACGCAGAAGTCGCCGATCACGGTAATCGCCAATCCGGACGAGTGCTCGTTCCAGTTCAATCCGGTGGGGACGTCGAAGTTCACGTCGTCGTGCGATATCGCGAAAAGCGCGTTGTCGAAGGCCGGCCTCAACTATCAGAACGTGGCCGCGCCCGCCGGCACGCTGGCGCAGATCAAGGTCGGCGAAACGGTCGTGAACACCTACGACGGCAAGGCCGCCGACGCCAAGGCGCAAGGCGCGGCGTTCGACAAGACGCTCGCCGGCACGCTCAAGAGCGCGGGCTACCCGGCGAAGGCCGATCCGGCGCTCATCAACTGGCCGATGGCGATTGTGATTCTGACCATCCTCGTGATCTTCGTGACGATGGTGTACGGCCCGATCGCCGCGATGCTCGTCGAGATGTTCCCGGCGCGGATTCGCTATACGTCGATGTCGCTGCCGTATCACATCGGCAATGGCTGGTTCGGCGGCTTCCTGCCTGCGACGGCTTTCGCGATCGTGGCGGCGCGCGGCGACATCTACTCGGGCTTGTGGTACCCGGTGGTGATCGCGCTCGCGACGTTCGTCATCGGCATGTTGTTCGTGAAGGACACGCGCAAGTCGAACGTGTACCACGAGGATTGATGGCGCGGGTTTAGTCTGCCCTGCCGCCGTGTCAGGAAAAACGCGCGGCAGGGGTTGACAGACGTTTCAACCGCCGCCATAATCTCGGCTTCTTTCGGCGAATTAGCTCAGTCGGTTAGAGCGACGGAATCATAATCCGCAGGTCCGGGGTTCGAGTCCCTGATTCGCCACCAGCTTCAAGAAAAAGCCGCTGCTCCCACAAGGACAGCGGCTTTTTTGTCGTCCGCATCCGCTGCAACGCCGCCCTTCCCGCAGAATCAGCCGAAGCGTCTTAATACGCCGCTAAGTCTTCGATGCCATCATGGTGTCGACGTCAAGCAGCCAGCGGCCCGCAGCCATTCGCACCGGTCCGCATGCAACTTCTTCGGGAGCTTATCCGTGAGAAAGACACCGCCGATCCGCCACGCCGCGCGCCCTACCCTGTCACCGCTTATGCGAGCGCTCAGCCAGAGCCGAGTTGCCCGTGAGCCGGTCATCGATCTGATGCTGTTGAAGTGCTACGCCGCTCTCGACGCATTCTGCCGCGCGCAAGGATCACATGCGCTTTTGACGACCCTGCGCAGTCATGTGCTAATTGCGCGGGAACTTGCTCGCATCGGTTATGCGAGCGAACGCGTGAACGAGCTCGAACGCGCAGAAGAAACGCTGACGGCGCTCGACGCCTCTCGCGCCGCGACCTCGCAGTGGAACCTCGACGCCGCCGCGCATCGTCGCCTGTGCGATGCCCTCGCGCTCTTCGCAGCACAGCTCGACGCCGCGTCCCTCGAACACATCGCCCGGGCGCAAGCGAGCGCCGTCACCCAATCGCTGATGACCGCGCGCGCAACTCCCCGCGAACTCGCGCCATCCCCAACCTGATCTGGCACGAAATGTTGCTCACCGTACATTCATACAATTCGCCCGGCGCGATACTGTTTTTGCGCACGGGGGATGTTTCAGCGCGCAACGAGAGACCAAGAAGACGGGCGGCACTCGACCGAGCCGTGGGTAAAGAATGGGCGCGATG
Source organism: Caballeronia sp. GAWG1-5s-s (assembly GCF_023631445.1). Classification (NCBI taxonomy): domain Bacteria; kingdom Pseudomonadati; phylum Pseudomonadota; class Betaproteobacteria; order Burkholderiales; family Burkholderiaceae; genus Caballeronia; species Caballeronia sp. GAWG1-5s-s. Next base: position 128,498 of record NZ_JALQDC010000003.1, on the reverse strand, counting down.
TCTCGCGCAGGTCTTTGCCAACGTCCCGGCGAGTAGCAGGCGAAGAAGTGAACAGCCATCGCCCCGACAACGAAGTTAAAAGCCGGCAATCGCCGGCTTTTTCTTTTTCGCGAGTCGTGCGCTCAGCGGTAACGGGCGAAGATGGTCCGCGCGCACTCGTCGCACCAGCGACGCTGGGCCGCATCGGCATCCGCTTGCCAGACGTGACCGAACGCGCATTGCCACGTCAGCGACGACGCCGCGCCCGCGTGACGCGACGGCAGGAGCGCGCCGCCACGGACTTCCGCGATTGCGCGCGCCCGAGTCATTTCGGCCTCGCGCCGCTGCGTCGCGCAGTTCATGCAGCGCACGTTCTGCGACGCATCGAGCGCGTCATCCCAGTCATGCCCGCGCGTGCATGCCCAGCGGACGAACGCGTCGTCGTTCGCTTCCGCGGATGCGCGCTCGCGGTATCGCAACGCTTCGTTCATCAATGCGCGTTGTCTCTTGCCGATATATTGTTCGCTCATTGCCTCAACGCCTTCGCCCCTTCTGACGCCCTGTCGTCAATGCCGTCCGCCGCCCTCCGCCTCCGAACGCGATGTGGTGACCACCGTGCCGTCCGGGCCGAAATGCGCGTTGAACATGGCGTCGCGATTCACGCCGTCTTCGAGCCAATGCCAGCTCCACACGCGTTCCTGCTTCAGCCGGTATTCAGCGACCGTCGTCGGCTTGCCGAGGAGCCGCCGCACTTCGTCCTGCGTCATGCCCGGCCGCACTTTCGCGATGTTCTCGGCCGTCAGAACCTGTGTGACCGAAACGAGCAGGCCATCCGGGTCCAGATCCACCATGTAGGTGTTCGTGCCGGCCGGGCCACGCGGATATTCGAGGCGCTTCGAGCCGTCCGTGTAGGTGCGCTCGGTTTCCGGCTCGCCCATCTGCTTGCGGATCTGCGCTTCGTTCGTGACGCCGGGCTTGAGATCTTTCAGCAGCAGTGTGTCCGGCTTCACCGAGTTGAAGAACGAACTGAGTTTGTTCATCGCTTCCCCGCTCTGTTGCTGGTCGCAGCCTGCGAGCAACGACGCCGCGACGAACGCCGCGCACATGATTCTCTTCATACGGCTCCTTCGACTCAACTGCCCGCGCCGAGCAGCGGCACGGGATCGACGGCGGCGCCCGCCTTTCTGATTTCGAAATGCAGCACCGGCGACCCGCTCGGGCCGGTTCCCATATCGGCGATCGTCGCGCCCTGTTTGACCGTATCGCCTTCGCGCACAAGGAGCTTGTCGTTGTACGCGTAAGCGGTCAGATAGTCGTTGCTATGCCGGACGATGATCATGCGCCCGTACGACCGCAAGCCGCTTCCCGCATACACGACCTTGCCGGGCGCCGCCGCCTTCACGGGCTCGCCGACCTTGCCGGCAATGTCGATCCCCTTGCTGCCGCTCGCCCCGAAGCCGCGCACGATCTCGCCTTTCACCGGCCAGACGAAGGTGCCCTTGCCCGCCGACGCCGTCGCGGCGGCCTTCTCGGCAGCTTTTTCCGTCGATTTCTCGGTCGCCTTCTCGCCCGATTTCTCGGCCGTCTGCTTGCCCGGCGTCGGCAGAAGCGGCGGCAGGTTCTTCGAGGACGAACTCGACGCCGCAGCCGCCGTCGACATGGACGCACCCGGCGGCACGACGCGCAGAACCTGCCCAACGTTGACCTGCTTGCTCTCGGGCAGGTTGTTCCACGCAGCGAGATCGGCCGGCTTCTGCTTGTACTGACGCGAGATGCCGTACAGCGTGTCGCCCGGCTTCACGCGATAGAAACCCGCCTCCACCGGCGCGAATGCCGACGCTGCCGGCGCCGCGGGAACGGGCGCCGTGCTGACCGGCGAACTCACGACGACGGGCGGCGGCGGGGACATCGAATTGTCGACGATGGGCGCAGGCGTGCGCGGCGTCGACGTGCATCCGGCAAGACCCGCCGCGACGGATGCGGCGAGCCCGAAACTCGCGATGACCACCCGAGTGCGCGGTCCCATGACAACTGTGTGCATCGACTCCAACTTTCCCATGCTTTTGTCTTGATCTAGTGCAATGCTCTTTGATTTTCCCGCCGCCGGCCGCCGCGCTAACACACGGTCAAGCCGACGCCATACACCGAAGTACCGACACATCCGACGATGCCGCAGCCCGGCAGCAGCGAAAGCGCCAGCGCGCAAAACGATATGACCGCAAGCCGCGATCCGCGGCCGCCCGCGCGTTTCGCCTTCGCTTCGGGCGAAACTCCGACAGCATAAAACATTACAGAATCCACTTCCTCAGGCCAGTCGACGAGACACTTTAGGCGAAACTTCGCCCGATCCTTTGGGATTCTAAATTTTTCACGATTCTGCCCGCCCGCGCGTTGACGTCGCGGCACGCCATAGATTCGCACGCCCTAAGCCAAACAGACAATCCACAATCCTTGACACTTTGCGCGCTTTTGGCACCGCGCTTTGGGCTACATTCACTGCGCTCGAAAGCGGGAGCCTCCTGCAGTCCTGCACTTTCCTCATCTTTCCGGAGTACTAGCGCATGCAAATTCTGCATCATGGAATCATCGTCAGCCTCATCATCGGCGGCATCGCCGGCTGGCTCGCCGGCCTCATCATGAACGGCACGGGCTTTGGCGTGTTCGTGCATATTCTCGTCGGCATCGTGGGCGGCGTGCTCGGCAACTGGCTCTTCGGCGCAATCGGCATTTCGCTCGGCGGCGGCTTGCTCGGTTCGCTGCTGACGGCGGTGATCGGCGCGGTGGTGCTGCTCTTCATCATCCGCCTGTTCCGGCGCGCGTAAGGGCGCATCGGCATGTCGGGCCGGGTTTCTTCGCGCTATGCAAAGCGCCGGCCCGGCCGAATTCTCCTCCCGCTGCGCTCACACCTTCGAGCCGCGACGGCTCATCTTCCACAGCGCGCCCAGCGCAATCGGCACGATGGCGGCGCCAATGCCGACCAGCACGATCACGTTCAAATATTGCCGGATGAACGGGATATTCCCGAAGAAGTAGCCGAGCAGCACGAGAAGCAGCACCCAGATGGCCGCGCCCAGAATGTTGAAGAGCTGGAAGCGCGTCGCGTTCATCGCGGATGCCCCCGCCACGAACGGCGCGAAGGTGCGCACGACAGGCACGAAGCGCGCGATCACGATCGTCTTGCCGCCGTGACGATCGTAGAAGTTATGCGTCTTTTGCAGCGCCTTGCGATCCAGAAAACGCTCGAGCACCGGTATGTTCGTATCGAACACCTTCGGGCCGATGGCGCGTCCGATCCAGTAATTGACCGTGTTGCCCGCGACAGCCGCAATGAGCAGCAGCGCGATGAGCGCGCCAAGATCCATCTCGTGCGTGGCCGCGAACGCGCCGCCGATGAAAAGCAGCGAATCGCCCGGCAGAAACGGGAAAACCACGAGCCCCGTTTCGCAGAACACGATCAGGAACAGCACGGCGTACACCCACGCGCCATACGTATGAATGAAGTCACCGAGCGATTTGTCGATGTGCAGGATGAGTCCCAGGAAATGCAGCAGCGTGTCCAAAAAACTGTCCTCGAAGAAGTGAGCCGGCAAGAAGCAGAGGGTCGCGCCATGATACCGAAGTGACCCGGCGCGTCGGTTAAAAAGCACGCATCGAGCCGCCATCTTGCGACGCATTGTCGGAACAATGCGCGCCCCAAAAGCGGCCGATACGAATGGCTATAATTTCGGCATGGCCGACCTCAACGAACTCTCCGCCGGCGCTTCGACCGCCGCCGTCGCGCGCCGTTCGCGCGCCATCGCCCCGCTTCCCGACCAGCTCATCAGCCAGATTGCCGCGGGCGAAGTGGTCGAGCGGCCGGCGTCCGTGGTCAAGGAACTGCTGGAAAACGCGCTCGATGCCGGCGCGCGCAGCTTGCGCGTGACGCTGGACGAAGGCGGCGTGAAGCGCATCGTGATCGCCGACGACGGCTGCGGCATGCCTCCCGAGGAACTCCCGCTCGCGCTCATGCGGCACGCGACCAGCAAGATCCGCTCGCTCGCCGATCTCGAAGCCGTCGCCACGCTCGGTTTTCGCGGCGAAGCGATCGCGTCGATTGCATCGGTGGCGGAGCTGTTCATCACGAGCCGCACAGAAGACTGCCCGCACGCAACGCGCATCGACGCACAAACGGGCGTCATTTCCCCCGCGGCGGGCACGGTCGGCACGACCATCGACGTGCGCGAGCTTTACTTCAACACGCCGGCGCGCCGAAAGTTCCTGAAAAGCGAACAAACCGAACTCGGGCATTGCCTGGAAGTCATTCGCCGCGTGGCGCTGGCGCGGCCCGACGTCGCCATTTCCGTGATGCATAACGGCAAGGCCGTCGAGCACTGGAACGCGAGCGATCCGGCCACGCGCGTCGCCAAAATTCTGGGCGAAGTGTTCGAGACCTCGCATCTGCCGCTCGACGAACGCGCCGGGCCGCTTGCGGCGTACGGCTGCGCGGGCCTGCCGACCGCGAGCCGCGGACGCGCGGACCAGCAGTATTTCTTCGTGAACGGCCGCTTCGTGCGCGACAAGCTGCTCACGCACGCGGTTCGCGCCGCTTACGAGGACGTGCTGCACGGCAACCGCTATCCGGCGTACGTCCTTTTTCTTGACTTGCCGCCGGAGTCGGTGGACGTGAACGTGCATCCGTCGAAGATCGAAGTGCGGTTTCGCGATTCGCGCTCGATTCATCAGTACGTGTTTCACGCGGTGCAGCGCGCGCTGGCGCGGCATGCGGGCGCGTCGCCGGAAACGACAGCGGGCGGGCACGCGGCGCAACTCGAACCGACCGGGCCGGCATCGTTCAGCGCGCGGCCTGTCGCGAGCGCGGGACCGGTAGCCAGGAACGACAACGGCACCACGTGGATGCGCCAGTCGCGCATGACGCAAGGGTCGCTGCCGGTCGCGCAGCCGCTCGCGCTCTACGACGCGTTGTTCGGGCGCAAGGACGCAAGCGCGACGGTCACGCCCGTCGAAGCGGCGTCGCCCGCCGTCGCGTGGGCCAACGACGACAGCGCGCCCGCCTACGCCGCCGCGAGCCACGCACACGCCGACGAGCAGCCGCTCGGCTTTGCCGTCGGGCAGATTCACGGCATCTACGTGCTGGCGCAGAACGCGCGCGGACTCGTCATCGTGGACATGCACGCCGCGCACGAACGCATCCTCTACGAGCAGTTCAAGCACGCGCTCGCGGACCGCTCCATCGCCGTGCAGCCGCTGCTGATTCCCGTCTCGATGACGGCGGATCCGGTGGAAATCGGCATCGTCGATGAAGAACGCGAGACGCTCGACGCGCTCGGCTTCGATCTCGCGGTGCTGTCGCCGACTTCCATCGCGATTCGCGCGGTGCCCGCGCTGCTGAAAGACGCGGACCTCGTCGCGCTCGCCCGCGCCGTGCTCGCCGATCTGCACGCGTACGGCGGATCGCGCGTGCTCACCGAGCGTCAGCACGAACTGCTCGGCACGCTCGCCTGCCACCATGCGGTGCGCGCCAATCGCCGCCTCACGCTCGACGAAATGAACGCCCTCTTGCGTCAGATGGAAGCCACCGAACGCGCCGATCAGTGCAATCACGGCCGCCCGACGTGGTATCAGCTGACGCTCGCGGACCTCGACCGCCTCTTCATGCGCGGACAATGATCAATCCCGCGTTGCACGTGGCCTCGCGCGTGGCCTGTCTGCTCGGGCCGACGGCGTCGGGCAAGACGGCGGCGGCCCTCGCCTTCGCGGCGGCGTCGGCGCGGCCGGTGGAAATCGTGAGCGTGGATTCGGCGCTCGTCTATCGCGAGATGGATATCGGCACGGCCAAGCCGAACGCGGCGGAGCGCGCGGCCGCGCCGCATCACCTGATCGATATCATCGATCCGGCCGACGCTTACTCGGCCGCGCAATTTCGCGCCGATGCGCTCAGGCTCGTCGGCGAGATCGTCGCGCGGGGAAACGTGCCGCTGCTGGTCGGCGGCACGATGCTGTACTACAAGGCGCTGACGCAGGGCCTCAACGACTTGCCGCCCGCCGATCCGTCCGTGCGCGCCACGCTCGATGCCGACGCCGCGCGCGACGGCTGGCCCGCGCTGCACGCGCGGCTCGCGGCGGTCGATGCGCAAACCGCGGCGCGCCTCGCGCCGAACGATTCGCAGCGCATCCAGCGCGCGCTCGAAATCTATCTGCTGACCGGCCAGCCGATGTCCGCGCTGCTCGCCGCGCCGCGCGTGCTGGACCAGGAAGCGCCATATGACTTCGTGCCGATCGCGCTGGAACCGTCGGACCGCGCGGTGCTGCATGCGCGCATCGCGGCGCGCTTCGACGCGATGCTCGCGCACGGTTTCATCGACGAAGTGAAGCGCCTGCGCGCGCGCGGCGATCTCGATGTGTCGATGCCGTCGATGCGCTGCGTCGGCTATCGGCAGGCGTGGGAATACCTCGACGGCCTGACCGGCTACGACGAGATGCGCGACAAGGGCATCTTCGCGACGCGGCAGTTGTGCAAGCGCCAGTTGACGTGGCTGCGCGCGATGCCGGAGCGCGTCGTGGTGGATTGCTGCGCGCCCGATGCGACGCAGCAGGCAGTCGAAGCGATAAAAAGAACTGCGAAAGTCTGAAAAAAGAGGCTGAATCTTGCGGGCCGACCTTACGAACGCTTAACATCGTAGGCGGTCGCTCGGCCTTGAGCACGCGATGTTGCCCGGTTTATTTAGTCATCCGAATTAGATGTCGTTGGGCAACGATTCGAGGCAGATTTCAAAAGCAGTCAAAAGGAAAAAAACGATGTTGGCGAGAAACGGGTTGTATGGGAAACGCGCGGCACGCGCGGTCGTCATCACAATGGCAGCGTCTGCGATCGTCTCCGCGCTGAGCGCGTGCGGCGGTTCGGACGGGGGCGCAACTGCCGACGTGGCGAGCGTGGCAAAAAGCGAGAGCGCGCCGTCGGGCGCGTCCGCGAGCTTCTTCGATGGAATCTTCAACACCACGTCCGGCTCGGGCTACTACATATTCGGGTGGAATTCGATACTGGACCCCGAGACCGGCGGCGCGCACGGCGACACGGGCATCACGCGTACACGGTTCGGCGTGATCGACGGTTCCGACACCACGCTACGCGAATCGTACGTTCCGACTACCGGAACCGACGCGCTGCAATACAGCAAGATGGTGTACATCACGGCCGAGGGCGCGTTTCCGGCCGACAGCCTGCCTTACGACGATCTCGGGCCACACACGAAGATCTTTCAGCGCTTGCCGGACGGCTTCGATTTCGGCGTGCAAGGCATGTCGGCGCCGCTTTATCGCGTGACGCTCGATGTGCGAGACGTGGCGGGTCAATCGGTGAAGTCCGTCGTGAAGTTGTTTCAGGGAGGCGATCCGGTCACCTACACTCCCCCGCCGAGCGTGCTGCTGCCGCTCATCACTGTCGATAGCGTTCGGCCCACAGTGGACTACATCGCCAATCCGCTGACTGTGAACATGCCACGGCTCGTGTTTCCTTCCTCGGACACCACGCTCATGCCGGCCGGCTCGCAGGTCTTCGTGCCAACTTACACGGCACAGACGACTTTCCTTCGCATCGACCTTTCGAAGCTCTGGTTTGACGGTAGCATCCAGGACCCGATCCTGAAGCGCTCCGGGATTCCCTTGGCTGGAGAAATCATGACGCTCGGCGGCTACCAATATTCCGCGCTAGTGGGCACTGGCTGGGGTAGCGGTTTCTTCGACACAATGGACGGGCATTATGTCGCCGAATATCAGGGGAAGGTCTATCGGGCCGAAGTGATTTCCGCTGGAGATCGTCTAAGCTCGCCGGTCACGACGGAGGGACGCAAGCACCTGACGGCTCCGCGCCCCGCGTTCAACAAGATCGCCGCCGCGTTTCTCACAAGGCAACTCGGCTCTACGCCCGCGCAGACGCACAACGTCGTGTACCGGCCTACCGATTGTTATCAGAATGTGCAGGCCGGTGCTTTCGTTAATAGCTGCCCCTATTGAGTTGACCACAGCTGGGAGTCGAAGCGCTATTCCGACCGCTGCCGCTTGAGAAAAAAAACCCTCGCGCAACGCGAGGGTTTTCTGTCTTCGAAAGCGACCGGCGACGCTTAAATCACCACCGTCTGCGCCTCGCCCTCGCGGCTCTCGCGCACGACGCCGATCTTCCACACCTGCTCGCCCGCCGCCGAGAGCAGGCCCGCTGCCGCATCGGCGTCCTGGGCCGCGACGATCACCGCCATGCCGATCCCGCAATTGAACACGCGATGCATCTCCGCATCCGCGACGCCGCCGTGCTTTTGCAGCCACGCGAACAGCGGCGGCAACGGCCACGCGCGATGGTCGAGTTCCGCCGTCAAACCCTCGCGCAGCACGCGCGGAATGTTCTCGACAAGCCCGCCGCCCGTGATGTGCGCCATGCCCTTCACCGTGATGCTCTGCATCGCGGACAGCAGCGGCTTCACGTAGATACGCGTCGGCGCCATCAGCGCGTCGGCGAGCGAGCGGCCGTCGAAATCGGCGTTCAGGTCCGGATTCGCGCGCTCGATGATCTTGCGCACGAGCGAATACCCGTTCGAGTGAATGCCGCTCGACGCCAGCCCGAGCACGACATCGCCCGGAGCGATGGTGCTGCCGTCGATGATCTTGCTCTTTTCCACCGCGCCGACCGCGAAGCCCGCGAGGTCGTATTCGCCGTCCGGGTACATGCCCGGCATTTCCGCCGTCTCGCCGCCGATCAGCGCGCAGCCGGCGAACTCGCAGCCCTGCGCGATGCCCTTGACCACGTCCGCCGCGGTGTCCACGTCCAGCTTGCCGCACGCGAAATAATCGAGGAAGAAGAGCGGCTCCGCGCCCTGCACCAGAATGTCGTTCACGCTCATGGCGACGAGATCCTGCCCGACCGTGTCGTGCCGGTTCAACTGGAACGCGAGGCGCAGCTTGGTGCCGACGCCGTCCGTTCCCGACACGAGCACCGGCTCCTTGTACTTCTTCGGCACCTCGAAGAGCGCGCCGAACCCGCCGATTCCGCCCAGCACGCCATCGCGCAAGGTCTTCTTGGCGAACGGCTTGATCCGGTCGACGAGCGCATCGCCCGCGTCGATGTCGACACCTGCATCGCGATACGACAAACCTTGGGTGTCCGGGGCGGATTTCGGTTGATTCATGGGGGGAGAGCGAGAAGGTCGGTAAAATGCGATTTTACCCGATGATGATACGAGGACGGTCGCCCGGCAGCTTTGTCCGCCGCGCGGCAGCGCCTTTTCGAGACAGAACGGCCCGGCCGACGAAACGCGCCCGAGCGCCCGGCCGCTTGCCACAGGCGGCCTCGCGCGCATCGGCGAGCCCGCGCCGCCTGTTTTCGAGAGAACGCAGCATCCAGCCGACGACATCCATTCCCCGTGCAACGCCAACTGACGCTCGACCTCGGCACCCCGCCGCCCGCCACCTTCGACAATTTCTTCGCCGCCGGCAACCACGAACTGGTCACGCGGTTGCGCGAGCTCGAAGGCGCGCTCGCGGCCGGCCCGGTCGCGGATCGCACGTTCTATGTCTGGGGCGAGCCCGGCAGCGGGCGCAGTCATCTGCTGCACGCGCTCGTTTATGAGGCGGGCAGCCGGGCGCGTTACTTGAGCCCGCAGAGCGCGTTGCATGCGTTCGGCTTCGATCCGCAGGTCGCGCTGTATGCCGTCGACGACTGCGACCGCCTCTCGCCCGCGCAGCAGATCGCGGTCTTCAACCTGTTCAACGAAGTGCGCGCGTACCCGGCAAGCGCGCTCGTCGCCACCGGCAACGCCGCGCCGATGACGCTCGCCGTGCGCGAAGACTTGCGCACGCGTCTCGGCTGGGGCCTCGTCTTCCACCTGCTGCCGCTTTCGGACGAAGCGAAGGCGTCGGTTCTCAAGCACGCGGCGCACGAGCGCGGCATCGTGCTCGCGGAGGACGTCCCCGCCTATCTGCTCACGCATTTCCGCCGCGACATGCCGAGCCTGATGGCGCTTTTCGACGATCTCGACCGCTTCTCGCTCGAACAGAAGCGCAGAGTCACGCGCGCGCTTTTGCGCTCGATGCTCTCGCAAACCGGGCGCGTGACGCCGCTCGTGGCCGTGGCCCCTGATACGCCGCAGGACGCGGACGGCGAGCACCGCGCCGCCCCGCCTGCCGGCGCGCCCGACGCCGACGCCGCACCGGACAACGTTCCCACCCGCTTCGAGTAGAATGCGCTCCCATGAACCTTGCCCTCTTCGATCTCGACCACACGCTCATTCCCACCGACAGCGACCACGAATGGGGCCGCTTCATGGTGAAGCTCGGCATCGTCGACGCGACGGAATTCACGCGTCAGAACGACGCCTTCTACGCCGACTACAAAGCGGGCGTGCTCGACATCAACGCTTACCTGCACGCGATGCTCGCACCGCTCGCGAAGTACTCGCGTGAGCAACTCGCCGACTGGCACGCGCAGTTCATGCACGAGGTCATCAATCCGCGCATCGTGCCGGCCGCGGTCACGCTCGTGCGCGAGCATCAGGACAACGGCGATCTGTGCTGCCTCGTGACCGCGACGAACGCGTTCATCACCGCGCCCATCGCGGAAGCGTTCGGCATCGACACGCTGATTGCATGCGAAGTCGAAACCGTCGGCGATCATCCGCAAGGCGCGTTTACCGGCAGGCCGCGCGGCACGCCGAGTTATCGCGAGGGCAAGATCGTGCGCGTGGAGGAATGGCTCGCGTCGCTCGGCAAGACGCTCGGTGACTTCAAGCGCAGCTATTTCTACAGCGACTCGCATAACGACATCCCGCTGCTCGAGCGCGTCACGGACCCGATCGCCACGAATCCGGACGACACCCTGCGCGCGCATGCGCAAGCCAAAGGCTGGCGCATCCTGAACCTCTTCGATACACGTGATTAAAAAACTCATCCGCAAGCTGTTCGGACAAGAGAGCGCCGCATCCAGCGAAGGCGCCTCGAACGACACGCCGGGCGCATCCGCTGCCGATGTCACCGGCGCCACCGAAGCCACCGAAGCGAAAGCCGCCCGCAAGAGCACGCGTGCCCCGCGCAAGAAAGCCGCCGCGCCGGTCAAGCGCGACCCGAATGTGCCGGTGATTCTGTCGTCGGACATCCACGGCATCGATCCGTCGCTCATCTCGAAGAACGCCATCCGCGTGACCGAAGGCTTGCAGCAGGCCGGGCACCGCGCGTTCATCGTCGGCGGGGCGGTGCGCGATCTGCTGCTCGGCGTCGCGCCGAAAGATTTCGACGTCGCCACCGACGCCACGCCCGATCAGGTGCAGCGGCTCTTTCGCCGGGCGCGCATCATCGGGCGGCGGTTTCAAATCGTCCACGTCCAGTTCGGGCAGGAGATCATCGAAACGTCCACGTTCCGCGCGCTCGTCGACGCGCCGCCCGAGCCGGTCGCCGAAGCGCCGCGACGCTACCGGCGCGGCGAGCTCGACATGCGCACGCACGCGGTGGACGCGAGCGGCCGCGTGCTGCGCGACAACGTGTGGGGCGAGCAGCACGAAGACGCGACGCGCCGCGACTTCACCATCAACGCGATGTACTACGATCCGGCAACGCAAACGGTGCTGGATTATCACGACGGCATGGCCGACATTCGCGCGCGCCTTCTGCGCATGATCGGCGATCCGGCCACGCGTTATCGCGAAGACCCGGTGCGCATGCTGCGCGTCGTGCGCTTCGCGGCCAAGCTCGGCTTCGAGATCGATGAAGCGACGCGCGCGCCGATCAAGGAACTCGCTGATCTGATGGACAACGTGCCGGCCGCGCGTCTCTTCGACGAGATGCTGAAGCTGCTGCTGTCCGGCCACGCGCTCGCGTGTCTCACGCGTTTGCGTCAGGAAGGGCTGCATCATGGCGTGCTGCCGCTGCTCGATGTCGTGCTGGAACAGCCACACGGCGAGAAGTTCGTGACGCTCGCGCTCACGAGCACCGACGAGCGCGTGCGCGCGGGCAAGCCGGTTTCGCCGAGCTTCCTGTTCGCCACGCTTTTGTGGCACGACGTGCAGACGCGCTGGCAGAAATACACGGCCGCAGGCGATTATCCGGTGCCGGCGCTGAACCGCGCGATGGACGATGTCCTCGACATGCAGACGGAAAAACTCGCCATTCACAAGCGTTATTCCGCCGACATGCGCGAGATCTGGGGCTTGCAGCATCGGCTGGAAAAGCGCGGCCGCAGCGCGATGAAGCTGCTCGAACACCAGCGGTTCCGTGCGGGTTATGATTTCCTGCTGCTGCGTTGCGAGTCGGGCGAGCTGGATGCGGCCATCGGCCAATGGTGGACCGATTTCATCGAGGGTGATCACGCCACGCGCGAAGCCCTGCTCTCGCAAGGCGGCAAGGAGCGTGCAGCGCCGAAGAAGCGTCGCCGGCGCAGCAATGCGAAGCGCAAAGCCAGTGAAAGCGGCGAAGGCGGTCAAAGCGGTGAAGGCGCAGAACTCGGCGCGGCGGACGGCGAGCGCGAGCCCGAACCACGCCGCGTGACGAATGAAGCCGGCGCGCCACGGAAAAACGAAGACGCAGACAACGAATAAAGCCGGTTTTCGCTAAAGTAGCGGATAACGGTTAGCACCCGGGCAATGTGCCGGCGTTTCGATGTGTTTGGATGCCTCGACGCGCTTCGCCCAGGACCTACGCGTAGGACTTCTGCCATGACGATTGCTTATCTCGGCCTCGGAGCGAATCTCGGCGATGCGCGCCAAACGCTGAAAGACGCAGTCGTGTGTCTCGCGCAGCAGCACACGATCACCGTGCTCGCCAAGTCGAGCCTGTATCGCACCGCGCCCATCGACGCATCCGGCGACGATTACTTCAATTGCGTCGTGAAGCTCGAAACGACGCTGCCTGCGCGCGCGCTGCTGCGCCTGTGCCATGTCATCGAAGAACAGTTCGGGCGCGAGCGGCCGTATCGCAATGCGCCGCGCACGCTCGACCTCGATATCCTGCTGTACGGCGCGTTCAGCATCGACGACATGGATCTCGTCGTGCCGCATCCGCGCATGACCGAGCGCGCGTTCGTGCTCGTGCCGCTCATCGAACTCGAACCCGATCTCATCATCCCGCAACGCGGCCGCGCCGATGCGTTCGTCGCGGGCGTCGCCGACCAGCGCATCGAGAAAGTCGCCCTGTGCCAGTGCGCGGCGCCCGCCGCGCAGCCGGCAGCGGCGCAAGCCTCCAGCGCCTCCACCGCCTCCACCAAAGCCAATTGCCGATGAGCAATCCGCCTCTCACCGTCACGGCGCCGCAGTTGCGGCCGCCGCATCGTTATATCGCGATCGAAGGGCCGATCGGCGTCGGCAAGACGACGCTCGCCACGCGGCTCGCCGAACGCTGGTCCATGCGCACGCTGTTCGAGCGCCCGCAGGACAACCCGTTCCTCGAGCGTTTCTATCGCGACACGACGCGGCACGCGCTCTCGACGCAACTGAGTTTCGCGTTGCAGCGGGTCGCGCAAACGCGGGAAGTGGCGGACATGCTCACGCAGAACACGCCGCTCATCGCCGACTTTCTCACGCAGAAGAGCGATCTGTTCGCGCGCCTCACGCTGCCCGACGACGAGTTCAACCTGTACCGCGATATCGCCTCGCGCATCGGCGCGAGCGCGCCTGCGCCGGATCTCGTCGTGTATCTGCAGGCGAGCCCGGAAGTGCTGTTCTCGCGCATTCAGAAACGCGCGCTGCCGATGGAACTGCAAATCTCCGACTCGTACTTGCGCGCGCTGTCCGACGCCTACAACGACTTCTTCTATCACTACGACGCGACGCCGCTGCTCACGGTGAACGCGGAGCATCTGAATCCCGTCGCATCGGACGACGATCTCGAACTGCTCGTCGAGCGAATCGAGACCATGCGCGGGCGCAAGGAATTCTTTGTCAAAGGCGTCTCGGTGTGAGTTCGAACTTCATGTTCGTGCTGCATGCCCGCGCGCCATTTCAAGCGAAATCATCATGACGTATCTGCAGGAAACCAGCCGCTCGACGATCACCGTTCCGAAGCTGCAAGCCATGCGCGAGGCGGGCCAGCGCATCGCGATGCTCACGTGCTACGACGCGAGCTTCGCGGCGCTGCTCGACCGCGCGGGCGTCGATGTCATGCTGATCGGCGATTCGCTCGGCAACGTCCTGCAAGGCCACAGCACGACGTTGCCGGTGACGCTGGACGACATCGCGTACCACACGGCATGCGTTGCGCGCGGCACCAAGAGCGCGCTGATCGTCGCGGACATGCCGTTCGGCACCATCGGATCGCGCGAAGAAGCGTATGCGAATGCGGTAAAGCTGATGCGCGCGGGCGCGCACATGGTGAAGCTCGAAGGTGGCGAGTGGCTCGCGGATACCGTGCGCTTTCTCGTCGAGCGCTCGATTCCGGTGTGCGGCCACGTCGGGCTCACGCCGCAGTCGGTCCATGCATTCGGCGGCTTCAAGGTGCAGGGCAAGTCAGAAGCGGCCGCGGAACAGATGCGCCGCGATGCGCTCGCGCTTCAGCAAGCGGGCGCGCAACTGCTCGTGATCGAAGCGGTGCCGACGCTCGTCGCGCGCGAGGTCACGCAACAACTCGCGATTCCGACCATCGGCATCGGCGCGGGCATCGATTGTTCGGGACAAGTGCTGGTTCTGCACGACATGCTCGGCATTTTTCCGGGCAAGCGTCCGCGCTTCGTCAAGGATTTCATGCAGGGCCAGCCGAGCATTCTCGCGGCGGTCGAAGCCTACGTGAACGCGGTAAAGGACGGCAGCTTCCCCGGTCCCGAGCACACGTTCTGATCGTTTTCGTTTTTTGCTTGGCGCCGTACCGCCCGCCCGTAAGCGCTGTCACGAACAGACCGAACTGGCGAGCTTCTTGCACACTAGGGTGAACCGTCAGCCAGGAGCGAGAAAGACCATGTGGCACGTCCTTCCCGATGAAACCGTCCGCGCGCAGCTTGCTATCGGCGCGTTCGTGGCGCTCGGCGTGGCGCGCGTGCTCGCGGCGGTGCTGGGCGCGCAGCACGGCTGGCGCATCTCGATGGTGACGCGCGGGTTCATCGTGCTCGCGGTGGCGTTCTGCTTGCCGCAGATCGTCGACGTGCTCTTCGTCGCGGATTCGCATGCCGCTTTTGTCGAGCTTCAGGGCAAAGCGGCCGGATGCGCGCTCGCGCTGTTTTGCGCGCCTATCGTGAGCCATAAACTCGGTTACGAGTGAGACGGCGCTCAGCACGCTCACCCGCTCAACCGCTCAACCGCCCATCGCGAAACCCGGCAAGCTGTGCGACAGCACCGACGCCGCCACGAATACGCCCACCATCAGCACCGCTTCGACGCGCATCAGGTTGATGACCGTGTGCGCGTCCGTCGTCGATGCCGTGCGTTGCAGGCGCGGTAGCGCCGACCAGCGGTTGAGCGCGCCGAGCAAGAGCGCCGCCGCGACGAACGCCAGTTTCACGATCAGCGCGTGACCCCAGCCGCTTTGCGTCAGCGCTTCAGCCGATCCGCCGGTGCCTCGCCATGCGTTGAAAAGACCCGTCGCGATGACGACCGCCACCGCGACCGTCGCCACGCTCGACATGCGCGCGACGACGCGCAGTAGCGCCGCGCGCGCAGTCGATGCGTCGAGCGCGGGCAAGACGACCGCGCCCGCGATCACGACGCCGCCCCACACGCCCGTCGCGAGCAAATGCAGCAATTGCACGGCTTCCGCGATGGAGAACGCGCCCGCATCGGCGGCATGGCCGATCGCCGCTTTCCCCGATGCCGCGATCAACGCGCCGAGCACGGCGACGGCCACGCGGGCAGAACCCAACGGACGGCTCGTCGCCGTCGCCAGCGCGAGCAATACGCCGCCCGCAACCGACACCGCCCAGCCGATGCCCGCGTGCGTCGCGCTCGCGACGAGCCAGAGCGACGAACCCGCATCGGCGATCGAGGTGCCGCTCATCGCGGCCGACTCCAGCCACAGCGAAACGAAGCCGCACAGCACGAACGCGAGCGCCGCCGCAATGCCCACACGCGACGCGCGCCGCCCGCCGCGCTGCGTCGGCGACACAGCAGCAGCCACGCGTTCGCGATGCAGCCACGCGTCGAGCAGCATCCCGCCGAGCGCGCACGCGAACGCCACATCCGACAGCGCGGCGAACACCATCTGCAAAAAGGACAACGAATCGCCGCTCATGATGCGGCGGCCATCGAGGCGTGAACGGGAATTGCTGTGAGGAGATCCGGGCGGGTCATCGGTGCGTCGGCAAGAAAGCGGCTCGCGAAGTCTAAACGAACGCACGCAAACCGGAGCGCGCATTGCATCGGACGCTACAGACTTCGGCGCGACGCGGTGGTGCTCGTGTCGACTCTTTGTTGATAAGCAATGAATTCAATGCAATGTCAAAGTTCTTGTCTGTCGCGCGGCATATTGTCGCGATTCCGCCTCAGAGCGCCCGAAAAGTTGTGTCAAATAGTCACCATCAGGCATCGATGATAGAATTCCGCGTCGCATCAGAGGCTCATCGAGCCGCTGTGGCTGTGGTCCGCCACCCTCCGCCACCCTACGCGTGGCCGTGGTTCGCCACCTTCGCACCGAGCCGCACGAAGCTCGGCAGGTCCCCGAATTTCATGGAGTGTCGCGTGTTTTCAAGACGCATTTTCCGTCCGCTGCTCGCCTTGGCACTGATCGGCAGCGCCGGCGTTCTCAGCGCGGGCCAGGCGCTTGCCCAGGCGCAAAACCAGCCTATCGCGCCGGATACCATGGCAGCCCGCGTGCAAGGCTGCACCGCATGTCACGGCGTGCACGGCGAAGGCACGGACAATGACTACTTCCCGCGTCTTGCCGGCAAGCCCGCCGACTATCTGTACAACCAGCTCCAGAATTTCCGCGAAGGGCGGCGCAAGTACCCGCCGATGAACTACCTCGTCACGTATCTCTCGGACGACTACCTTCATCAGATCGCGAATTACTTCTCGCAGCAGCGTCCGCCGTATCCGCCGCCCGCGAAGACGAACGTGTCGGGCACGACGCTCGCGCGCGGCTCGCAGATCGTGCTGAACGGCGATCCGTCGAAGAACATTCCCGCCTGCGCGGCATGTCACGGCAAGGCGCTGACCGGCATGCAGCCCGCCATCCCGGGTCTCGTCGGCCTGCATTCGGACTACATCAGCGCGCAGGTCGGCGCATGGAAGTCGGGCACGCGCCACGCGAAGGCGCCCGACTGCATGCAGCAGATCGCTTCGCGCCTGTCGGATGACGACGTGACCGCCGTCGCCGCATGGCTCTCCACGCAAACCGCACCCGCCAACCCGGTGCCCGCGCCCGCTGGCTCGTTGAAGATGCCGCTCGTCTGCGGCAGCGAACCGCAATAAGGCGTCTGGAGCGACAACACAATGAAACGCAAGTCCCTGTTCGCACTTTCCTCGGCTGTCGTGGTGGCAGCCGTCGCAGCCGGCGCCGTCCTCTGGTCGGGCGGCGACAATCTCCATTCGGGCGGCGCGGTCGCGGCGACTCCGGCGGATCAGGCCGCGCTCGTCAAGCACGGTGAATATCTCGCCCGCGCCGGCGACTGTATCGCGTGCCACACGGTGCGCGGCGGCAAGCAGTTCGCGGGCGGCCTGCCCATGGCGACGCCCTTCGGCACCATGTTCACGCCGAACATCACGCCGGACGACAAGTACGGCATCGGCAAGTGGACTTCCGACGACTTCTATCGCGCGATGCACACGGGCCGCTCGAAGGACGGCAGCCTGCTGTACCCCGGCTTCCCGTTCACGAGCTACACGAAGGTGACGCGCGCCGACTCGGACGCGATCTACGCGTACCTGCGTTCGGTCCCGCCGGTGTCCGAGCCGAGCCGTCCGCATGAACTGCGCTTTCCGTTCAACAACCGCAATCTGCTGATCGGCTGGCGCACGCTGTTCTTCAGCGAAGGCGAGTACAAGCCGGACCCGACCAAATCGGTCGAATGGAACCGCGGCGCGTATCTCGTCGAAGGTCTCGGTCACTGCGGCATGTGCCACACGTCGATCAACGCGATGGGCGGCCCGGTCAACTCCGCTGCGTTCGCGGGCGGCCTGATTCCGCTGCAAAACTGGTACGCGCCGTCGCTCACGTCGAACAAGGAAGCCGGTCTCGGCGACTGGGACATCAAGGACATCAACGACCTGCTGAAGAGCGGCGTGTCGCAGCGCGGCGCGGTGTTCGGTCCGATGGCCGAAGTGGTCCACAACAGCCTGCAGTACATGACCGACGCGGACATCAACGCGATCTCGACGTATCTCAAGTCGATCCCGCAGAAGAAGGAAGCGCCGGAACCGCTGCAACTGGAAACGTCCGAGAAGTTCGGCGGCGAGCTGCTGACCATGGGCAAGAAGGTCTACACCGAGAACTGCGCGAAGTGTCACGCGGAGAACGGTCTCGGCAAGCCGCCCGCTTACCCGCCGCTCGCGAACAATCAGTCCATCCAGATGCCGTCTGCCGTCAACCCGATTCGCATGACGCTCAACGGCGGCTATCCGCCGAGCACGGACGGCAATCCGATGCCGCACGGCATGCCGCCGTTCGCGCAGTCGCTGTCGGATACGGAAGTGGCCGCGGTCGTGACGTACATCCGTATGTCGTGGGGCAACCACGGCACGCCGGTGTCGCCGCAACAGGTGAGCAACCTGCGTTCGGCGCCGCTCGACTGACATTCGCGCGAGACAGCGTACAATACGCACGGGGCGCAGCCTTCATGTTGGGGCTGCGCCTTTTGTCTTTGGTGGACCAGTCATGCACGCAGGCGAGCGTTTCAACAGCATCAGCCATCTGATCGGCGTCATCTTGTCCGTCGCGGGACTCGCGACGCTCGTGACGATGGGCGCGCTCGATGGCGACGCCTACAAGGTCGTGAGCTTCGCGATCTACGGCGCCATGCTGTGCACGTTGTACCTGATCTCGACGCTGTACCACTGTGCGCGCACGCCGCGCATGAAAGCGGTCTTGCAAAAGTGCGACCACTCGGCCATCTACTTGTTGATAGCCGGCAGCTACACACCCTATACACTGGTGACCTTGCGCGGCCCGTGGGGCTGGTCGCTGTTTGGCGTGAGCTGGGGGCTTGCTGTGCTCGGCATCACGCAGGAACTCACGCTCGGGCGAAGAACCCGCAGCGTTTCGATGGTGCTGTACGTGTTGATGGGCTGGCTCGCGCTCGTAGCCGTTCATCCGCTCTTGACGGCGCTGCCGCCCGCAGGCACTGCGTGGCTGGTGGCAGGCGGTCTGATCTACACCGCCGGCATCTGGTTTTTCATCAACGACGAGCGCATCCGGCACGGCCACGGTATCTGGCATCTGTTCGTGCTGGCGGGCAGTCTGTGTCAGTTCGTGAGCGTCGCGCGCTATGTCGCGTGAGCCTTGAACGGGGCAAAGCGCCCGCATCGCGAAGGAACGCGATGCAACTTACAGCCAGCCGGCGTGTCTTGATAGCGCGTCGAACCTTGCGGCACAGCCAGGCGGTCGAGTACCGCGCACCAAGGCCGCCGCCCGATTCATCGCGAGCGTCGTACATCATCGCCGCTGTTGCCAGCCGCCTGCACGCCGTTCGCCACAACGATTCGAACATCTATTTATGTCTTTTGATTCACTCGGTCTGTCAGAACCTCTCCTTCGCGCAGTCAACGAACTCGGCTACACGAATCCCACTCCGATCCAGCTTCAGGCCATTCCGGCCGTCCTGAAAGGCGGCGACCTGCTCGCCGGCGCGCAAACCGGCACCGGCAAGACGGCGGGCTTCACGCTGCCCATCCTGCAACGTCTCTCGCAAATGGCGCCGGCCGCGGCCGGCAGCAAGCGCCCGGTGCGCGCGCTGATTCTCACGCCGACGCGCGAACTCGCGGCGCAGGTCGAAGAAAGCGTGCGCGCCTACGGCAAGTATCTGAAGCTGCGGTCGACCGTGATGTTCGGCGGCGTCGGCATCAATCCGCAGATCGACGCGCTGCGCCGTGGCGTGGATATCGTCGTCGCGACGCCGGGCCGTCTGCTCGATCACATGCAGCAGAAGACGATCGACGTTTCGCAGCTCGAAATTCTCGTGCTCGACGAAGCCGACCGCATGCTCGACATGGGCTTCATCCACGACATCAAGCGCGTGCTCGCGCGTCTGCCGCAGAAGCGCCAGAACCTGCTGTTCTCGGCCACGTTCTCCGACGAGATCAAGGCGCTCGCCGACAGCCTGCTCGATTCGCCCGCGCTGATCGAAGTCGCGCGCCGCAACACGACGGCCGAGCGCATCGAACAGAAGATCCATCCGGTCGATCGTGATCGCAAGCGCGAACTGCTCACGCATCTGATTCGCCAGCACGACTGGTTTCAGGTGCTCGTCTTCACGCGCACGAAGCACGGCGCGAACCGTCTTGCCGAGCAATTGACGAAGGACGGCATCAGCGCGCTCGCCATCCACGGCAACAAGAGCCAGTCCGCGCGCACGCGGGCGCTCGCCGAATTCAAGGATCAGACGTTGCAGGTGCTCGTCGCGACCGATATCGCGGCGCGCGGCATCGACATCGACCAGTTGCCGCACGTGGTCAACTTCGACCTGCCGAACGTGCCGGAAGATTACGTGCACCGCATCGGCCGCACGGGTCGCGCGGGCGCGGAAGGCGAAGCGGTGTCGCTCGTGTGCGTCGACGAACTGCAATTGCTGAAGGATATCGAGCGCCTCATCAAGCGCCCGATTCCGCAGGAAGTGATTGCCGGGTTCGAGCCGGACCCGAACGCGAAACCCGAGCCGATTCAGCGCCGCAGCCAGGGGCGCGGCGGTCCGCGCGAAGGCGGCCGCGCGCATGGCGGATCGCAGGATCAGGCGCGTGCGCCGAAAGCGGGCAACGGCGGCGGTCAGGGTCAGCGCGACGGCCGCGGCTCGAAGCCGGCCAGCGCTAAACCGGCCGGCCACGCGAACGCGGGCGTCAAGCCGGCGCCCCGCCGTCCCGAAGCCGCGCACGCAGCCGGGCACGCTCCGGCCCCGCGCGCCAAAGCCGGCAATCCCGGCGCGCTCCTCGGCGGCAAGTCGCGCAACGACAACGGCGGCGCGCGCCGCGACGGCATGCGCACCGGCGGACGCGGGCGCTGAGCGTCGGCGACGTCATCTTGAAAGCGAGCCGCCAACGCGCGCGGCTCGCGAAAGAAGCAACAAGCAATCAGGCAGCGGCGCTCGCCGCCTGCTTCAGCCAGTCCAGTTGCTCGCGCCAGCGCGCGATGACCTGCTCGGTATCTGTCAGTTCGAACGTGATGCCGCCTGTCAGCCGCGCATACGGCACGCGCTGAATCTCCCCGCTTTCAATCGTCCCGACGAAGCACGCGAGCGGCACGTCGTCGAGCGCGACGCGCCGCGCGTCGATCTGCACCTGATGGAACGCCTCGTCAAAAACGAAAGCGAGCGTTGCACTCGCGCTCGACGCAATCGCCCGCGCGGTACGCGACGACGGCCACAGCGCGAAGCACAGCGTACGCGCGTCCGGGGCGAGCAGTTCGCCCGCGCTCAATAGCGCGGTGCGAATGCGCCCGCCGTCGTCCACGGCGGACAGCGACGCCGTGAAGCCGCTCGGCGCGCCGGTCAACGTACCGTCGAATAACGCGCGCAGATCGGAGGGCCATTCGTCGAAGACGGTCTGCAAAGACAGCGTCTTCGCTGCGGTGGAGTCGGTCATTGACGTAGGCTGGTTGAGTGAAACGGCATGCGCCGCCGCACGCATCGAGCGTTAGCGGAAGAAGAGTTGCGTGATTTTCGCGAGCGGATAGTGCACGCCCGGCTGGATGCGCGCGGGCAAATCGAGCGGCTTCAGAAGCATCTTGATGCACTGATCAGCCGACAGATTCCGCCGAACCAACGCATTGACCTGCGCGAAGAGTTCGCGATTGTAGGTCGAATCCTTGACGCGCTCCGGGTATCGAATGGCGAAGACGTGCCGCAGCGCGATCTCCGAGTCCTCGCTCTTCAGCTCGGCCACGCGACGCACCAGCGCGCCGAGCACCGCCAGCCGGCCATTGCCTTCGATCTTGTTCCACTTCTTGAAGAAGCGGAAGAAATGCTTGTAGTGACGCACTTCGTCGACCCGGATGTTGTCCGTGATCTCCTTGAGCACCGGCTCGTCTGAACATTCGTTGATGGCCCGATACAGCGTGGCCGTTCCCGTCTCGATGACACAGCGCGCCACCATCTCCAGCGCGCGCTTTTTCTCGAACTGCTCGTAGGAACACGTCAGCGAATATTCGGCGAAGAAGTTCTTGAACGCCGTGTCCCAGTCGAACTCCGGCCAGACGTGGTTGATGTACGTCTTGAGCGCGCGGCCGTGCTGCATCTCCTCGGGCTCCCACTCGTTGTTGAGCCACGCCGCGATCTCCGGATCGTCTCGAAAGTAGGTGCTGAGGTTGCTCGTATAAAGATCCGTGCCGCTCTCGATGAACGAGCAGGCACAGAGCAACAAGAGAAGATGTTCGTTGGACGCCGCCTTCTGTCGGTCGATCCGATTCAGATCGATATCTTCGATGCGCCACGGCATCACGTGGGTGCTAGCTGTATGCATGTATCGCGCTCCCTGGCTGAACTGAACGCGCCACCGGCCAAAAAAGACGGTCGAGGTTCATACGACGCTGCGACGTCGTCCCAGCGTCTTCGAATCAAAGTGTTAGCGGCTTGTGCTTTTTCATCTTAGCCGTCCTGCAACGAGTTTGCAGACATGGGGACAGACTTGCGCCGCGCTGCGCGGTTCCATGCGCGCCTTGCCGTGCGTCAATTTTCTACGTCTCGATGCGCGGCTTCGGTGGCGCAGCATAGAGCAGGAAGTGTGCCGCCGCGATGGAGTTCGAGGCGCGTCAAAAAGCACAACGGCGGCCGAAGCCGCCGTCGTAAGCTAGTTCACAGGAAGCAGATGCTATGCAGCGTGTCGCGCGCCGCCGCGCATGCGCCAGGCGACGATCGCGAGCGAGACGCCCGACAACACCGCCGCGAGCAGCACGTAGTAGCTCGGCGCGAGCTTGTCGCCGGTGACGTGGATGAACGCCTCGACGATGGTCGGCGCGAATCCCCCGAAGAGCGTCACGCCGAGCGCATAGCCGATGGACAAGCCCGTCGAGCGCACGCGCGTGGGGAAAATCTCCGACATCAGCGCGGGCATCGGACCGGAATACGCGGCTTTCAGGATGCCTGCTGCCGACTGAAGCACGACGAGCGAGAGGACCGTCGGCGAAGCCTGCAGCCACGCGAACATCGGATAGATGGCAACGCCCATGATGATCGACGTGCCGAGCATGATGCGAATGCGCCCGAGCCGGTCGGACAGCGCGCCCATGATCGGCGAGAAGATGAACTGCAGCCCGCCGTTGAGCACGACCACGGCAAACGACGCCGTGGCGGGCAAATGCAGTTGCTTGACGGCATACATCGGCATGTAGAGTTGCAGCACATACACGCCGACCGTCGATTGCGCGACGATACCGACCGCGAGCAGCAAGTTGATCCACTGATTCGAGAACGAGACGCCCGGCGCGCGAGCGTCGGTGCGGGCCGGCCGGGACGCCAGGAACTCCGGCGTTTCGTCGAGGTGCGAGCGGATGTAATAGCCGACCGGCCCGATGAGCAGGCCGAACACGAACGGAATGCGCCACCCCCACGACTCGAGCTGCGGTTGCGGCAGCCACGCGGTCAAGAGCGAGCCGAACGCGGCGGCCATGATCGCGGCAAGCCCCTGACTCGCGAACTGCCAGCTCGCGTAATAGCCGCGACGCGCTTGGCTGTGCTCGACCATGAACGCCGTCGCGCTACCGAACTCACCGCCCACGGCGAAGCCCTGAATCAGCCGCGCGAGCAGGATCAAAAGCGGCGCCGCAATGCCGATATGCTGATACGACGGCATCGCCGCCATGGTCAGCGTGCCGATCATCATCAGCAGAATGGCGAGCGTCAGCGCGGCCTTGCGGCCGTTGCGATCGGCGTAGATGCCGAGCACGATCGCGCCCAGCGGACGCATCAGAAACGAGATGCCGAAGGTGCCGATGGCGAGCATCGTGGAAAGCCATTCGTCATGCGACGGGAAGAACGCTTTTGCGATGATCGCCGCGAAATAGCCGTAGACGAGGAAATCGAACCATTCGAGCGCATTGCCGACGGACGACGAAAACACGATGCGGCGAACCATCGCCTTCGACAGCGTGGCGGCCGGCGGATGCGAAATGTCGGCGCCATGGGCAACGGCCGGGCGGCCTGCAAGCGGTGTTTCGTGCACCGCTTCGTTCAAAGTCTTTCCGTGTTGCGTCATCTCGTGCTCTCGGCTCATTGCAGCAATGCGCGGACGTGCGCCACCGTTCGCACGGCGCTTGCCGCCGTGCGAAGGCGAAAACTCATGGAAGGCCGGCTGTCTGCGCGAACGCAGGCAGCCGTAAAGTGTTGCTAGAAGCCGGCAGCGAGGCCGTCGCGGCGGCTGTCGCTCGCTGCGACGTAACCGCGGTCGGGATCGTCGCGATCCAGCTTCCAGATGTACTGGCCGGAACCGAAGTCCATGTACGGATCGTCGATGGACTTGATCGTATGGCCCATGCCCTCGAGCGCGCGAGCCGTCTCGAGATCGAGCGTAGCTTCGATGTCGATGGTGAAATCGCGGTTCACCTTCCAGCGCGGCGCGTCGCAAGCCGCCTGCGGCTGTTGACCGTAGTCGAGCATGCGCACGATCGACTGCAAATGCCCTTGCGGCTGCATGTCGCCGCCCATGACGCCGAAGCTCATCACCGCGTCGCGGCGGCCATCGATTTCCTGCGTGAGGAATGCCGGGATGATCGTATGGAACGGGCGCTTGCCGCCCTCGACGACATTCGCCGATTTCGGGTCCATCGAGAAGCCGCAGCCACGGTTCTGCAGCGAGATGCCGGTATTCGGCACGACCACGCCCGAGCCGAAGCCCATGTAGTTCGACTGGATGAAGCTGACCATCATGCCGCGCTCGTCGGCCACCGACATATAGATGGTGCCGCCCGCCTTCGGCATGCCGAAGTCGAACTGCGTGGCTCGCGCCGGGTCGATGAGCTTCGCGCGCTCGGTCAGATAGGCGTCATCCAGCATCTGCTCGGGCGTGACTTCCATCGAGCGCGGATCGGCGACGTAGCGATAGACGTCGGCGAACGCGAGCTTCATGGCTTCGATTTGCAGATGCTGCGACTCGATTCGATCGACCGTCAGCGCGCTGACATCGAACTTGTCGAGAATGCCGAGCGCGATGAGCGCCGCGATACCCTGCCCGTTCGGCGGAATCTCGTGGACCGTGTAGCCGCGATAATCCTTGCTGATCGGCTCGACCCACTCCGCGCGATAGCTACGAAGGTCGTCCAGCGTCATTGCGCCGCCGCCCTCGCGTGCGAACGCCGCGATGCGTTCGGCGACTTCGCCCTCGTAGAACGCGCGCGGACCGTGTTCCGCGAGCGCGCGTAACGTATTGGCGTGACCCGGCATGCGCACGAGCTCGCTGACTTCGGGGGCGCGGCCGTGCGGCATGAACACATCCGCAAAGCCGGGTTGATCTTTCATTTCAGGGACTGCCGCCGCCCACTTGTACGCGACGATGCTCGCCACCGCATGACCGCGCTCCGCGATTTCGATGGCCGGCTCCATCAGATCGGCGAACGGCAGCGACCCGAACTTCGCATGCAATGCTTCCCATCCGGCGATGACGCCCGGGACCGTCACGGTGTCCCATCCGCGCTTGGGCTGGCGTGCCAGGCCGTTTTCTTCGCCATACTTGCGGCGGAAGTAGTCGACGTTCCACGCCGCCGGCGCCACGCCCGACGCGTTCAGCCCGTGGAGCTTGCTGCCGTCCCACACCAGCGCGAAAGCATCGCCGCCCAGACCGTTCGATACCGGTTCCACGATAGTGATGGCCGCCGCTGCCGCGATGGCCGCGTCGACGGCATTGCCGCCTTTCCACAGCGTGCGCAGGCCGGCTTGCGCCGCGAGCGGATGCGAGGTCGAAACGATGTTCCGCGCGAACACGGGAAGGCGCGGAGTGGGATACGGGTTCTGCCAATTGAAGCGGTTCATGAATGAAATCCGAGTTACGGGCGGCGATACGCGTGCAAGGCACACTGACAGTTAATCGTTGATGCGGCAAAAGAAGCATATTGCATTGCCACCGTAAGCCGGAACAAATTCATTTATCGTATAGATTAATGAAACGACAGCATGAGTTCGCGGCGTGCTCTTTCAGTGTGCAGTGCAGCGCAGTCTTCACGTGGATTCTGCAAATCGGCCTCTCTGACCAACCGCTTTCGAAGGCGCCAAAAGTCAAAGCCGAAATTTTCACCGGTATGATTGGCACTCCTCAGACGCTTGCCTACAATCCGAATTCCCGGCAGCGCATTGAAGAAATAGACGTGCTGCCCGGCAGTTGCAGTTTTCCCGCGCAACGTTTCGAAGCGAGGAGCCGGCCCGCCGCCGCTGGCCGTCTTGCGTTTCGGTCGTCATGGAGAACACGATGCTGAGTCCGCACGAATTTGCCACGCTGCTTTTGGTTCAGGAAGCGCCCAACCAAGTCGACATGGAACGCGAGGAACTCGACGCCCTGCTCGAACGCCAGCTCGTCCAGCTCGAACAACTCGCCTCCGGCCGACAGCAATGGCGGCTCACCGCAACCGGCGATTCCACCATCAAGGCCTTCAAGCGGTTCTCGTAGCAGCGTGCGGGACGCGTGCCGCCGGCCGCGTCCCTTCCCCAAGCTTTATCCCCCTCGCAACGTCGGATCGACGGCCGCTCGCCAACTCAGCGCCTGCGCGCGCTGATCCAGCAGGAAGTTGGCCCACGCAGTCTGCGCTGTCGGGCCCGGGTTCGCGAGATACGCGCGATGCCGTTCCGCGATCCCGGTCTGAAACGCGCAGAAGCGATCTCTCGATAGCGCGCCGCGCCGCTCGGCGACGTACGCGTCAAAGAAAGCCGAGTACACGGACTGCGCGTCGGCGCCCCAATCCGTCGACGCCATCCCGCACATGTCCTGAAGCGCGCCGAAAGACGGCGCGCCGAACGATCCCTCCAGACTAGGCGTCGTTACGCAGCCGGCCAGTACGGCTGCCGCAACCGTGCCCGTCGCGATCCACTTTCGCATTGCAGTCACCCATAGCTCGATTGAGCCGCCAGTATCGGACGATCGCCGCGTCCTTGCCACTCGGCCGAATGGCATAGGCCGAATCACGGCGAGCATGGACCGTCCATTTTGCTTATGCCATTCGGCCAGGTTGTCCGCGCGCCGCGCCTCCGATAGATTGCGCATGCGGACTTCGCATGGCGGATGCCCGCTCAACCTCGGAGATGACCATGCAGGATCAAATCGTCCTCGCGCTCGACCAGGGCACGACGAGCTCGCGCGCCATGCTGTTCGACAGGAGCGGGAACATCGTGTCCGTCGCTCAGAAGGAGTTTCAGCAGATCTATCCTCGTGCCGGCTGGGTCGAGCACGATCCGCAGGAGATCTGGTCGACTCAGGCGGGCGTCGCGGCCGAAGCCGTGACGCGCGCGGGACTGAGCGCATCGTCGATCGCGGCTTTGGGTATCACCAATCAGCGCGAGACCACCATCGTCTGGGATCGCGAGACCGGCAAGCCGGTGTACAACGCGATCGTCTGGCAGGACCGCCGCACCGCCGCGCTCTGCGACGAACTCAAGGCGCGGGGCCTCGAACCGATGGTCCGCGCCAAAACCGGCCTGCCTATCGACGCCTATTTCTCCGCGACGAAAATCCGCTGGATTCTCGATAACGTCGAAGGCGCGCGGGACAAAGCCCGGCAGGGACGGCTTGCGTTCGGAACCGTGGATAGCTGGCTCGTCTGGAACTTCACGCGCCGGGGCATGCACATCACCGATATCACGAACGCGTCGCGCACCATGCTCTTCGACATACACGCGCGCCGCTGGGACGACGAGCTGCTCGACGCCTTCGACATTCCGCGCAGCATGCTTCCCGAAGTGCGCGCGTCATCGGAGGTGTATGGAACCACGCACGGCAGTTTTCTCGCCGCCGAAATCCCGATCGCGTCCATCGCGGGGGATCAGCACGCCGCGCTCTTCGGCCAGATGTGCACGGAAAGCGGCATGGTGAAGAACACGTACGGCACGGGCTGCTTTCTCGTCATGAATACGGGTGACAAACCAATCGAGTCGCGCAACAACCTCGTGACGACGGTTGCGTGGCAGATCGGCGATCGCGTCGATTACGCGCTCGAAGGCAGCATCTTTATCGCCGGCGCAGTCGTGCAATGGTTGCGCGACGGACTCGGGCTCATCCGAAGCGCGAGCGAGGTCGAAGGGCTTGCGCGCGCCGTGCCCGACAGCGACGGCGTGTATCTGGTCCCCGCCTTTGCCGGGCTCGGCGCGCCGCACTGGAATGCGCGTGCGCGCGGAACCTTGTTCGGCGTCACGCGCGGCACAACGTCGAGCCATATCGCGCGGGCGGCGCTCGAATCCATCGCGTATCAATCGCTCGACGTGTTGCGAGCCATGGAAGCGGACTCGGGCATGCCCATCGCGCAGCTACGCGTAGACGGGGGCGCGTGCGCCAACGACTTGCTGATGCAGTTCCAGGCCGACATGTTGGGTGTCGACACGGTGCGCCCGCGCGTCGCGGAAACCACCGCGCTCGGCGCAGCCTATCTCGCCGGGCTCGCAGTGGGCTACTGGAAGGACGTCGGAGAACTGAAAGCGCAATGGCAGCTGGACCGGCGGTTCACACCGTCGATGCCGGCGTCCGACGTCGAGCCGCGTCTTGCCGGATGGCGGCGAGCGGTCGCCGCAGCGAAGGCCTGGGCGGATGCCTGATGCAAGCCGACCGTCTAGCCGCAGCCCGGCACCGCTCTACCGGCCGACAAGCGTCACAAGGCGCTACGGGCTATAATATGCGGCTAACGTCAAGCGAAAGTGGCGCAGTTTCGCGCAAAACCGCTCAATTTCATCATTCTCAATACGCCCCCAGGTTAACCACTGCGACCGGCGACCATTCATGACCAAGAAAGTTTACGTAAAGACCTTCGGCTGCCAGATGAACGAGTACGACTCCGACAAAATGGTCGACGTGCTCGGTGCCGCTGAAGGACTCGTCAAGACCGACACGCCCGAAGACGCGGACGTCATTCTCTTCAATACGTGCTCCGTGCGCGAAAAGGCGCAGGAGAAAGTGTTCTCCGACCTCGGCCGCGTGCGGGAACTGAAGGAAGCGAATCCGAACCTGCTGATCGGCGTCGGCGGTTGCGTCGCGAGTCAGGAAGGCGCGTCGATCGTGGCGCGCGCGCCTTACGTCGATATCGTCTTCGGACCGCAGACGCTGCATCGCTTGCCGGCCATGATCGACAAGCGGCGCGCCACGGGCCGCGCGCAAGTCGACATCAGCTTTCCGGAGATCGAAAAGTTCGATCATCTGCCGCCGGCGCGCGTCGAGGGCCCGAGCGCGTTCGTCTCGATCATGGAAGGGTGCAGCAAATACTGCAGTTATTGCGTCGTGCCTTACACGCGCGGCGAGGAAGTATCGCGCCCGCTCGACGACGTGCTGACCGAAATTGCCGGCCTCGCCGATCAGGGCGTGCGCGAAGTGACGCTCCTCGGCCAGAACGTGAACGCCTACCGGGGCGCATTGACCGCCGGGGCGCACGAAATCGCGGACTTCGCGACGCTCATCGAGTACGTCGCGGAGGTGCCGGGCATCGAACGCATTCGGTACACGACTTCGCACCCGAAGGAATTCACGCAGCGCCTCATCGACACCTACGCGAAGGTGCCGAAGCTCGTTTCGCACCTGCATTTGCCGGTGCAGCACGGCTCCGACCGCATCCTGATGGCGATGAAACGCGGATACACCGTGCTCGAATACAAGTCGGTCATCCGGCGGCTGCGGGCGATTCGCCCTGATTTGTCGCTGTCGACGGACTTTATCGTCGGCTTTCCCGGCGAAACCGAGGACGATTTTGCGAAGATGATGGCACTCGTCGAGGAAATGAGCTACGACACGAGCTTCTCGTTCATCTACAGCCCGCGACCAGGCACGCCGGCTGCAAACCTGCATGACGACACGCCCCGCGAGGTCAAGCTCAGGCGCTTGCAGCATTTGCAGGCGACGATCGAGGAAAACGTCGTGAGAATCAGCAATTCGATGGTCGGCACGGTGCAGCGCATTCTGGTGGAAGGCCCGTCACGCAAGGATCCGAGCGAGCTCGCCGGACGCACGGCGAACAATCGCGTCGTGAATTTCCCGGCGCCGCTCGCCTCGCATGCGCGACTCATCGGCCAGATGATCGATGTCGAGATCAACCACGCGTATCCGCATTCGCTGCGCGGCGCGCTCGTGCTCACACCCGAGACGGCCGCCCCCGAGCTTGCCAATTAATCCTACGAGACCGGACAGGACACCCACCCCGCCTTGAAGAACGCTCCCCAGCAGCATCTCGAATTCACCGCTCCGCGCGAGGACAACGCGCGGCTCGCGAACCTCTGCGGCCCGCTCGACGAAAATCTGCGACAGATCGAACAGGCGCTCGACGTGACGCTGTCGCGACGCGGGCACAAGATTTCGATTCGTGGCCGGGGCGCCAAAGTCGCGCTCGCGGCGCTCGAAAACTTCTACAACCGCGCCCGCGATCCGATTTCCGTCGACGATATTCAGCTCGCGCTCGTCGAGGCAAGCCATGCGGCGCGGCTAGCGAAAGAAGCCGGCCAGAACGGCGAGGACGACGGACAGAACGACCCGCGTTTCCGCGGCGATCCGGATCACCCGTTCGACGAGCCGAGCGCCACGATGGATCTCGGCGAGGACGAAGATCACGGCCCGACGCTGTACACGCGCCGCGCCGACCTGCGTGGCCGGACGCCTATGCAGCGCCAGTATCTGAAGCAGATCGTCGCGCACGACGTGACGTTCGGCATCGGGCCGGCCGGCACGGGCAAGACGTATCTCGCCGTCGCCTGCGCCGTGGATGCGCTGGAGCGCGATCAGGTCAAGCGCATCGTGCTGACGCGCCCGGCCGTCGAAGCGGGCGAGCGGCTCGGCTTTTTGCCCGGCGATCTCGCGCAGAAGGTCGATCCGTACCTGCGCCCGCTCTACGACGCGCTCTACGATCTGCTCGGCTTCGACAAGACCGCGAAGATGTTCGAGCGCCAGATGATCGAAATCGCGCCGCTCGCCTACATGCGCGGCCGCACGCTGAACCACGCGTTCATCATTCTCGACGAGGCGCAGAACACCACGCCCGAGCAGATGAAGATGTTCCTTACGCGTATCGGCTTCGGCTCGAAGGCGGTCGTGACCGGCGACACGACTCAGGTGGACCTGCCGCGCGGCCACAAGAGCGGGCTGATCGAAGCGCAGCACGTGCTGTCGGAAGTGCGCGGCATCGCCATCACGCATTTCACGTCGGCGGACGTGGTGCGGCATCCGCTTGTCGCGCGCATCGTCGAGGCTTACGACGCGCAGTCGCAAAAAGACGCCGCGCTCGCCGAGGCAGCGCGGGCGGCGCAGCAGTCGCAAAAACCTGCATGAAGCCGAGTCTCACGCTGAACCTGCAGTTCCCGGCTGCAAAGGCGTTTCCGTCGCACAAGGCGCTGTTGTCCCGCGCGACGGTCGCCCGCTGGATCAAGGCGTCGCTCTTTGCCGACGCCGAGTTGACGGTCCGCTTCGTCGACGAAGAAGAAGGCCGCATGCTGAATCGCACGTATCGGCAGAAGGATTACGCGACGAACGTGCTGACCTTCGCATATGCGGAATCCGAAGACGACCCCGTTTCGGGCGATCTGATTCTGTGCTGTCCGGTGGTCGAACGGGAAGCCAGCGAGCAAGGCAAGCCGCTCGCCGCGCACTACGCGCATCTGATCGTGCACGGCACGCTGCATGCGCAGGGCTACGATCACGAGATCGAAAGCGAAGCGCAAGAGATGGAATCCATCGAGACGGATATCATGCAGTCTCTCGGCTTCCCCGATCCCTACGTGCCATTGGTCTGACTTCCGCCGATCCGCTGCCCCGTCCGCACCGTGAACGACAAGACACCCGAGTCCACGCCCGCTATCGAGAGCCCGCCGCTCGATCCGCCGCAGCCCCGCCCGGACTATCCGCCCGCGCTACTCGACACGCCGCTTCTCACCGATGAGGAACTCGCCGCATCGCGCGAAGCGGCGCTTTCACATTGGGACCGCAGGTCGGACCTGTGGCTCTTTGGCTATGGCTCGCTTATCTGGAATCCCGGACTGCCGACGCTCGAAGCCGTGCGCGGCAAAGTGCATGGCTATCATCGCGGGCTGTATCTGTGGTCGCGCGTGAATCGCGGCACGCCGGAGCAGCCGGGTCTCGTGCTCGCGCTCGATCGCGGCGGCTCCTGCACCGGCATGGCGTTCCGCCTCGGCGGGCCGGACACGGAGGAGCATCTGGAAGTCCTCTGGCGACGCGAGATGGCCATGGCCTCGTATCGTCCGGCGTGGCTGCCGTGCACGCTGATCGACGGACGACGCGTGCAGGCGCTCGCGTTCGTCATGCGCCGTGACGCCACCTCGTACACGGGCAAGCTGGCCGATCCGGTCATCCGCACGGTGTTCGGCTGCGCGAGCGGTCGCTACGGCACCACGCTCGATTACGTGAGCCGCACCGTGGAAGCCCTGCGCGAATGCGGCATGCCGGACCGCGCGCTCGAGGCGCTGCTCCGACGTTGCCAGGGCGGCGAGTGATCTTCTCGCGGGCCGAAGAGAGGGTCGGCCGATCGGCTAACGATGCCCGCCTGACGCCTGTTTCGCATATCGATCGGCTAGCATCGTGGAGCGTTTCGCTAAGCGCGCCGCACCACGCAGGCCGCGTTTTACCTTGGTGTATGCTTAAGTTTCTGTTAATTCGCGCCCGGGTCTTCCCGGGCGCTCCGCTATGAACGAACCCTATCCCAGTCGACGCCACGCCGACAAACCGCAGGAAAAACGCTCGCTGCTCGAGCGTCTGACCGATTTCATCTCGCACGAACCCGAGTCGCGCGACGAGCTTCTCGAAGTGCTCCAGGATGCGCACGAGCGCAACCTGCTCGATGCCGATTCGCTTTCGATGATCGAAGGCGTCTTTCAGGTGTCCGATCTCTGCGCGCGCGACATCATGATTCCGCGCGCCCAGATGGACGCCATCAACATCGCGGAAACGCCCGCCGAATTCATTCCCTTTGTGCTGGAAAAAGCGCACTCGCGCTATCCGGTGTACGAGGGCAACCGCGACAACGTCATCGGCGTGCTGCTCGCGAAAGACCTGCTGCGCTATTACGCCGAAGAAGAGTTCGACGTGCGCGGCATGCTGCGCCCCGCCGTGTTCATCCCCGAGTCCAAGCGCCTCAACGTGCTGCTGCACGACTTCCGCGTGAACCGCAACCACATTGCGATCGTCGTCGATGAATACGGCGGCGTCGCGGGCCTCATCACCATCGAGGACGTGCTGGAACAGATCGTCGGCGACATCGAGGACGAATACGACTTCGACGAGGAAACCGGCAATATCATCGCGTCGCCGGACGGCAAGTTCCGCGTGCGCGCGCTGACGGGCATTCAACAGTTCAACGAAGAATTCGGCACCGACTTCTCCGACGAGGAAGTCGACACCATCGGCGGGCTCGTCACGCACCGGTTCGGGCGCGTGCCGCATCGCGGCGAGAAGGTGCGCATCGACGACTTCGTGTTCGAGATTCTTCGCGGCGACGCCCGCCAGGTTCACGTGCTGCTCGTGCGGCGCGTGCCCAATCTCACGCAGCAGCCGCGTCAGCCCGGCGACGACGAGAGCGAGCTGCGCGACTGATCGGCGGCGCGCGCGCCGCCACGCGCTTCAAGAAATATCATTTCGCCACCGGCGACCTAGCAATTTATGGCCGATTCACCGTTTCGCTCCCTGTCGCGTCAACGCGACGTCACAGCTTCCGCTGCGCCGCGCGCGCTCCCGTTCTGGCATTACCTCGTCGCCGCCGTGCTCGGCGCGGCGAACACGCTGTCGTTCGCGCCGACACCCCACGGCGGCTGGATCGAACTCGTCATCTTCGCGTGCTTCTTTTCGTGGCTGTCGCGCACGAGCGGCTGGAAAAGCGCGGCGGCAACCGGCTGGGCCTTCGGCTTCGGCAACTTCGTCACGGGCGTCTGGTGGCTGTACGTGAGCATGCACGACTATGGCGGCATGGCCGCGCCGCTCGCCGCCGCCGCGGTCGCGCTGTTTTCGCTGTATCTCGCGGTGTATCCGGCGTTGTCGAGCCTCGTCTGGTCGCTCGTCGCGGGACGCGCCCGCTTCGGCGATGAAGACGCTGCCACCGCCCGCGAGATCGACGCATCGCCGCGCTACACGCCCACCTGGCACGGCGCGTTTGCGTTCGCAAGCGCCTGGGCGCTCGGCGAATGGCTGCGCGGACTCGTGTTCACCGGCTTTCCGTGGCTCGCGAGCGGCTATGCGCAAGTGGACGGCCCGCTTGCCGGCTTCGGCGCGATTGCCGGCGTGTACGGCGTCGCGTGGGTGCTCGCGCTCGTGGCTGCATGCATCGTTCAGGCGGTGGTCGCGTTTCGCGGGATGCGGCGGCGCGCGTTGGCGCCCGCATTGACGGCGCTTGCGCTAATCGTCGCCGGCATGCTGCTCTCGCTCGCGCAATGGACGACGCCTGCCAACGCACCGCTCGACGTGCGTCTGCTTCAAGGCAATGTGAAGCAGGAGATGAAGTTCGAGCAGGCGGGCGTCGACGAATCGCTCGCGCTTTACAAGCGGCTCATCACCGAGAAGCCGGCCGATCTGATCGTCACGCCGGAGACCGCGCTGCCCGTGCTGGCTGTTCAGGTGCCGCCGGCGTTCGCGAGCGTGATCCGCAGTTTCGCGGACAGCACGAATTCGTCGATTCTCTTCGGCGCGATCGGCGTCACGATTCAGCCGGACGGACGCCCGACCGATTTCACGAACAGCCTCTTCGGCATCACGCCGGGCGTGAACGATGTGTATCGCTACGACAAGCATCATCTCGTGCCGTTCGGCGAATTCGTGCCGCTCGGCTTTCACTGGTTCGTGAACCTGATGGGCATTCCGCTCGGCGATCTCGCGCGCGGTCCAGTCACGCAGAAGCCGTTCTTCGTGCATAACCAGCCGGTCGCCGTCGATGTTTGCTACGAGGACATCTTCGGCGAAGAGATCGCGCGCACGCTGCGCGAACAGGAAACGCCCGCGGGCATTCTCGTCAACTCGACGAATCTGGCGTGGTTCGGCAACACGATCGCGCTCGATCAGCATTTGCAAATCGCGCGCATGCGTTCGATCGAAACCGGCCGGCCGACGCTGCGGGCGACGAACACGGGCATGACGGCGGTGATCGCGGCAAACGGCGATGTCGTGTCGCGCCTGCCGACGTTCACGACCGGCGTGCTCGAAGCGCGCGTGCAGGGCACGTCGGGACGCACGCCGTATGTGACGAGCGGTAATGCGACGGTGATCGTCGTGTCGCTGCTGTTGCTGGCGGTCGGGTTTGCGTTTGCGCCGGGGAAGAAGCGTCGGGTCTGACGCGTGTATCGCAACGCTGCTTTTGCGCGCAATACGGGCTGCAACAGCGCACAGGCGCGCAGCGCGGTCAAGCGCCCTCCTTCCCAAAAAGTCCCGCCGGTCCCGCGTTCCAGCTAAAATTCAAGGTTTTAGCACTTCGGCCGAGCCTCGGAGCCGCGCGTTTTTCGGCGCGCGCCCGGTCCGTATCAAAGGCAACCATGCTCACCTTTCAGCAAATCATCCTGACGCTGCAGTCCTATTGGAACGACAAGGGCTGCGCGCTTCTCCAGCCCATCGACATGGAAGTCGGCGCGGGCACCTCGCACGTGCACACCTTCCTGCGCGCGATCGGTCCGGAGCCGTGGCGCGCGGCCTACGTGCAGCCGTCGCGCCGCCCGAAGGACGGCCGTTACGGCGAGAACCCCAACCGCCTGCAGCACTACTATCAGTATCAGGTCGTGCTCAAGCCCGCGCCTGAGAACATCCTCGACCTGTATCTCGGTTCGCTCGAAGCACTCGGTTTCGATCTGAAGCAGAACGACGTGCGCTTCGTCGAGGACGACTGGGAGAACCCGACGCTCGGCGCATGGGGACTCGGCTGGGAAGTGTGGCTCAACGGCATGGAAGTGACGCAGTTCACGTACTTCCAGCAGGTAGGCGGCCTCGACTGCAAGCCGGTGCTCGGCGAGATCACGTATGGTCTGGAACGCCTCGCCATGTATCTGCAGAAAGTGGAGAACGTGTACGACCTCGTCTGGACCGAGTGGGAAGAAGACGGCCCGAGCGGCAAGGTGCTGCGTCGCCTGACTTACGGCGACGTCTATCACCAGAACGAAGTCGAGCAGTCCACCTACAACTTCGAGCACGCGAACGTCGATCTGCTCTTCAACTTCTTTAACAGCTACGAAGCCGAAGCGAAGAAGATGATCGAGGCGAAGCTCGCGCTGCCTGCCTATGAACTCGTGCTAAAGGCAGGCCATACGTTCAATCTGCTCGATTCGCGCGGCGCGATTTCCGTGACCGAGCGCGCGGCGTATATCGGCCGCATTCGGGCGCTCTCGCGTCTCGTGGCGCAGGCTTACTACGATTCCCGCGAAAGTCTCGGCTTCCCGATGCTCGGCAATCCGGTGCACGCCGCCGCGGAGCTCGTCACCGATCAGCAGGAAGCCGCGCGTCCGGCCTGGGCGCCGCCGCTGAAGGTGGAAAGCGCGCCGCCGGGCGAAACGCGCAACAACGATCAGGTTTGACGAGGCAAGACAGAACAATGACGCAATCCAATCACGCTTCCCTGCTCGTCGAGCTGCTCACCGAAGAACTTCCGCCGAAAGCCCTCGCGCGTCTCGGCACCGCGTTCGCCGAAGGCATCGTCGAGCGGCTCGCCGCCCGCGATCTGATCGAAGGCGCCGTATCGTTCGAACAGTACGCGACGCCGCGCCGCCTCGCCGTGTTGATCCGCAACGTGCGCGATGTCGCGCCCGAGAAGCAGGTCCGCGAAAAAGTGCTGCCGGTCTCGGTCGCGCTCGACAAGGAAGGCAACCCCACGCCGCCGCTCGCGAAGAAACTCGCCGCGCTCGGCTTTCCCGACTTTCCGCTCGCCGAACTCGAACGCGCGCAGGACGGCAAGGCCGAGGCGTTCTTCCTGCGCTACGCCGCGCCCGGCGCGACGCTCGCCGACGGCCTGCAAGCCGCGCTCGACGAAACGCTCACCAAGCTGCCGATCCCGAAGGTCATGACGTATCAGCGTCCGGACGGCACCAACGTGCAATTCGTGCGTCCGGTGCAGCGCCTTGTCGCCATGCACGGCCGCAACGTCGTGCCGGTGAGCGCGCTCGGCGTCGATGCGGGCGATACGACCATCGGCCATCGCTTTCTGTCGCAGGGCTTCGTCGCGATTCCGAGCGCCGACGACTACTCGGAAACGCTGCGCACGAAGGCGCATGTCGTCGCGAATTTCGATGACCGCCGCGAATCCATCCGCACGCAATTGCAGGCGTTCGCGGGCGAAGACCGCGTCGTGATGCCGGAGTCGCTGCTCGACGAAGTGAACGCGCTCGTCGAATGGCCGGTGGTGTATCAGTGCCGCTTCGACGAGGAGTTCCTGCAAGTGCCGCAGGAATGTCTGATCCTCACGATGCAGACGAACCAGAAGTATTTCGCGCTCACGGACCAGAACGGCAAGCTGCGCTCGCGTTTCCTGATCGTGTCCAATATCGATACGCAAACGCCCGCCGAGATTATCGAAGGCAACGAGCGCGTGGTGCGTCCGCGTCTCGCGGATGCGAAGTTCTTCTTCACGCAGGACAAGAAGAAGCGCCTCGAAGAGCGCGTGCCGCTGCTTGCGAACGTGGTCTATCACAACAAGCTCGGCTCGACGCTCGAACGCGTGCAGCGTCTCGAAGCGCTCGCGGGCGAAATCGCGCCGATGATCGGCGTCGATGCCGCGCTCACGCGCCGCGCCGCGCGTCTTGCAAAGGCCGACTTGCTCACCGACATGGTCGGCGAATTCCCCGAGTTGCAAGGCACGATGGGCACCTACTACGCACGCCACGACGGCGAGCCGGAAGAAGTCGCGCTCGCGTGCTCGGAGCACTATCAGCCGCGCTTCTCCGGCGACGACACGCCGTCCACGGGCGTGGGCTCGGCGGTCGCGCTGGCGGACAAGCTCGAAACCATCGTCGGCATCTGGGGCATCGGTCTCGCGCCGACGGGCGAGAAGGATCCGTTCGCGCTGCGCCGTCATGCGCTCGGCGTGCTGCGCATCCTGCTCGAAAAGAAGCTGCCGGTCGACCTGCGCGATCTCGTCGCCGCCGCGCAGCGCCAGTTCGCCGGCATGCCGCAAGTCGCGGATTCGACGGAAGCCGTGTATGCGTTCTTCCTGGATCGTCTGCGTGGCCTCTTGCGCGAACGCGGCTTCGAAGCGAACGACATCGAGGCCGTTCTTAGCCTGAACCCGACGCGTCTCGACGATATCGTCGCGCGTCTTGATGCCGTGCGCGAATTCGCGGCGCTGCCGGAAGCGGCATCGCTCGCGGCGGCCAACAAGCGCATCACGAACATCCTCAGGAAGTCTGAGCAAGGCGCGCCTTCGTCGGTGAATCCTGAGTTGCTCGTGGAGCCGGCCGAGAAGAATCTGTACGCGCAGATTCAGAGCGTGACGCCGCGCGTGCAAAGCCAGCTCGCCGCGCGCAACTACACCGAAGCGTTGAGCGCGCTTGCCGCGCTGCGCGAGAGCGTCGATACGTTCTTCAACGACGTGATGGTGAACGCGGAAGACGCGGCGCTCAGAAACAATCGCCTCGCCCTGCTCGGCGCGCTGCATCAGCAGATGAACTGCGTGGCCGACATCTCCAAGCTCGCGGCGTAAGTCATGAACAGACGACTCGTGATTCTGGACCGCGACGGCGTCATCAACGTCGATTCGGACGCGTTCATCAAGTCGCCGGACGAATGGGTTGCCATTCCCGGCAGTCTCGAAGCCATCGCGCGACTGAATCAGGCGGGCTACCGCGTGGCGATTGCGTCGAACCAGTCGGGCATCGGGCGCGGTCTGTTCGACATGGCCGCGCTTAACGCCATGCATCAGAAGATGAACCGCGCGGCGGCGGCAGTGGGCGGACGCATCGACGCGATCTTCTTCTGTCCGCATACGGCCGAAGACCAGTGCGATTGCAGAAAGCCGAAGCCCGGCATGCTGCAGCAGATCATCGACCGTTTCGAGATCGATCCGGAAGACACGCCTGTTGTCGGCGACGCGCTGCGCGATCTTCAGGCAGGCGCGGCGCTCGGCTTTCCGGTGCATCTCGTGCTGACCGGCAAGGGCGAAAAAACGCTCGCGCAAGGCAACTTGCCCGAGGGCACGCAGGTTCACAAGGACCTGCGCGCGTTCGCGCTCGACTTTCTCGCGCGGCACCACGACTGACCGCTTTTCGTCACGCACTCTCGGGGCTTCATGCGCTTCATCCGTTCTTTGCTGCTGATGCTGTACTTCGTCGTGTATACGGTTCCGTACGCGACCGCCTGCTTCATCGCGTTTCCGTTCATGCGCGCGCACAACCGCTACTGGATGGCGGCGGGCTGGTGCAAGTCGACGATCGTCGTGCTGCGGTATCTCGTCGGCATTCGCTACAGGATAGAAGGCATGGAGAACCTGCCGAATGGCCCCGCCGTGCTGCTGTCGAAGCATCAATCCGCATGGGAAACGCTCGCCTTTCCGGCGCTGATGCCGCGCCCGCTCTGCTATGTGTTCAAGCGCGAGTTGCTGTACGTGCCGTTTTTCGGCTGGGCGCTCGGTCTCCTGAAGATGGTGCACATCGACCGTTCGCAGGGCCGCGACGCATTCGCCTCGGTGACGCGCCAAGGCCGCGCGCGCATGGACGAAGGCGCGTGGGTCATCATGTTTCCGGAAGGCACGCGCACGCGCGTCGGCGCGCAAGGCAAGTACAAGACGGGCGGCGCGCGCTTCGCCGTGGCCACGGGCGCGCCTGTCGTGCCGATTGCGCATAACGCCGGGCACGTCTGGCCGCGCAATTCGTTCATGAAATATCCGGGTATAGTCACGGTGTCGATCGGCAAGCCCATCGATACCGCCGGACTCTCGCCCGAAGAAGTGAATGCGCGCGTCGAGAGCTGGATCGAAACGGAGATGCGCCGTATCGATCCGCTCGCTTATGCCGCGCCGGGCAATGAGCCGCATCGAGCCGGCGCTGCGGGCGCGGGCCGCTGACGCGGCCTCGCACTCGAAAGTCAGAGCCGCGGCGTGCCTTATTCGTTCCTGTCGTCATTCCTGCGCCGCGAGCGCAAAGCCGAGCCGATGCAGAAGACTCCCTCGCGACAGCGCCCCGCCGTCGCGCTCGATACACTGCAACTCGATCTTCCGTTCGAGCATGCGCCCGCCGCCGCGCCCGCGCCGCTGCGCGGCGAGCTTCCCTCTTCAGAGCCGACTGCCAAGCCGGTGCCGCTGCCCGAAGGCGTGCGGCTGCGGCGCATCGTGCTCGGCGCGCGGGCGCTGGACTACCGCTTCAAACGCTCGGCGCGGCGCACCATCGGCTTCTGCATCGACGCGACCGGGCTCACGATCACCGCGCCGCGCTGGGTGACGATCGCGGATATCGAAAGCGCCATCGTCGACAAGCAAAGCTGGATTTTGCGCAAGCTGGCCGAATGGCAAACGCGCGTCGAGGAACGCGCGCTGCCGCGCATCGAATGGAAGGACGGCGCAGAGTTTCCGTTTCTCGGCAAGACGATTCGCGTGTCGCTGAACGCGGCCGCGAGCGCGCTGTCCTTCGATGCCGAGACCAACGTGCTGGCGCTCGCCCTGCCCGCGCTCGCCGACGCGCAGCAGATCAAGGACCGCGTGCAAAGCTGGCTGCAAAGCGAAGCGAAGCGCATCTTCGGCGAGCGGCTCGCGGTGTATGCGCAGAAGCTCGGCGTCGAGTTTCGCGCGTATGCGTTGTCGTCAGCGGCGACGCGCTGGGGCAGTTGTTCGAGCGACGGCAAGATTCGCCTCAACTGGCGGCTCATTCATTTCCCGTTGTCGATCATCGATTACGTGGTCGCGCATGAGCTTGCGCACTTGCGCGAGATGAACCACAGTCCGCGTTTCTGGCGTACCGTCGAATCCATCTTCCCGGAGTTTCGCGAGGCGCGGCATACGTTGAAGCACCATCCGCCGGACCTGCTGCCGACGCTGTAAGCACGCGTTCTGGCCGAACGGTACAATTTCGCATACCCGCAATCGCGGCTTTGCGCCGCCGTTCATCACAACAGGACCCCCACCATGCGACTCCTCCACACGATGCTGCGCGTCGGCGACCTGCAGCGTTCCATCGATTTCTATACGCGCATTCTCGGCATGAAAGTGCTGCGCCAGAGCGAGAACCCGGAATACAAGTACACGCTCGCGTTCGTCGGCTACGGCGACGAGAGCGAGAACAGCGTGCTCGAACTGACGTATAACTGGGGTGTCGAGAAGTACGAGATGGGCACGGCTTACGGCCATATCGCGCTCGAAGTGGATAATGCGGCCGAGGCGTGCGACCGCATCCGCGAAGCGGGCGGCAAGGTCACGCGCGAAGCCGGTCCCGTGAAGGGCGGCAAGACGGTGATCGCGTTCGTCGAAGATCCGGACGGCTACAAGGTCGAGCTGATCGAAAAGCATTCCTGATCGCTGGTTCAGCGACAAGGCAAGCGCGCCGCGACTTCTGTCGCCGCGCGTTTTTTTTCGCCTGCCGTCAGCCTTCGATACGGTCGCGTGTCACGCCGAGCAGATCCGCCATCGCGCGCCGCGCGGCAGCGGCGTCGCGAGCGGCGATGGCGTCGAACACGGCCGTATGTTCGGCGAGCGATGCATTGAACACGTCGGCGCGCTTCGCATTCAGGCGCAACTGGCCTTCGAGCGTGCGCGCGATCAGCGCGCCCAGCGGCACCAGCAACTCGTTGCTGCACGCGGCCAGCACGCACAGGTGAAAGTCGAGGTCGGCGCGGACCCATTCGTCGACGTTGCGCGCCTCCGTCATCGCGCGATGTGCGCGTTCCAGCCGTTCCAGCGTGCTCGGCTCGTGATTGCCGGCGGCGAGCGCGGCCGCATACGGCTCGATCATCTCGCGCATTTCCTGGAGCTTCAGCGCAAAGAGCATGGGCGGCGCGACGCGCGAGTACCAGTCGAGCATGTCGGCGTCGAGCAGATTCCACGCGTCCTTCGGGCGCACCCGCGTGCCCACCTTCGGCCGTGATTCGACGAGCCCTTTCGATGTCAGCGTGCGCAGCGCCTCGCGCAGCACGGTGCGGCTCACGCCGAAGCGTTCGATCAGATCCGCTTCGCGCGGCAACGGCGAGCCGGGCGGGAAATCGCCTCGCAGAATGGCCATGCCCAGTTCGTGCGCCACGCGGCCATGCAAATCGCGGTGAATGATCCACTCCTCGTCGGTCTCGTTGATTCGAGCGTGATTATGCTCGAACACGTGCGACGCCCAAAGCGCGCCTGCCGCCAATAGTACTATTAATACGACCAGACGCGCTGCTTTTTGCTACTATGGAGACCCTTGCTGGAGACGCTCACATGAAAATCACGAAACTCGAAACCTTTATCGTTCCGCCGCGCTGGTGCTTCCTCAAGATCGAAACCGACGAAGGCATTACCGGCTGGGGCGAGCCCGTCGTCGAAGGCCGCGCGCACACGGTGGCCGCCGCCGTCGACGAACTCGCGGACTATCTGATCGGCAAGGACGCGCGCCATATCGAAGACTTGTGGCAAGTGATGTATCGCGCGGGCTTCTATCGCGGCGGCCCGATCGGCATGAGCGCGATCGCGGGCGTCGATCAGGCGCTGTGGGACATTCTCGGCAAGCATCATGGCGTGCCGATTCACGCGCTGCTCGGCGGCCAGGTGCGCGACAAGATCAAGGTGTATTCGTGGATCGGCGGCGACCGTCCGAGCGATGTCGCGAACAACGCGCGCGCGGTCGTCGAACGCGGCTTCAAGGCCGTGAAGATGAACGGCTCCGAAGAACTGCAGATGATCGACACGTTCGACAAGGTGCAAGGCGTGATCGACAACGTGCGCGCCGTGCGCGAGGCGGTCGGCCCGAACGTGGGCATCGGCGTGGACTTTCATGGCCGCGTGCACAAGCCGATGGCGAAGGTGCTGGCGAGAGAGCTCGATCCGTTCAAGCTGATGTTCATCGAGGAGCCGGTGCTCTCCGAAAACGTCGAGGCGCTGCGCGATATCGTCAATCAGACGAGCACGCCGATTGCGCTCGGCGAGCGGCTTTATTCGCGCTGGGACTTCAAGCACATTCTCGCGGGCGGCTATGTCGATATCATCCAGCCGGACGCGTCGCACGCGGGCGGGCTGACGGAGTGCCGCAAGATCGCGTCGATGGCGGAAGCGTACGATGTCGCGCTCGCGCTGCATTGCCCGCTCGGCCCGATCGCGCTCGCGACCTGCCTGCAAATCGATGCCGTGAGCTACAACGCGTTCATCCAGGAACAGAGTCTCGGCATCCACTACAACACGGGCAACGATCTGCTCGACTACATCAAGAACCCGGAAGTCTTCAAGTACGACGACGGCATGGTGTCGATTCCGCAAGGGCCGGGACTCGGCATCGAGGTCAATGAGGAGAAGGTGCGCGAGATGGCGAAGGTCGGGCACCGCTGGCGTAATCCGGTGTGGCGTCACGCGGACGGCAGCGTCGCGGAGTGGTGATCGCCCTTAGCGTTTGAGCCTTGCCTCGACCGCGCCGCGCAGCGCATTGCTGAGAAGCAAGCCTTCGGCGCGGTCGATGTCTCGCACGGTCAGCGTGCGTTCCGACGCGCCGAGTTCCTCCATCAGCACCGCCCGCATG
Source organism: Caballeronia sp. GAWG1-5s-s (assembly GCF_023631445.1). Classification (NCBI taxonomy): domain Bacteria; kingdom Pseudomonadati; phylum Pseudomonadota; class Betaproteobacteria; order Burkholderiales; family Burkholderiaceae; genus Caballeronia; species Caballeronia sp. GAWG1-5s-s. The sequence goes on along the minus strand of NZ_JALQDC010000003.1, from coordinate 84,673 downwards.
ACGCCCGGCAGCACGCCGGCGCTCAAAGGTGGCGTCCACCACTTTCCGTCCAGCTTCACAAACACGCTCGAACGGCCGCCCTCGGTCAGTTCGCCGCGCTCGTTCGTGAACAGCATGTCGAACGCGCCTTCGGCTTCGGCGGCTTTCCACGCGCGGTCGTAGTCGGCGCGACGCGTCGTTTTGTGGCGAAGCAATACATCGGCGGATGACTGCGGCGCGAAGCCTCGGTCTGCGGCGAGAAGCACGCCCACCGTATCCGACGACAACGGCGCGAGCGGCGCGCTCGTCAGCGCGAGGCGTCCGCTCTTGCCGAGCGCGATGCGCAATCTGTACGGCTTGCCCGCTTCGAAGCTCGCGCATTGCTGCGCGACTTGGGCATCCAGAGCGCGCTTGTCGAAGGGGAAGCCCAAATACGCTGCGCTCGCTTCGAGTCGCGCAACATGACGCGAGTAGTGGCGCACGCCTTCGTCGCGCGTGGCGTACGTCGTCTCGAAGAGTTCGAAACCGGGGTCCGCGCCGGTCAGAAAGCGCGCCTTGAGAAGACACTCCTCGTACTCGCTCTCTGCAATGCTATCCAGCACGATGCCCGCGCCGATGCCGAGCACGCCGCGCTTCTGATCAGCGTCGATCACCAGCGTGCGAATGGCGACCGAGAGGCAGAAATCGCCGCGTTGATCGAGCCAGCCGATCGCACCGGTATAAAGCCCGCGCGGCGTGCTTTCGATCTGATCGATGAGTTGCATCGTGCGGTACTTCGGCGCGCCGGTGATCGACCCGCACGGAAAGAGCGCCCGCACGATCGCGGCGAACGACGTGTCCGGCGATACGCGCGCCTCGACCGTCGACGTCATCTGCCAGACCGACGCATACGGCTCCACGGAAAAAAGCGCCGGCACATGCACAGAGCCCGTCGCCGCGACACGCGAAAGATCATTGCGCAGCAAGTCGACGATCATCACGTTTTCCGCGCGATTCTTCGGGTCGCAGCGCAGCGCGGCGGGGTCCGAGTCGCGCGGCGCGGTGCCTTTCATCGGCTTTGCGCGCAGCACGTCGCCATGCTTCTCGACAAAAAGCTCCGGCGAACACGACACGACCGCGCGTCCGTCCGGCAACGCGATCAAAGCGCCGTACCTGACCGGCTGCCGCTCCCGCAGCCGTCGATACAGCGCGAGCGGCGAGCCGAACACATCGAAGTTCAGCCGGAACGTGTAGTTGACCTGATACGATTCGCCTTCTTCTAGCGCGTGCTTGATGGCAGCAATCGCGTGATCGAATTCGTCGCGGGTGATGCTCGGCTCGATGCCGCCGACGCCCGCGACCGAGGGCTCGGCGCTTTCCGCATCCTGCGACGCGAGCCATTCGCTCGCCTCATCGCGTGACAGCAGCGCGCACGAGCGGAACATAAGCACACGCAGCACGTGATCGCCGCCGCGTCCGATGCTGCCGAACTGAAGGTTGCGCCCGAACTCGTAATCCGCGACGACGACTGCATGCAGTCCGCTTGTCAGATCGCGTTCGATGGCGGCGCAGACCGCATCGAGTTCGCGCCCGTCCTCGCACACATGTTCGTGCGAAAAGTCCGCGTACAAACGACTCGACCGCCTTTCGGCGGTCGCGTCGCAATCGTCGAGCAGCGCGAACACCGCGCTGCGTGCTTCGATTTTCATGGCAATGCTCGTATCGACTGCATCAGTCGAAGAAGCTCTTTACCCGGTCGAACCAGCTTTTGCTCTGCGGGCTATGCCGCGCGCCGCCTTCCGTCAGCGACTTCTCGAACTGCTTCAGCAGATCGCGCTGCTGCTCGGTGAGCTTGACCGGCGTTTCCACCTGCACGTGCACGTAGAGATCGCCCGCGATGCTCGAACGCAAACCCTTGATGCCCTTGCCGCGCAGACGGAACGTCTTGCCCGACTGCGTGCCTTCGGGCACGGTGAAGCTCGCGCGTCCCGCCAGCGTCGGCACTTCGATCTCGCCGCCGAGCGCCGCCGTGGTGAACGGAATCGGCATCTGGCAATGCAGGTCGTCGCCGTCGCGCTCGAACACCGAGTGCTGCTTGATGTGGATCTCCACGTACAAGTCGCCGCTCGGCCCGCCGTTGATGCCCGGCTCGCCGTTGCCCGCCGAACGGATGCGCATGCCGTCGTCGATGCCCGCCGGGATCTTCACTTCCAGCGTCTTCGTTTCCTTCACCTTGCCCGCGCCGTGGCAGTTGCCGCACGGGTCGGGAACGTAGGTGCCGCTGCCGTGACACTTCGGACACGTCTGCTGGATGCTGAAGAAGCCCTGCGACATCCGAACCTGGCCCTGACCGTGACACGTCGGACAGGTTTCCGGCTTCGTGCCGGGCTTCGCGCCCGAGCCGTGGCAGACGTTGCAGTTGACCCAGCTCGGCACGCGGATCTGCGTGTCGTAACCGTGCGCGGCCTGCTCCAGCGTGATCTCCATGCTGTAGCGCAAGTCCGCGCCGCGATACACCTGCGGACCGCCGCGACCGCCGCGCGCCGCGCCGCCCGCGGCCTGCCCGAAGATGTCGCCGAAGATATCGCCGAACGCATCGGCAAAGCCGCCGAAGCCTTGCGCGCCCGCGCCCGCCATGTTCGGATCGACGCCCGCGTGACCGTATTGATCGTACGCGGCGCGCTTTTGCTGGTCGGAGAGCATCTCGTAGGCTTCCTTCGCCTCCTTGAAGTTCTCTTCCGCCTTCTTGTTGTCCGGGTTGCGGTCAGGGTGATACTTCATCGCGAGCTTGCGATACGCCTTCTTGATCTCGTCGTCGCTCGCGTTCTTCGCAACGCCCAGAACGTCGTAGTAATCCCGTTTCGCCATGTCGGTTCCATGCCGCCGCGGAGTGACCGCGACGGTTCCTCTCGAATGCTTCGGACCAAACGGCCCGCGCGTAACCTCTGACGCCTCGCTGCAGAAACCCGCCTTCAGCAAGACGCCCCAAAAAAACAATGTGCCCGGTCGAGCCGTTCGGCTCGCCAGGCGCGTTTCACGTCAGACGCTCAACGCGTCCTGCCGCGGTGTTTTCGCGCGATACCGCCCGCGAAAAGACCGCGAGCGCGTGAACGTTGCCATCCACGCGCTCTGCGGCTTAGTCCTTCTTCACTTCCTTGAAGTCGGCGTCGACGACATCGTCATGCTGCTGGCTCGCGCCAGCCGATGCCGCTTCCGCGCCGGCGGCACCCGCAGCCGCACCCGCCGCGCCTTGCTGCGCCTGCATGTCGGCGTACATCTTCTCGCCGAGCTTCTGCGATGCGGTAGCCAGCGCCTCGATCTTCGCTTCGATCGTCGCCTTGTCGCTCGACGTGTTCTTCAACGCCTCTTCGAGGTCCTTCAGCGCGGCTTCGATCTTTTCCTTCTCCGAAGCGTCGACCTTGTCGCCGTACTCGGCAACCGCCTTCTTCGTGCTGTGGACCAGCGCGTCGCCCTGGTTACGGGCATCGGCCAGCTCGCGCAGCTTGTGATCTTCCTCGGCGTTGGCTTCGGCGTCCTTCACCATCTTGTCGATTTCGGCGTCCGTCAGACCCGAGTTCGCCTTGATGGTGATCTTGTTTTCCTTGCCAGTCGCCTTGTCCTTCGCGCCGACGTGCAGAATGCCGTTCGCGTCGATGTCGAAAGTCACTTCGATCTGCGGCACGCCACGCGGTGCGGGCGGAATGCCTTCGAGGTTGAACTCGCCGAGCAGCTTGTTGCCTGCGGCCATTTCACGCTCGCCCTGGAACACCTTGATCGTCACGGCGCTCTGATTGTCGTCCGCCGTCGAATACACTTGCGAGTGCTTCGTCGGGATCGTGGTGTTTTTGTTGATCATCTTCGTCATCACGCCGCCGAGCGTCTCGATGCCGAGCGAGAGCGGAGTCACGTCGAGCAGCAGCACGTCCTTGCGGTCGCCCGACAGAACCTGACCTTGAATCGCGGCGCCCACGGCCACGGCTTCGTCCGGGTTCACGTCACGGCGCGGTTCCTTGCCGAAGAACTCCTTCACCTTTTCCTGCACCTTCGGCATGCGCGTCATGCCGCCGACGAGAATCACGTCGTCGATATCGCCGACCTTCACGCCCGCATCCTTAATAGCGATGCGGCACGGTTCGATCGTGCGCTCGATCAGGTCTTCCACGAGCGCTTCGAGCTTCGCGCGGGTGATCTTGAGGTTCAGGTGCTTCGGACCCGACGCGTCCGCCGTGATGTACGGCAGGTTGATTTCGGTCTGCGCCGTGGACGACAGTTCGATCTTCGCCTTTTCAGCGGCTTCCTTCAGGCGTTGCAGCGCGAGCACGTCCTTCGACAGATCGACGCCCTGCTCCTTCTTGAACTCGCCGATGATGTAATCGATGATGCGCTGGTCGAAGTCTTCGCCGCCCAGGAACGTGTCCCCGTTCGTCGAGAGCACTTCGAACTGCATTTCGCCGTCCACATCCGCGATTTCGATGATCGAGATGTCGAACGTGCCGCCGCCCAGGTCGAACACGGCGATCTTGCGGTCGCCCTTTTCGGCCTTGTCGAGGCCGAACGCGAGCGCGGCTGCCGTCGGTTCGTTGATGATGCGCTTGACTTCCAGACCGGCGATGCGGCCCGCGTCCTTGGTTGCCTGACGCTGGCTGTCGTTGAAGTACGCCGGAACCGTGATGACGGCTTCCGTCACCGGCTCGCCGAGGTAATCTTCAGCGGTCTTCTTCATCTTGCGCAGCACTTCCGCCGAGATTTGCGGCGGCGCGAGCTTCTGGCCGTGCGCTTCGACCCATGCGTCGCCATTGTCGGCCTTGACGATCTTGTAGGGCATCAGGCCGATGTCCTTCTGCACTTCCTTCTCTTCGAAGCGGCGGCCGATCAGGCGCTTGACTGCGTACAGCGTGTTGCGCGGATTCGTGACCGACTGACGCTTGGCAGGCGCGCCGACGAGGATCTCGTTGTCATCCATGTACGCGATGATCGACGGCGTGGTGCGCGCGCCTTCCGAGTTCTCGATGACCTTGACCTGATTGCCTTCCATCAGCGCCACGCACGAGTTCGTGGTGCCGAGGTCGATGCCGATGATTTTGCCCATTTTTATACTCTCCTAGCTTTGATCGCTTTGGCGCTGCGGCCGGGGAACGCCGGCTTTTGCGGCCGATTCAACGGGCCGAACGCCCAAAATTCATACCTGTACGCAAGATAAGAGCGCCGATTTCGTTTTCAAGACCCTGAATGCAATGCGGTCTATAACTTTTTGCGCTCCGGCTCGCGTCATTCTTTTGCTGCCGCCGCGCGGATTTTCTCGCGCGCCGCCGCGACTGCCGCCTCGAACTGCGCAAGACCGTGCCAGCCGGTCGCGCGGCCGAGCCGCTTGCCGCGGTGAAAGAAGAACCACGTCGGCACGCCGTGCAACATGAAGCGGCGGCCTAGCTCCCGATGCTCGTACACATTGCTGTGAAACCACTTCAGTCCGAGCGCGCGAATGGCGTCGGGCTGCGCGAGCATCGCTTTTTTCGCGATCTCGCAGTTGAAGCAGTCGAGGCCCCAGAAAAACACGACGGCCAGTTCGTCGCCCGCCGACGCCAGCCCGCCGTCGAAGCCGGCGGCGTCCAGTTCCTGCATCTCGAAGACGGAGAAAGCGGTCGAATCGACGGGCACGTTGGCCATGATCGCGGACCTCGTGGGCTTACTTCGGCGCAGCGACGGTGACGAGCGCCGGACGCAGCACGCGATCGGCGATGATATAGCCCTTCTGCAGCACGGCAACGATGGTGTTCGGCTCCTGATCTGCCGGCACCATGGAAATAGCCTGATGACGATGCGGGTCGAACTTCTCGCCGACCGGATTCAGTGCGACGACGCGGCCCTTTTCCAGCGCGCCGGTCAACTGGCGCAGCGTCAGTTCGACGCCTTCGCGCACCTTGGCGAGGTCCGTCGACTGATCCGCCAGCGCGGCTTCGAGGCTGTCGAGCACCGGCAGCAGATTTTCGGCGAAGTTTTCGATGGCGAACTTGTGCGCCTTCGCCACGTCTTCCTGGCCGCGGCGGCGTACGTTTTCCGTTTCAGCCTTTGCCCGGAGGAATTCTTCCTGCAGCGCGGCTACGCGGGCCTGCGCTTCCGCCAGCGCGGTTTCAGTGGCGTTCGTGCTGTTCGTGGCGGCTTCCGGCGCAGCAGTGCCGTCTGCCGAGGCGGCCTGCGTGCCTGCCTGAGTGGAGTCGGCGGCCTGGCGCGCGTTTTCGTCGGCGGGCGTGGGGTTCTGGCTCGCTGAATTCTCTTGCGTGTTTTCCATGTCGCTGAGTGTCATTACCGTGATTGGATGGATCGGGAATGCCGCCGGCCATTGAGCGGCCGACGCGCTTCCTTGCGCTAGCTGCCGAAATTGGGGCAGCGGAAAAGTTTTCAAGGGTTTGTCAGATCAAAATTGAACGTCAGTGTGCCAGCCCGGGCGCGCGCGAAATAAGCGGTAACGGACGTTTCGCCGCATCGCGTAAATTGAGATTGAGGGAATCGAGCGGCTCACCTACACTTCGATCAAGCACCGCAGGACGCACGTTTACCCTAATCCTACGATTGCTTCAAACCGCTTACGCGTCGCCAATTTCCTGATCCTCGCGCGGTCGTCCAGCCGCCGTTCCCGTTTCCCGGGGGTACCATGAAACTGACCTTTGCCATCGCGGTGGTCGCCCTGGTACTCGTCGCGGGAACCACGACCATCTGCATGTCCGGCGCCCTGACCGCCCGCACCACCGAATACGGCGGCGTTCACGCGACGGTCGAAGAATTCTTCAATCCGAACCTGAAAATCTGTCGATGATGCGGCGGTCGCGCTTCGTCGGCCTGCCCTGCATGCCGGCGGCCGGCTCGCGAAACGTCTTGCGCCGTTCCGCTTCCGCGAGTCGCTTGGTCCGGCCTTCGTCCGTCTCGGCGTAGAGCGTCTGCGCCACGGGCGCGGGACCGCGCACGTCGCACAGGCCGAGCACCTGCACCTGCCACACGATCCGCTCGATATCGATCTCGACGATATCGCCCACGCGCACGTCCTTCGACGGCTTCACGTTCGCGCCGCCGATTCTCACGCGGCCTTTCTCCACTGCGTCGCTCGCGAGCGAGCGCGTCTTGAAGAAACGCGCGGCCCACAGCCATTTGTCGATGCGCAGGCGCGCGCCCGGTTCCGTCGTGATCTTGTAATTCATGGTGATTCTCGTGCGATGAGCGGTTTCAGTCCGCCACCGTCACCGGTTGCGTGGCCTGTACAGGCCATCCTTGCAGATGTTGTGCCGCGATCTCGCCTAACGCCTTGATCCACGCCGGCGACGCGTTCAGGCAGGCGATGCGGTGGAACTCCTTGCCGCCCGCCTGCAGAAATTCGTCGCGCACTTCGATGCCGATTTCCTCGATCGTTTCGAGGCAGTCCGCCGTGAAGCCGGGGCAGAACACGTCCACGCGCTTCACGCCGGCCGCGCCCAGTTCCGCGAGCGTCGGCGCGGTGTACGGCTGCAGCCACTCCGCGCGGCCGAAGCGCGACTGGAACGTCACGCGGCATTCCACCGGCGTGAGCCCCAGCGCGGAGGCGAGCAGCGAGCCGGTCAACTGGCATTGGTCGTGGTACGGGTCGCCGAGGTCCATGGTCCGCTTCGGCACACCGTGAAAACTCAGCACGAGCTTGTCGCCCGAGGCGAAGTCCGGCTGGCCGTGCAGCCGCCAGTATTCACGCACCTGCTCGGCGAGCGCCGCGATGTACGCGGGATGGTCCGCGTAATGGCGAATGGTGCGGATCTCCGGCTGATTGCGCACGCGCTTGAGCGCCGTGAAGGCGTCGTCGAAAGCGGTGGCCGTGGTCGACGACGAATACTGCGGATACATCGGCACGAGCAGAATGCGATCGGCGCCTTCCAGCTTCAGCTGATTCAGCATGGCGCCGATGCCCGGCGTGCCGTAGCGCATCGCGTAATCGACGATGACGTGATAATCGTTCGCCGCAAAAAGCCGCCGCAAGCCTTCGACCTGCCGCTCCGTATAAACGCGCAACGGCGAGCCTTCGGGCATCCACACCTGCGCGTATTTTTTTGCCGATGCCCGCCCGCGAAACGGCAGGATGATGCCGCGCAGAATGATTTGCCAGATGAACGAGGGAATTTCGACGACGCGCGGATCGCTCAGAAACTGCGCGAGATATTTGCGCACCGCTCGCGGCGTGGGCGCGTCCGGCGTGCCGAGATTGATCAGCAGCACCGCGACGCGATGCGAGGCGCTGGGCTGCGAGGGCAACTCGAGGTCGAAACGCATAGGGCAAGGCGGCCGAAAGTCATCGAAAGGTGACGGCCATTATAGCGGCGCGTTCCAGCACGCTGCATCGGCCGAACGGCCTAGTGGCGGCGCATTCGGCGGCGCGGCAAGATGCCGTGACGGGGCGCTATTGCTGGCTGAGCGACATCGACAGCAGGCGCGCCGTGATATCGACGATGGGAATCACGCGGTTGTAGGCCATGCGCGTCGGGCCGATCACGCCGAGCGTGCCGACGATCTTGCCGTTCACTTCGTACGGCGCGGTCACGACGCTCATCTCCTCGATCGGCACGAGGTTCGATTCCCCGCCGATGAAAATCTGCACGCCCTGTGCGTGACTCGATACATCCAGCAACTGCAGGAGGCTCGTCTTTTGGTCGAAGAGGTCGAAGAGTTTGCGCAGGCGCGCCATGTCGGACGAAAGGTCCGCGACTTCGAGCAGGTTGCGCTCGCCGGAAATCAGCACGGTCTCGCCGGGATCGGTCTCGGCCGTGCTCGCGACGACCGCCGCTTGCATCAGCGTGGTCATGTCGCCGCGCAACTGGTCGATTTCCTCGCGCAGCCGGCGGCGCACTTCGTCGAAGGACAGGCCCGCGAAATGCGCGTTGATGTAATTCGAGGCTTCCGTGAGTTGCGAGGGCGAGTAGTCGCGCTGCGTGGCCATCATGCGGTTCTGCACGTCGCCTTCCGGCGTCACGATGATGAGCAGAATGCGCTTGTCCGACAGCCGCATGAACTCGATCTGCTTGAACATGTGGCTGCGGCGCGGCGTGAGGATCACGCCTGCGAACGAGGACAGGCTGGACAGCACGCTCGCCGCCGCCGCGACGATCTTCTGCGGCTCCTCGCCTTGCAGACGCGTCTTGACGGCCGTGGTCATCGCCTCGTCCTGCGGGGCTTCGACCGTCAGCATGGTATCGACGAACAGGCGATAGCCGCGCGGCGTCGGAATGCGCCCCGCCGACGTATGCGGACTGGCGACGAGGCCGAGGTCCTCGAGGTCCGACATCACGTTGCGGATGGTGGCGGGACTCAGTTCGAGGCCGGAGTGACGTGATAACGTGCGCGAACCGACCGGCTGACCTTCGGCGATGTAACGCTCGATCAACGTTTTCAGGAGGGTTTGTGCACGTGGGTCTAGCATGGGCAAATTTTAACGCAACGTGTCAAAGCGCGGCGACGGCTGCCGCTGCGGGCTCGCGCCGTTTCGGGCTGCGTCCGGCGGCGCGCCGATCGTTCAATGTCCGCTCCATTCTAGCGACAAACCGGGGCTGCCTGAGACCGCGCGGCCCCGGTTCTTTTCGCCTTCCACCTATGGTGTAATGCCGGCATGGAAATTGGCCAATTCAAGACCGTCGCCCTGGTCGGGCGCACCAACACGCCCGGCATCGAGGCGCCGCTGCGATCACTCGCGGAGCACATTGCGAACCAGGGCTTCGACGTGGTGTTCGAAGCCGGCACCGCGAAGGATGTCGGCGTGACCGACTATCCCGCGCTGTCCATCGCGGAGATCGGCGCGCGGGCGGATGTCGCTGTCGTGCTCGGCGGCGACGGCACCATGCTCGGCGTCGGCCGTCAGCTCGCGCCGTACAGAACGCCGCTCATCGGCGTGAATCACGGGCGGCTCGGCTTCATCACGGACATTCCGCTCAAGGAAATGCGCGAACGCGTGCCGCAAATGCTCGCGGGGCAATTCGAGCGCGAGGAGCGCAGCCTGCTCGAAGCGCGCATCGTGCGCAACGACAAGCCGATCTATCACGCGCTCGCGTTCAACGACGTAGTCGTGAATCGCAGCGGCTTCTCGGGCATGGCGGAGCTGCGCGTCTCGGTGGACGGCCACTTCATGTACAACCAGCGCTCCGACGGGCTGATCGTCGCGACGCCGACCGGCTCCACGGCGTACGCACTGTCTTCCGCCGGGCCGATCCTGCATCCGCAACTGCAAGGCTTCGTGCTCGTGCCGATCGCCCCGCACTCGCTCTCGAATCGTCCGATCGTGCTGCCCGACGACTCCAAGGTCACCATCCAGATCATTGGCGGGCGCGACGTGAACGTGAACTTCGACATGCAGTCGTTCACCGCCGTCGAACTGAACGACGCCATCGAGGTGCGGCGCTCCCGGCACACCGTGCCCGTGCTGCATCCGGTCGGCTACAGCACGTACGCCACGCTGCGCAAGAAACTGCACTGGAACGAGCATCCTTCCCAGGACTCGTCTGTCTGACCGCACAACTAAGCCGAACCCTTCCCGAAGCGTCCATGCTCCGTCATCTCTCCATTCGAGACTTCGTCATCGTCGCCGCGCTCGACATCGAATTCGATTCGGGCTTCACGGTTTTTTCGGGTGAAACCGGCGCGGGCAAATCGATTCTGATCGACGCCCTCGCACTCACGCTCGGCGCGCGCGCCGACGCGAGCGTCGTGCGCACCGGCGAGCCGCGCGCGGACATCACCGCCGAGTTCGGCACGCACGCGCAAGTGGTTCGCTGGCTCGACGAGCACGCGCTTTCGCAAGACGGCGACACGGTAATGCTGCGCCGCGTGATCGATTCGAGCGGCCGCTCGCGCGCATTCATCAACGGCACGCCGGCGACGCTCACGCAATTGCGCGAAGTCGGCGAGATGCTCGTGGATATCCACGGCCAGCACGCGCATCAGTTATTGATGCGGCCCGACGCGCAGCGCGAGTTGTTCGATACGCATGCCGGTCTGGTCGATACGGCGGCCGCCGTGAATCGCGCGTGGCGGGCTTGGCGCGAAGCGCAGCAGGCCGTCGACGCCGCGCAAAGCCGCGACCGCGAACTGCAGCTGGAGCGCGAACGCCTCGCCTGGCAACTCAGCGAGTTCGACAAGCTCGCGCCGCAGCCCGGCGAATGGGAGGAAGTGAGCGCGGAGCATCATCGGCTGTCGCATTCGGCGAGTCTGATCGACGGCGTGCAGAACGCGCTCGGCGCGCTTTCCGAATCCGATGACGCGATGATCTCCCAGCTCGGCGCCATCATTTCGAAGCTGCGCGCTCTCGCCGACATCGACCCGGCGCTCAACGATGCGCTCGCCTCGCTCGAACCGGCCGAGATCCAGTTGCAGGAAGCGTCGTACTCGCTGTCGCACTATGCGCAGCGGCTGGAGCTCGATCCGGACCGGCTCGCGCAAGTCGAAAAGCGCATGGATCAGCTTCATTCGACGGCGCGCAAGTTCCGTCTTCAGCCCGAAGCCTTGCTGGAAGAACACGAAACGCGCCGCCGTCAGCTCGCCGCGCTCGACGCCGCCGCCGATCTCGACGCGCTGAACGCCGCCGCCGCGAAAGCGAAAGACGCGTACCTCGCCGAAGCGAACGTGCTTTCGAAGGCGCGCGCGAAGGCAGCGAAGTCGCTCTCGAAAGCGGTCACTGAAGGCATGCAGGAACTGTCGATGGCGGGCGGCAGCTTCGAAGTCGCGCTCGTGCCGCTCGCGGAAGGCGGCGCGAACGGGTTGGAGCAGATCGAGTTTCGCGTTGCCGGTCACGCTGGCGTCGCGTTGCGGCCGCTCGCGAAGGTCGCCTCGGGCGGCGAACTGGCGCGTATCAGCCTCGCGCTCGCGGTCATCGCGAGTACCGCGAGCCCGACGCCGACGCTCATTTTCGACGAAGTGGACACGGGCATCGGCGGCGGCGTCGCGGAAGTCGTCGGACGGCTACTGCATCAACTCGGGCGCGACCGTCAGGTGCTGTGCGTCACGCACTTGCCGCAAGTGGCCGCGCGCGGCGATCAGCATTTCCAGGTCGCGAAGTCGTCCGACGATGCCGGCGGCACCGTCAGCACCGTGACGCCTCTCGACAAGGCGAAGCGCGTCGAGGAAGTGGCGCGGATGCTCGGCGGTATCGAAATCACCGCGACGACGCGCAAGCACGCGAAGGAAATGCTGGCGGCGTGAGCGCGGCGGGCGACGGCGCCGCCCTTTCCGCGCCAACCGCCCGCCGCTTCACATGCCATCCCCAAACACGCGCCGCCACAGCCGTGTCACCGCTTCGCGCTCCGCGCGCACGACAGCCGGATCGACGCGCGCCTTCTCCATCCCATCGAGCCGCAGCGTGTGCTGGAGCTTGCGGTAATACCGGTACGCCGCGCCGATGGTCTCCGCATCGGGCTCCGAAATGAGGCCGCTCCGCGCCGCGATCTTCAAGAGCGTGATGTTCCCCGCGTTGCGCAGAAACTCGCGGTGCGTGCGCGTATGCAGCAACACCCAGTACTGCACGATGAATTCGATATCGACCATGCCGCCGCGATCGTGCTTCAGGTCGAACAGATCGCTGCGATTTGGATGCCCCGCCGCCACGCGTTCCCGCATCGCGACGATTTCGAGCGCGAGCGCCGCCGCATCGCGCTCCATCACCAGCACGTCGGCGCGGATCGCTTCGAACTGCGCGCCGATGTCGGCATCGCCCGCGCTGAACCGCGCCCGCGACAGCGCCTGATGCTCCCACACCCACGCGGTATTGGCCGCGTCGCCCTCGCGTAGCTGATAGCGGCGAAACGAATCGAGGCTCGTGACCAACAGCCCGGACTCGCCGTTCGGCCGCAGCCGCAGGTCCACGTCGAACAGCGTGCCCGCGCCCGTCGCCGCCGTCAGCCACGTAATCAAACGGCGCGCGAACATCGCGTAGATGTCGGAGGCGGCGTCGTCGGGGTCGTCGTAGAGAAAGATCAGATCGAGATCCGACGCGTAGCCCAGTTCCTTGCCGCCCAGCTTCCCATACGCGATGACCGAGAATTTCGGCGTCTCGCGATGCCGCTTCGGGAACTGCTTCCAGACGGTTTCGACGGTCACGTCGAGCACCGCGTCCGCGAGTTCGGACAAGCGGTCGCTCACGTGCTCGACCGTCAGCCGCCCGGCCAGATCCAGTAGCAGAATGCGGAACACTTCGGCCTGATGCGCGTGGCGCAGCAAGTCCATCTGATGCTCGGCGTCCTCCGCGGCGGCGAGACGCGCATTCAGCGCGCGCCGGAATTCGGGCCAGTCGAACGGGCTGGAAATGGCTTCGTCGTCGAGCAATTCGTCGAGCAATTGCGGATGACGGATCAGATAGCCCGCCGCCCAGCGCGACCCCGACAGCACCGAGAGCACGCGGTCGAGCGCCGCCGGATATTCGGTGAGCAACGCGAGGTACGCGCCGCGCTTCGCCGTCGCTTCGAGCAGATCGAAGAGACGCGCGATGGTGTCCACGCGGCGGGCCGCGTCGATGTTCTGCACGGCTTCCAGCGCGCGCTGCGCGACGATATCGAACCGGCCGCGGCTTTGTTCCGGCAGCCCGGCATAGCGCGACGAGTTCCAGACGCCCGTCAGCCGCGCGAGCACCGGCGCCGGGTCTGCGAAGCCCAATTCCATGAGACGCGCGGTGAGTTCGTCCTGCGCGGATTCGTCGGCGAGCGCGCTGCTCCAGATCCACGACGCCGCCGAATCGTCCGCCACGCCGCAGCCGCGCTCGCCGCTCACCTTGTCGGCGAAAATTGCGTCGAACTGCTGCTCGACGAATTCGCGATGCGCGTCGAGCTTCGCCATCAACGCGGCGTAATCCGCGAAGCCGAGCGACGACGCGAGCAGCGCGCGCTCGTCGTCGGCCACGGGCATGGCGTGCGTCTGCGCATCGTTGCGATATTGCAGACGATGCTCGACCGTGCGCAGGAAGAGATACGCGTCGGTGAGCGCATCGCGCACATTAGGCGCGATGAGCCCGTTGGCCGCCGCGCGTTCGAGCACGGCGAGCGTCGGCCGGATACGAAAATCCGCTGCCTGTCCGCCGCGAATCAACTGAAACACTTGCGCGCTGAACTCGATTTCGCGGATGCCGCCGCGCCCGAGCTTGATGTCGTCGGCCTTGTCGGGCCGCATGGACGCGCGCCGCCGCGCTTCCTGCCGAATCTGCTGATGCAGCGAGCGGATCGCCGCGATCACGCCGTAATCGAGATAGCGGCGGTAGACGAACGGCGTGGCGATCGCGTCGAGCTGCTTCGCGAGCCGTTGCGCGGACTCGCTTTCGCGCTCGGACACGAGCCGCGCCTTGATCCACGCGTAGCGCTCCCACTCGCGGCCCTGCACGTAAAAGTACTCTTCCAGCATGCCGAGACTGCACACAAGCGGCCCGGAATCGCCGTTCGGACGCAGCCGCATGTCGACGCGAAACACATAGCCGTCCTGCGTGATTTCCGCGAGCGCGCCGATCAGCCGCCGCCCGAGCCGCGTGAAGAATTCCTGCGTCGCGAGCGGCGCGCGCGTGCCGCCGGCGGTTTCGCCGTCGTCTTCGTAGACGAAGATCAGATCGATATCCGACGACGCGTTCAATTCGCGCCCGCCGAGCTTGCCCATGCCGACGACGCCGAGCGTGAGCCGCTCGCCGTTGGGCCCGCGCGGTTCGCCGAACAGCGTTTCGAGGTCCGCCGTCAGCACGGCGAGCGCGCGCTGGATAGTCACTTCGGCGAGATCGGTCATCGCGCCGGTGACTTCGGCGACATCGGCCGCGCCGCGCAGATCGCGCTCCATCACCGTGCAGAACACGTCCACGCGGAGGCGCCGCAGCGCCGTTTTGAGCGCGGCTTCGTCGAGCGCGCCGTTTGACGAAGCGCGCGCGCAGTGCGCGTCGAGACGCGCTTCGATCCACTCGCGCGTGACGGGCGACTGCGCCCACTCCGCCACGCTCGATGCCAATTCGGCGCGCGCGGCATACGCGCGGGCCGCATAAGTGGAGTAGCCGGAACTGCGCAGAGTCACATCGGTCATGAATGGTTAGGCTCGCAGGTTGCTTTGCGTCGAGTGTTTCGGTGCGCGGGCGGGCGTAGGCGGCGCGGCTCGAAAGGCTTGCGCGGCGGGCCTGCGCGGGCCGTCCGGCGCGCGCACGCCGCAGATACCCGCGCCTTGCCCTGTGTTACATTTCAGCGTCGAACACGCAAAACTACCATATCGCCGAACAGCCGCAGCATGTCCGACAGCAGACGATCCGTCGACCCGACCGAAGTTGGACAAGCCCAGCCCAGCGGCAACGCCGAGCGCGTTCTGTCGCGCGTTCTCAAAGTCGTTCTCGTCATCGCGGCCGTGCTGTATTTCGCGGTCGCGTGCATCTATCTCGGCCTGCGCTATGTCGTGCTGCCGCAGATCGATTCGTTCAGGCCGCGCATCGAGGAAGCCGTCTCCACGCGCATGCACGCGCAGTTGCGCATCGGCCGGCTGTCCGCGCGATGGACGGGCATGCAGCCGACCATCGACATCGACAATCTTCGCATCGACGCCGCCGACGGCTCGCCGGGGCTCGCGGTGCCGCACGCGAGCGCGAGTATCGCGTGGCGCTCGCTCGTGCAGCTCAAGCCGAAACTGGCGGATCTGACCGTCGATGGCCCCGACGTGATCGCCGCGCGCAACGCCAAAGGCGAAGTCACGGTCGCGGGCGTGACGATTCCGACGCATCGCACGGGCTCTAACGCGTTCACCACATGGCTGCTCGGACAAGAGCACATTCT
Organism: Caballeronia sp. GAWG1-5s-s; assembly: GCF_023631445.1. NCBI lineage: Bacteria > Pseudomonadati > Pseudomonadota > Betaproteobacteria > Burkholderiales > Burkholderiaceae > Caballeronia > Caballeronia sp. GAWG1-5s-s. Next base: position 68,945 of record NZ_JALQDC010000003.1, on the reverse strand, counting down.
GCTGCGCGACGGCACGCTGCGTTGGCGCGACGCCCAGCGCGGCGCGCCCGAGATCGCGTTCAAGCGGCTGCGGCTCACCGTGCTGAACGACGGCCTGCGTCATCGCGTGGCGCTTGCCGCCCCACCCGACGGCGAGGTGCTGCACGGTCCGCTCGACCTGCGCGCGGACTTTCGCCACGAGCCGTTCAGCGCGATGGGCGCGCCCGCGAACTGGACGGGCCGCGTGTACCTGTCGACCGGTCCGCTGGATCTGCCGACGCTCGGGCGCTACGTGAAGCTGCCGTTCGCCATCTACGATGGCCGCGTCGAAAACCGCATCTGGGTCAACTTCGCGCGCGGGGAGTTGCAGAGCGCGAACGGCGACCTCGCGGGCGGCAACATCGCGCTGCGCGTGCGGGCGACGCAGCCGCGACTCGATCTTCCGGTGGCGCGCTTCGGCTGGACCGTCGACAAGAAGGACGGCGCGTACACGCTCAATTTGTCCGACCTGCGCGCCGAACTCGGCCAGCCCGCGCTAGAAGACGGCACGCCGGTCGCGCGCCTCCTGACCTCGCGGACGCTCAGCGCAACGTATCGGCCGGCGGCGGTCAACGTCGGCCTGCTCTTTCGCGTGACGGGCGATGAAGCCGATCTCGGCATCCTCGCTGAATTCACGCGCGCGCTGCCGGTTCCGGCGCGCGTGCTGAACGAACTCGTGCGCTTCAATCCGCGCGGGCAGATCGCCAATTTCACGATCTACACGGAACGCGTGCCGCCGCGCAGCGAAGAAGAAGTGCAGCGCCAGCGCGAAAAAGGCGACGCGAAGCTGCTGCACTATGCGTTCAAGGGCGAGTTGCAGGGCATCAGCGTGCAGGCGCAGGAGCCGCCGCCGGGACTCACCGCGAACAATCACCCGCGCGCCGGCATTCCGGGAATCGAAAACCTGTGGGGCGCGGTCGACGCGAACGAGTCGCAAGGCACCATCAGCATCGATACGAAGAACGCGGCCGTGACGATTCCCGGCGCGTTCGACGACCCGCGCCTCATCTTCGATTCGCTGCAAGGCCACGCGAGCTGGACCGTCGCGGATGCCATCGCGCCGGGCGAACTGCGCCGCGCGTTCACCATTCATCTGGACACGCTGCGCGTGAAGAACGCCGATGCCGAAGGCGAAGTCACCGCCGCGTACTGGAATCAGGGCCACGGCCGCGGCAATCTCGACCTGAAGGCGAAGGTCGCGCATCTGAACGCGACGCACCTCGTGCGCTATCTGCCGACGAGCCTGAACGAGCGCGTGCGCGTCTACCTCGGCCACGCGTTGCAGGCGGGCGTCGCGCGCAACGCCACGCTGGAAGTGCACGGCGATCTCACGCGCTTTCCGTACGCGAAGTTTCCGGATGCCGGCGTGTTTCGCATCGAAGCGCCGTTCACCGGCGGCAAGTTCGATCCGACGCCGTTCCCGCCGCGCAAGATGGCCAACGGCTTGCCGAATTTCTGGCCGGCGTTTGAAGGCATCGACGGCACCTTCACGCTCGCGCAGAACAAGCTCGGCTTCGACATTCATCGCGGGCATTACAAGGGCGTCGCGGTGTCGCGCGTGATCGGACGTATCGACGATACGGGCAACCGCGAGACGAAGCTGTGGATCGACGGCCAGGCGCACGGGCCGCTCGCCGACATGCTGCAATACGTCGATAACAGCTCGCTCGGCCTGATGGCGAAGCACGCGACGCGCAAGCTCGACGCGAAGGGCAACGCGTCGCTCGCGCTCACGCTCGGCATTCCGCGTTACCGCCCGCCGCCGCCGCTGCCGCCGCTGCGCACGGAGTACAAAGGCTCGCTGACCTTCGCCGACAACGAGGTCGCGTATGCCAATCTGCCGCCGCTCACGCATTTGCGCGGCCGCGCCGACTTCGCGGCGAAGACCGTCACGCTCGATTCGCTCACGGCGCAACTGCTCGGCGGCGACGTGCGCGCGACCGGCGGCGTGCGGCCCGACGGCAGCTACGCGTTCGATGTGAACGGGCGCATCGGCACCGACGCCGCCGCGCGTTTCAACGGACGCATGACGCCGCAGGTGACGCAGCTTCTGACGCGCATCGATGGCGCCGCGCCGTACGAACTGCACGTGCGCGGCGCGAGGAACGCGCTGCCCGACGTGCAGGCGAAAGCGGATCTCACGGGCGTCGGCATCGACTTGCCCGCGCCGTTCGGCAAGGCGAAGGGCGCGCCGATGCCGTTCACGTTCAGCTTCGCGCCCGCGCCCGGCGCCGCGTCCGATCTGCACGACGCGCGGCTCACGCTCGGGCCGCTCGCGGCGCATTACCAGTTGCGGCGCATCGGCCGGGCGGAAGTGAAGATCGATCCGGAAAACCCGGCCGCGCCGATGAACATGCGCGCGACCTTGCAAGCCGTGCGCGGCGCGATCGCTGTGAACAAGCCCGCCGACTTGCCGGCAGAAGGCGTGACCGCCGACGTGGACCTAAAGACGCTCGACGCCGATGCATGGCGCAAGACATTCGCGGACGCCAACGCGAACGCCTCGCCTTCTGCGCCCTCCCCGCCCGCTTCGCCCATGAGCGACACCGCCCGCCAGTTCGTCCCGACGCTCGCCGCGCTGCACATCGGCACGCTGATGCTCCTCGACCGGCGCTGGGAGAACATTGCCATCGACGCGCGCGGGGAGTCGAGCGATCGCAAGTGGCTCGCGAACATCGCATCGGACCAGGTGACGGGCAGCGTCGCGTTCACGCCCGGCGCGGTCAAGGGCGGCCCCGGCGCGGTGCAGGCGCGGCTCGACAAGGTGGCGATTCCCGACAAGGCGGACAACGCGCCCGCCGAAAAAGCGATGAGCAAGCCGCCGCGCAACATGCCGTCCATCGACGTGATCGTGAATCAGCTCGTTCTGCGCGGCCGCGATCTCGGCCGGCTCGAAGTGGATGCGCACAACGAAGTCGTCGCCGATGAGCCGATCTGGACGCTCGACAAATTGCAGCTCGCCAATCCGGACGCGACCTTCACCGCGAACGCCATCTGGCGCGCGCTGCCGGGCGCGCAGCCGCCACGCGACGGCGATGCCACGCCCCGCCGCACGTCGGTCGATTTCAAGCTGGACGTGAACAACGGCGGGCAGTTCCTGGACCGCTTCGGCGTGCCACATTCAGTCAACGGCGCGACCGGTGCGGTATCCGGCCACGCGGGCTGGAACGGCGGTCCGACCGCGGTCGATCTGCCCACGCTCGACGGCACCGTGGCGGTCGATCTGCGGCACGGCCAGATTCTGCGGGCGCCGGCCGCCGCGAAGTGGCTCGGCATTCTGAGCCTGCGCAGCCTCGCCAATCTGCTCACGCTGCATTTCGAGGATGTGGTCGGCAAGGGGCTGCCGTTCGAGAAGCTCACGGGCAATGCGCGCATCGCGGACGGCACCGCCCGCACCGACGATCTTTCGATGATCACGCCGCCCGCCCGGGTGCAGGTGCACGGCTCGGTCGATCTGCCGAAGAAAACGCAGGATCTTCGCGTCAAGGTGATTCCGACCGTCGGCGCGGGCGCGGTGGCGCTCGGCGCGGCGGTGATCAATCCGCTGCTCGGTCTCGGCGCGCTCGCCGCTGACCTCGCGCTGTCGCAGTCGATCAAGAAAGCGTTCGCGGTCGACTATTTGATCACCGGATCGTGGACCAAGCCGGTCGTTCAGCGCCTGCATGGCGATCAGGGTAAGATCGAATCACCCGCTGCCGTCGCGCGTCCGTCAGCCGCTCAATAAATGCGAGTTGTCGTCGCAAGGCGCGCGGGCGGCGTCCCTCTTCGACCAACCCAGCGCCACGAACATGACCGAACAATCGAGCGAAAGCACCGTGCGGCCGTTCCCGGTCGCCGCGCTGCAAATGGTGAGCACGCCGGATCGCGACCGCAATCTGGCAGAGGCCGGGCGGCTCATCGCCGAGGCGGCGCAAGGCGGCGCGCAACTGGTGCTGCTGCCCGAGTACTTCTGCTTCATGGGTCTCAAGGACACCGACAAGCTCGCGATCCGCGAGACGCCCGGCGACGGCCCGATCCAGCAATTCCTCTCCGAGGCTGCGCGCAAACATGGCGTGTGGGTCATCGGCGGGACGCTACCGCTGAAGTCGCCGGAAGCGTCGCGCGTGCTGAACACGTCGCTCGTCTTCGGTCCGGACGGCGAGCAGGTCGCGCGCTACGACAAGATTCATCTGTTCAATTTCGAAAAGGGCGAGGAATCGTTCGACGAAGCGCGCAGCATCGTGCCCGGCGCGGACGTGCGGACCTTCGAAGCGCCATTCGGGCGCGTGGGCCTCTCCGTCTGCTACGACCTGCGCTTTCCCGAGCTGTACCGGAAGATGGGCGACTGCGCGCTGATGGTCGTGCCGTCCGCGTTCACGTACACCACCGGCCGTGCGCACTGGGAGACGCTGCTCAAGGCGCGGGCGATCGAGAACCAATGCTACGTGCTCGCCGCCGCGCAAGGCGGCAAGCACGAAAACGGCCGCCGCACATGGGGACATAGCATGCTGATCGACCCGTGGGGCGAGATCGTCGCCGTGCGCGAGGAAGGCGCGGGCGTCGTCGCGGGCGCGATCGATCCCGAGCGCATCGCGAACGTGCGGCAGAGTTTGCCGGCGTACCGGCATCGGGTGATCGCGTAGGCGTTCCTGCGCCACGTCCCGATGTCCCGACGTCGCGCTGACGCGCCGCATCTCGAAAATAGGCTTTTTGACGGCCTTGAACGCGCGGAAGTGGTCCCGCACATGGCCTGAACGACGCGGACAGTAGAATTGTCCGAATTCACCGAACACGCTGCATCAACGCAATAGGCACCGCATGAACATCATCGAACCCGGCATCCGCAACCTGGTCACGGCGAAGGACGTTCTCCTGACGCCGTACGGCCTCGACGAGGGTCTCATCACGCGCACGCTCGCGGAGATTTTCACGCATCGCGTCGATTACGCGGATCTGTACTTCCAGTCCACGCGCAGCGAAGCGTGGAGTCTGGAGGAAGGCATCGTCAAATCGGGCAGCTTCAGCATCGATCAGGGCGTCGGCGTGCGCGCCGTGTCGGGCGAGCGCACGGCTTTCGCCTATTCCGACGATCTTTCGCCCGAGTCCATCCGCCAGGCCGCGCTCGCCACGCGGGCGATCGCGAAGGCGGGCGGCGGCAAGCACAAGATCAAGCCGGCGAGCACGCTCACGGGCGTCTCGGGCCGCGATCTATACGTGCCCGCCGATCCGCTCCATTCACTCGATGCCAACGCGAAGGTCAGGCTGCTGGAGCGCGTCGAACAGATGGCGCGCGGGCGCGATCCGCGCATCACGCAAGTGATGGCGGGGCTCGCGGGCGAATACGACGTCGTGCTCGTCGCGCGCAGCGACGGCGCGCTGGCGGCGGACGTGCGGCCGCTCGTGCGCGTCTCGGTGACGGTGATCGCCGAGCAGAACGGCCGGCGCGAGATCGGCACGGGCGGCGGCGGCGGACGCTTCGACTACGGTTACTTCACGGACGATATTCTGTCGAAGTACGTCGACGACGCCGTGCATGCCGCGCTCGTCAACCTGGAAGCGCGCCCTGCCCCGGCCGGCGCGATGACGGTCGTGCTCGGGCCGGGCTGGCCCGGCGTGCTGTTGCACGAGGCGGTCGGACACGGGCTGGAGGGCGATTTCAACCGCAAGGGATCGTCGGCGTTCGCGGGCCGCATCGGCGAGCAGGTGGCGGCGAAGGGCGTGACGGTGGTGGATGACGGCACGCTGCCGAATCGCCGCGGGTCGCTGAATATCGACGACGAAGGCAACCCGACGCAGTGCACGACGCTGATCGAAGACGGCATTCTGAAGGGCTACATTCAGGATTCGCTCAACGCGCGCCTGATGAAGATGCCGGTGACCGGCAACGCGCGCCGCGAGTCGTACGCCGCGCTGCCGATGCCGCGCATGACGAACACGTACATGCTCAACGGCGACAAGGACCCGCAGGAGATTCTCGCGTCGGTGAAAAACGGCCTGTACGCGGTCAATTTCGGCGGCGGTCAGGTGGATATCACCAATGGCAAGTTTGTGTTCTCGGCGTCCGAGGCGTACATGATCGAGGACGGCAAGATCACATACCCGGTGAAGGGCGCGACGCTGATCGGCAGCGGTCCGGAATCGCTCAAATACGTGACGATGATCGGCAACGACATGTCGCTCGACAGCGGCGTGGGGGTGTGCGGCAAGGAAGGCCAGAGCGTGCCGGTCGGCGTCGGTCAGCCGACGTTGCGTATCGAGAAGATGACGGTGGGTGGCACGATTTGATGCAGTTTTGCCGCATCGGCGGTGGCGCGATCGGAATCGTTCGAAGCCGCCGATGCGGATTTCCCGCGTTCGACGCGCGGCCGCTTGTCAGCGCCGCCCGTTTGAGGTTATAAAGACGGTCACCCTTTTGCAATGCGCCCTGTGCTCACCATGTCCGCCAAGTTTTATTTTTATTTCTTTTGGCATCTCAAGCCGCTGGCGGATCGAGAGGGGTGAGTCGTAGGTTGCAGATACGCAAAACCGAATTCCCGAAAAACCGCCAGAGAGTCTGGCGGTTTTTTTTTGCCTTCCATTTTTTGCTCAGAACATTGCCGTTGGAGAATCGCCATGCCCCCGCACAATACCGATGACGTTCGTATCCGTGAGTTGAAGGAACTCGTCCCGCCCGCGCATTTGATCCGCGAATTTCCCTGCACGGAGCCGGTGTCCGATCTCATCTTCAACGCGCGGCAATCGATGCATCGCATTCTGCATGGCATGGATGACCGGTTGATCGTCATCATCGGGCCGTGTTCGATTCACGATCCGAAGGCGGCGCTGGAATATGCGGGGCGCTTGATCGAGCAGCGCAAGCGGTTCGCGGGCGAACTGGAAATCGTGATGCGCGTGTATTTCGAAAAACCGCGCACGACGGTGGGCTGGAAAGGGCTGATCAACGATCCGTATATGGATAACAGCTTCAAGATCAACGACGGATTGCGTGCCGCGCGGGAATTGCTCATGCATATCAACGAGCTTGGGTTGCCCGCGGGGACGGAATATCTCGACATGATCAGCCCGCAGTACATCGCGGATTTGATCTCCTGGGGCGCGATCGGCGCGCGGACGACCGAATCGCAAGTGCATCGGGAACTGGCTTCGGGGCTTTCGTGTCCGGTCGGATTCAAGAACGGCACGGACGGCAACGTGAAAATCGCGGTGGATGCGATCAAGGCCGCTTCGCAGCCGCACCATTTTCTTTCTGTGACGAAGGGCGGGCATTCGGCGATTGTTTCGACCGCTGGGAATGAGGACTGCCATATCATTTTGCGCGGTGGCAAGACGCCAAACTTCGATGCGGCTTCCGTGGATGCGGCTTGCAGCGATATCGGCAAGGCGGGATTAGCGGCGCGCTTGATGATCGACGCCAGCCATGCGAATAGCTCGAAGAAGCATGAGAATCAGATTCCGGTTTGCGCGGATATCGGGCGTCAGTTGGCCGCTGGCGATGAGCGGATCGTCGGCGTGATGGTGGAATCGCATCTTGTCGCCGGGCGGCAGGATTTGAAGGAAGGGTGCGAGCTTACTTACGGGCAAAGCGTTACTGATGCTTGTATTGGGTGGGAGGAGAGCGTCGGGGTGCTCGAGGGATTGGCGGAAGCGGTCAAACAGCGGCGGGTCAAGAGGGGCCACCCGAGATAACGGTCACACCTCATGAAGAGCCGCGAGCGTGCCCCTCCGGTGTTTATTCGGAGGCGCCCTCTCGATGTGCGATCTGGCGCAGGCCTCGCCAGTCGATGAAAGGTCCCAGCCTTGAGAGCTGACTGTCGTCGATGTAGCGGCCGGGCAACTCAGCGCGGCAGTGATCGACATATTTCATGATCGCAGCGAAGGTTTGTTCGTTGGTCGACTTCTCGTCAATGTTACGTTCTACAGCCAATTTCCAGGTTTGGAACTCGAACTGCTTTTTTCTGGTCTTTCTGATGCGCCGATGACCGACACAGTAATACTCGCCTCTCACTTGACTTCCGAGAAAATGAAGCCGAATATAGCCAATGATCTCGTTGAAGAGCCAACATCCTCCAAAAGATCTCTCGAGATGAAATGTAGCATTGGCAAGATGATCTGCATGACTCTTCCCACGTAACGGCCATCTGTCGCTATGCTCAGCGCCGGGCGAAGAAAGGACGCGATCGATGAACTCGGCCCTATCACGATAGTAGCGTTGCTCATCCACGCGATAGACTGGCAAGTCAAGCAGATAAAGGTTCAACATTTCTGGGCAACGCGCTCACTAGAGAATTTGACGCACTCACGCCGGGTCAGTGCTGACTTGTCAGATCGGCACCTGCTCAAACACTTTTATGGCGTGGGCGAGACGACAAGCAAAAATTTCGCGGCACACCACGATCGATCCGAGTTGCTTTTCGTATTCGACTAGCCTCTGAAACTCGGATAACCGATATTGGATTGCGAACTCATGACTTCCCGCATCTCGCTCGAGCCAAACAACTCGCTTCATAACCCAATCGCGAGCCCCGCCATAAGCCTGTTCGCGAAGCTTTTCCATGCGAGCGTGCGGGTCGTCTCTGCTATAGCCAATCTTCACGTATCCCGTCGATTCGGAGTGCGCAAGATAAACAAAGCCCGAATCGGAGCTTCTGAGCTGAAATGCTATTTTCGAGGTGTCGCATTGGATGCAATGCCCTGCCTTAGTGCGCAATGTATGCCCACCCTTCGCGCACTCTGAACCACCATAGAAAAATTTTTTTGCAGTTCGCGCATCGCTGTCTCGCGCGCTTTCTTAGATAGTCCGGACGCATCGAAAAGCAATGACTCTGGGATTCGATGCAGCCTTAAGAAGGAAATCTGCTCTTTGGTTAGTTCTGCCAATCTAATCGGTCTCCATTTTTCCGAGAGCTCGCACAGTTCGGAGAAAAGGTAGCGCATCACCGTATTTCCCGCAACCGCTTCCTCAAAATTCTTCAAAAATTCTTGACTGTCCTCAATCTAAAGTATGCTTCCATAATACGTCGACGCCCCCATCCGCCCGATTCAAAACCCGCGCCAACACGAACAACAAATCCGACAACCGATTAACATACCTTCTAGGCGCGTCATTAACCGCATCGACTTCAATACGCCCCAAAGCAACAATCGCCCGCTCCGCCCTTCGACACACCGTGCGGCAAACATGCGCCAAAGCCGCCGCTCTCGACCCGCCCGGCAAAATAAACTCCTTAAGCGGCGGCAAAGTCGAGTTGTAATCCGCGAGCCACGCATCCAACCGCGCTAAATGCGAATCCGAGATCATCGAATGTCCCGGAATAGACAATTCGCCGCCCAGATCGAACAAATCGTTCTGAATCTGCGTGAGCGCATTACGCACATCCGGCGGTAAAGCCTCGCACAACAACACGCCCAACGAAGAATTCAGTTCATCGACATCGCCGATCGCCGCAATGCGCGCATCGTCTTTCGAAACGCGGCGGCCATCGCCGAGTCCGGTGGTGCCATCGTCGCCGGTGCGCGTCGCGATCTTGCTGAGGCGGTTACCCATCACTGCTCCTTTGTCATTCAAATGCGCCAAAAATCTGCCGAAGCATTATAGGCAGCGCCCCTCGCTTCCCCCCCGACGCCGCGCGCCGCGAGCGTCCCGCGCGTAGAATAAGACAGCATTTCGGCGCCCTGCCGTGCAACCGCCAAACAGCACGCACGCCGCCCGAAGCACGAAATCGACAAAAAATCCGCCGGAGACGCCCGTGAATCACCCCGCCTTGCCGCATGCCATCCGCCGGCCGTTTCCCGCCGCCCTGCTCGACGCGCTCAAGCAACACTTCGCTGAGCGCGTCAGCACGAGCCAGGCCGTGCGCGAACATCACGGCCGCGACGAATCCCCGTTCGATCCGCAATTGCCCGACGCCGTCGTGTTCGCGCGCAGCACGGAAGAGGTGCAGGCCATCGTCCGGCTGTGCGCCGAGCACGATGTGCCGATCATCCCGTACGGCAACGGATCCTCGCTCGAAGGGCATCTGCTCGCGGTGCAAGGCGGCGTCTCGATCGACTTGTCCGAAATGAACCGCGTCGTCTCGATCAACGCCGAAGACCTCACCGCCACCGTGCAGCCCGGCATTTCCCGCAAGCAGCTGAACGAAGCGCTGAAGGACACCGGCCTCTTCTTTCCGATCGATCCCGGCGCGGACGCGAGCATCGGCGGCATGTCGGCGACGCGCGCCTCGGGCACCAACGCCGTGCGCTACGGCTCGATGCGCGAAAACGTCCTCGCGCTGACCGTCGTGCTGGCCGACGGCCGCGTCATCCATACCGGCACGCGCGCGCGCAAATCGTCGGCGGGTTACGACTTGACGCGGCTTTTCGTCGGCTCCGAAGGCACGCTCGGCGTCATCACCGAAATCACGGTGCGGCTCTATCCGCAGCCCGAAGCCATCTCCGCGGCCGTCTGCGCGTTCCCGTCGATGGGCGACGCCGTGCGCGCCGTCATCGAAACGATCCAGATGGGCGTGCCGATCGCCCGCGTCGAGTTCGTCGACAAGCTCGCGGTGCGGGCCATCAATCGACATTCGAATCTGACGCTGCGCGAATCGCCGATGCTGTTCTTCGAATTCCACGGCACCGAAGCGGGCGTGAAGGAACAGGCGCAGACCGTGCAGGAGATTACGGCGCAAAACCACGGCACCGACTTCGAATGGGCGACGCGTCCCGAAGACCGCAGCCGCCTCTGGACCGCGCGCCACAACGCCTATTTCGCGATGCTGCAACTGAAGCCCGGCTGCCGCGCCGTGACCACCGACGTCTGCGTGCCGATCTCGCGTCTGGCCGAATGCGTCGAAGAGACGGAGAAGGACCTGCTCGGCTCGTCGCTGCCCTGCCCGATCGTCGGACACGTCGGCGACGGCAATTTTCATGTCGCAATGCTGCTCGATCCCGCGAAGCCCGAGGAACGCGACGAAGCAGAGCGCCTGAACCGGCGCATCGTCGAGCGCGCGCTGAAAGTCGGCGGAACGTGCACGGGCGAGCACGGCGTCGGGCTGCACAAGATGGACTTCATGCTCGACGAGCACGGCGAAGACGGCATCGACGTGATGCGGTCCATCAAGCACGCGCTCGATCCGAAGAACCTGATGAATCCGGGCAAGATCTTCGCGTTCACGCGTTAAGCAACGCCGCCGCATCCCGCGCGCCCGGTGGACGAAGAAGCCACGAGCGCGCAACATGGGGTGTCGCCGCGTCAGAGACTTTTATCGAATACGCGCCGTCATGTTCAGGCGCCGGGAGGAGACATGAACGCACCCGACGAACTCAAGCCCGAGTTCTCCGACGCCGCCGCGCCGGAATTCTCGCCGAATCTGCCGCACGAGGACGCGCCCGCGCTCACGGAAGAACAGCTCGCCGAGCGCCAGCGCGAAGTCGTGCAGGCGCTGATGGCCGTGCTGCCCACGCATTGCCTGCTGTTTCGCGATGAGGACACGTCCGTCTACGAATGCGACGGTCTCGCCGCCTACCGGCGCCTGCCGCTCGCGGTCGTGCTGCCCGAGACGGAAGCGCAGGTCCAGCGCGTCGTGCAGATCTGCGCGCGGCTCGGCGTGCCGATCGTGCCGCGCGGCGCGGGCACCGGGCTCTCCGGCGGCGCCATGCCGATTCGCCACGGCATCGTGCTGTCGCTCGCGCGCTTTCGGCGCATCATCGAAGTGGATTCGTACGCGCGCACGGCCACCGTGCAGCCCGGCGTGCGCAATCTCGCCATCTCGGAAGCCGCCGCGCCTTACGGGCTGTACTACGCGCCGGACCCGTCGTCGCAGATCGCCTGCACCATCGGCGGCAACGTCTCCGAGAATTCAGGCGGCGTGCACTGCCTGAAATACGGCCTTACCGTGCATAACGTGCTGCGCGTGCGCGCCGTGACGATGGAAGGCGATATCGTCGAATTCGGCTCGCTCGCGCCGGATGCGCCGGGGCTGGATCTGCTCGCGGTGCTGATCGGCAGCGAAGGCATGTTCGCCGTCGTCACCGAGGTCACCGTCAAGCTGATTCCGAAGCCGCAGACCGCGCAGGTCATCATGGCGAGCTTCGACGACGTGGTCAAAGGCGGCAACGCGGTGGCGGCGATCATCGCGGCGGGCATCATCCCGGCCGGCCTCGAAATGATGGACAAGCCCGCGACGCGCGCTGTCGAGGAGTTCGTCAAGGCCGGCTACGATCTCGACGCAGCCGCCATTCTGCTGTGCGAATCCGACGGCACGTACGACGAAGTCGCCGAGGAAATCGTCCGCATGACCGCCGTGCTGCGCGAGCATGGCGCGACGCGCATTCAGATTTCACGTTCCGAAGCCGAGCGGCTCAAGTTCTGGTCCGGCCGCAAGAACGCGTTTCCCGCTGCGGGCCGCATTTCGCCCGACTATTACTGCATGGACGGCACGGTGCCGCGCCGCGCCATCGGACCGCTGCTCGCGCGCATCGAAGAGATGGAGAAGAAGTACGCGCTCCGCTGCATCAACGTGTTCCATGCGGGCGACGGCAACATGCATCCGCTGATTCTCTTCAACGGCAACGATCTCGACGAATGGCATCGGGCGGAAGCGTTCGGTTCCGACATTCTCGAAACCTGCGTGGAGCTCGGCGGCACGGTGACGGGCGAACATGGCGTGGGCATCGAGAAGATCAATTCGATGTGCGTGCAGTTTTCGCCGGAAGAGCGCGACGCGTTTCACGCGGTCAAGCGCGCGTTCGATCCGCTGCGCCTGCTCAATCCCGACAAGGCCATTCCCACGCGCGCGCGCTGCGCCGAGTACGGCAAGATGCACATTCGCGGCGGCCTCCTGCCGCATCCCGAACTGCCGCGCTTCTGATCGGCCGCCGCGCTCGCCGCGCGTTTCGCTATCCACGTTTGTCCGGGTACGGCTGCGTTAAGCGGCCGGTACAATCGACCGGACAGGCGTAGCGCAAGCCATACGAAAAGCGGATCACAAGAGCGGGACACCATGGAACAGGACGACATCGTCGCCGCCTGGTCGGAGCGGATCGCCCGGGCCAGCGAGACCGGCGCGCCGCTGCGCATTCGCGGCGGCGGCACGAAAGACTGGTACGGCCAGACGCTCCAGGGAGAGATTCTCGACACGCGCGCCTATCGCGGGATCATTTCGTACGATCCGGCGGAACTGGTCATCACCGCGAAAAGCGGAACGCCCCTTGCTGAAATCGAGGCTGCGTTAAGAGAACATGGCCAGATGCTGCCTTTCGAGCCTCCTCACTTCGGCCGCAATGCGACGCTCGGCGGCTGCATCGCGGCGGGTCTTGCCGGACCGCGCCGCGCGTGGACCGGCGCGGCGCGCGATTTCGTGCTCGGCGCGGCCGTGATGAACGGACGCGGGCAAGTGCTGCGCTTCGGCGGGCAAGTGGTGAAGAACGTCGCGGGCTACGACGTCGCGCGGCTGCTCGCGGGATCGCTCGGCACGCTGGGGCTGATTCTCGAATTGTCGGTGAAGGTGCTGCCGCGACCCGTCGCGGAAGCCACGCTCAAATTCGACATGCACGCCACCGACGGCGTGCGCAAGCTCAATGAATGGGGCGGCCACCCGTTGCCGATCAGCGGCAGCGCGTGGCGCGACGGCACGCTCGCGCTGCGTCTGGCGGGCGCGGAAGCGGCCGTGAAGACCGCGCGCAATTCGCTCGGTGGCGAAGTGGTGGATGCGGTCGAGGCCGACCGCTTCTGGATCGGCCTGCGCGAACAGACGGACCCGTTCTTCGCCGTGATCGAACCGCGCTCGGCGCTCTGGCGACTCGCGCTGCCGTCGATTGCGGAGCCGCTGCATCTGCCGGGCGCGCAACTCATGGAATGGGGCGGCGCGCAACGCTGGTGGATCACCGACACCGATCCGCAGACCGTGCGCATCAGCGCGAAGCAGGCCGGCGGCCACGCGACGATCTTTCGCGCGGGCTCGGCCTACGACCGCAACGCGGGCGTGTTCACGCCGCTGCCCGCGCCGCTCATGAAGATTCACCGCGGGTTGAAGGCCGCGTTCGATCCGGCGCGCATCTTCAACCGCGCCCGGCTTTATCCCGATTTTTAGGCGAACCGAGCAACACGCAATGCAAACCAATCTCGCCGATTTCATCCGCGGCACCGCCGATGGCGACGAAGCCGACGCGATTCTCCGCAAGTGCGTCCACTGCGGCTTCTGCACGGCGACTTGCCCGACGTATCAACTGCTCGGCGACGAACTCGACGGACCGCGCGGGCGCATCTATCTGATGAAGCAGATGTTCGAGGGCGCGCCCGCCACGCGCAGCACGCAGACGCATTTGGACCGGTGCCTCACGTGCCGCAACTGCGAGACCACGTGCCCGTCGGGCGTGCAGTACGGCAAACTCGTCGAGATCGGCCGCAAGGTCGTCGAGCAGAAGGTCGAGCGGCCGATGCGTCAGCGCATCCAGCGCCGCTTTCTTGCGAGCTTCCTGCCGAACAGCACGCTCTTCACGCCCGCGATGAAGCTCGGGCAGCAAGTGCGCGGCGTGCTTCCGCGCAAGCTGCGCGCGAAGATTCCGGTGCCCGAGAAGCCGCTCGCGCCGCCCACGCGCAAGCACGCGCGCAAGATGCTGATGCTCGCCGGCTGCGTGCAGCCCGCGATGATGCCGAACGTCAACACGGCGACGGCGCGCGTTTTCGATGCGCTCGGCATCGAGATCGTGACCGCGCCGAGCGCCGGCTGCTGCGGCGCGATTCGTCTGCATCTCGGCTATAACGATGACGCGCTCGACGACGTGCGCAACAACATCGACGCGTGGTGGCCGTATGTCGAAAGCGGCGTCGAGGCGATCGTGATGAACGCGTCGGGCTGCGGCGCGACGGTCAAGGAGTACGCGCACCTGCTGCGCAACGATCCGATGTATGCGGACAAGGCGCGGCGCATCGTCGACTTGACGCGCGATCTGGCCGAAATTCTGCCGGCGTTCGAAGAAGAACTCGTCGCACTGGCGCGGCGGCGTGCGGTGCATACCGTGGCATTCCATCCGCCGTGCACGTTGCAGCACGGGCAGCAGATTCGCGGGCGCGTCGAGCATCTTCTGACGGCGCTCGGTCTCGAAGTGCGCCTGCCCGCGGACGCGCACATGTGCTGCGGATCGGCCGGAACGTATTCGGTGCTGCAGCCGAAAATGGCTTACGCGCTGCGCAACCAGAAGCTCGACCGGCTGGAAAAGACCGAGCCGCAGATGATCGTGTCGGCGAACGTCGGCTGCATCGCGCATCTGCAAAGCGGCACATCCACGCCGGTGACGCACTGGATTCAGCTTCTGGAGCATCTGCTGTACGGCTAGGCGGATTCGTATAATGGCCCGATCCGCCATGAATGTCGCTCGCGCATGTCCATCGCTCAACATCTAGAAGAAGTCCGTCAACGGATCGCGCAGGCCGCCGAACGCGCGTCGCGCGATCCGGCGTCCGTCACGCTGCTCGCCGTATCCAAGACCTTCCCCGCCGACGACGTGCGCGCCGCCTTCGATGCCGGCCAGCGGGCGTTCGGCGAGAACTACGTGCAGGAAGGCATCGCGAAGATCGCGGCGCTCGCAGACTTGCGCCGCGAGATCGAATGGCATTTCATCGGGCCGCTGCAATCGAACAAGACGAAGCTCGTCGCGGAGCAGTTCGACTGGGTGCATTCCATCGACCGCCTGAAAATTGCGGAGCGCCTTTCCGCGCAGCGTCCCGAAGGCGCGACGCCGCTCAACGTGTGCGTGCAGGTGAACGTGAGCGGCGAGGCATCCAAAAGCGGCGTCGAGCCGCATGACGCCGCGGCGCTCGCGCATGCGGTGGCCAAGCTGCCCGGCCTGCGTCTGCGCGGGCTGATGTCGATTCCCGAGCCCGCCGACACGCTCGACGCCCAGCGCGCGCCGCACGCGCGCCTGCGCGATCTGATGGGTACGCTGCGCGCCGACGGCCTCGAACTCGACACGCTTTCGATGGGCATGTCCGCCGATCTCGAAGCCGCCGTGCTCGAAGGCGCGACCATCGTGCGCATCGGCACCGCGATCTTCGGCAAGCGCACTTACACCCACTGACTCATCACTCACCATGAAAATCGCATTCATCGGCGGCGGCAACATGGCCGCGGCGCTCATCGGCGGTCTCATCAAGCGCGGCGTCGCGCCTGCGGATATCTACGCCATCGACATCAACGACGAAGCGCGCGCGCGCACCGCGAAGCAATTCGGCATCGAGACGGGCGCGGCCATCGACGCGAAGCTCGCGGGCTACGACGCCATCCTGCTCGCCGTGAAACCGCAGGTGCTCAAAGGCGTCGCCGAGGCGCTCGCGCCGCATCTCGCGCGGCAGACGGTCATCAGCATCGCGGCGGGCATCCGCGCGGCGGACCTCTCGCGGTGGCTCGGCGGCTACGCGAACGTGGTGCGCACCATGCCGAACACGCCCGCGCTCATCGGCATGGGCGTAACGGGGCTCGCCGCATTGCCGGGCGTGAGCGACGAGGCGAAGGCGCTTGCATCGCAAGTGCTGGAAGCGGTCGGCGCGACCGTCTGGTTCGACGACGAAGCGAAGATCGACGCCGTCACCGCCATCTCGGGCAGCGGTCCGGCGTACGTGTTCTATTTCATCGAAGCGATGCAGGAAGCGGCGCGCGCCCTCGGCATGGACGATGAGCAAGGCCGCGCGCTCGCGGTCGCGACGTTCACGGGCGCGGCGCAACTCGCGGCGCAGTCGAGCGAACCGGCGAGCGTGCTGCGCGAGCGCGTGACATCGAAGGGCGGCACGACGGCGGCCGCGCTCGCCTCATTCGATGCGCAAGGCGTGAAGGACGCGATCGTGCGCGGCGCGCTGGCGGCACAAGCGCGGGCCAAGGAAATGGGGGATGAATTCGGCGCGGCTTGAGGCTCTTGAAAGCGCAGATATGACGTGGCGCGCGCGGGTTATTCGATGAAAAACCTCTTGCCGCGCTGCGCGATATGCCTCAACAGCGGGTCACGTGCGTTCAACGCGAGCAGAACGTCCGATTGAGTTTCTCGTCGTTCTTGAACACTTCGACGAGCATGACGGGCGCGCACCGCTCGATGGTTTCCTTCGCGCCCCGAAGCACGTCCAGTCCGATTGCCTTCCATGTCGAGCTTGATGAGATCGACACGATCGAGCATCAATGAATCGCCACGCGCCGCGCACTCTCAGCCTGCCAGCGCGTACTGAAGCGCAATCCCCGCGAACAACACGCCGCCCAGCCAATTGTTGTGCTTGAACGCGGCGAAGCACGCCATGCGCTCGCGATTTCGGATAAGCGTGTAGTGATACCCCGCGCAGCCGGCCGCGCCCAGCCAGCCGAGCCAGTACGGCCAGCCGAAGTGCAGCGCGACGCCGATGCCCGCATACACCGCGAGCGTCGCGGCGTAGCACAGCATCACGGCGAGCACGTCGTACCGGCCGAACGTGAGCGCGGACGTGCGAATGCCGATCTTGATGTCGTCGTCGCGATCGACCATCGCGTATTCGGTGTCGTACGCCACCGACCAGAACACGTTGGCCGCGAGCATGATCCACGCGAGCATCGGCACATGATCCTGCACGGCGGCGAACGCCATCGGAATGCCGAAGCCGAACGCGATGCCCAGATACGCCTGCGGAATCGCGAAGAATCGCTTGGTGAACGGATACGTGCCCGCGACGAACAGCGCGAAAACCGACAGTTCCTTCGTGAGCGCGTTGAGCGGCAGAATGAGCAGGAACGCGACGAGCGACAGCGCCGCCGCGAGCGCCACCGCTTCCCACGCGCGAATCTTGCCCGACGTGATCGGCCGCTCGGCGGTGCGCTTCACGTAGCGGTCGAAATCGCGGTCGGCGTAATCGTTGATCGCGCAACCCGCCGAGCGCATCAGGAGCGTGCCGATCGCGAAGATCACGATCAGCATCAGCGATGGCCGGCCATCCGACGCGATCCATAACGCGTTGAGCGTCGGCCACAAAAGCAGCAGGCTGCCGATGGGCTTGTCCAGGCGCACGAGGCGCATATAGAGCGGGAGACGGGCGAGCATGGAAGGCGGCCGGAACGGAAGAGCAGATATTTTAGTCCAGCGCTGCGCGCCGCTCTGAAAAGCAAAAACCCGTGCAGTACATCGCACGGGTTTCCTGAACGGACAAGAGAAGCGCTTTACGCGAGCATCGAGCGCAGCATCCACGCGGTCTTTTCATGCGTCTGCATGCGCTGCGTCAGCAGGTCGGCGGTCGGCTCGTCGTTGGCGGCTTCGGTCGCCGGGAAAATCTCGCGCGCCGTGCGCACCACCGCTTCCTGACCTTCCACCAGTTGGCGGATCATGTCTTCGGCGTCGGGCACGCCTTCGGCTTCCGGAATCGACGAGAGCTTCGCGAAGTCGCGATAGCTGCCCGGCGCGTGCACGCCGAGGGCGCGAATGCGTTCCGCGATCGAATCGACGGCCGTCGCCAGTTCCGTGTATTGCGTCTCGAACATCAGGTGCAGCGTGTTGAACATCGGCCCCGTGACGTTCCAGTGGAAATTGTGCGTCTTCAGGTAGAGCGTGTAGGTGTCCGCGAGCAGCCGCGACAGCCCGTCGGCGATCCGCTTGCGGTCTTTGTCGTTGATGCCGATGTTGACGGCAGGTGCAATGCCTTTTTTCGCCATGATGACTCCGTGAAAGAGTGATTCGAACGTGGTGCGCCGCGCGTGACGCATTGTTTCGCCGCGCGGCGTTTCGAGCGATCGACAGTGTATCTTAGAAACGCGGCGGTTTCCTTGTGCAGCAAGGCTTCGCGGCGCTCATGCCGCGCGCTGCGCAAGGCGGATGACGTCAGGCGAACCCGCCCGCGCCATGCAGCGCGCTCGCGACGACGAGTCCGTACGCCGCCGCCACGATTCCGAAAGCAACTGCGACGCGCGCACCGCGCGTTGCCCGGCGGCTCGTCGCTTCCAGGCGATCCACCGCCTGGCCGATGATGTTCAGTGTCTGGGTCATGATCTTGCTCCTGCGTTCCCGTTCGACCGTTGCCGCCGCGCCTTTCACGCGAGTCACACAGCGGCCGTATCTTCCTCGTCGATGTCCTTGTTCGCGTCGACCCGCTGCCCGATGCGGGCGAGCGCATCGACGACGCCTTGCGCATAGGCCGGATCGGCGCGGCGGAAGTGCTCGATCTGCCGCGCGATGATCTCGTTCGGCACGCCGTGAATGTGCCGCGCGATGTTGCCGAAGAGCCGCTCGCGCTGCCCGTCATCGAACAGGCGGAAGAGCGCGCCCGGCTGGCTGTAGTAGTCCTCGTCCTCGCGATGATCGTAGCGATCGACCGCGCCCGCCGCGAGCGGCGGCTCGTTCACGCTCGGGTCCTGGCTGAAGTCGCCGAAGCGGTTCGGCTCGTAGTTCACGCGGCCACCGAGATTGCCGTCGACGCGCATTGCGCCATCGCGATGAAACGGATTCGCCACCGGCGTGCGCGGCGCGTTCACCGGAATCTGATGGTGATTGATGCCGAGGCGATAGCGTTGCGTGTCGCCGTACGAGAAAAGCCGCCCTTGCAACAGCCGGTCCGGCGAAAAGCCGATGCCCGGCACGACGTTCGCCGGCGTGAAAGCCGACTGCTCGACCTCCGCGAAGTAGTTCTGCGCGTTGCGGTTCAGCTCGATCACGCCCACATCGATGAGCGGATAGTCCTTGTGCGGCCACACCTTCGTGATGTCGAACGGGTTGAAGCGGTAAGTCGCCGCGTCCGCTTCCGGCATGATCTGCACGCGGAAATTCCAGCGCGGGAAGTTGCCCCGGTCGATATTCTCGACGAGATCGCGCTGCGCGCTTTCGCGGTCGGCGGCGATCACGGCGGCGGCTTCGGCATCCGTGAAGTTTTCGAGCGGCTGTTGCGACTTGAAGTGGAACTTCACGTAGAAGCGCTCGTTATTCGCGTTGATGAACGAGAAGGTGTGCGAACCGAAGCCGTGCATCTGCCGATAATTCTTCGGAATGCCGCGATCGCTCATCAAAATGGTCACCTGGTGCAGCGATTCCGGATGACGCGACCAGAAATCCCACGCCGCCACGTTGCTGCGCAGGTTGGTGTACGGATCGCGCTTTTGCGTATGGATGAAGTCGGGAAACTTGAGCGGATCGCGAATGAAAAACACCGGCGTGTTATTGCCGACCACGTCCCAGTTGCCCTCTTCCGTATAGAACTTGATGGAAAAGCCGCGCACGTCGCGCTCGGCATCGGCCGCGCCGCGCTCGCCGGCCACCGTCGAAAAGCGCATGAAAATGGGCGTTTCCTTGCCGATTTCGTTGAAGAGCTTCGCCTTCGTGTAGCGGGAAATGTCGTGCGTCACGCGCAACGTGCCGAACGCGCCCGAGCCCTTCGCATGCACGCGGCGCTCGGGAATCACTTCGCGGTCGAAGTGCGCGAGCTTCTCGATGAGCCAGAAATCCTGCAGCGTCACGGGGCCGCGCGGGCCGGCGGTCTGCGAGTTTTGGTTGTCTCCTACGGGCGCGCCGCTGGCGGTGGTGAGTCGTTGGGTCGTCATCGTGATACTCCGTGGTTTGTGTTGGCTTGGGATGAAGAAGGCGTCACGCAGTGCGGGCGAAGGCGGCGAGGACGTCGAGCGCGACGGCGCGCAGTTCGGACCATGGCGTCGCTGCCGAAGCGGCGCGGGATGCGGCGGGCTGGCGGGATGTCATCGCTCTGTTCCTCGTGTCTTGTCAGAGCCGGGCGGCTCTCTGGGAACAGAGCTTATCAAAGCTATCGGATTTCGCTATTCGATTAATTTTATTTATCCGATAGGCGGGTGGCGCGGATGGCGCGGATGGGACGGCGCATGGCGCCGTCCGGGTATCACGCGGCGTTAAGCGGATCGGAACCGTAGCGGTTCACGCCGTCCGTGCCGCGCGAACACGTCCAGATAAAGACCAGAATGCCGCCGACGATCGGCACGAACGCGACGAGATAAAACCACCCGGACCGGCCGGTGTCGTGCAGCCGTCGAACCGTGACTGCGAGACTCGGCACGAACAGCGCGAGAACCACGATCGAGACGAGCGAAATAACGGCTAGCGAATCTTCATTCATGCCCATCAGCACCATTGCAACGCCCGCGACGATGCCCGCGAAAAGCTGGAAGTACCAATATTCCGAACGGCGAGCACGGCCGTTGAAAGTAGCGAATTTTTCGATCAACGCCACGCGAACTGCTTCTGAAAAGCCCATTTTTATTCTCGTTCCTGTGTATGAGGCGCGACGGACATGCCGCGCCCGGACAAAAATTCTATGGCGCGAGAAACAGCATTTTTATCGCGATCGCGGCAATTGACCAAAAAACACAGAACCGCATAAAAGCTCGGCCGCAAATAACAAAACCGCGCCTCTTTCGAGCGCGCGGTTCAGATCAATCGAAAAGCAGAAGTCGGCTTAATTCACCGCCACCGGCATATCCAGCTTTTTAACGCCCGGTAAATCGCAAGCGGCAATGGCATCGGAGATGGCGTCGATTGCCGGCATCCGCGTGAAACTCTTTCGCCACGCGAGGACCACGCGCCGGTCCGGCACCGGTTCGTCGAACGGGACGTAGCTGAGCAAGCCGGAGTCGATGCCCGGCGCGTGCGGCTTCACTTCCATGACCGACATGCGCGGCAGCACCGTGATGCCGACGCCGCTCGCGACCATATGCCGAATCGTTTCCAGCGACGAGCCTTCGAACGTCTTCTGAATGCCGTCGGCGTTTTGCGAGAAGCGCATCAGTTCCGGACAGACGCCGAGCACATGATCGCGGAAGCAATGACCGCTGCCGAGCAGCAGCATGGTTTCCTGCTTCAGATCGTCCGGGTCGATCTTGCTGCGGTTCTCCCACGCGTGGCCGGAAGGCATCGCCACGACGAACGGCTCGTCGTAGAGCGCGCGCACCATCAGCCCGGTTTCGGGAAACGGCAGCGCCATGATCGCGACGTCGATTTCGCCTTGCTTCAGAAGCTCGATCAGCTTGAGCGTGTAGTTTTCCTGCAGCATGAGCGGCATCTGCGGGACCGACTTGATCATCTGCTTGACGAGCGTCGGCAGCAGATACGGCCCGATGGTGTAGATGACGCCCAGACGCAGTGGCCCGACGAGCGGATCCTTGCCCTGCTTGGCGATTTCCTTGATGGCGAGCGTCTGTTCGAGCACGCGCTGCGCCTGCGTGACGATCTGCTCGCCGATCGGCGTGACGCTGACCTCGCTCGTGCCGCGCTCGAAGATCTGCACATTCAGCTCGTCTTCGAGCTTCTTGATTGCCACCGACAGCGTCGGCTGGCTGACGAAGCACGCCTCGGCGGCGCGGCCGAAGTGCCGCTCGCGCGCCACCGCGACGATGTACTTCAATTCAGTAAGCGTCATTGGGGACCAATGGAAGACATGGATTCAATAGGTTTGAGTTATACACCCGGGAATGCCGGTTCGACAACTCGTCGATGGCCGGCGCGCGCGGATGAAGCGCGAATCACTCGAATCAAATAGGGACCGACGAAACGCCGCCAAGTTCGCGGCCTATGCCTTCAGATACTGCTCGCGTGCGCCGAGCCAGCGGGCGAGATGCCGCTCGACGGCCTCCGGGAAGGCGTCGAGCATCTGTTGGGCCGCCTCGCGCGCAGTCTCGATCAGCCAGCCGTCCTGTTCCAGGCTCGCGAAGCGCAGCATGGCCTCGCCCGACTGACGCGCGCCCAGGAATTCGCCGGGCCCGCGTATTTCCAGATCGCGGCGCGCGATCTCGAAGCCGTCGGTGGTTTCGCGCATCGTCTGCAAACGAGCGCGCGCCGTCTGCGAGAGCGGATTCGAATACATCAGCACGCACACGGACGCCGCGCTGCCCCGCCCCACGCGCCCGCGCAACTGATGCAACTGCGCGAGGCCGAAGCGCTCGGCGTGCTCGATCACCATCAGCGACGCGTTCGGGACGTCCACGCCCACTTCGATCACGGTAGTCGCGACGAGCAACTGCACTTCGTTGCGCGAGAAGGCGTCCATGACGGCCGCTTTCTCGGCAGGCGCGAGCCGCCCGTGAACCAGCCCGACGCGCAATTCCGGCAGCGCGGCGACCAGCGTCTCGTACGTCTCGACGGCCGTCTGCAACTGCAAGGTTTCGCTTTCCTCGATCAGCGGACACACCCAGTAGACCTGCCGCCCGGTCAGCGCCGCCTCGCGCACGCGGCCGATGATCTCGTCGCGCCGGCCGTCCGAGACGACCTTGGTGAGAATCGGCGTGCGGCCCGGCGGCAATTCGTCGATGGTGGATACGTCGAGGTCCGCGTAGTACGTCATGGCGAGCGTGCGGGGAATGGGCGTCGCGGACATCATCAGCTGATGCGGCTGGAAGTCGCGCGCGCCATCGGACGCGTTCTGCGCCTTCGCCCGCAGCGCGAGCCGCTGCGCGACGCCGAAGCGATGCTGCTCGTCCACGATCACGAGGCCGAGACGCGCAAATTCCACCGTGTCCTGAATGATCGCGTGCGTGCCGATAACGAGTTGCGCCGTGCCGAGCGCCGCCGCCTCGCTCGCGGCGCGCTTTTCCTTCGCCTTCAGACTGCCCGCGAGCCACGCCACCGACACGCCGAGCGGTTCCAGCCAGCCGCGCAGCTTGCGCGCGTGCTGCTCGGCGAGGATTTCGGTCGGCGCCATCAGCGCGGCCTGATAACCGGCGTCGATGGCCTGCGCCGCCGCGAGCGCCGCCACGATGGTCTTGCCGCTGCCGACATCGCCCTGAAGCAGACGCTGCATCGGATGCGCGAGCGTCAGTTCGCCCGCGATTTCCGCGACCACTCGCTCCTGAGCGCCGGTCAGCCGGAACGGCAGCGCATGCAACAGACGCGCGACAAGGGAACCGGCATCGCTCGCGGTCCGGCGCGGCATCGCGGGCGCGGCGCGCGTGCGGCGCTCGGCGTGCGCGCGCTTGAGCGATAGCTGCTGCGCGAGCAATTCCTCGAACTTGATGCGCGTCCACGCCGGATGCGTGCCGTCGATGAGCGCGGTTTCGTCCGAATCCGCGCGCGGATGATGCAGCGTCTTCACCGCGTCGAGCAGGCCCGGTAGATTCAGCGGCGCGAGATGGGCGCGCGCCACCGGGTCCGGCAACAGCTCCGGCAAGGAGACGCGGGTGAGCGCGTTGTCGATGGCCTTGCGCAGATACGCCTGCGAGATGCCCGCCGTCGACGGATAAACGGGCGTGAGCGCCTGCGGCAGCGGCGTGTCGCCATCGACGGGGCGCACCGCCGGATGCACCATCTCCAGCCCGAAGAAGCCGCCTCGCACGTCGCCGCGCACGCGCAGCCGCGTGCCGATGGCCATTTGCTTGACTTGCGAGCCGTAGAAGTTGAGAAAACGCAGCGTGAGTTCGTCGCCGGCGTCGTCGTGAATCTTGACGAGCAACTGCCTTCGGGGCCGATACGCAATCTCGTTGTCGAACACGATGCCTTCGGTCTGCGCGATGTCGCCGGGAATCAGTTCTGCGATCGGCGTGAGCGAGGTTTCGTCCTCGTAGCGCATCGGCAGATGCAGCACGAGGTCGATGTCCGACTTGAGGCCGAGCTTCGCGAGCTTGTCCGCCGTCTTCACGACGGGCTTCGTCTTCTTGGCCGCGTCGTCGCCGGCTTTCGCGCGCTTGGCCGCCGGCGCGGCTGCGAGCGCGGCGCCAGGTTCGGCGCCGGAAAGCGCATCGGCCGGGGATGACAGGCGACGGTCGGACAAGGGCATCTAATCTCTTCGCAAGTACAATGTGAGGTTTGTTCGGCGCTGGTGCCTTGTTTTCAGCTTCGTTCGCACGACTTCAAGCCATGTTCACGCTTTCCGATTTCGATTTTAATCTGCCGCCCGAGCTGATCGCGCAGAGCGCGCTCGCCGAGCGCAGCGCGAGCCGCCTGCTCGAAGTGGACAACCGCGCCTTGCCGGCCACGCTCATCGACCGGCGCTTTTCCGAACTGCCCGACTTGATTCAGCCGGGCGACCTGCTCGTCTTCAACGATACCAAAGTCCTGAAGGCGCGGTTCTTCGGCCAGAAGGCCAGTGGCGGGCGCGTAGAAGTGCTGATCGAGCGCCTTACCGGCCCGACGACCGCGCTCGCCCAAATTCGCGCGAGCAAGAGTCCCGCGGCGGGCAGCACGATCAAGCTCGCGGACGCGTTCGACGTGACCGTCGGCGAGCGCGTCGAGCCCTTCTACACGCTGCATTTCCCGGCCGATTGCCTGACGCTCATCGAGCAATACGGGCGCTTGCCGCTGCCGCCGTATATCGAGCACGACGCCGACGCCTACGACGAATCGCGCTACCAGACCGTCTATGCCGCGAATCCCGGCGCGGTGGCCGCGCCGACGGCGGGCCTCCATTTCGATGACGCCCTCTTCGCCCGGCTGGATGCGCGCGGCGTCGAACGTGCGACGCTTACGCTGCACGTCGGCGCGGGCACGTTCCAGCCAGTGCGCGTCGACAACATCGCCGAGCACAAGATGCATAGCGAGTGGTACGCGCTGCCGCAGTCGCTCGTGGATCGCATCGCGGCCGTGAAGGCGCGCGGCAATCGCGTGATCGCCGTCGGAACGACCTCCATGCGCGCGCTCGAAGCCGCCGCCCGCGACGCCGCCGAGGCCGGCCGCCCGCTTGCCGCGACCAGCGCAGAAACCGATATCTTCATCACGCCGGGCTACGAATTCCGCATCGTCGACCGGCTGATTACCAACTTCCATTTGCCGAAATCGACGCTGATGATGCTCGTCTCCGCGTTCGCCGGCATGGAGACGATCCGCGAGGCGTACCGTCACGCGATCGAGGCGCGTTACCGCTTTTTCAGCTATGGCGACGCGATGCTGCTCACGCGCGCTTGAGCTTTTCTCAACCCGACGCGCCGGACTGTTCTCCGGTAGCACAGGAATCTACATGACAGTGAATCACACCCCGCCGGACAACGGCCTCAAGTTCGAACTGCTGACGACCGACGGGCAGGCCCGCCGCGGCCGCCTCACGCTCAATCACGGCGTCATCGAAACGCCGATTTTCATGCCGGTCGGCACGTACGGCACCGTGAAGGCGATCCAGCCGCGCGAACTCGAAGAAATCCGCGCGCAGATCATCCTCGGCAACACGTTTCACCTTTGGCTGCGCCCGGGACTGGAGACGATCGGCGTGCACGGCGGGCTGCATCGCTTCATGGGCTGGGACCGGCCGATTCTCACCGATTCCGGCGGCTTCCAAGTGTTCTCGCTCGGCGATCTGCGCAAGATCACCGAAGATGGCGTCACGTTCGCATCGCCGATCAACGGCGACCGGCTGTTCCTGTCGCCCGAAGTGTCGATGCAAATCCAGAAGGTGCTGAACTCGGACATCGTCATGCAGTTCGACGAATGCACGCCGTACGCGACCAACGGCGTGCCGACCTCGCACCAGGAAGCCGCCGACTCCATGCGCATGTCGATGCGCTGGGCCAAGCGTTCCATCGACGAATTCACGCGGCTCGGCAACCCGAATGCGCTCTTCGGCATCGTGCAGGGCGGCATGTTCGAAGACCTGCGCGACGAATCGCTGGCCGGACTCGCGGACATCGGCTTTCACGGCTTTGCGATCGGCGGGCTGTCGGTCGGCGAGCCGAAGGAAGACATGATGCGCGTCCTGAATCACATCGGACCGAAGCTGCCTGCCGACAAGCCGCATTACCTGATGGGCGTCGGCACGCCGGAGGATCTCGTGGCGGGCGTGGCGGCGGGCGTCGACATGTTCGACTGCGTGATGCCCACGCGCAACGCGCGCAACGGCTGGCTTTTCACGCGCTTCGGCGATCTGAAGATCAAGAACGCGACGCACAAGAATTCGATGAAACCGCTCGACGAAAGCTGCGGCTGCTACACGTGCCGCAATTTCACGCGGGCGTATCTGCATCATCTGCATCGCGTGGGCGAAATTCTCGGCGCGCAGTTGAACACCATCCACAACCTGCACTACTACCTGCAATTGATCGGCGAAGTGCGTGAGTCGATCGAAAATCACAGCTTCGAGGCGTTTCGCAAGACCTTCGCGGAAAACCGGGCGCGCGGGGTCGACTAACTTACGCCAGCCGTCGCGCCGCTCCCATTACAATCACCTTTCTAACGCTCGCCCGAACGGCCCGCGCGCGGGCCTAACGGCTTGATGCCAAAGCGCATTCCGGCGCCTTGCCGGCATGGGCGAGTGGTAGAATGTCGGGCTAATTTCCAAGCCGGTTTTTGAATCGCAATTTCGACGTATTTTCGACGTATAACGGAGAGACCAACGTGTCGTTCATTTCGAATGCCTTTGCACAAGGCGCCACCGCGGGCAGCGCGGAATCGAGCCTGATGAGCTTCCTGCCCCTGATCCTGATGTTCGCGGTGCTGTATTTCATCATGATCCGTCCGCAGATGAAGCGTCAGAAGGAGCATCGCAACATGCTGGCCGCCATGGCCAAGGGCGACGAAGTGGTGACCAACGGCGGTATCGTCGGCAAGGTGACGAAGGTGTCGGAAGCGTATGTCGGCGTCGAAATCGCCGAAGGCACGGAAATCACCGTGCAGAAGGCCTCCGTCACGACTATTCTCCCCAAGGGCACCATCAAGTCGCTGTAAGGCCAGATTCTTTCGCGTCCGGCGCGGCCTCGCTCCGAGCCCTCCGAGTCACACGAGTCACTCAACCGGCTCGTCGCGCATAACGCCGGACGCCCTCTCCCCCGAAGCCAACTTTCTGTTCGGCCATCCCCATGAATCGTTATCCCCTTTGGAAGTATGTCGTGATGCTGGTGGCGCTCGTCATCGGTCTCGTGTACACGCTCCCCAATTTCTTCGGCGAAGCGCCCGCCGTGCAGGTGTCGAGCGGCAAGGCGACCGTCAAGCTGGATTCGTCCACGCTCGCGAATGTGGAAGGCGCGCTCGCCGCGAGCCACATCACGGCTGACGAAGTCACGTTCGACAATTCGCAGACCAACGCGAACATCCGCGTGCGGCTGAAGGACACCGACACGCAGTTGCGCGTGAAGGACCTGCTGACGAAAACGTTGAACAGCGACCCGACCGATCCGCAATACATCGTCGCGCTGAATCTGCAGAGCGCCTCGCCGCGCTGGCTGACGGCCCTGCACGCGCTGCCGATGTACCTCGGCCTCGACTTGCGCGGCGGCGTGCACTTCCTGCTTCAGGTCGACATGGCCGGCGCGCTGAACAAGAAACTCGATTCAGACGCAGCCGACGCCCGCACTTATCTGCGCGATCGCAACATTCGCGATGGCGGCGTGAATCGCGTGGGGCAATCGGTCGTCGTGAATTTCTCGGATCAGGCGGTCGCGGACAACGCGCGCAACCTGCTTTCCACGGGCGTCTCCGAGCTTCAATGGACGACGCGCCAGGGCGGCGACGGCGTTCAGGTGGTCGGCACGTTCTCGGCGGGCACGCAGAAGACGGTGGAGGACGGCGCGCTCAAGCAGAACATCACGACGCTGCATAACCGCGTGAACGAACTCGGCGTCGCGGAGCCGGTGATTCAGCAACAAGGCGCGGACCGCATCGTGGTCGAGCTGCCGGGCGTGCAGGACACGGCGAAGGCGAAGGACATCATCGGCCGCACGGCGACGCTCGAAGCGCGCCTTGCCGACCCGGTGAACACGTACGCCTCCGGCCCGAACGATCCCGTTCCTCCCGGCGACGAAGCGTTCAAGCAAGGCGATCGCACCGTGTTTCTGCGCAAGCAGGTGATTTTCACGGGCGACCGCATCATCGACGCCTCGGCGGGCTTCGACGACCATCAGCGTCCGTCCGTGAACATCCGGCTGGATTCGGCCGGCGGGCGCGCGGTCGGCGCCGTTTCGCGCGACAACATCGGCAAGCCGATGGCGATGGTGCTCTTCGAGAAGGGCAAGGGCGAAGTGCTGACGGTCGCGACCATCCAGTCCGAACTCGGCGACCGCTTCCAGATTACCGGCCAGCCGACGCCGCAAGCCGCGACCGACCTCGCGCTGCTCCTGCGCGCCGGCTCGCTCGCGGCGCCGATGGACATCATCGAGGAACGCACGGTCGGCCCGAGCCTCGGCGCGGACAACATCAAGAAGGGCTTCGATTCGGTCACGTACGGTTTCGCCGCGATCGCCGTCTTCATGATCGTGTACTACCTGCTGTTCGGCCTGATCTCGATGCTCTCGCTGTCCGTGAACCTGCTCCTGCTCGTCGCGATTCTCTCGATGCTGCAGGCCACGCTGACGCTGCCGGGCATTGCCGCTATCGCGCTCGCGCTCGGTATGGCGATCGACGCGAACGTGCTGATCAACGAGCGTATCCGCGAAGAACTGCGCAACGGCGCGCCGCCGCAGACCGCGATTCAGGAAGGCTTCAAGCACGCATGGGCGACGATTCTCGATTCGAACGTCACCACGCTGATCGCCGGCCTCGCGCTGCTCGCGTTCGGCTCGGGTCCGGTGCGCGGCTTCGCGGTGGTGCACTGTATCGGCATTCTGACGTCGATGTTCTCGGCCGTGTTCTTCTCGCGCGGTCTCGTGAACCTGTGGTACGGCGGCAAGAAGAAGCTGAAGTCGCTGGCGATCGGGCAAGTGTGGCGTCCGGAAGGCGCGAGCGCCGAATCGGCCGCTGCGGCGTATCTCGCGGCGCAGCAGGGCGATGAAGCGGTCGCCGAGGAAGTCGTTCCCGCCGCCCGCAGCAAGGCCAAGGCGCGCGCCGCCGCCGCGCCGCGCGCGAGCGCTCAGACGGCCCCGCGCACCGGCAAGCCGACCGTGCGCCGCCGCTCGGGCCCCGGCATCGATCAACAGAAACCGGGCCAGTCCGTTAAGCCCTGAGCCCCGGAGAAACGAAACATGGAATTCTTCCGCATTCGCCGCGACTTGCCGCTGATGCAGCGCGCGTTGATCTTCAACGCGATCTCGCTCATCACGTTCCTCGCGGCTGTCTTTTTCCTCGTGCATCGCGGGCTGCATCTGTCGGTCGAGTTCACCGGCGGCACGGTCATCGAAGTGCAGTATCCGCAGGCCGTGCCGCTCGAACCGGTGCGCGCCACCATGGCGAAACTCGGTTACGGCGACGCGCAAGTGCAGAACTTCGGCACCTCGCGCGACGTGCTGATCCGCCTGCCGCTCAAGCAGGGCCTCACCTCCGCGCAGCAGAGCGACCAGGTGATGAGCGCGCTCAAGTCGAACGACGCGCAAGTCACCTTGCAGCGCGTGGAGTTCGTCGGGCCGCAGGTCGGCAAGGAACTCGTGACCAACGGGCTCGCCGCGCTCGCGTGCGTGGTGATCGGCATCGTGATCTACCTGTCGTTCCGCTTCGAGTGGAAGTACGCGGTGGCGGGCATCATCGCGAACCTGCACGACGTGGTGATCATTCTCGGCTTCTTCGCCTACTTCCAGTGGGAGTTCTCGCTGTCGGTGCTGGCGGCGATTCTCGCGGTGCTCGGCTATTCGGTGAACGAGTCGGTCGTTATCTTCGACCGGATTCGCGAGACCTTCCGCAAGCAGCGCAAGATGACGGTGATCGAAGTCATCAACCACGCGATCACGAGCACGATGTCGCGGACCATCATCACGCACGGCTGTACCGAAATGATGGTGCTCTCGATGTTCTTCTTCGGCGGCCCGACGCTGCACTACTTCGCGCTCGCGCTGACCGTGGGTATTCTGTTCGGTATCTATTCGTCGGTGTTCGTGGCCGCCGCGCTCGCCATGTGGTTCGGCGTCAAGCGTGAAGATCTGATCAAGGACAAGAAGGACAAGTACGATCCGAACGACCCGAACGCGGGCGCTCAGGTTTAACCCTTCTTTTCAGCGCAAAAAGCAAAAGGGCCGGTCTCGATGACCGGCCCTTTTCGTTTCTCCTCGCGCGATGCGCCGAGGCTTACTGCTTCACGCCTTCAGCCTGGATATGCAGCACCGTCTTCAGGCTGAAGCCGTACGACTTGCCGTAGTCCATGCCGAAGTCGCCGCGATCGAACGTCGCCGTCGCTTCCGTGCCGCAGACTTCCTTCTTCATCATCGGGTTCACGAAGCACTTGAAGCTCTCGATCTTCAGGTTCAGCGGCTTCGTCACGCCGTGCATCGTCAACGTGCCGACCACTTCGGACGGCTTGTCGCCGTCGAACTTGATCGACGTGCCCTTGTACACGGCCGTCGGGTACTTGGCGGCATCGAAGAATTCGGGCTTTTGCAGATGCTCGTCGAGCTTGGCGTTGCCCGTGTTGATCGACGACACGTCGATGGTCACGTCCACCGTGCCCGTCTTCGCCGCGCGGTCGAGCACCACGGTGCCGCTGCTCTTGTTGAACTTGCCGCGCCACGTCGACACGCCGCCGAAGTGGTCCGCCTCGAAGCTCGGATACGTGTGGTTCGGGTCGAGCTGGTACGTGTCAGCGGCCATCGCGCTGAAGGACAGGCCGGCTGCGAGCATGCCGGCGGCGATCATCGAAAGCTTGTTCAAGTGCTTCTCCTGACTGAATGAGCGTTGAATCTAGGTTGTTGAACGAAACGGCCGCCGCTTACTTCTTCGCGGCGACGATATGAAACTTGATGACGACATCGTCCGCGACCACCGACGTGTCCTTCCACTCGCCCGTGCCCACGTCGAACTGCGTGCGCTTGATCGGCAGCGCGCCGTCGAAGGTTTCGGTCGCGCCCTGCTGCGTGATGGTGACGGGCACCGTGACCGTCTGCGACTTGCCCTTGATCGTGATCTTCCCGGTGACCTTGTACTGGTTGCCGCCCGCCGGCGCAATGGCGCTCGAAACGAACGTGGCGGTCGGATACGTCGCGCTGTCGAACCATTCCTTGCCGCGCACCTGCTTGTTGTAGTCGTCGTCGCCGAGATCGTAGCTGCCGGTGTCGATGGTGATGTTCGCGCTGCCCGCCGCGGGCTTCGCCGGATCGAACGAAATCTGCGCGTTGAACTTGTTGAACTTGCCGTCGGTGGGCACGTTCATTTGCTTGGACGTGGCGATGACCGAGCTCTTCGCCATATCCACTTGCGCCTGCGCGCCCGCTGCCGTGGCGAGCGATGCTGCGGCCACGGCGGCCAGCATCCAACCATTGAGTTTCAGTTTCATGTGTGCCTTTTTTGACGTATCGACGAGCAACCGGTATTGAAAATCAAAAGCATGCGGGAACCAACAACGAGCCGGACATGCGTTGCCAACGGCGAGGAAACAATCGAACGTTGCGCCTCGATCACTTGATGAAGGGCAGCATGCGGCCGAGCAAGCCGTCGCGATCGACGAAATGATGCTTGAGCGCCGCGAGCACGTGCATGGCGACGAGCACCAGCAGGCCGTAGTTCAGCGCCACATGGACGATGCGCAGCGTCGCCTTGAGCGCCTTGTCGGGTCCGATGATCGTCGGCAGCGGCAGCACGCCGAGATAGACGACCTGCAAGCCCGCCGCCGAGCTGTACAGATAGCCGGACGCGGGAATCACGACCATCAGCACGTAGAGCAGAATATGCGTGACGTGCGCCGCGCCCTGCTGCCAGCGCGGCATGCCGGCCGGCATGGCGGGCGCGCGATGCGTCATGCGCCACACGAGCCGCAGCGCCGCAAGCACGAACACGGTCACGCCGATCCACTTGTGCCACGAAAAGTACTTGAGCTTGGTCGGGGTGAAGCCGGGAATGTCGGTCATGATCCAGCCGAGATAGAACCCGCCCACGATCAAGAGCGCGATGAGCCAGTGAAATGCGATCGCCGTCGCGCCGTATCGCTCGGCCGAACTGGCTTGCGAGATGCCAACACTGCTTTCCATGATGCTGATGTCCTGAATATGGCTAATGTGCGCTGGGTGCGCCTGACCGATGCACGCGCCGCCATGCTACCCGAACAACGGCGAAATGCCATCACACGTGCCGGGACCTGCCGCCCACGCTCCGGGCCAGCACCGGCGCGGCTTTGCGGCCGTTTCCGAGCGATGTACCGCATCCATGCAACGAACTATTCCGCGCATGCAACGGTCGATGCCTCCGGGCGCAGCCAGAAGTGAACGGAACCGTCGGCCGGTTTATTCCGCGCCGGGGTCTCGCTTGCTTCGCGCCTGCCGTATCGTCGCGCGTCATCGGTCTTTGATACCATGCTGCTACCGTGCGCGCTGGCCCGGGACTTGCTCTTTTTGCCCCGGGCCGATCTTGCGGCGCCCCACGAACACGCATGAGAAGGCCCGGCATCGACTATGAATGTGAACGATTCAGAAGAACTGATCGCATGTCACGAATGCGACGCGCTCTTCAGAAAGCGCGCGCTGCCCGAACATAGCACCGCGAACTGTCCGCGCTGCGGCACGCGACTCTACCGCGGCATGACATCCAACCTCGACCGCATCTGCGCGACGACGCTCGCTGCGCTCATCACCTTCGTCATCGCGCAGGCGTTTCCCATCGTCGAGCTCGACGCGAACGGCATTACCTCGCAGACGACGCTCATCGGCGCGATCATCGCGCTGTGGGGCGAGCACATGGAGGTCGTCGCAGTGCTCGTGTTTTGCGCGACCATCCTGTTCCCGCTCTGCGAATTGACCGCCCTGCTCTATGTGCTGATGCCCGTGCGCGCCGGTTATATTCCGCCGGGTTTCGACGTCACCTTGCGCGCGATTCAGTTCGTGCGGCCGTGGGGCATGATCGAAGTGTTCATGCTCGGCGTGCTCGTCACGCTCGTGAAGATGCTGAGCGTCGCGCGCGTGATTCCCGAAGCCGCGCTCTTCGCGTTCGGCGCGCTCACGCTGATGGTGGCAGTCGTCGTCAGTTTCGATCCGCGCTCGCTGTGGGATATCGCGGGCCAGCTTCCCCGGCGCGGGCGCGTGGCCGTCTCGCCGCCCGCGAGGCAGAAATCGTGACCGACATTCCGCGCAACACCGAGTCGTCCGCGCCCGGCGCCGAACCGCCCACGCTGTTCACCACGGCCTCGCGCGAGCGCGTAGTCGGCTGCCACGCCTGCGGCCTCGTGCAGCCGCTCGCGCGCACGGTCGAAAAGCAGCGCTGCACGCGCTGCGGCGCGGCCGTGCACCGGCGCAATCCGGACAGCATCGCGCGAACGTGGGCGCTCCTCATCAGCGCGGCGATCCTCTACATTCCCGCGAACGTCTATCCGATGCTGCACACGTCGTCGATTCTCGGCGCGGAAGACGACACCATCATGAGCGGCGTCGCGTTGTTCTGGAACGATGGCGACTATCCGCTCGCCGTGGTCATTTTCGTGGCGAGCATTCTGGTGCCGATGCTGAAGCTGCTGTCGCTCGCATTTCTGCTCGTGAGCGTGCAGCGGCGCTCGACGTGGCGTCCGCGTCAGCGCACGACGCTCTATCGCATCGTCGAAGGCATCGGCCGATGGTCGATGCTAGACATCTTCGTCGTGACGCTCACCGT
Organism: Caballeronia sp. GAWG1-5s-s; assembly: GCF_023631445.1. NCBI lineage: Bacteria > Pseudomonadati > Pseudomonadota > Betaproteobacteria > Burkholderiales > Burkholderiaceae > Caballeronia > Caballeronia sp. GAWG1-5s-s. Next base: position 34,610 of record NZ_JALQDC010000003.1, on the reverse strand, counting down.
CGCGCTGGTGCGCTTCAAGTCGGTCGCGGTCATCACGGCGGGGCCGGCCGCGCTCGCGTTCGCGTCCGTCGTCGTCCTGACGATGCTCGCCTCCATGCAGTTCGACCCACGTCTGATATGGGACAACATAGAACCGTCAGGAAAGAAATATGACTAGTGCCCAAGGTCCGAATGGGCCGGATGCTCCCAAGCCTTTCGAGGAAACGAGCGGCGGCGGACTGCCGCCGAGACTGCCCGAGCCGGTGATCGAGCCGCGCAGCCGCTGGCTGCCGTCGCTCGTGTGGGTCATTCCGATCGTCGCGGCGTTGATCGGCGTGTTCCTGGTCGTGAAGACGGTGTCGAGTCGCGGCCCGACCGTGACTATCAGTTTCGTGAGCGCCGAAGGGCTGGAGCCCGGCAAGACCAAGGTCAAGTTCAAGGACGTGGACATCGGCACGGTCAAGACGATCACGCTGTCGAAGGACCATTCGCGCGTGCTCGTCGATGTCCAGCTCACGAAGGAAGCCACCGATTTCGCCGTGAAGGACACGCGCTTCTGGGTCGTGCGGCCGCGCGTGGCGGCAAGCGGCGTCACCGGTCTTTCCACGCTGCTGTCCGGCGCGTACATCGGCGCGGACGCGGGGAAATCGACCGAGGATCAGAGCTACTTCGTCGGTCTGGAGACGCCGCCTGCCGTCACCGGCGACCAGAAGGGACACACGTTCACGCTGCACGGCGAATCGCTCGGCTCGCTGGATATCGGCTCGCCGGTGTATTACCGGCGCGTGCAGGTCGGGCAGGTCACGGCGTTTTCGCTCGATAAAGACGGCACCGGCGTCACCATGCAGGTTTTCGTGAACGCGCCGTACGATCAGTACGTCGGCACGAACTCGCGCTGGTGGCACGCGAGCGGCGTCGATCTGCGGCTGGATTCGAGCGGCTTCACGCTGAACACGCAGTCGCTCGCCACTGTGGTGCTCGGCGGCATCGCGTTCCAGACGCCGCCGAATCAGCAGGCCGGCGCGCAAGCGAAGGAGAACGCAACCTTCCGCCTCGCCTCGGATCAGGCCGACGCGATGCGCGACCCCGACGGCGATCCGGTGCATGTGGTGATGAACTTCAATCAGTCGTTGCGCGGTTTGTCGGTGGGCGCGCCGGTCGATTTCCGCGGCATCGTGCTCGGACAGGTGACGGGCATCGGCGTGCGATACGACCAGCAGACGCATTCGTTCATGATGCCCGTGACCATCGACCTGTATCCGGACCGGCTCGGCCGCCGTGCGAAAGCCGCGCTGCCCGAACAGGGAACGGAGCAGAGCCACGACATGCTGGAGTTGCTCGTCAAGCGCGGCCTGCGTGGACAGTTGCGCACCGGCAATCTGCTGACGAGCCAGCTTTACGTCGCGCTCGACTTCTTCCCGAAAGCCGCGCCCGCGAAGGTGAACGTGGCGGGCGATCCGATCGAACTGCCGACGGTGCCGAACACGCTCGACGAGCTGCAACTGCAGATTGCCGACATCGCGCGCAAGCTGGACAAGATTCCGTTCGACCAGATCGGCACGAACCTGAACGGCTCGCTGAAGAACGCCAACACGCTCTTCGACCAGCTCAACAAGGAAGTCATGCCCGAAATGCGCGACACGCTCACGCAGGCAAAGAAAACCTTCGGCGCGGCGCAATCGACGCTTCAGCAGGACTCGCCGCTTCAGTCCGACGTGCATCAGGCGATGCAGGAACTCACGCGGACGCTTCAATCGCTCAATGCGCTGGCTGATTATCTGGAACGTCATCCGGAATCGCTGTTGCGCGGCAAACCGGAGGACAAACCATGAGGTTCGGCGCGTTGTTGTTGACGGTGGGCGCGGCGGGCGCGCTGTGCGCGTGCGCGTCCTCGCCGTCGAGCCGGTTCTACACGTTGGGCGGCGCGGCGCAGACGCCGGCTCCGGTGTCGTCGTCGGCGGCGGCGTTCTATTTCCAGCTCGCGCCGGTGGACATGCCCGAGCAGGTTTCGCGCAATCAGCTGGTCGTGCAGACGAGTCCCGCGCAAGTGAGCGTGCTGGAACAGGAACGCTGGGCCTCGCTTCCCGGCGACGAAGTGCGGCGCGCGCTGTCGAGCGATCTCTCGCAGCAGCTGAATGCGATCGATGTCTACGGCACGCCGTATCCGGAATCGGCGCCGGTGTATCGCGTGACGGTGAAGGTGCAGCGGTTCGAGTCGTGGCCGGGCTCGCAGGCCGTGCTCGATGCGGTCTGGAGCGTGCGCGCCGCCGGTTCGCAGACGGTCATGACCTGTCGCACGGTCGCAAACGAGCCTGTCGGCGACGGCTACGGCGCGCTGATCGACGGGCATCGCAAAGCGGTGAATGCGCTCGCCACGGCTATTTCAGCAGGCGTGCGAAGTCTCGCTGCGCTGCCGCCCGCCGTCGCGGCGTCATCGTCCGCCAAGGGCAAGGCGGCAGCGGCCAGCGCGCGCCCTGCGCCGGTTTTGCCGTGCCCGGCGTCGGATGGCGCGACGACTGCCAGCGCGCAGTAAGTTCGGCGCGTTGCATGCGCCGAACGCATAGGAACCCGATATTTCCGTCTGCTTCGCACCGTGTTTCGTCTGCTGATGAGCAGCACTGAGCGTCTTGCGGCAACGGCATGTTGTCGCCAGACGACACCGGCCTGCGCCGCATCTCGAAAATGCAGTTGGCGCAGGCGCGCCCGGTTAAGATCGACCTCCGCTTTATCCGAAACGAACGCGAAGAATAGATGATGAAACTAATCGGTTCGCACACGAGTCCATTCGTCCGCAAGGTGCGGATCGTGATGGCGGAAAAGAAGATCGACTGCGAACTGGTGCTCGAAGATGTCTGGGCATCCGATTCCAAGATCCACGATTTCAACCCGCTCGGCAAAGTGCCGTGTCTGATTCTGGACGGCGGCGAAGCGGTGTTCGATTCGCGCGTGATCTGCGAATACGTGGACACGCTGACGCCGGTCGGCAAGCTGCTGCCCCAGGAACGGCGCGAGCGCACCGAAGTGCGCTGCTGGGAAGCGCTCGCGGACGGCATGCTCGACGCGGCCGTCCTGATTCGCCTCGAAGGCGTGCTGCGCGACGAGGCCCACCGCAGCGACATGTGGATCGCGCGGCAGCGGCACAAGATCGAGGACGGTCTGCGCGCGATGGCGCGTGGTCTCGACACGAAACAGTGGTGCTCCGCGAACCGCTTCACGCTCGCCGACATCGCGTGCGGCTGCGCGCTCGGCTATCTCGACTTCCGCATGCCGGACCTCGACTGGCGCGAGGCCCACCCGGCGCTCGACAAGTTCTACGCGCGGCTCGCGCAACGGCAATCGTTTATCGATACGGAGCCGCGCTGAGGGCCGCGCTCCCGCGCGCGGCGGGAGCGGTCCGGCATCCGCGCGTCACTTCTTCAGCGCGGCCTTGAGCGTCGCGTTGGCCTGCGCGATCGCGGCGCGCGTGGCGGGCGTCCCGGCGAGGGCGTTCAGCATCACGAAATCGTGGATCGTGCCGTTGTAGCGCACCGAAGTCACGGGTACGCCGGCTTCGGTCAGCTTGCGCGCGTAGGCTTCGCCTTCATCGCGCAGCACGTCGTTTTCGTCGGTGATGACGAGCGCCGGCGGCAATCCCTTCAATTCGTCGATGCTTGCGCGCAGCGGCGACGCCGTAACCTTCGCGCGATCTGCGGCGTTCGGCGCGTAGGCGTCCCAGAACCACTTCATCGCGTCGCGCGTGAGCCACGGGCCGTTGGCGAACTCGTTGTACGCGCCGTCATCGAAATTGGCGTCCGTCACCGGATAGAACAGCACTTGCGCGCGCAGCGCCGGGCCGTGCCGCTCCTTTGCCAGCAGCGTCACGGCCGCGGCCATGTTGCCGCCGACGCTATCGCCGGCCACCGCCATGCGCGACGCATCGACATCGAACTCGCGGGCGTGGTCCGCGACGTAACGCGTCGCCGCGTACGCTTCCTCGATCGGCACCGGATACTTCGTCTCGGGCGAGCGGTCGTAATCGACGAACACGACTTCGGCCTCTGCCCCGTTCGCGATTTCGCGCACCAGCCGGTCGTGCGTGTTCTTGTCGCCCAGCACCCAGCCGCCGCCGTGGAAATACATGATGACGGGCAACGCGCCCTTCGCATGCGCCGGCCGGACGATGCGCAACGCGATCTTGCCCGTTGGACCGGCTTCGATCACGCGGTCTTCGATCTTCGCGGCTTCCTTCTTCACCGGCTGCGCTTGCGCGCCTGCGAGCACGTTGCGCGCGTCGGCCGGGGAAAGCGTGTAGATCGGCGGGCCGTTCTTGGCGGCGAGCGTGTCGATGAACTGCTGCGTCGTCGGTTCAAGCACCGGCGCGGCGTCGGCTGCGGTATGCGACAGAACGGCGGTGGCAACGGCGGTTGCGATCAACGTGGCTTTCAGCTTTTTCATGGTGTGCTCCGGTCGGTAAAAAGGAAACGTAAGTTTGATGCTTATCTACTACTAGATAGATAAATCGACGGAATCGTGTGGTGCATCTGGTTCGTGTGCGTAGCGCGGCTATCCCCGCAATACAGCCGGGCGCGCCACGCAAGGCTCGCGAAGGTGCCCTCTCTTCATGTCGGGATGATTCACGCCAAAATCTACCTATCGAACGATAGACATAGGCAAAAGGGAAAACGGGTTTTTCACAGACTTATCCACAGGGTTATCTACCGCCGCACCGTTGCGGCAACCTCATCCAGACGCGCCCGCGTCTGAAACAATCGGCACGCGAGCAGACTGCCCTGAAATGCGGCGTACAGCGCGCGCGCCGCCGCTTCCGGCTTGCCTCCGGCATCGAGCGTATCCTGCGCCTCGCCTTCTGCCAGGACCTTTGCCAGCCAGTTTTCGTTAGCGCGAAAGAACGCCTGAATGGCATGACGCACTTTCTCCGGCAACGACTCGATGTCCGCTGCCAGCATGCCGCATAGGCAGACCTGAGTCCCGTCGCCGATGATGCGCCCGAAGAGCTTCGTGTAGCGGTCGAGCTTCTTGTCGGCCGAGGCCGAACTGTCGATGGCATAGACCGAGGACATGACGTCCGCGCTATAGGCGTTCACCGCTTCGAGCGCAAGGTCTTCCTTCGTTGGAAAGTAATAGTGGATGCTCGACGTCTTCACACCGACGAGTTCCGACAAGTCGCGATAGCTGAAGCCGTTGTAGCCGCGCTTCATCATGACCGTCTGCGCGTGATCGAGCAGCGCCTCGCGTACCGTGTTCTTGTCCATCGCGTGATTCACCGTTCATCCGATGTCGATGCCCTCACTTTATCTATCGATAGGTAGAGAGTCAAGCGATTGTATCAAATGACTTTTTATCGAGTCGATAGGAAACGGCCATCGAAGCGCGCCCTGGAGCACGCGCGTCCGGGGCGCGTGTCTTCAGCTTGCAGTCGCCGCTACGACGCGCGGCGCGTGCGGTACCACGTCCGCCGCCGCGCTTTCGATGATCCCACCGCCGAGACACACGTCGCCCTGATACAGCACGGCCGACTGTCCCGGCGTCACCGCCCACTGCGCTTCATCGAAGTTCAATTCGAAATGACCGTCGTCCGCAGCGGCGAAGCGGCACGCGGCGTCCTGCTGCCGATAGCGCGTCTTGGCCGCGCACGCGGTGCCGTCCTCGGGCGCGAAACCCGCGACCCAGCTCGTGTTCCCCGCGACGAGCGTCTGCGACAGAAGCCACGGATGGTCGTGGCCCTGCACGACATAGAGCGTGTTGCTCGCCATGTCCTTGCCCGCGACGAACCACGGCTCGCCGCTGCCGTCCTTCGCGCCGCCGATGCCGATGCCCTTGCGCTGCCCGAACGTATAGAACGCAAGCCCGATGTGCTCGCCGACGACCTTCCCTTCGGCCGTCTTCATCGGGCCGGGTTGCGTCGGCAGATAGCGGTTCAGGAAGTCGCGAAACGGCCGTTCGCCGATGAAGCAGATGCCGGTCGAATCCTTCTTCTTCGCGTTCGGCAGGCCGATCTGCGCGGCGATTTCCCGCACCTTCGTCTTCGGAATCTCGCCGAGCGGGAAGAGCGTCTTCGAAAGCTGCTGCTGATTCAGCCGATACAGGAAGTACGACTGGTCCTTCGTCGAATCGGTGGCCTTCAGCAACTGGAAGAGGCCATTCTGTTCGCGCACGCGGGCGTAGTGGCCGGTCGCGATGGTTTCCGCGCCGAGCGACATCGCGTGATCGAGGAATGCCTTGAACTTGATCTCGGCGTTGCACAGCACGTCCGGATTCGGCGTGCGGCCGGCCGAGTACTCGCGCAAAAACTCGGCGAACACGCGGTCCTTGTATTCGGCGGCGAAGTTGACCGCCTCGACGTCGATGCCGATCAGGTCCGCCACCGACACCACATCGATCCAGTCCTGCCGCGTCGAGCAATATTCGCCGTCGTCGTCATCTTCCCAGTTCTTCATGAACAGGCCGACGACGTCGTAGCCCTGCTCTTTCAGCAGCCACGCCGTCACCGACGAATCCACGCCGCCCGACATGCCCACCACTACTCTTCGCTTGCTCATAGGATTACCGCGTTGTTGGCGCGCGAGCGCGTCAGGAGCGCACCACCGGCGCGACCGAATGCGTATGGATGAAATCGAGTGGCACGCGCCGCCCGGCCAGATAGTCGTCGACACACTGCATGACGAGCGGCGTGCGATGCTGCGCGGCCGTCGCGCGCAGTTCGTCGGGCGTGAGCCACATTGCGCGAACGATGCCTTTGTCCAGCGCGCGCCCCGCCACTTCGCCCGCAGACTTGCCGCAGAAGGTGAAGCGCAGATACGTCACGTCGCGCCCCGGACGCTGAAAGTGCGTCATGTACGCGCCGACGAGCGCCTCGGGCTCGAAGCGATGCGCCGTTTCTTCCAGCGTCTCGCGAATGACCGCCTCGACGAGCGTTTCGCCCGCTTCGAGATGACCGGCCGGTTGGTTGATTCGCAGCCCTGCGGACGTGTGTTCCTCGATGACGAGGAAGCGCCCGTCCTGCTCGACGACCGCCGCGACCGTAACGTGAGGAGCCCAAGTATCTGATTTCATGGCCGACATTTTACCGTCACCCGTCCGATCACGTGCGCGCGGCCTAAGGGTTAGCGCGGAGTGCGATCGCGCCCCGGATCGCATTTTGGGCGCTTATTCTTCAGTTAGAGTTGAGAACGTCGTCCGTCAGCATCTGAAACCCGAAAACAGCCTTGGTCTCTCCCTCAAGCGTGGCCGCGCGCGAGGGCAAGAAAAGAAAAGACAGGAGGATTCAACATGCATATCGGAGTGCCTGCCGAGACGCGGGCGAACGAGGCGCGCGTCGCCGCCACGCCGGAGACCGTGAAAAAGCTCGTCGCGCAAGGACACCGCCTTTCGGTGCAAAGCGGCGCGGGCGTGCGGGCGAGCTATATCGACGACGCGTTCGCGCAAGCGGGCGCGGATATCGTCGATGCCGGCACCGCGTTTTCAGCCGACATCGTGCTCAAGGTCCAGTCGCCATCCGCCGAAGAGCTCTCGACGATGAAGCCGGGCGCCGTGCTCATCGGCATGCTCGATCCGTTCAACACCGAGAACACCGCGCGGCTCGCAGCGGCCAACATCACCGCGTTCGCGCTCGAAGCCGCGCCGCGCACGACGCGCGCGCAGAGCCTCGACGTGCTCTCGTCGCAAGCGAACATCGCCGGATACAAGGCCGTGCTGATGGCCTGCCAGTACTATCAGCGATTCATGCCGATGCTCATGACCGCCGCCGGCACCGTGAAAGCGGCGCGCGTGCTCGTGCTCGGCGCGGGCGTCGCGGGCCTGCAGGCGATCGCGACGGCCAAGCGCCTCGGCGCCGTGGTCGAAGCGTCGGATGTGCGGCCGGCCGTGAAGGAGCAGATCGAATCGCTCGGCGCGAAGTTCGTCGACGTGCCTTTCGAAACCGACGAGGAACGCGAGGCGGCGCAAGGCGTCGGCGGCTACGCGCGTCCGATGCCGCCGAGCTGGCTCGCGCGACAGTCCGCGCTCGTGCACGAACGCGCGAAGGCGGCCGACATCGTCATCTCGACCGCGCTGATTCCCGGCCGTCCCGCGCCGACGCTCATCTCGGTGGAAACGGTGAAGCACATGAAACCCGGAAGCGTGATCGTGGATCTCGCCGCCGGACGCGGCCCCGAGTTCGAAGGCAGAAAAGGCGGCAATTGCCCGCTTACCGAAGTCGATCAGGTGGTGACGAAGCATGGCGTGCATATCGTCGGCCACACGAATCTGGCTTCGATGGTCGCCGCCGACGCCTCCGCGCTCTACGCGCGCAATCTGCTCGACTTCCTGAAGCTGATCCTGACGAAGGAAGGCACGCTCAACATCGACCTCGCGGACGACATCGTCGCGGCCACGCTCCAGTGCCGCGACGGACAGCTCGCCCGCGCGACCGCCTGACACGGAGACGAACATGGACGTCATCAACCATACGGTGATCAACCTCATCATCTTCGTGCTGGCGATCTACGTCGGCTATCACGTGGTCTGGAACGTGACGCCCGCGCTGCATACGCCGCTCATGGCCGTGACGAACGCCATTTCGGCGATCGTGATCGTCGGCGCGATGCTCGCGGTCGGGCTCACGGTCGGCGGCACGGGCAAGTTCTTCGGCGCGCTCGCGGTGCTGCTCGCGGCGGTGAACGTGTTCGGCGGCTTTCTCGTCACGCGGCGCATGCTCGAAATGTTCAAGAAGAAGGAACCGAGGAAGCTGACCAGCAAGGAGGGCGCGTAAATGAGCATGAACGTCGTCACTCTCCTGTATCTGATCGCGTCGGTGTGCTTCATTCAGGCGCTCAAGGGCCTGTCGAATCCGAAGACCGCGCGCATCGGCAATACGTTCGGCATGGCGGGCATGGCCATCGCCATTTTCACGACGCTCGCGCTCATCACAAAGCAGGCCGCTGATCTCGGCTCCAATCTTTCGCTCGGGCTGTCGCTCCTGTTCGCGGCGTTGATCATCGGCGGCGCGGCGGGCGCGTATATCGCGGCGAAAGTCGAGATGACGAAGATGCCCGAGCTCGTCGCCGCGATGCACTCGCTGATCGGTCTCGCGGCCGTGTGCATCGCGTATGCGGTGGTTGCGGAGCCGTCCGCGTTCGGACTCGCGCCGCCGGGCTATCTGATTCCCTACGGCAATCGCGTCGAGTTGTTCATCGGCACGTTCGTCGGCGCGATCACGTTTTCGGGATCGGTGATCGCCTTTGGCAAGCTCTCGGGCAAGTACAAGTTCCGGCTCTTTCAGGGCGCGCCGGTGGTCTACTCGGGGCAGCATTTGATCAACCTGCTGCTGGCTGTCGCGATGATCGGCTTCGGCATCATCTTCATGGTGACGCAGTCGTGGCTGCCGTTCGTCATCATGACGCTGATCGCGTTCGCGCTCGGCGTGCTCATCATCATTCCGATTGGCGGCGCGGACATGCCGGTCGTGGTCTCCATGCTCAATTCGTACTCGGGCTGGGCGGCGGCGGGCATCGGCTTCTCGCTCAACAATCCGATGCTGATCATCGCGGGATCGCTCGTCGGTTCGTCGGGCGCGATTCTCTCGTACATCATGTGCAAGGCCATGAACCGCTCGTTCTTCAACGTCATTCTCGGCGGCTTCGGCGGTGAGGCGGGCGGCGCGGCGGCGGGCGGCGCGCAGGAGCAGCGGCCGGTGAAGTCCGGTTCCGCCGACGACGCCGCCTTCATGCTCGGCAACGCGGAAAGCGTGGTGATCGTGCCGGGTTACGGGCTCGCCGTCGCACGCGCGCAGCATGCGCTGAAGGAGCTGACGGACAAACTGGTCGAGAAAGGCATCGACGTGCGGTATGCGATTCACCCGGTCGCGGGGCGCATGCCGGGGCATATGAACGTGCTGCTTGCGGAAGCCGAAGTGCCGTACGAGATGGTTCAGGAGATGGAAGACATCAACAGCGAGTTCGGGCAGACGGACGTGGTGCTCGTGCTCGGAGCCAACGACGTGGTGAACCCGGCTGCGAAGACGGACCCGAAATCGCCCATCGCGGGTATGCCGATTCTCGAAGCGTACAAGGCGCGGACGATCATCGTGAACAAGCGGTCGATGGCGGCGGGCTACGCCGGGCTCGATAACGAACTGTTCTATATGGACAAGACGATGATGGTGTTCGGGGATGCGAAGAAGGTGGTCGAGGAGATGATGAAGGCGGTGGAGTGAGGCTTGGCGATCGAGACGAACCGCGCTCGTTCGCCAGTCGTGGACGAGCGCGTAAAGTCATGCCACATACCATTCAATAGCCAACGATCAAGATACCCTTCAGAGGAAGCCGCATTCGGTTGCTCGCAAAGAGAGTATCGAAGAACGTGACGACGCGGTCGAAGTCCGGGTTCGTCACGCCCGCGGCAACGTAGACGTTCCGGACCGCAATCGCCAGATAGTCGACGTCATCCATCATGCAAGCTTGAAAGAGGTCCTTAAGGAACTGGTTGTTGGCCACTCCACGTCCGGCCTCGACTTCGACAACGAACCGTTCGTCCGCATGATAGGCATCCGCTTCGAATGCCTTGGCGACTCGTCCGTTGTTTCCATATAAGACGGGAACGCGAATCTTGTCCGCGTGCTTTTTCCCTGCCTCGACGGCGAAGCCCAGTTCTGCAAGAGGCGCAGCAACGTAGGCCAGAACGCCGTTGCTCGGAAGAGTATGTTGATCCGAAGCAATCGACGAATGAACTTCTTCGAACGCCTGGACCACGCCGACGGCAAGACGCGTCGCTTTGTCGGATCTCGGGAAATATGCCCAGTTGACCATTTTCAAATAGGGTGGCAAATGCACTCACTGAACGTCTGTGCCGAAGCAGAACGAGACGTTGCCACCCGCTAGCCCGGCGCGGCCCCGAAACGACGCGGCGGCAGATTCTAGCGCACAGCCTTTCGAAGTTCCCCGCGTACAATACCGCCTTTGAACCCCGCAACCGCCCCACATGTCCTCCCCTCTTTTCGACTGGTTTGTCCCCTGCCCGCGCGGTCTCGAAGCGCCGCTCGCCGCCGAGCTTGCCGAGATCGGGGAACGACACGTCAGCACCGCGCCGCTCTCGGGAAGCGGTCCGCTCAAGGTCGGCGCGCAAGTGCCGGGCGGCGTGCACTTCCGGGGCGGCTGGGTCGCGGGCATGGCGGCGAACCTGCACTCGCGCATCGCGAGCCGCGTGTTGCTTAAGATCGCGCACGGCCCGTATCGCAACGAGCACGATATCTACGAACTGACGCATCGGCAGCGATGGGAACAGTGGTTCACGCCGAGCCAGACCATGCGCGTCGATCTGACCGCAATCAAATCGCCGCTCAAGAGCCTCGAATTCACGACGCTGCGCGTGAAAGACGCCGTGTGCGACCGCCTGCGCGATCTGAGCGGCGCGCGCCCGAGCATCGATACGGCGCAGCCCGACGTACGCGTGTTCGCGTTCCTCACCATGAACGAGTGCACGCTCTATCTGGACACGTCCGGCGAACCGCTCTTCAAACGCGGCTGGCGGCTCGACAAGGGCGCGGCGCCCCTGCGGGAAAATCTCGCCGCCGGCATTCTGCGCCTGACCGGATGGACGCCCGGCACGCCGCTCTTCGATCCGATGTGCGGTAGCGGCACCTTCCTCGCCGAGGCCGCGCAGACCGCGCTCAACATCGCGCCGGGCAGCGAGCGACGCTTCGGCTTCGAGAAGCTGAAGCCGTTCCATCCGGGCATGTGGCAAAAGCTCAAGAACGCCGCGATGGAAGCGAAGCGCGCGGCGCGCGCCAACGCGAAGGACATCAACATCTTCGGCAGCGACATCTCCGGCGACATGCTCGACAAGGCGCGCGCGAACCTCAGCCGCGCCGGCGTGCCGGAACTCTCGCTCAAGCAGGTGGACGCCCGCAACATGACGCCGCCCACCGACGCGCCCGGCATCCTCGTCGCGAATCCGCCGTATGGCGAACGTATCGAAGTGCGCGGACGCGGCCCGCGCGGCGAAATCCGCGACACGGCTCGTTCGCGCCGCGAGGATGACGACGCATTCGCCCGCGCTCAGCCCGATCCAGCCGACACCGAGTTCTTCGTCTCGTTCGGCAACGCGCTCAAGCAACGCTTCCCCGGCTGGCGCGCCTATGTGCTCACGTCCGACCGCAAGCTGCCCGGCATGCTGCGGCTGCGGGAATCGACGAAGACGCCGCTTTTCAACGGCGCGCTCGAATGCCGGCTGTTCCGCTTCGACCTCGTGGCGGGCAGCGTGCGCAACCGGGCGGAAGAGTAGGCGCTGCGCAGGGAGCTCGACCGCTTTCGAGCGAGTATGCCGCGTCCCATGACGTGCGACTACTAGGCCGAATGGCCTATTCGCGCAGCTTGTAGGCCGGCGCTACAATCGGCGCATGAACTCATTTACCGAAGATGTCAGCCCGATCGCCGTCGATATCTACCGCAGCCGCCGCGAGCGCGTGCTCGCGCAGTTGCGCGCGCAGGGCGGCGGGCTCGCCGTGCTCTCGACCGCGCCCGAAGTCATGCGCAATCGCGACACGGACTATCCGTTCCGCCACGACAGCTACTTCTATTACCTGACGGGCTTCAGCGAACCCGAGGCGACGCTCGTGCTGAACGCGAGCGCGCGGGATGGCGAGCCCGCGTCTATCCTGTTCTGCCGCGAGAAGAACCCCGAGCGCGAAACATGGGAAGGCTTTCGCTACGGCCCGGAAGCCGCCGCCGAGGCGTTCGGTTTCGATGCCGCCTTCGCCATCGGCGCGCTCGACGAACATATGCCGCGCCTTCTCGCCGACCAGCCCGCGCTGTTCTACGCGCTCGGCACATCGGCTGAACTCGACGCCAAGGTTCGCGGCTGGCTCGACGCCGTGCGTGCGCAAAGCCGCAGCGGCGTGCGCGCGCCCACGCGGGCGCAGCATCTGTTGCCGATCATCGACGAAATGCGGATGGTGAAGGACCCGCACGAGATCGCGATCATGCGCCGCGCGGCATCCATCTCCGCCGAGGCGCACCGCCGCGCGATGCACGCTTGCCGCCCTGGCATGCGCGAATACGAACTCGAAGCGGAACTGCTCTACACCTTCCGGCGGCACGGCGCGCAAGCGCCCGCGTACGGCTCCATCGTGGCTACAGGCGCGAATGCGTGCGTGCTGCATTACCCGGCGGGCAATGCGGTTCTGCGCGACGGCGACCTTGTCCTGATCGACGCCGCATGCGAACTGGACGGCTACGCCTCCGACATCACGCGCACGTTCCCGGCAAGCGGCCGTTTTACGCCGGCGCAGCGCGAGCTCTATGACATCGTGCTCGCCGCGCAGTCCGCCGCCATCGACGCGACGCGTGCCGGCGTGAGCTTCGACGCGCCGCATCAGGCCGCGCTCGAAGTGCTGTGCCAAGGTCTGCTCGACACCGGCATCCTCGATAGAGCGAAGTTCGGCGGCGTGGAGAACGTCATCGCCGAACGCGCCTACGCGCGCTTCTACATGCATCGCACCGGCCACTGGCTCGGCATGGATGTGCACGACGCGGGCGAGTATCGGGAAGCGGACGGCCCGCGCGACGCGCAAGGCGCGCGTCCCTGGCGTACGCTCGTTGCCGGCAACGTGCTGACCATCGAGCCGGGCCTGTACGTGCGCGCCGCCGAGGACGTGCCCGAGCGCTACTGGAACACAGGCATCCGAATCGAAGACGACGCGCTCGTCACGCCCGGCGGCTGCGAGCTGCTGACGCGCGAAGTCCCCGTCGCCGCCGACGAAATCGAGGCGCTCATGCGCGAATCCATCAGCCATTGAATCTCACGACATGAGCGACGCCATCACGCAACCGCATTTCGATTACGACATCGCCATCGTCGGCGCGGGTCCGGTCGGGCTCGCGCTCGCCGGCTGGCTCGCGCGGCGCAGCGCGACCTCGCGGCTTTCCATCGCGCTGATCGACGCGCGCACGCCCGAAGCCGCCGCGAACGATCCGCGCTCGCTCGCGCTTTCGCACGGCAGCCGCGTGATGCTCCAGCCGCTCGGCTTTCCCGCCGACGTCACGCCGATCCGCCGCATTCACGTATCGCAGCGCGGGCATTTCGGGCGCACGCTGATCGAGCACGACGAACACGACTTGCCGGAGCTGGGTTACGTGGTGCGCTACGGCTCGCTCGTCGGCGCGCTCGCGAAGGCCGTGCGCGCGACGAAAGTCGATTGGCTCACCGATACGTCCGCCTTGCCGCCCTTGCAGGACAACGAAAGCGTGACGCTGCCACTGCAATCGGGCGGCGTCGAGCGCACGATCCGGGTGCGCGTGCTCGTCAACGCAGAAGGCGGGCTCTATCAGCAAGGTCCGCGCGATGTCGCAGTCTCCACGCAGCGCCGGGCACGCGACTACGGGCAGACGGCCATCGTCGGCACGGTGAGCGTGTCGGACCCGCAAGCCAACGTCGCGTGGGAACGCTTCACGAATCAAGGCCCGATTGCGCTTCTGCCCTGCGGCGGCCAGCGTCACGCGGATTACTCGCTCGTCTGGTGCTGCTCGCCCGACGAAGCCGCGCGACGCATGCAGCTCGACGACGACGCCTTGCTTGCCGAACTCGGCGTCGCGTTCGGCTCGCGCATGGGGCGCTTCACGCGCATCGTCGGGCGGGCGGCGTACCCGCTCGGGCTGACGGCGCTCAACGCGCTGGTCGACCGGCGCACGGTTGCTATCGGCAACGCGGCGCAGACGTTGCATCCGGTGGCGGGCCAGGGCCTGAACCTCGGGCTGCGCGACGCTCAGGCGCTCTGCGACGCCCTTTCGACCGACGGACCGCGCCCGCTCGCGCTCGCGCACTTTGCACAGCGGCGCGCGCTCGACCGCCGCTTCACCATCGGCGCGACGGATACGCTCGCCCGCATCTTCACGGTGGATTTCGCGCCCCTCGCCGCCGCGCGCGGGCTGGCGCTGACCGCGCTCGAATTCCTGCCGCCGCTCAAAACGGCGCTCGCGCGGCAGATGATGTTCGGCCAGCGACGCTGAACGTGGGCGACTTGTGTGGCAGACGCGCGACTTATCCTCTATGGCCGCGTCTGCTTTCACAGAAGATTTAAACACTTGCACGCGATTGCTCTTAATTTCAGCAGTCGCTTAGCGTTAAAATACGCGTTTCCCTTCCGCATTTCTGCATCCGTCTGACGCGACACGGCGCTCATTGTCGAACGTTCGCCCGCCCGGTGCCCCGACTTCATGCCCATCATCGGTTCACACGTTCTGCGCAATAACCTGTTCGTCGCTCCGATGGCAGGCGTCACCGACCGGCCGTTCCGCCAGTTGTGCAAGCGCATGGGCGCGGGCTACGCGGTCTCGGAGATGGTCGCGTCCAACGCGCAGTTGTGGAAGAGCGAAAAGACCATGCGCCGCGCGAACCATGCGGGCGAGGTCGAGCCCATTGCCGTGCAGATCGCGGGCGCGGACCCGCAGATGCTTGCCGAAGCCGCGCGTCACAACGTCGCGAACGGCGCGCAGATCATCGACATCAACATGGGCTGCCCGGCCAAGAAGGTGTGCAACGTCGCGGCGGGATCGGCGCTCTTGCAGAACGAACCGCTGGTCGCGCGCATCGTCGAGGCGGTCGTGCAGGCGGTCGGCGTCGGCCCGGACGCGGTGCCCGTGACGCTCAAGATTCGCACGGGGTGGAATCGCGAGAACAAGAATGCGCTGACCATCGCGCGCATTGCCGAGAATGCCGGCATCGCCATGCTGACCGTGCACGGACGCACGCGCGCCGACTTGTATAAGGGCGACGCGGAGTACGAGACCATCGCGGCCGTGAAGGCGTCGGTGAAGATCCCGGTCGTCGCGAACGGGGACATCACGACGCCCGAAAAAGCGCGCGACGTGCTCGCGGGAACCGGCGCGGACGCCATCATGATCGGCCGCGCGGCGCAGGGCCGGCCGTGGCTCTTCCGCGAGATCGAGCACTTCCTTGCGACGGGCGAGCGCATGCCGCCGCCGCGCATCGACGAGATCCAGCAGGTGATGAACGAGCACCTCGAAGATCACTACGCCTTCTACGGCGAATTCACGGGCGTCCGGACTGCGCGCAAGCACATCGGCTGGTACACTCGCGGCCTTTCCGGGGCCAACACCTTCCGGCACCGGATGAATACGCTCGACACGACCAAAGAACAATTGTTCGCTGTGAACGAATTCTTCGACGCGCAAAAGGCGCTGTCAGACCGTCTCGTCTATGTAGATGAGGCCGCGGACGCCGACGAAGCGGCCGATGAAGAATCGTGCGGCGAACAGAACAACACAGACCGACGAATCGCCGCATGAGCAGACATAACATCGAACAATGCGTCCGCCAGAGCCTCGACAGCTACTTTCAGGACCTGGACGGCTCGAACCCGCACGACGTGTACGACATGGTGATTTCGTGCGTGGAGAAACCGATGCTCGAAGTGGTGCTCGCGCAGGCGGGCGGCAATCAGTCGCTCGCGGCCGAATACCTCGGCATCAACCGCAACACGCTACGGAAGAAACTTCAGCAGCACGGATTGATTTGATTCTTCGGACGAGGCGCGCGCCTCGCGTCCGGCCTGGTTATCCTTTCTGGTTTCAGTGTTCATCATGATCAAGCAAGCGCTCATCTCGGTTTCCGACAAGTCCGGCATCGTCGAATTTGCCCAATCGCTCTCGCAGCTCGGCGTCCGGCTTCTCTCGACCGGCGGCACGGCGAAACTGCTCGCGGACGCGGGACTGCCCGTGACCGAAGTCGCCGACTACACCGGCTTCCCGGAAATGCTGGATGGGCGCGTGAAGACGCTGCATCCGAAGGTGCACGGCGGCATTCTCGCCCGCCGCGATCTGCCCGAGCACATGGCCGCGCTGGAGAAGCACGACATTCCGACGATCGACCTGCTCGTCGTCAATCTGTATCCGTTCGTGCAGACGGTCGCCAAGGAACAGTGTTCGCTCGAAGACGCCATCGAGAACATCGACATCGGCGGGCCGACCATGCTGCGCTCGGCGGCGAAGAATCATCGCGATGTGACCGTGATCGTCGATCCGGCCGACTACGCCGCCGTGCTCGACGAGATGCGCGCGAACAACAACAGCGTCGGCTATGCGACGAACTTTCGGCTCGCGACCAAGGTCTTCGCGCACACCGCGCAGTACGACGGCGCGATCACCAACTATCTGACGAGCCTCACCGAAACGCTTCAGCATAGCGAGCGCAACACCTACCCCGCCACGTTCAATCTCGCGTTCGAGAAAGTGCAGGACTTGCGCTATGGCGAAAATCCGCATCAAAGCGCGGCGTTCTACCGCGATCTTTCGGTGCCTGCCGGCGCGCTCGCCAACTACGAGCAGTTGCAGGGCAAGGAACTCTCGTACAACAACATCGCGGATTCGGACGCCGCGTGGGAATGCGTGAAGACCTTCGACGCGCCCGCGTGCGTCATCATCAAGCACGCGAATCCGTGCGGCGTCGCCATCGGCGCAAACGCGCACGAGGCTTACTCGAAGGCGTTCCAGACCGATCCGACTTCGGCGTTCGGCGGCATCATCGCGTTCAATCGCGAAGTGGACGAAGCGGCGGCGCAGGCCGTGGCGAAGCAGTTCGTCGAAGTGCTGATCGCGCCTTCGTTCAGCGAAGCCGCGCGCGCCGTGTTCGCCGCGAAGCAGAACGTGCGCCTCTTGCAAATCGCGCTCGGCGACGGCCACAACGCATTCGACCTGAAGCGCGTGGGCGGCGGTCTGCTGGTTCAGTCGCTCGATTCGAAGAACGTGCAGCCGCATGAACTGCGCGTCGTGACCAAGCGCCATCCGACGCCGAAGGAAATGGACGATCTGATGTTCGCGTGGCGCGTGGCGAAGTTCGTGAAGTCGAACGCGATCGTGTTCTGCGGCGGCGGCATGACGCTCGGCGTCGGCGCGGGCCAGATGAGCCGCGTGGATTCGGCGCGCATCGCGGGTATCAAGGCGCAGAACGCAGGACTCTCGCTTAACGGCTCGGCGGTCGCATCGGATGCGTTCTTCCCGTTCCGCGACGGCCTCGACGTGGTGGTGAACGCGGGCGCGACCTGCGTGATCCAGCCGGGCGGCTCCATGCGCGACGACGAAGTGGTCGCCGCCGCCGACGAGCACAATGTCGCGATGATCCTCACCGGCACGCGCCATTTCCGCCATTAATTGCGCCGAGTTCATTTAGTATTGGCCTGTTTGCGCGTCGAGTCGCGCAAGCAGGCCATTTCACTTTGGACGAGCCGCATCGCGAACGAATGAGAATCCTAGGCATCGACCCCGGCCTGCGCGTGACGGGCTTCGGCATCATCGACATGGCGGGGCACTCGCTCAACTATGTGACGAGCGGCGTCATCAAGACGGCCGACGCCGATTTGCCTTCGCGCCTGAACACCATCTTCGACGGCATCTCGACGCTGATCCGGCAGCACAACCCGGATCAGGCGGCCATCGAGAAGGTCTTCGTCAACGTCAATCCGCAATCGACGCTGCTGCTCGGGCAGGCGCGCGGCGCGGCCATTTGCGGACTCGTCGCGAGCGGCGTGCCGGTCGCCGAATACACCGCGCTGCAATTGAAGCAGGCAGTCGTCGGCTACGGACGCGCGACCAAGGAGCAGATGCAGCAGATGGTCGTGCGTCTGCTCAATCTGTCGGGCGTGCCGAGTACCGACGCCGCCGACGCGCTCGGCATGGCCATCTGTCACGCGCACGGCGGCACGGGGCTCGCCACGCTCGGCGGCATTGCGCCGTCGCTCGCGAAGAAGGGCTTGCGCGTGCGGCGCGGCAGACTCATCGGCTAAATCTCTCCATTCGATAACGCAAACATGATTGGTCGCATTGCCGGCGTTCTGCTGGAAAAAAATCCGCCGCACCTGCTCGTCGACTGCAACGGCGTCGGCTATGAAATCGACGTGCCGATGAGCACGTTCTACAACCTGCCGAATGCCGGCGAGAAGGTCGTGCTGCTCACGCAGATGATCGTGCGCGAGGACGCGCATTTGCTCTACGGCTTTCTCACGTCGCAGGAACGCGCGACGTTTCGCGAATTGTTAAAGATCAGCGGCATCGGCGCGCGCATGGCGCTCGCGGTGCTTTCCGGCATGAGCGTGCAGGAGCTCGCGCAGACCGTGACGACGCAAGACTCCGCGCGCTTGACGCGCGTGCCGGGCATCGGCAAGAAGACGGCCGAACGCTTGCTGCTCGAACTGAAGGGCAAGCTCGGCGCCGATCTCGGCGCAATGGCGAGCGCGGCTTCGCAGTCCGACCATGCGTCCGACATTCTCAACGCGCTGCTCGCGCTCGGCTATTCCGAGAAGGAAGCGCTCGCCGCCATCAAGAACGTGCCGGCGGGAACGGGCGTCTCGGAAGGCATCAAGCTCGCGTTGAAGGCGCTCTCGAAAGCCTGAGTGTGCGGGCGCTCGGCGTTGCGCGCCACTAGGCCGTTCGGCCAGGTTCGCGGCGAGAAGGCTCGCTGTACAATCGACCCATGATCGAAACCGACAAACTCGCCGCCGAACGCATCATCTCGGCCACGCCCGTCTCGCCGAACGAAGAAGCCTTCGAGCGCGCGTTGCGACCGCGCCAGCTCGACGAATACGTGGGGCAGGAAAAGGTGCGCGGGCAGCTCGAAATCTTCATCGAAGCGGCCAAGCGGCGTTCGGAAGCGCTGGATCATGTGCTGCTCTTCGGTCCGCCGGGTCTCGGCAAGACGACGCTCGCGCATATCATCGCGCGGGAAATGGGCGTGAATCTGCGGCAGACGTCGGGCCCGGTGCTGGAGCGCGCAGGCGACCTCGCCGCGCTGCTCACCAATCTCGAAGCGAACGACGTGCTGTTCATCGACGAGATTCATCGGCTGTCGCCTGTCGTCGAGGAAATTCTGTATCCGGCGCTCGAGGATTATCAGATCGACATCATGATCGGCGAAGGGCCGGCCGCGCGCAGCGTGAAGCTGGATCTACAGCCGTTTACGCTCGTCGGCGCGACCACGCGCGCGGGCATGCTGACCAATCCGCTGCGCGACCGCTTCGGTATCGTGTCGCGGCTGGAGTTCTACAACGCGAACGAGCTCGCGCGTATCGTGTCGCGCTCGGCGTCGCTGCTGAAGGCGGACATCGTGCCCGAAGGCGCGCTGGAGATCGCGCGGCGATCGCGCGGCACGCCGCGTATCGCGAACCGGCTGCTGCGCCGCGTGCGCGACTACGCGGAAGTGAAGGCGAACGGCAGCATCACGGCAGAAGTGGCGGATGCCGCGCTCAAGATGCTGGACGTCGATCCGGTCGGCTTCGACCTGATGGACCGCAAGCTGCTCGAAGCGATCCTGCACAAGTTCGACGGCGGGCCGGTCGGCGTCGATAACCTCGCGGCGGCCATCGGCGAAGAGCGCGACACGATCGAAGACGTGCTGGAGCCGTATCTGATCCAGCAAGGTTATTTGCAGCGCACGCCGCGCGGGCGCGTCGCGACCTTGCTGACGTATCGGCACTTCGGCATCGCCGCGCCGGATGGCGGCCCGATCCGCGATCTTTGGGACGCGAACAACGGCTAGCGCATGTCGGATCAGGCAACGTTGGTCACGCGCGTGCGGTCGTCGATCGCACGCGGCATCACGAATCTCACGACCGGCAGCGGACCGACGCTCGATTACACGTCGCCGCCGGGCGACCCGGGCCTCTTCGGGCCGGACACCATCTGCTGGAAAGTCCACGCCGATTTCACGTCGATGATGACGAGTGGCATCAGCGCGCTGTTGCTGCAGACGCTGCATCCGCTGGCGCTCGCGGGCGTGTGGGATCACTCGACGTTTCGCACGGATATTCTCGGGCGTCTGCGGCGCACGGCGACTTTCATCGCGGGAACCACGTTCGGCAACCGGCAAGACGCGCTCGCGTTGATCGAGCGCGTGAAGCGTATCCATCTCGGCGTGACAGGCACCGCGCCCGACGGCCGGCCGTATCGCGCGAGCGATGCCGAGCTTCTGACTTGGGTCCACGTCGCCGAAGTCACGAGCTTTCTAGAGGGCTATCTGCGCTACGTGGACCCCGCTCTGTCCGTGGCGGATCAGGACCGCTACTTCGAAGAAACGGCGCTCGTCGCCCGCCTGCTCGGCGCGCGCGACGTGCCGACCACGCGCGCGCAGGTCGACGCGTATCTCGCCGCCATGCGCCCGCATCTGCATGCAAGCGAGCGCACGCAGGAAGTCATTCGCGTGCTCAGGAACGCGCCGACGCCGAGCGTGGTCATGAAGCCGGCGCGCGTGCTGGTGTTCAATGCGGG
Source organism: Caballeronia sp. GAWG1-5s-s (assembly GCF_023631445.1). Lineage (NCBI taxonomy): Bacteria > Pseudomonadati > Pseudomonadota > Betaproteobacteria > Burkholderiales > Burkholderiaceae > Caballeronia > Caballeronia sp. GAWG1-5s-s. The sequence goes on along the minus strand of NZ_JALQDC010000003.1, from coordinate 13,383 downwards.
CGTCGATTTGCTGCCCGACTGGGCGCAGGACACGCTCGGGCTGTCGTCGCTTGCGCCGATGCGGCGAGTCATTGCGCGGCCCGGCGTGCGGGCGATGGCGCCCGTCGTTCGCTGGGCGCTCGTCAACGGCATCTCGAAGCGTGCGCGCTTGCGAGTTGCCGCAAAGAAGAACGACTAGGCTGTCTTGCGCAGGCTGTCGTCGGCGGTGTCGGTGACGAGATGCGACACGTCACCCCATGACACCACCGTCGCATGGCCGCCGTCGTAATCGACCACGTTGACGCTGCAATTGAGCAGCGGCCAGTTGCGCGGCGCGTCGAGCGGCAGTCTCATCGCGAATCGGTAGATGCAGTCGAGCACGCCGCCGTGCGCGACGCACGCGATACGCCCGCCCGGATGCGCGGCGACGATCGGCTCCATCGCGTGGATCACGCGGTGATAGAAGACGCGCAGCGACTCGCCGCCGGGCGGCGTGAAGCCGGGATCGCGCGTCTGCCATTCGACGTACTCGGCCGGAAACTTCTCGCTGATTTCGTCGCTGTCGTGTCCCTGGAACGCGCCGTAGTTGCGTTCGCGCAAGCCTTCGGACAAGCGGAGGTCGAGACCGAGCGCATCTGCGAACGGGCGGGCGGTCTGTTGGGCGCGTAGGAGATCGCTGGTGTAGACGGCGTCGAGCCGCCCTTCCCGCGCGAGACGCGCGCCCAATTGTTCAGCTTGCAGCACGCCATGCGCGGACAGCGGAATGTCGATATGCCCCTGGATGCGCTTCACGCGGTTCCAATCGGTTTCGCCGTGGCGGACGAACAAGACTTGCGTCGTCATGGCCGCACCTGCAGCCAGAACGTGACCGGCCCGTCGTTGACGAGCGACACTTGCATCTCGCCGCCGAATTCGCCGGTCTCGACGATCGGATGCTTCGCCCGCGCTTCGCGGACGAAGTAATCGAAGAGCCGCTTGCCCTCGTCGGGCGGCGCGGCCGGCGTGAAGCTCGGGCGCAGTCCGCTCGATGTATCGGCGGCGAGCGTGAACTGCGATACCAGCAGCACGCCGCCCGCGCGCCCCGCGCCGTCGATGTTCTGCACGGAGAGATTCATCTTGCCCCCCGCGTCGCTGAACACGCGGTACGCCAGCATCTTCGCGAGCAGCTTGTCGGCGGCGGCTTCTGTGTCGCCGCGTTCGGCGCAGACGAGCGCGAGCAGGCCCGCGTCGATCGCGCCGGTCACGCGTTCGCCGACGCGCACGTCCGCGCGCCGCACTCGCTGGATAAGCGCGATCATCCGCTTACGCCGTCAGCGTGATGCGCGCAAAGCGGCGCTTGCCCACCTGCACGACGAATTCGCCCGGCTCGACTTTCAGGCCCTTGTCGGACACCGTTGCGCCGTCGATCTTCACGCCGCCCTGTTCGATGTTGCGCAGCGCCTCGCTGGTAGACGGCACGAGCCCCGCCCGCTTCAGCAACTGGCCGATGGCCAGCGGCGCGCCCGCGAGGGTGACGGTCGGAATATCGTCCGGCACGCCGCCCTTCGCGCGATGGTTGAAGTCTTCGAGCGCGCGCTCGGCGTCCGCCGGCGAATGGAAGCGCGCGACGATTTCCTGCGCGAGCATCACCTTGAAGTCGCGCGGATTGCGGCCGCCCTCGGCCTCCTGCTTGAAGCGCGCGATCTCTTCCATGCTGCGGAACGACAGCAGTTCGAAGTAACGCCACATGAGCACGTCCGAAATGCTCATCAGCTTGCCGAACATCTCGGTCGGCTTCTCGCTGATGCCGACATAGTTGTGCTTCGACTTCGACATCTTTTCGACGCCGTCGAGGCCTTCGAGCAGCGGCATCGTCAGAATGCATTGCTGCTCCTGGCCGTATTGCTTCTGCAATTCGCGGCCGACGAGCAGGTTGAACTTCTGATCCGTGCCACCGAGTTCGAGGTCGGCGTTGAGCGCGACGGAATCGTAGCCCTGCATCAGCGGATAAAGGAATTCGTGAATCGAGATGGGCACGCCGCTCTGGAAACGCTTGGTGAAATCTTCGCGTTCGAGAATGCGCGCGACCGTGTAACGCGATGCCAGCTTGATCATGCCGTCCGCGCCGAGCGGCATGGACCATTCGCTGTTGTAACGGATCTCGGTTTTCTCGCGGTCGAGCACCAGCGACGCCTGCTCGAAATACGTCTTCGCGTTCATTTCGATCTGCTCGCGCGTGAGCGGCGGGCGCGTGGCGTTGCGGCCGGACGGATCGCCGATCAGCGACGTGAAATCGCCGATCAGGAAGATGACCTGATGCCCGAGGTCCTGCAACTGGCGCATCTTGTTGAGCACCACCGTATGGCCGATGTGGATGTCGGGCGCGGTCGGGTCCAGGCCGAGCTTGATGCGCAACGGCTTGCCCGTCGCGGCGCTCCGTGCGAGCTTCTGCGCAAACTCGTCTTCGATCAGAAGTTCGTCGCAGCCGCGCTTGGCGATCGCGAGGGCGGCGCGCACGTCGTCGGTGATCGGAAAGGCCTCGCGCGGCGGCGCGGAAGAAGCGTTGGAGTCAGTGGTCATGCTTGCGGCTTGTGATGTGAAAGATTGCGATGGCGCCGTCCCGGACGGCCTCGCGCGGTGCTTAACGGCGTGATGGGCGTAATGGCTTGTTCAGGCTCACGATTTTACGCGATGAGGCACGCATTCGGTCCGTTCGGCGGCACGCGGACATCCGGCGGCGGCTGCGGGCGGTGGCCGCGGTCGGTGGCCACACCTTAACGATCGGCGCGGATGCGCGGATAATCCCGCGTTGATGGACAAGCACCGACGAGCATCGACGAGGAGGGGAACGTGGGGAAAAAAGCCGAAGCAATTGAACCCGGCAAGGCAGACGGCGTGTACTTCGGCCTGATGTCCGGCACGAGCATGGACGGCGTCGATGGCGTCGCGGTGCAGTTCGCCGCGGGCAAACCGCCGGTCGTGCTCGGCGAGGCGCACGTGTCCTTTTCCGAGGGCCTGCGCGACGCGCTGTTTGCGCTACAGACGCCGGGCGACAACGAACTGGAACGCGAGGCGCTCGCCGGCAATGCGCTCGCCACGCGCTACGCCGTCTGCTGCCACGAGTTGCAGAGCGTGAGCGGCTATTCGTCGACGAAGGTGCGCGCGATCGGCGTACACGGCCAAACGGTGCGGCATCGGCCGGAGAAGGGATACACGCGGCAGATCAACAATCCCGCGTTGCTCGCGGAAATGACGAATATCGACGTGATCGCGGATTTCCGCAGCCGCGATGTCGCCGCCGGCGGTCAGGGCGCGCCGCTCGTGCCGGCGTTCCACGCGACCGTTTTCGGCGCGAAGAACGAGACGCGCGTCGTCTGCAATCTGGGCGGCATCAGCAATATCACGGTGCTGGCGGCGAGCGGCGCGGTACGCGGCTTCGATTGCGGCCCGGCGAACGCGTTGCTGGATGAATGGGCGCACCGGCATCTGAACAAACCGTACGACGACGGCGGGAAGTTCGCGGCGCGCGGCGAGGTGAATCGGCCGCTGCTCAATGCGCTGCTCGACGAGCCGTTTTTCGAGGAAGCGCCGCCCAAAAGCACGGGCCGCGATCTGTTCAATCCGGCGTGGCTCGATGCGAAGCTCGCGCCGTTCGCCGCGCTCGCCCCCGCCGACGTGCAAGCGACGCTCACCGCGCTCACGGCCGTGACGGTCGCGCGCGAAATCGAGCGCCACGCATCCGACGCCCGCGCGGTCTATGTTTGCGGCGGCGGCGCGCGAAATCCGGTGCTGATGCAGATGCTGCAACAGGCGCTCGATGAAACCGGCGTTTCGGGCGTGCCCGTCATGACCACCGAGGCGCTCGGCGTGCCGCCGCAACAAGTCGAAGCGTTCGCGTTCGCGTGGCTCGCGATGCGCTGCGTGGCGCGCGAACCCGGCAATCTCGCGTCGGTGACGGGCGCGGCCGGCGAGCGCGTGCTGGGCGCGATCTATCCGCGCTGAGCTCTTTGGCGAGCGGAAACGAAAAACGGAGCCCGAAGGCTCCGTTTTTCCACAACTGCTCGGTCCGCGCTCAGACCGAGAACGACGAACCGCAACCGCACGTCGTCGTCGCGTTCGGATTCTTGATCACGAACTGCGCGCCGTTAAGATCGTCCTTATAGTCAATTTCCGCGCCGACGAGGTACTGATAGCTCATCGAATCGACGAGCAGCTGCACGCCGCTCTTGTCCATCACGGTGTCGTCTTCGTTGATTTCTTCGTCGAACGTGAAACCGTACTGGAAGCCCGAGCATCCGCCGCCTTGCACGAACACGCGCAGCTTCAGATCCGGATTGCCTTCTTCGTCGATCAATTGCTTGACCTTGTCGGCCGCAGCGTCGGTGAAGACGAACGGCATCGGCATTTCGGTCGTGGGGGTGTCGCTGACTGCGCTCATTGAACTCTCCAATTTAGCTTCTAGCCGCTATTGTAGGGCTGATCTCAAAATCGTGCCGAAAGCCCATGAAATCAAGAGGCTATATGCAAATTCGACTGATTCGGGCAAATCGCGGCAAAAAGAAAAAGCCGCCGGCACCTTGCAGTGCGGGCGGCTTTCGCAGCAGCTTCGCCGGCAGAACCGGCGAAACCCGAAGCGATTAACGCTTCGAGAATTGCTTCCTGCGGCGTGCCTTGTGGAAACCGACCTTCTTACGTTCCACTTCACGCGCGTCACGCGTGACGAAGCCAGCGTTCGACAGTTGCGACTTGAGCGTTGCGTCGTAGTCCATCAGCGCACGGGTGATGCCGTGGCGGACCGCGCCTGCCTGACCCGTTTCGCCGCCGCCGTTCACGTTGACCTTGATGTCGAACGTGGTGGCGTGGTTCGTGAGTTCCAGCGGTTGACGCACGATCATCAGCGACGTTTCGCGCGAGAAATAGTCGGCGATGGGCTTGCCATTGACGATGATCTCGCCCTTGCCCGACTTGATGAAGACACGAGCGACGGCGCTCTTGCGGCGGCCCGTACCGTAGTTCCAGTTACCGATCATGTGGGCTCCCTTAGATCTCGAGCGACTTGGGCTGTTGAGCCGTGTGCGGATGCGTGGCTTCAGCGTAGACCTTCAGCTTCTTGATCATCGCGTAGCCGAGCGGGCCCTTCGGCAGCATGCCCTTCACAGCCTTCTCGAGCGCGCGGCCCGGGAAACGCTCTTGCATCTTGCCGAACGTCGTTTCATAGATGCCGCCCGGGTAGCCCGAGTGACGGTAGTACTTCTTGTCCGTGGTCTTGTTGCCGGTGACCTTCAGCTTGCCGGCATTGACGACGATGATGTAATCACCGGTGTCGACGTGCGGAGTGAATTCAGGCTTATGCTTGCCGCGAAGACGGCGTGCCACTTCGCTGGCGACACGGCCGAGAACCTTATCCGTCGCGTCAATCACGTACCATTCGCGCGTCACCTCTTCGGCTTTTGCGGAAAACGTCTTCATGATCGATCCAAAAATTAATCTGCCCTTTGCTCTTTACCTTGTTCGGTCCTGCTTATATGAGTGCGCTAAATGACTTTCCTTGCGCGTGCAGGCTCTCCCTGACTTCTCTCCGCGGGCGTGTGACGAAGAGAACTTTGAAGTATAGCGGGAAAACGCTCGTTGCGTCAAAGGCTTGCCGCACTCGGTGGCCGACTGCAAACAGCGCGCGGCTCTCCGAACGAAAAAAAGCCCGAGCGTTCGTAGCTCGGGCTCAATCCACCTAGGAGGAGGTGGAGGAGACGCTGTAGGTACTGCAACAACCAATGGCCCGAGTATAGGCACGGTCATGCTGCAAAGCAAGAAGATTCGCATCATGAGAACGGATTTCATAATGTGGATTCGGCTTGCGCTGTTGCCACGGCGTCTCGGTCTCGCGGCGGCGGAATGTCGGACCGTCAGCGTGGCGCGCGCGGTTATGCGGATTCCGGGTTCCCGCCCGCGTCAATCGGAGAATGCGCGGAGTCGGTCTGCGATGACCGTTCGATGAACCGCTACAATGAAAGCTGTCTACAACGCGTGAAGCGGGCGGAGCCTCAGCATGGAATGCAAAGTGAGCTGGATGGGACAGGACGGCATGGCGTTCGCCGCCGAAACCGGTAGCGGTCATCTCGTCAACATGGACGGCGCGCCGGAAGGCGGCGGCCGCAATCTCGCGCCGCGTCCGATGGAGATGGTTCTGCTCGGCACGGGCGGCTGCACCGCGTACGACGTCGTGATGATCCTGAAGAAAAGCCGCCAGGAAATAGAAGGCTGCTCGGTGACGCTCAAGGCCGAGCGCGCAAGCGAAGACCCGAAGGTGTTCACGAAGATCCACTTCCACTTCACGGTCACGGGCAAGAACCTGAATCCCTCGACGGTGGAACGCGCCATTAATCTGTCGCACGACAAGTACTGCTCCGCGTCGATCATGCTCGCCAAGACGGCTGAACTCACGCATTCGTTCGATATCGTCGAACGCTAAGCGCGTCGCAGAAAAAAGAGCCGGCGTCAGACAAGACGCCGGCTCTTTTTTTTGAATGACGACAAAGCGGGCCGATAAGCCGGATTCTGTGCGCGCGCCGCCCGAAGGCGAACGCGCGTGGCAGCCATTCCTCTAGGCGCGCCATTGCTGACGCGCTCGAGCTTCCTACCCGCAGACGAACGGGGGCACCGTCCTGCATCACGAAGATGCGCGCCTGCCTATTTGGAATTGCTCCGGGTGGAGGTTACCGTGCCGGCACGTCTCGCGACGGCCGCGGTGCGCTCTTACCGCACCGTTTCACCCTTACCTGATCTCCGGACTTGCGCCCGAAGCCATCGGCGGTTTGCTTTCTGTTGCCCTGTTCCGCGTGTTGCCACGGATGGCCGTTAGCCATCACCCTGCCCTGTGGAGTCCGGACTTTCCTCGCCCTCGACGCCAAAAAGCGCCGAAGCCGCGACTGCCTGGCCTGCTTTGCGGCGTCGATTCTAACATGCGGCTTTCGCGTCCTTCACTGCGCCTGCCGCGATGCGTCGGCCGGGACGGAAGACGGACGGATCGTCGTAGAACGCGGCGTCCGCATTCGCGTCGCACCAGCCGGGCACGCCCAGCACGGGCAGCGGCGCGAACGCGCGGCTCGCGGGCGGCTCGCCGAGCAAACTGCGCGACACGATATCGTCGAGCATGGAGCGGCGGGCGGCATCGTCCGATGAGAAATAGGCGGCCGGCACGTCCACGATCCACGCGTGCCCCGTGCACGCCTTGTATGGCGCGACCAGCTTCTCGAGCAACGCGTGGCCGAAGACGCGCGCCTCGCACCGGCTGCCCCACGACGCGCGTTTCGTGACGAACAACGCGCGCCAGTCGAAGCGGCGCAGCGCATCCGCGAGGGATGGCTCGGCGCACGCGAATAGCACCGCGTTTTCGTCGAAGAGCGTGAGCGCGTCGCGCACGCCGCCGCGCGTCGGGCCGATGCCGAGCGCGTCGATCTGCTTCGCCTGACACGCGTTGAGCGCCGCCTTGATGCGCGGATACGCGAACCACATCAGGCCGTTGAAGAAATCGTGCAGATTGTGGCGCGTCGGCACGCAGCCGGTCGCGGCGATATGCGCCTCGTACGACGCGCCTTCCGGCAGCGATTCCTGCGCGACGAACGCGAGCGGCCGGCCACGTCCGGTGACGAGCGCGGCTTGCGCCGCGTCATCGTTCAGTGCTTTGAGATAGCGCGCCGGACCATCGAGCGCCGCCGCCTGCCAGCGTTCGCCGCGCGACGCGAGTGGCGCGAGCCACGGACGCGTCCAGTCGATCTCGTCGAAACGCGCGGACACTGCGGCTACCGTCAGACCGATTCCACGAACCGCCAGCCGATCGACTCGCCGCCGCGCAACGGGACGATCTGCGAATCGCCCGCGGCGAACTCGGCGGGGAGCGTCCACGATGCGCGTTCGAGCGTCACCGTCTCCGCGCTGCGCGGCAGGCCGTAGAAATCCGCGCCGTGGAAACTGGCGAAGCCTTCGAGCTTGTCGAGCGCGCCGGCCTTGTCGAAGGCTTCGGCATAGAGTTCCAGCGCGTGCAGCGCCGTGTAGCAGCCCGCGCAGCCGCACGCGTGCTCCTTCAGGCCCTTCGGATGCGGCGCGCTGTCCGTGCCGAGGAAAAAGCGCGGATTGCCGGACGTCGCCGCCTCGACGAGCGCCACGCGATGCGTCTCGCGCTTGAGCACCGGCAAGCAGTAATAGTGCGGACGAATGCCGCCGACGAGCATCGCGTTCCGGTTGTACAGCAGGTGATGCGCGGTGATCGTCGCGCCGATCGCGCCTTGCGCGTCGCGCACATAGTCGGCGGCGTCTTTTGTCGTGATGTGCTCGAAGACGATCTTGAGGGCGGGGAAATCGCGGCGCAGCGGCGTCATCACGCGGTCGATGAACACTTTCTCGCGGTCGAATACGTCGATGTCGCTGTCCGTCACCTCGCCGTGCGCCAAGAGCGGCATGCCGACTTCCTGCATCGCTTCGAGCGTTTTCGCGCACTTGCCGAGCAGATCCGTCACGCCCGCGTCCGAATTCGTCGTCGCGCCGGCCGGGTACAGCTTCACGCCGTGCACGAAGCCGCTGTCTTTCGCGCGGCGAATCTCGTCGGGCGGCGTGTTGTCGGTCAGATAGAGCGTCATTAGCGGCTCGAAGCGCGCGCCCGCGCCCTCTTTCGGCAATGCCGCCAGAATCCGCTCGCGGTACGCCGCGGCCATCTCGGTCGTCGTGACCGGCGGCTTCAGATTCGGCATGATGATCGCGCGGCCGAACTGGCGCGCCGTATGCGGAAGCACGGCGGCGAGCGTCGCGCCATCGCGCACGTGCAAGTGCCAGTCGTCGGGGCGCGCCAGCGTGAGAGTCGTAGGCGAATCGGGCGATGCGGAAGTAGCGGACATGGCGTGATGACAGCGAGGACGTTAAGAGAAAGCGAACCGCAAGCAAAGAACTGCGCAGCCGAGAAGCGCACGGCCGGAAAAAATCGCCGTGGAAATTCCACAACGGGCCGCCAACCGGGGACGGCCTTCGATTTTTTCGGGAATGCCCCGGTGATATGCTTGTCGGACGTATTGTAACAACCCGACTTCAGGGCTTTCGCCCGCCGCATCGAGCAACATGTGCCAACTTCTCGGAATGAATTGCGCCGAACCGACCGACGTGACGTTCTCGTTCACCGGTTTCGCGGCGCGCGGCGGAATGACCGATCATCATGCGGATGGCTGGGGCATTGCGTTCTTCGAGGACAAGGCGTGCCGGCTCTTCATCGATCATCAGTCGTCGGCGAGTTCGCCGCTCGCCGAGATGGTCAAGCGGTATCCGATCAAGTCGAAGAACACCATCGCGCATATTCGCAAGGCGACGCAAGGGCATATCCTTCTGGAGAACTGCCACCCGTTCATGCGCGAGTTGTGGGGCCGGCACTGGATCTTCGCGCATAACGGCGATCTGAATGGCCACGCGCCGCAACTCACTGGCGTCTATCAGCCGGTCGGCACCACGGACAGCGAACTCGCGTTCTGCGCGCTGCTGCAAGGGCTCCGTAGCGCATTTCCGTGCTCGCAGCCGCCGCTCGACGAACTCTTCGAGGCGCTCGCCACGCTCACGCGCGAGGTCACGCAGTACGGCGTGTTCAACTTTCTGATGTCGAACGGGCAGGCGCTCTTCTCGCACTGCTCGACGCATCTCTACTACCTCGTGCGCAGCTGGCCGTTTTCGACCGCGCACTTGATCGACGCGGACATGTCGATCGACTTCGCGAAGTACACGACGCCCGAAGATCGCGTCGCCGTGATCGCGACTTCGCCGCTCACCGATAACGAAGTCTGGACGCGCTTCGCTCCCGGCGATCTCGCGATGTTCCAGCAAGGCGCGCTCGCGCGAACGCTGAACATTCCGGTGCCGGAGGCAGTCGCGAAGAAGGCGGCCGAGCCGCTCGCAAAGGCGTGCGTCGGCTCCGCGCTGAAAATCGACGAGATCCGCACGACGGCGGCAGTGGAATCGGAACTGGGCATCGAATAAAAAACGCGGCGCTTCTTCTCAGGAGCGCCGCGTTTCTTTCTAGCGTTGCGAAAGCTCAGTGCAGGATCTTCGCGAGGAAGTCCTTCGCGCGGTCCGACTTCGGGTTCGCGAAGAAGGCGTCCTTCTGGTCGTCCTCCACGATCAAGCCCTTATCCATGAAGATCACGCGATGCGCGACCTTCTTCGCGAAGCCCATTTCGTGCGTCACGCACATCATGGTCATGCCTTCCTGCGCGAGCTCCACCATCACGTCGAGCACTTCGTTGATCATCTCCGGATCGAGCGCGGAAGTCGGCTCGTCGAAGAGCATCGCGATCGGGTCCATCGAAAGCGCGCGCGCAATCGCCACGCGCTGCTGCTGACCGCCCGACAACTGGCCGGGATACTTGTCCGCATGCGCGCGCAAGCCGACGCGATCGAGCAGCTTCAGACCCTTCTGCGTCGCTTCGTCGTTCGAGCGGCCGAGCACCTTGATTTGCGCGAGCGTCAGGTTCTGGACGATCGACAGATGCGGAAACAGCTCGAAGTGCTGGAACACCATGCCGACCTTCGAGCGCAGCTTCGACAGATTCGTCTTCTTGTCCGTCAGCGACTGGCCGTTGATGCTGATCTCGCCCTTCTGGAACGGCTCCAGGCCGTTGACGGTCTTGATGAGCGTCGACTTGCCCGACCCCGACGGGCCGCACACGACGACGACTTCGCCCTTCTTCACTTCGGTCGTGCAGTCGGTGAGCACCTGAAACTGCCCGTACCACTTTGAAACATTCTTGATAGAGATCATCTTGCGACCTTTTTCTGAAGACTTTTGACGAGCGCCGACGCCACCACGCACACCACGAAATAACATGCCCCGGCGAACAGCACCATTTCGACGGTCGTGCCGTCGCGGTCGCCGATGTTCGTCGCCGTGCGGAAGAAGTCCGCGAGACTGATCACGTAGACGAGCGACGTGTCCTGAAAGAGCACGATCGCCTGCGTGAGCAGAAGCGGCACCATCGCGCGGAAGGCCTGCGGCAGCACGACGAGCTTCATCGCCTGGCCGTAGGTCATGCCGAGCGCGAAGGCTGCGTTGACCTGCCCGCGCGGCACCGCCTGAATGCCGGCGCGGATGATTTCCGAATAGTACGCGGCTTCGAATAGCGAAAACGCGACCATCGCCGATGCGAGGCGAATGTCGATATCCGCCGACAGCCCGAGCACGTTCTGCAGCACTTGCGGCACGATCAGGAAGAACCACAGCAGCACCATCACGAGCGGGATGGAGCGGAACAGCGTGACGTAGGCGCCCGCGAACCATTGCAGCGGCTTGATGCCCGAGAGGCGGAACAGCGCGATGACCGTCCCCCACACGATGCCGATCACGATAGCGAGCAGCGTGATCTGCAGCGTGATGATGGCGCCCGTCCACAGCGTAGGCAGCGAGCCGATGACGCCACTCCAGTTGAACTGATGCATTACTTGCCTCCGATGTAGCCAGGCAGCCGCGTTTTCGCTTCGATCCAGCGCATCAGCAGCATCACGATAAGGTTGATGAGCATGTACGCGAGCGTCACCGCGATAAACGATTCATAGGTCTGCGCCGTGTAGTCCACGAGCTGACGCGCCTGCGCCGACAGATCGAGGAGACCAATGGTCGAGGCCACCGCCGAATTCTTGAACACGTTCAGAAATTCCGACGTGAGCGGCGGCACGATGATGCGATACGCCACCGGCATCAGCACGTAGCGATACGTCTGCCATTGCGTGAAGCCCATCGCGAGGCCGGCGTTGCGCTGTCCGCGCGGCAACGCGCTGATGCCCGAGCGCACCTGTTCGCACACGCGCGCGCCGGTGAAGAGCCCGAGACAGATGATCGACGACGAAAAGAACTGCGCGGAAGGCGGCAGTTGCTTGAACCAGTTGCCGATGGAAGCCGGCAGCAACTCCGGTATCACGAGATACCAGATGAAGAACTGCACGATCAGCGGAATATTGCGGAAGATCGCGACATACACGGTGCCGATGCCCGCGAGCGTGCGATTCGGGACCGTGCGCAAGATGCCGAACAACGAACCGACCACGAGCGCGATGACCCAGGCCGCGAGCGACACGGTAATCGTCACCCAGAAGCCTGAAATCAGCCAGCCGAGATACGTGGTGGGCTCGCCGGTGGAAACCGGACTCAGCAGAACGCCCCAGTTCCAGTGATAAGACATGGACTCACTCCAAAAAGAAACGGAAGAAGCAAGGCTCCTTCCGTCTCGTTCGTTCTTTACCCGAACCGGTTAGTCGATTGCCTTGTCATTCGGGCTCTTGAACAGAGCCTTCATGTCTTCGCTTTCCGGGAAGTTCAGGTTGAGCCCCTTCGGAGGAATCGGGCTTTCGAACCACTTCTTGTAGATCTTGTCGGCTCCGCCCGACGTCTCGACCTTCGCGATCGCGTCGTCGACCACCTTCTTGAACTCGGGGTCGTTCTTGCGCATCATGCAGCCGTACGCTTCATGCGATTGCGGCGCGCCCACGATCACGAAATCGCCCGGGTTGTTCGACTTCGCGCGCTCGCCGGCGAGCAGCGCATCGTCCATCATGAACGCGACCGCGCGGCCCGTCGACAGCGTCAGGAACGACTCGCCGTGGTCCTTCGCGCTGATGATGTTCATGCCCATGTTCTTTTCCTGATTCATCTTGCGAAGCAGGCGCTCGGACGTGGTGCCGGCAGTCGTCACGACGGTCTTGCCCTTCAGGTCGGCCCAGTCCTTCACGCCGGAATCCTTCTTGGTCATGAGACGCGTGCCGATCACGAAGATCGTGTTCGAGAAAGCCGCTTGCTGCTGGCGCTCGGCGTTGTTCGTGGTCGAGCCGCATTCGATATCGACGGTGCCGTTCTGCACGAGCGGAATGCGGTTTTGCGACGTCACCGGCGTCAGCTTCACCTTCAGGTTCGGCATGTTGAGCTTTTGCTTGACCGCCTCGACGACCTTCAGCGCGAACTCGTGCGAATAGCCGACGACATTCTGCTTGTCGTCATAGTACGAGAACGGAATGGACGATTCGCGATGCCCCAGCGAGATGACACCCGTATCCTTGATTTTTTTGAGCGTGCCCGCGTCCTGGGCGTAGGCGCCCGTGGCGAAAATTCCCAGCGCGGCGACGAGCAGCGCAGCCTTTTTAACCTTCATGTGTTCGATCTCCTGTGGCGAAAAACCGGGCCAAGTTTAGCAGGGTAATAATTCTGAAAGAATGATCGTTAACCGGAGTTCGTCGCATTTTAGAGACGGGCCGGTGCAACTGAGTGCAACTCCGCGTAGGCGCGCATATTACGCGAATTTGATAAAAAAAGTGGCGGGGGGGGGGGGGGGGGCGCCGCCGGGGGGGGGGGGGGGGGGGGGGGGGGGGCGGGGCGCGGCGCCGGCCGGGGCGGGGCCGCGCCGTCTGGTG